>NZ_JACRSO010000001.1:0-600000 GCF_014384745.1 Luoshenia tenuis
TGTGATCGCCGCCGTCAGCGTGGTCTTGCCGTGGTCTACGTGGCCGATCGTGCCAATGTTTACGTGCGGTTTGTTCCGCTCAAATTTAGCCTTAGCCATTTGATCTTTTCCTCCTTAATGTTTATAAGCCCCAATTATTCATCTTTTTTACAGCAAATTATATTTGCAAGATCAACAGGGTAAAAAATGGAGCGGGTGATGGGAATCGAACCCACGTAGCCAGCTTGGGAAGCTGGAACTCTACCATTGAGTTACACCCGCATGGACAAACCTGAAGCTGAGATTAATTGTACTAAAATAGCCCCTGTTTGTCAATATCGATTTACGCTTGAACCCCGCAGAAAATAGCGACAAAGTTACTCTTCCTCCAGGTATTTCTCCAGCTTCTTTTTCACCCGCTGCAGCGCATTGTCGATGCTCTTGACCCGCCGGTCCAGTTTCTCGGCGATCTCCTGATAAGAACGCCCCTGAAGATAGGCGGTAAGCACCTCCCATTCAAAATCGCTGAGCAGCTCCCCGATCTTCTCTTCGATGTGGTTAAAATCCTCCTGGTTGATGATCATGTCCTCCGGATTGGTCACTTTGGCCCCGGAGATGACATCCATCAGCGTCCGGTCGGATTCTTCATCATAGATGGGTTTGTTGAGAGAAACATAGGAATTCAGGGGTATATGCTTTTGCCGGGTCGCGGTTTTGATAGCGGTAATGATCTGCCGGGTCACGCACAGCTCCGCAAAGGCGCGGAACCCCGACTGCTTGTCCGGCTTAAAGTCCCGTATCGCCTTATATAGGCCGATCATGCCCTCTTGCATGATATCGTCCCGGTCAGCACCGATCAAAAAGTAGGAGCGGACCTTGGAGCGCACCAGATTCTTGTATTTTTCCAACAGGTATTCCAGCGCATCATTATCGCCCAAGCGGGCATAATGCACCAACTGCTCATCCGGCGTCTGCTCATATATACTTTTCATGTCGTTATACCGGCTCAGGATATGTATGCCCCTTCCCTTGCGATATTGCTCTAATTCAGCATTATAGCGCCTTTATCCCCGCCTCGTCAACCGCGGCCCTGGCGGCGCAGGCGCTCCAGCCGGCAACGCAGCTCAGGGTCAAGCCGCTCGTCCAGCAGGTGGGCCTTGATTGGCTGCGCGCTGTGCTGGCGCTTTAGGTTATCCTTCCGGCAGTGCTCCATTTCCTCTAAAAACTCCCGTGCGGACACCCGCAGTCCGCCATAGGTCATGATCGTGCCCTGTACCAGCGCGTCGCTGGAGGCCACGCGCACCTTCGCCTTCCCTCGCAGCAGGGCGACCCGCCGTTCGATATACTGGTCCGCCGTACAGCCGGGGGCGGTAAACACCACCTCCAGCTCCCCAAATTGTTCGCTGTGCTCGGGGTCCCGCGTTAAGTGGGCGTCAAACACCAGGATCACCGGGTGCCCCAGGTATCCACAATGATCCGCGATCCGCTCGATCAATACCTCCCGAGCGGCATCCAGCCCAACGCCCTGCAGCCTGGGCGTTTCAGGCCAGGCGCCCAGGATATTATATCCATCCACGAACAGCAGCTCTTCTATTGTCTGTCCGCGCCCCGCCATTATAAACTCCTTTGCCTGGCCGCCTCGCACATCAGCACGGCCGCAGCTACCGACGCATTGAGGGATTCGATCTTCCCTTTCATCGGTATCGAAGCGACAAAGTCGCAGTTCTTTTTCAGCAGCTGAGAGATGCCCTGCCCTTCTCCCCCCACCACCAGGGCGATGGGGCCTTTGAAATCGCACTGATAATAAGGCTGGCCCGACATATCCGCCCCGGTGATCCACACCCCGGCGGATTTCAGCTCTTCAAGCGCTGTATTCAGGTTGGTCACACGGGCCACCGGCAGATACTCCACCGCCCCCGCGGAGGCTTTGGCCACGATAGGGGTCATACCCACCGCACGGCGCTTCGGGATGACGATGCCATGGGCGCCGCAGCATTCCGCCGTGCGCATGATCGAGCCCAAATTATGGGGATCCTCAACGCCGTCCAGCACTACGATAAAGGGGTCTTCCCCCTTTTCTCGGGCTGCGGCTAACATCTCGGCCAAAGTAACATAGTCCCGCACCGCTACAAAGGCTGCAAAGCCCTGATGGCGGCCGCCCATACAGAGTTCATCCAGATGGGCACGCCCCACCTGCTGGATGACGATGCCCACCTCCTTGGCCATGCGCAGCAGCTCCCGAGCGGAACCCTCCATCTCCCCATCGGCAACCAACAGCTTATCAATGGAGCGGCCCGCACGAATCGCCTCGCGCACCGGATTGCGGCCCATCAGCAGATTCTCCGGCAAGCTGCGCTCTTCCACTTCCGCCTCCGTCTGCCGCGCCGGTGCAGGCCTATGTTGTGGTGTCTGGGGCCTTCGGGCATCTCCTTGGACTGCCGGACCGCGCCGGGCGCCCCTGCGCTCCTCCCTAAAGCCGGCCGGCGCCCCGCGCCGCTCTGTACGCCTGCCAGGCGCAGCCCCATATTCCCGGCGGCCGCCCGCCCTGTTCTTATAATCAGCCATCTGCTAATCCCACTTTCTCAATCGCTTTACGCGTTGTTTTTATCTCGAAGCGCCGCCTGACGAAGGCAAACCTGCCCCGCTTGTCCGCAAGACTTTTTACCCTCCGGGCAGGCGCCGCGCACACACCCCGGCCCGGCGTTTGCAAATAACCGCGGTGCAACCTCCATACACTTTTCCAGCATCTGCCACGCCAGCTCTCGGATCTCCCACTGCGCGCGATTGCAACAGCGCAGGGAGAAAAAGTGCATCAGCTCCCGCGCATTCATGGTCATCATGATCTTGGTTTCCGCCGCGTTGGGCATCACAAAGCGCGCGTCCTCGTTGCTCTGTTCGCCCGCATTGCCCAGGGCGTCCACCCATTCGTTGTACCAGCTCTGGATCTGAGCCATCTGGTCGTTAAACCGCTGCTGTGCCTCCGGCCCCAAAGCCGCGATCCGCGGGGGCATGATATAGTTAAAGGTTCCCTCATCCCGCCGCTGCCCCACATACCGCTGGGACTGGACGGAAAAGCTGGCGATACGGTGCCGGGTGATCTGCGCCAGCAGCGCCCGGGATACCCCCTCTATGCCGAAAGTAAAGCTGGCGTGCTCGATCACCGAGGTATGCCCCATCCCCATCAGCCGCTCGATATACCTGCTCTGGTCTTTGGTGGCTACCCCTTGGGCGATGGTATCGATATCCGAGGCGGAATAGCACATCTTCCCCCCCATAGCCACGATCTCGTCCGCATCCTTTGTATAGCGCAGCAGCTCCACATGTAGTTTGACCTGTGCCATCCCTTATTCCTCCTTCGCTGCAGGCTTGTCCTCCTGCCCAGGCTGTAAAATCATCTGTCCAATCTGCGAAAGCCGCTCAAACCGCCCCGCAAGATATAAAAAGCCGATCAGCGCCTCCAATCCTGTCGCCGCACGGTACTCCGTCACATCGGCATTTTTAGGCACGGTAGGGCTTTTGGTATTGCGCCCCCGGCGGTAGACCGCCGCTTCTTCTTCAGAAAGCTCCGGCAACAGCCGGTGCAGCGTATCGCTCTGCGCATGGGCACTGACATAGCCAATGGCCATTTGATGCAGTTTATGGGCAGAGCCGGCATAATGCTCTGCCAGGTAAGTGCGTACCATCAAGTCATATACCGTATCGCCCACATAGGCCAACACCAGCGCATTCATTTGGCGCACTTCGCTTTCAGCCAGCCCCTCTTTTCCGTCAGCGCGCCAAAGCGCCTCCATTCCCTCGTACAATCTATTGGTCCTTCTTTCCGTTTGATCTACCGGCCGATCTCCTTTGCCGTTTCCACTGTAAAGGAGTCCAGCACGCCCTTAAAAATCGCCTCGGCGACCCGATCCTGGTACTGTTCATCTTGAAGCATGGCCTTTTCATCCGGGTTGGATATAAAGCCGCATTCAACAATGACCGAAGGTTGCTCGCCCGCCTTTAACACGTAAAAATCACCCGATTTGACTTCGCGCTTTTTCCACCCGTCCGGGATCAAAGCGTTCAACCGGTCCTGTATGCACTGGGCCAGCGCAGCGCCGCCCTCTGCAGCGCCGCTTTGGTAAAACACCTGCGGCCCGCGTACCGAGGCCGAGGTGTACTTATTCATATGGATGGAAACCATGATGTCCGGCTTCGTATCCTTAATGATCTGCGCTCGGGCGCGCATATCCTTTTGCTTATCGGTTCCCTTGCCGTCCCCGCCCAGGCCTTCGTCCGCCGTCCGGGTCTGTACGACTTTCCAGCCCGCGCTTTCAAATTTAGCCTGCACCTTCAGGGCGATCTGGAGATTGAGCTGCGCTTCCACCACACCGTCGATCCCCACGGCTCCACCGTCAAAACCGCCATGACCCGCATCCAGTACGATGGTCTTGCCCAAATTTAAGCCGATAGCGCTGCGTGCGCTATCGGATAAGGCGATGGATACCGCCGTTACCGCCAGTAGAAAAACGCTGAGGCCCAGCGCGATAAAGGCTTTTTTTGTTAACCGCTTTCCCATGCCAATCC
Organism: Luoshenia tenuis; assembly: GCF_014384745.1. NCBI lineage: Bacteria > Bacillati > Bacillota > Clostridia > Christensenellales > Christensenellaceae > Luoshenia > Luoshenia tenuis. The sequence goes on from NZ_JACRSO010000001.1 coordinate 4,543, forward strand.
CCCTCCAATGCAAATAGGCTCTTTCTACCCTATTCACATTTAACCCAGGGTTTGACACGATGGCATACTATTTTTTGCGTATACCAAATAAAGTGTGCTTTTATGCGCTCGTTCTATTATACATGATTATGGTTATGTTTTGCTACTTTTTAAAATCTTTTTCATTACACGTGTCCCTATTCGCATAATTGGGGCTTTGTTCCGGCGGCCATTGCTTGGCCCTGCGCGCATCGTGTGGCTTCCTAAAAAATGGCTACTGATTGCACAATAAAGTAGTAAAAAAGGGTTAAGGATTGGGCTCTGTGGAATGTTCTCTAAGCAGCACTATATTTAAAAGGGTTGTTCGATCGGCCGCCGCATTAGAAACAACAGTTGGAAATGGGATCGCTTAGTTATTGTTACTGGTAAGTACGTAGATGTCCCTCTCCAAACAACCGTATTGAAAAAAGCCTGAGCAAAATGCTCCGGCTTTTTATCTATAATTGTTAGTAGTTAAAGAAGGCAAATCGTTTATTACGCCAACTTAAGTTTTTCAACCCCAGACTTTGTCATTTAGCGCAAATCTAACAATTAAGCCGATGTAGCCCTTGTTGCGAATCAAACCCGCCCTTTTATCAGCCCCTATAGCCATCTGCACAGTGTCTGCCTCATGGCACACTGCCTTGTGTGCGCGTTAGTCATTGCCGAGCCGTTCGGCTAATTGCAGATCCGGTACGGCGTTGAGCGTCATATCCATTAGTTCCCCCCGCATCAGGTGCGGGTATGCAGCGCAGCCCCCCATGGCCGCGTTATCGGTGCACAGCACCGGCGGCGGATAAACCGCGCGCAGTCCATTTGCCAGCGCCGCATGTTGCAGCGTTTCGCGCAAAAGGGAGTTACTGGCCACGCCGCCTGCCAGCGCCACGATCCCGATCCCCTCGCGTTTTGCCGCGCGGATGGTCTTGGCGACCAGCACCTCTACCGCAGCCTTTTGGAAGGAGGCCGCCAGGTCGGCCACATCCGGCTGCTCGCCTTTTTGGCTCAGGTTATGCAAAAAATTGATGACCGCTGTTTTCAGCCCGCTAAAGCTGAAGTCGTCGTTATCCTCTTCCATCATAACCCGGGGAAAGTGAAAGGCATCCGGATTGCCTTCTTTGGCGATCTTATCGATCAGCGGCCCACCGGGATAACCTAATCCCAACGCCCGGGCGACCTTATCAAAAGCCTCGCCCACGGCGTCGTCCCGCGTGGCGCCCAGCGTAAGGATACCGCCCTTAGTTACCTTCACCAAGTGACTGTGTCCGCCCGAGGCCACCAGGCAGACAAAGGGCGCGCTCAGATCGGGATGGGCCAGATAGTTGGCGCTGATATGCCCTTCGATGTGGTGCACGCCGATCAGCGGCAGGTCGTGCGCAAAGGCGATGGCCTTTGCCGCCGAAACGGATACCAGCAAGGCCCCCACCAGTCCCGGCCCATAGGCAACCGAAACCGCGTCCAGCCCATCAAAATCCAACCCCGCTTCCTGCAGCGCCGCCGCGATCACCCGCTCCATGGCGAGCACGTGCTGGCGGGAGGCGATCTCCGGCACCACGCCGCCATAGGGCTGGTGCAGCGCGATCTGGCTGTCGATCACATTGCTCAGGATCGTGCGCCCATTTTGAATGACAGCTGCCGCCGTCTCATCACAGGAGGACTCCAGCGCTAAGATGTTCACGTTTTCTTTTTGCATAATGGCCGGCAGCTTTCTGCGCGCCCGCTCCATATAACTCATACTTTATTTAACCTCTTTACGAAATACTTTAGCGCGCATGGCCCAAAAGCCCAGCGCCGCAGTCACCACAAGACCGATGGCCAGCGTGATCACAATGCGGGTAGCCGTCGCCACAAAAAAGGCTTGGGGCACCATTTGAATCAGAATATCCGTGCGCGGGTCCAGTATCCACAGATCATTATTGAAAAACAACAGATGGAACTGGGTAAACACACCGTTAAAGTCGATGGCCAGCGCAATTCCCAAAGCGGCCAGCAGCGCCCCCAGCGCCACGGTAGCCCAAAAGCAGCACCGGCCCAGAATGGGTATCGCCTTTTTCCGCCGCAACGCAATGAGCGCCGCCAGGCTACCTGCCGCCACCGCCAGGGCGATCCCTCTTAAGCGGAAGCCATTGACAAAGAGCACCTGCACATCGACCATATGGGCGCGCTCCCGCTCGTTAAAGACCGGGCGCACCTCGCCCATGATCTCCGCCTGCATGTCCAGCGCCTCCCGCTCCCCACGCAGGTATTCCAGCAACCCGTCGGTCACCTCCATCAGCGCCTCTTCGCTGATGCCGATGGACGCGGCCTGCCCGCCCTTTTGATATTGATCCGCATAAAAGTTCCGGTCAAAGGCCGTCCACTCCACGGAAGTAAGCAGTACGATCAACAACCAGGAGAGCGCAAACACGCAGCCCAACAGGGCCGGTCCTATCTTCTTCAAGGTCTCCAAGCTTATCCCTCCTCCTGCCAGATCCACACGCGCGCAGGCGCGGCCTCAGCCCCCGCCAGCTTTAGTGGCGCACAGATCAGTTGTATCGCCCCAGAACGCACCTCCCGCAGCGGCACGGTTTCCAGCGCCACAGCCAGGCGGCCTTTTAAAAATGCGCGGTGGGTCTGATCCCCTATCCGCCCCATCGGCCCGATGGAAAAAGCGTCTATCCCCAAAAGCTGGATGCCTTGACGCGCAAGGTAGGCGGCCGCTTCGGGCTCCAGCGCGATAAAGTCGCTGCGAAAGCCACCAGACCCCAGCCATTTAGAATTATCCGTTTTGATCAGCAACCGTTTGCAGCCTTCCGGGAACCGGCCCTGCACATCCTGCGTGCGTATATGGCCTGTAAGCTGACCGGTGAGATCCAGAACGTAAGCCGGGCCCACCAGCACCTGCGCGTCAAACGCATCTACCCGCGCGCCGGCAGGATCGTAGTGAAAGGGCGCGTCGATATGCGTACCGCAATGCGTGCCCTGCCCAAAACGGCTTTGAGTGGATACCGCACCGGCTACCTGCGCGGTTTGTTCAATCGCCATACAAAACGGCTCATCGCCCGGCCAAACCGGCATGCCGTTTTCCATCGGCACAGTGGCGTCTATCCACATCCGGCCCTTCCTCCCCGTTTACAAAAAAAGCCCCTTGGGGCTTTTTTATGTTCTCCGCGTTAGCCGCGGGTCACCTTAAAATTGGTGGGCACGATCTGCACATAGGTATTGCCCGGCGCCAGGGTGATGACCTTGCCATCTTCGTCCTTAAACACCGTCTGGGCCGTTTCGCTGGTCTTTTCCCAGGTACCCTTGCGCATTACGCCATCGCAATAATATTCCGCATTGCCCGAACCCACAAGGCCGATGCTGATGTGCCCGGCCTTATCGTTATAGCTGCCATGCTTGGCATACTGCACGATGATATTGGCCGCAGTGCACTGCTTGCCGGTTTCCTTATCGGTAAAGGGCTTATTGCCGATTGCGCGGCTGTAAAGCCCGGTATCCGCATTATAAGTGTAGATGACCTTGTTAAACGAGCTGTAGGGCAGCGTCAAGGTCTGTACGCTCTCGCCCGCCAAAGGCGCATCGCTCCCCCCGCGGAAATTGGCAAACTGCCGCGGCGTCTGCGGCATCTTTACGCCATTTCCGTACAGGTTCGTCACCTCGCTGATATTGACATAGGCGTTATGTGGGCTCTTTCGCGAGGAATCCCGCCAGAAATAATTTTTCTCCGTCATGCCATCTAAATGCCCGCGCAGGGTGATCTGCTTAAACTTCTTATAGACGTTGGAGGCATTGGGGTCGTTAGCTCCGCCGAAATGGGTGTAGATACCGTCCCATTCCTGGGCCAAGTCCAGGTAGTAGATGCGCGCGCTGCGCACCGGCCCCACCTTTTCGGGCGGAAGCTGGGTCGCATACACCAGCATGAACCGGGTGATCTGCCCCTCTACATAGGCTTCGTAGATCACATCCGCCTGATTAAAGCCGGACTGCGGACGCGCTTCCGGCGAATTCTCCACCATTACCTCCACCGGGCGGTAATCAAGCGTGGTCGGCAACCCCGTCGTGGTAGAAAGGTTGAGCGGTTCCGCCGTCGGCTCCGGCGTCTGGGTCACTTTAGGCTCCAGCACGATTTCCGGAGTCGCCTCCGGAGTAGGAGAAGCCGAAGGTTCCGGCTGCACGGTCTGGCAGCCAGCTGTGATCAGCAGGGCGCAAAGCAGCCCCGCCAAGATAGTTTTTAACTTGTGCATGATCAAATGCGCCTCTTTTACGCGGGCCTAATAGGCTCCTTTTTTGGAGAAGATCGCAAAGAAAGTCTTTATCATGATGCCCACATCCATCCAAAAGCCCATATGGTCCACATAATAAAGGTCCTTTTCCATTCTTTCTTCCAGGGTCAAATCATTGCGTCCGTTTACCTGTGCATAGCCGCTCATCCCGGGGCGCACGGTATGGCGGCGCAGGTGCTCCGGCCTGCACATCAGCGTTTCTTCGATGATGAACGGGCGCGGCCCCACCAGGCTCATCTCGCCTTTAATGATATTGAACAGCTGCGGCAACTCATCCAGGCTGAACCGGCGCAGCACCGCGCCTACCCGGGTGACCCGCGGGTCGTTCTCATGCTGGATAAATTCGTTTTTGCAATCCTTGCTCTGCTTTACTTCCGCCGCACGCTGCTCGGCGTCATACACCATGGTGCGGAACTTGTACATGCGGAACAGGCGCATATCCTTGCCCACCCGTTCCTGCACGAAAAAGACCGGGCCGCGCGAATCCAGTTTAATGCACAGCGCGAAGATGGGCAGAACGATAACAAAGAAAATCAGCAACACAAAAGACCCGATAATATCGCATACCCGCTTGACCTTATCATATGGCCGTTTGCGCTCTTTGCTATATTCCAGCGCGAACTGCCGCCTTTCCTGCAACAGCCTGCGCCGTTCTTCAGCATTTTCAACCGTCATGAGGCATCCTCTTTCGAGGCGGCGGAAAAAAGCCCCGCCGCAAAATAGCCCGCCCAAAAGAGCGATAGGCATATAGCAAACACTTGCTACATTATACTTTTTTACGGTTCCCCCGTCAATCCTTGCCGCATTACAGCATCTTGAGGTAACTTTGGATAAATATATCCAGCTCCCCATCCATCACCGCGTCCACATTGCCCACCTCGGCGCCCGTGCGGTGATCTTTCACCATGGTATAGGGCTGGAAGACGTAAGAGCGGATCTGGCTGCCCCATTCGATCTTCTTCATCTCGCCCTTGATCTCGGCCATCTGCTCCATCCGCTCGCGCTCGCGCAGCTCCATCAGTTTGGAGCGCAGCATGCGCATGGCCGTCTCCCGGTTCTGGATCTGGCTGCGCTCGTTCTGGCAAGCCACCACGATACCCGTGGGGATATGGGTGATGCGGATGGCCGACTCGGTCTTATTGACGTGCTGGCCGCCCGCGCCGGACGAGCGATAGGTATCCACCTTCAGATCCTCGGGGTTGATCTCGATATCCCCCTCATTAGCCTCGATCACCGGAGAAACATCCAACGAGGCGAAGGAGGTATGCCGCCGGGCAGAAGAATCAAAAGGCGAGATGCGCACCAGACGGTGCACCCCCTTTTCCGCCTTTAGATAGCCGTAAGCGTAACGGCCCTGTATCTCCATCGTCACGCTCTTGATGCCGGCCTCATCCCCGTCCAGCATATCCAACACCTTGACCGTGTAACCCTTGCGCTCGCAATAGCGGGTGTACATACGAAACAGCATGCTGCACCAGTCCTGCGCTTCCGTCCCGCCCGCACCCGCGTGAAGAGACAAAATCGCGTCATTGGCGTCATAGCTGCCGGAGAGCAGCGCCTGCAGCTGCATCTTTTCCACCCGCTCGCGCAGGGTCTGCATCTCAGAGGTGATCTCCTCCAGCATGGAGGCATCCTGCTCCTCATCCGAAAGCTCGATCATGGTTTCGATATCGTCCGCCGCCGCCACCAGGGACCTGTAGGCGGCCACATCATCCTTTAAGCCTTTGACCTGCTGAGAGACCTTATTGGCATGCTCCACGTCGTCCCAAAAGCCGTCCGCGGTCATCTGCCCTTCCAGTTTCTCCAGCTGCGCCTCTATCTGGGCCAGGTCAAAGTGAGTCACCTGCCTCTTTAATCATCTGCCTGATCTTGGCTAGCTCCTGCCGGTCATTATCCAATTCCAGAATCATATTTTCTCAACTCCCAAATGCAAAGTACCCGGCGCTTTTAAAGGTTACGGCCGTGGCAATGCTTGTATTTTTTACCGCTGCCGCAGGGGCACGGATCGTTGCGGCCCACTTTTTTGTCAGTCTTGGCGGGCTGCTTGGCCGCGGGTTCATCATCCCCGTGGGAGGCCACCGTGGGCTTTGCCACCTGCTCGCGCTGGGGCACCCGCTCCACGTTGACCCTAAAGAGCATGGAGATCGCATCCTCCCGTATGGAGGCGATCATCTGCTCGAACATATCGTAACCCTCGAACTTGTACTCCACCACCGGGTCGCGCTGGCCGATGGCGCGCAGGCCGATGCCCTGGCGCAGCTGATCCATCGCGTCGATGTGATCCATCCACTTTTGATCCACCACGCGCAGCAGCACCACGCGCTCGAGCTCGCGCATGTCCACGCCATGCTCGGTGATATCCGCCTCTTTCAGCTCATAGTAATGCCGGGACAGTTTTTGTATCTTCTCCACCAGTTCTTCTTTGGCCATGCGGTCCTGCGCGTCCTCGGGCAGCTCCAGGTTGGCCCCTCGGGGCAGGAACACCCGTTCAAAGTGTGCGCGCATGGGCTCCAGCTCCCACTCCGCGTCGGTGCAGTAAACATCCACCACATCCGAGATCAGCTGATCCAGCATCTCCAGCATGGAATCTTTGATATTCTCACCCATCAGCACCTTGCGCCGCTGGCCATAGATCACCTCGCGCTGCTGGTTCATCACATCGTCATATTGCAGCACGTGCTTACGGGTATCAAAGTTATTGGCCTCCACCCGTTTCTGGGCTGATTCGATCTGCTTGCTCAGCAGCCCATATTCGATGGGCTGATCCTCCTCCACGCCCAGCTTATCCACCATGGGCATGATCTTCTCCGAGCCGAACAGGCGCATGATGTCGTCTTCCAGCGCGATATAAAAGCGGGAAGAGCCCGGGTCGCCCTGCCGGCCGGCGCGGCCGCGTAGCTGATTGTCGATACGCCGGCTCTCATGCCGCTCAGTGCCGATGATATGCAACCCGCCGCAGGCGACGACCTTTTTATGCTCCTCATCGGTGACCTTTTTATGTTTGGCCATCAAGTCGTTATAGATTTTGCGCGCGCGCAGCACTTCCTCATCATCCGTATCGTTATGGCCCATGGCCTCTTCGATCAGGTGATCGTCCAACTCCATCTGGCGCATTTCCTGCCGGGTCAAAAACTCCGGGTTGCCGCCCAGAAGAATATCGGTACCACGGCCGGCCATGTTGGTGGCGATGGTCACCGCGCCCACCTGTCCAGCCTGGGCTACGATCTCGGCCTCTTTGGCGTGGTATTTGGCGTTGAGTACCGTATGGGGCACGCCCTTGCGCTTAAGCATTTCGCTGAGCAGCTCGGAGACCTCCACCGAAACCGTACCCACCAGCACCGGCTGGCCGGTCGCATGCTTCTCCTGGATGGCCGCGATCACGGCGTTGTACTTGCCTTTTTTCGTGGTATAGATCACGTCGTTCAGATCCTCGCGGATCATGGGCTTATTGGTGGGAATGGTCACGACATCCAGCCCGTAAATACCCTGGAACTCCTCCTCCTCGGTCTTGGCGGTACCCGTCATACCGGAGAGTTTCTGGTACATTCTAAAGTAATTCTGGAAGGTGATAGTGGCCAGCGTCTTGCTCTCGCGCGCCACCGTTACGTGCTCCTTGGCCTCAATGGCCTGGTGCAGCCCCTCGCTGTAGCGCCGCCCGGTCATCAAACGGCCGGTAAACTCATCCACGATGATGACCTCGCCGTTTTGCACCACATAATCCTTATCCCGCTTCATGATGGCATGGGCCTTTAAAGCCTGGTTGATATGGTGGTTCAGCTCCGTATTGGCGATATCCGAAAGGTTTTCTACATTGAATTGCTGCTCCGCTTTGGACACGCCCTCATCGGTCAGGTTGACGGTACGCAGCTTCTCATCCACGGTATAGTCCTGCTCGTTTTTCAGCCGGGCCACGAACCGGTCCACCAGCGTGTACATCTCGGTAGACTTATCTCCCTGGCCGGAGATGATCAGCGGCGTGCGCGCTTCATCAATGAGGATGGAGTCCACCTCGTCGACGATGGCGAAATGCAGTTCCCGCTGCACCATGTTTTCCTTGCGGATGACCATGTTATCCCGCAGGTAGTCAAAACCAAACTCATTATTGGTACCGTAGGTGATGTCCGCCGCGTAAGCCTGCTGGCGCTGGGCCGGCTCCATATCGTGGGTGATCAGCCCCACGCTCATCCCCAAAAAGCGGAAGATCTTGCCCATCCACTCGCTGTGATAGCGCGCCAGGTAATCGTTGACCGTGACGATATGCACGCCTTTGCCCTCCAGAGCGTTTAAATAGGCCGGCAGGGTGGCCACCAGCGTCTTACCCTCACCGGTACGCATCTCAGCGATGCGGCCCTGATGCAATACGATACCGCCGATCAGCTGCACGCCGAAATGCCGCATGCCCACCGTGCGTACGGCCGCCTCCCGAACCACAGCGAAGGCCTCGGGCAGCAGGTCGTCCAGCCCCTCTCCCGCGCCCAGGCGCGCTTTGAAAGAGCGGGTCATATCCCGCAGTTCGCTGTCCGTCTTGGCCTTTATCTGCGGCTCAAAAGCGTCGACCTGCTCTACGATCCGGTTCAGCTTTTTGATTTCTTTGTCATTGCTGCCGCCCAGCAGCTTTCTAAACCAATCCATATCTGGTAATTCCTTTCTTCTATGGCAATAGCCTGGGCTTATTTTATCATTATTATCTCCGCCCTGCAAGCATGCGGCATGATCAACCCAAAAGGGCGCCCCCGGCTATCACCGGGGGCGCCAAAACATACGATATTCACCTTTTTTCGCGTTATTCCGCCTCATCATCCGCCGCATAATCCGGTTCGATCAACCCGAAGTTCCCATCGCGGCGTTTGTAAAGCACATTTACCTCGCCCGAATCGGCGTTGGAGAAGACGAAAAAGTCGTGCCCCAGCAGATCCATCTGCATCATGGCCTCTTCCACATCCATGGGTTTGACGGCAAAGCGCTTGGTTCGAACCAGCATCGGCGCTGCTTCCGGCGCCTCTTCCTGCGCGTCGAAACGGAAGGCGCCCGAGCGCATACGTTTTTCAATACGGGTGCGCTGACGGCGGATCTGCCGGTCCAGTTTATCGGCCGCCTCATCGATGGAGCTGTACATATCCTCGTTAGCGGCTTGGGCCCGCAATACGATCCCTTCATAGGGGATGGTTATCTCAAGAATGTGGCGGTTCTTTTCCACCGACATGACCGCGTGGGCGATCACGTCATCCTGATCAAAATAGCGGTCAAGCTTGTGGAGCTTTTTGTCCAGGCGCCCTTTCAGCGCATCGGACACCGTCATGTTTTTCCCTGTTAACATTGTACGCATCTTGAGTTCCTCCTCTCAGAACTTAGCGTTGTTATTTAATATATTCGATTGTTTTAGCCTAAACCCTGCCTGATTTTAAGAACAAGGTGTTAACTTTCTTTTAAAACATATAGGGTATGAAAGGGATAGTGCCCCTTACTTGCAAATATTTTACAACTCCTTCGGCAGGAGAAGGTCCCCTAAACATCCTTCAGGCCCTGTGGATAATGTGGATAAATCTGTGCATAATCCTATTTTAGGGTTTTCTATCTGTGTATAATTTTTCCATATCCAGCCTGCGAATTAATGCAATGCTGATGCAAATTGAAGGAAATATTTTGTGTTTTGCAAAAGAAATACACTCTTTCTTTGTATCCCCGTTTTGCAGGATTTTCATGCAGGATATATCCTCCATCACTTTCCCTTTTCTCCATCTGCGGCGCTGGACAAATAGAAAAATCCCCAGGGCGTATGCCCTGGGGATTTGCCAATACATTATCCTGAAACGAAAAGTCTTACTTTGCGTTGGGGATTAGCGGCGAGCCTGGAAGCAGGCGTCACAATAGATCGGCTTGTCATTCTTGGGAATGAAGGGAACCTGGGTGGGCGCGCCACAGGCGGCACACACGGTCTCGTACATTTCCCGCGGCCGGGAGTTGCGCGCATTCTTGCGAGCATCACGGCAGCTCTTGCAACGAACGGGCTCATTCTGGAAACCCTTCTCCGCGTAGAACTCTTGTTCACCGGCGGTGAAAACAAATTCAGCGCCACAGTCCTTGCAAATTAACGTTTTGTCCTGAAACATGGAAGTAATCCCCCCGCAAAATGAAAATAATTTAGGTACAATTCTTCGCCTGACCTGGTCTTTGACCCCACACTCGCCGCCTGAAAGGTTCGCTACTAGGGCATCGGCCCCCCCACTACTACTTTTCTCAGAATGACTTCTGGACGGACTTACTTCTAAGCCGCACCATGCTCACCGGGACTTTGCCCGACTTACGTGGATCGTTTCGCCTGCGACTGGCATCGACTTTCAACCACAGACACGTTAAATTGTAACCATTGGACTTAGTATACACTCAAAGTTTGCAAAAAGCAATAAAAATCTTTTTTAGGCTTCCTCCCAGTCCTCCAGCCTGCCCGTTTCCGGGCGCCAGGCCACCGTAGTGGCCGTCAAAACCCAAACCTGTGCAGCCCCGCCCGCCAGCAAAGCCCTGGCGCAGTTGCGCGCCGTCGCTCCCGTGGTCAGCACATCGTCGATCAGCCACACGCATTTCCCCCGAACAGCGCGGGACTTGCGCACGGCAAAAGCATCGTGTACGTTTTTCTCCCTTGCCCGGGTTTCCAGACGGGTCTGCTTATCGGTCTCTCGCACGCGGGTCAGCGCATTGGGCAGCACCGGCGCGCCGCAGTGCAAGCTTACCCTGGCCGCCAGCCATTGGGCTTGATTATACCCCCGCTCCCGCATGCGGCTGCGGTGCAGCGGTACCGGAACCAGCACATCCGGCCTGGGTCCCTCCAACGCCTGCAGGCAACGGGCCATGGCATCGCCCAAAAAATTGGCGTAACGCTTTTTCTCGTGATACTTCATCTCCCGCACCATCTCGCCCGCCAGCCCCCGATATAAAAAGGGAGCTGCTGCGCCCGCAAAGGGCGGTAAGCTCTTTTGGCAGGCGCCGCATAGGGGTCCCTCATTTTTCAAAGGCCTGCCGCACCTCTCACACTTCGGCGGCGCGGAAGGAAAAAGATGTTGCGCGCACGCCGGGCATAATCCCTGCTCCGTGGCGCTTTCTCCATGGCAGTGCACGCACAGCCCATCCTCAGGAAAGAGCAGGTCCAAAAATGCCTCTCCGCCCTGGCGCAGAGCCATGCGTATATCGTTCATGCTCATGGCAGTTCCTCATACAGCCGGTTCAACCGGGGCAGCAGGCCGGAGTAGCGCTGTACAATGCGGTTGTTCCCGATCATATTGCCCACCACCCATTCCCGGCCGACGATCACCACCAACTCCCGCGCGCGGGTCACCGCGGTATAAAGTAGGTTGCGGGTCATCAGCAGCGGGGTCGTGGCCACCAGGGGCAGTATCACCGCGGGAAACTCGCTGCCCTGGGATTTATGCACGGAGATGGCATAGGCCAGTTCCAGCTCGTCCAGCTGGTTATATTCGTAAAGCGCCACGCGCTCGTCGTCAAAGCGGACAGTGGCCAGCAGTTCATCGTCGTCCAGCGCCACCAGCTCCCCCATGTCGCCGTTGAACACGCCCTCGCCATGCTCAATGCCCTGGCCGCCTGCGCCTGCGCGCACCCATTCGAGCTGATAATTGTTTTTGATCTGCATGATCTTATCCCCCACGCGCAAGATCTGCCCGCCAGCCCTGCGCTCGGCCTTGCCGGGGGCGGGGGGATTGAGCGCCTCCTGCAGGCGGGCGTTTAGGTTGATCGTACCCGCCACGCCTTTGCGCATGGGCGTGAGCACCTGCACCTGGCGCAGCGGGTCAAAGCCAAAGTGTTTGGGGATGCGCGTGGTATTCAGCGCCACCACCGAGGCCACAGCCTCGGCCATATCGCCGCGCCGCTCGATAAAAAACCCGCCCTCCGGCGCATTAAACTGGGGCATCTCGCCCTCATTGATGCGGTGGGCATTGATAACGATCATGCTGCTGTCGTTCTGGCGGTAGATATCGTGCAGCCGGATGCTGGGAATTCTGCCGCACTGCAGCACATCCCGCAGAAAATTGCCCGGGCCAACGGAAGGCAGCTGGTCGACATCTCCCACCAGGATCAGGCGGCTGCCCTGGGGCAGAGCCCGCATCAGCCGGTACGCCAGGGAGATATCCATCATGGATACCTCGTCTACGATCAGCACATCCTGCTCCAGCGGCATTTCCTCGTTGCGCTGGAACCCTTCCTCCCCGCCGCCCTGGCCATACTCCAGCAGCCGGTGCAGGGTACTGGCGTCGTGCCCGGTGGCCTCGCTCATCCGTTTGGCCGCCCGGCCCGTAGGCGCCGCCAGCGCCACTTCGAAGGACAGCCCTTCCAACAGGGTCACGATGCTGCGGATGATCGTCGTCTTGCCCGTGCCCGGGCCACCGGTGATCACCGCTACCCGATGCCGCAGGCACAGGGCTACCGCCTCTTTTTGCGCCGGAGCAAAGGCAAAGCCCTGCTCGCGCTCCAGACGCTGCAATTCCTCCTCCAGTCTGTCCATCTCCATCAAGGGCGCCTGTCCATCCCCCTGCGCCAAATCCCAGAGGCGCTGTGCCGTTTCACTCTCCGCGGTGTAGAGCGCCGGCAGGTAGGCGGCCTGCTCACCCGCGACATCTTCCAAGATGATGCTGCCGGAGATGACCAGCTGCATAAAGGCGTTCTCCACCAGCGCCAAGTCCACCTGCAGCAGCGCCGCGGCGCGCTGCTGCGCCCACTCCGCGGGCAGGTACACATGCCCATTCTCCCCCGCTTCCGCGCTTAGGATATAGGTTATACCCGCCTGCAGGCGGAAAGGATTGTCCGCCTCGATCCCCATCGACAGGGCGATGCGATCGGCCGACTTAAAGCCAATGCCCTCGATATCCTGTACCAGCCGGTAAGGGTTCTGGCGGATCATCTCCACCGCGCCCACGCCATAGGTCTTATAGATCCGCTGGGCAAACAGCGCGCTGACGCCATAGCTCTGCAAAAACACCAAAACGCCCCTGGCCTCCTGGCTTTGGGCAAAACTCTCGGCGATCTGCGCGCACTTGACCTTGCCGATACCGCTGACTTCCATCAGCCGCTGGGGGGCAAATTGCATGATCTGCAGGGTATCCATCCCGAACTTTTGTACGATGGCCTCCGCCGTTGCCGGGCCGATCCCATCGATCTGTCCCGAGGCCAGATAGCGCTTGATGCCCTCCTCCGTGCTGGGCAGCACCGCCTCATAGCGCGTCACCTTCATCTGTCGGCCATACTCCGGGTGCTCCACCCAGTCGCCCCAGAGGTGCACCTGCTCCCCCTGCTGGAGAAAGGCGATGCTTCCCACCGCCGTGACGGACTCCTGCCCGCAGGCCACCTCCATTACGGTAAAGCCGTTATCTTCATTCCGGTAGACGATCTCCGCTACCATGCCCTCAAGTTCAGCCATGCACGCGCCACCTTATCTCTTTAACTTCCATGCTCATATTATAATAGCCCGCCCCGTTTTTGCGCAACTGCGCAAAGCGGCGGCGGGCTATCGCCCTATTTCGTTTAATCCAGATACTTCTGCGCGGCGGCCTTAAGGGCTTCCACCCGGTCCGTCCGCTCCCAGCTCAGATCCAGGTCCGTCCTGCCCATATGGCCGTAGGCCGCAACCTGGCGGTAGATAGGCTTGCGGAGATCCAGCTTTTCGATGATCGCAGCCGGCCTTAAATCAAACACCTCGCCGATGATCTTGGCCAGCAGTTCATCCGGCAAAGCGCCGGTGCCATCCGTATCCACCATGACCGATACCGGCCGGGCCACGCCGATGGCGTAGGCCAGCTCCAGTTCGCAGCGCCTGGCAAGCCCCGCCGCCACCACGTTTTTGGCCACATAGCGGGCCGCGTAAGCTGCAGAGCGATCCACCTTGGTGGGGTCCTTGCCCGAAAAGGCGCCGCCGCCATGAGGGGCGTAACCGCCGTAGGTATCCACGATGATCTTTCTCCCCGTCAGTCCCGAATCTCCCTGCGGTCCGCCGATGATGAACTGCCCCGTGGGGTTGACCAGGAACTTGGTATTCTCATCCAGCATATCCGCCGGGATGACGGGCTTGATCACCCGCTCGATGATCATCTCCCGCAGTTCGGCCTGGGTGATCTGTTCGCCATGCTGGGTGGAAACCACAACCGTATCTACCCGCACGGGCTTGTCCCCTTCGTACTCCACTGTTACCTGGCTTTTGCCATCCGGCCGCAGGTGTGGCACGATGTCCTCCCGGCGCACCTGGGTCAACCGCCGGCTGAGCCTATGGGCCAAAGCGATAGGCAGCGGCATCAGCTCCGGCGTTTCGTCACAGGCATAGCCGAACATCATCCCCTGGTCCCCCGCGCCGATATCGCAACCATCGCCCTCCCGGGTCTCCAGCGCGTTGTTTACGCCCATGGCGATATCGCCGCTCTGGCGGTCCAGCGCGACCATTACCGAGCAGGTATTGCCGTCAAAGCCGTACTTGGCCCGGTCATAGCCGATATCGCACACCACCTGGCGCACGATGTCCGGAATATTGACCTGGGCGCTAGTCGTAATCTCGCCCATCACCAGCACCATGCCCGTGGTCGCCGCCGTTTCACAGGCGACCCGTGCGACGGGGTCCTGCTCCAATATCGCGTCCAAAATCGCATCGGATACCTGGTCGCACAGCTTATCGGGATGCCCCTCCGTTACAGATTCACTGGTAAAAAAACGTTTTGCCATATTCGCCACTCCTTCTTAAAAGCATTCGCCCTTATGGAGTCCATTCCATCAAAAAACCTCCCGCTTTGGGGAGGCCGTTTGTTTATGAACGACATCCTCATCTTTCAGCATCGCCATGCTGTGGGATTTAGCACCTTGTTTGTTATAAACCGGTTGCCGGGTTTCATCGGGCCCATTCCCTCCACCGCTCTGGATAAGGACGAATATTAATTTTTCGTATGTATTCTACCATATATAACATCATCCGTCAACGTTTGCGCCGCTCATCCAAAGATGCCGTGGCTGAGCAGCAGGATCAGCCCACCGGCTACCAAATTGCCCAAAAAGATGATGGGCACGGCGCTGCGCAGGCGGATATCCATCAATGCGGCGATCAGCGAGCCCATCCACACCCCAGTGGTGGGCAGCGGTATAGCAACAAACAGAAATAGTCCCCAGAGCTTATACTTTTGGATGTTCTTGCTCTTTTTTTGCGAGCGACGCTCCAGCCAGTGGGCAAATTTGCGGAAATATTTCGTCGTCTTCATCCATTTGAGCACCGGGCGGATCAGAAGAATGATCAGAAACGCTGGCAGCGTAGAGCCGATCACCGCAAATGAAAATGCCTCCCATAAGGGCATGCCCGCAGCTACGCCGATGGGGATCGCGCCTTTAAGCTCGATGACCGGTACCATACTCAGCACAAATACCGCGATCCAGGGTGGAAAGCCTACAAATAAATTTTCAAACCAGAGTGTAATGGCTTCAGTCATAGCGATCTCCTATAGAATTTATTCGGGCCGTGCTTGCCACGCTTTGGCGCATGCGCTATACTGTTGCAAGCGTATTTTGCACCAAGGAGGCCCGTATGAAAAAAGTTTTAGGCTGCATACGCCGTGCAGATCAGGATTTCCACCTCATCGCCCCCGGCGATAAAATCGCCGTAGGCGTATCCGGCGGTAAAGATTCGCTGCTGCTATTGCAGGCGCTCTCGCTGTATAAGCGCTTTTCAAAAACGCCCTATGAGCTGCACGCCATCACCCTGACCATGGGGCTTGAGCCCTTTGACACCGCCGGTGTGGCTGCGCTTTGCGCCGCGTTATCCATCCCCTATACCGTCATCCCCACGCGCATCGGCCCCATTATTTTTGAAGAGCGGCAGGAGAAAAACCCCTGTTCGCTGTGCGCAACCATGCGCCGGGGCATTTTATACGAAAAGGCGGTTGCACTGGGCTGCAACAAGGTCGCCCTGGGGCACCATCAGGACGACGTGATCGAGACCTTTTTTCTCAGCCTATTTCACGAAGGGCGCCTGAACACCTTTACGCCCGTGACCTATCTTTCCCGCTCAGGGCTTACGCTGATCCGCCCCATGGTCTACCTGCCCGAGCGGCATATTCAAAGCGTATGCCGTAAGCTGGACCTGCCGGTGATCCACAACCCCTGCCCGGCCAACGGCAATACCCAGCGCCAGACGGTAAAGGATTATCTGCTAAACCTCGAAGGTACTTTTCCTGACGCGCGCAAATTCGTAGCCGGAGCCATTGCCAATACCCCGCAGTATAACCTGTGGGATGGGATCCGCGAAGGGCGCATCCCCGGCATGGACGAAGCCTAACCAAAGTTAGCTTATATTGCAAAATCCCTCTGTCGCGAAAGGCAGAGGGATTTATTTATGCTTTTTGCTTTATTCTACATAGAAGACTTCCGCCACCAAATCGTGCATCTTGTTCTTATCTACGACCCAGTATCCGTTGGACGTGCTGCCTTCGGCGATCTCCAGGCGCATGTTGTCAACATCCAAGTTGCTGAAGATCTTCGCCAGCGCGGTGATCTGGGGCAACGTCAGATTTGTATGGGTATATTTTTGTACCTCGCCGTAAAGCTGGGGGATGTAGCTGACCGGGTTCTTGGTCATCAACACCTCGGCAAAGGCCTTTACGAAATTGCGCTGCCGGCCCGTACGGGAGATATCGCTGCCGTCCATGCCTTTGAGCTTGCGCTCGCGGCAGTAGGTCAACGCCTGGTCGCCGTTTAAGGTCATGGTCTTGCCCTTGGTCATCGTCGGATCGATCGCACTGAAATCCGCATCCAGGGTGATCGGCACGCCGCCCACGGCATTGACGATGGGCGGTACGCCGTTCATATCAATCGCCATATAATACGTCAGGCTGGTCCCCAGCAAATTATTGACGGCCGAAACGGTATTTTCATATCCGTGTCCATCCGGCCCGCCGCCATAGGCAAAGGCCGCATTGAGCTTGCCGGTCTTGGTGCGGGTCTGCTCCCCGCTCTTGTTAAGTACCGGGAAGGTGGCCTTCGTATCGCGCGGCAGCGAGATCAGCGTCACCTCATTCGTCTTTGTATTGATCGCCGCAACCATCATCGTATCGGTATTATAGCCGACCTCGTTAATGGAGCGACCCTCTATGATATCTACGCCGATCAGCACGATGCCGACCACGTCTTCATCATATTTATACTCGTTAGTCACTTCGCCCGCATCATCCGTTACTACCAGCGGCGGCGGCGTTGCATCCGCATTGGCCTGGAACTGGCTGCTGGGATCCTTCCACGCCTTGGCGAAGGTATCAAAACCATAAACGCCCAGGCAGACGACCGCTATCAGTTCAACGCACACCACGGTCCAAAGCGCACGGATCCATTTTCGCCGCTTGGACTTGATTACTTTTTTCGCCATAAAGCACCTCAACCCTTTATTCCATCGACAAATTCTGCACGCCCGGCCGCGCCGGGCCCTTTTATCATGCGCACATTTCAAATATCTTACACATTACAAAACCGGCCCGCCTGCCTTCACGGGGGCCTGTCCCATAAATCTCAAATAAAGAAACAGGAAAAAGCTCCTGTTTCTCAATTTCTTTATCATTTTACCAACTTCACCCCTACAATGCAAGAGAGGGGTTTTAAACTTTATGTAACAATCTCTGCTGCTGGTATTTAAGGCAGGTAGCCTGCCCGCCGCGGATATGCCGCTCGGCCTTGTTCACGGCCAGGATATGGTTGACCTGCGCAGAGAGTTCCCGGTTGATGTGGGGCAGCCGTTCGATCAGGTCTTTATGCGTGGTGCTCTTGCTGGTACCAAACACTTTAGCAGCCGCGCGCACGGTAGCGCCGTTCTCCACGATATACTCCGCAGTTTTGATGACCCTTTCCTCTATGTAATCTTTCATACTCAAATCCGTCCCCTCTCCATACATAATGCCCTGATTCAGGGTTATGCAGGGCCGGGAGGGAATATGAAAACAGCGAAGCGGGGATTTAGGATGAATCTTTAAAAGGTAAAGAAAAGAGCGCCGGTCATCCGGCGCTCTCATCCTTACCAATCGATCTTATTTTTTAGACTGACGCTTGACGTGCGCCCCCTGGCCCACCGTCTCCTCGATGGCCTTATTGATGCGCGCAAACTCCTCGTCACTGAGCGACCAGCTCATGGCCGCACAGTTCTCGTTGGCCTCGGCCACGTTGCGCACGCCCATGATCGCGGTAGATACCAGCGGATGCTGGGTAGACCAGTTGACCGCCACCTGCGCTACCGGCACGTTGCCGTGGGCCGCGGCGATATCATCCAGCGTCTCCAGCAGCTTCATGGTCCTGGAGAACATGGGCTCGGAGAAGTAATCGTGATAGAAGGTCGCGCGGCGGTCCTTCTCGTCAAACTTGGGGATCTCACGGATGGTACCGGTCAGGATGCCAGCGCCAAGAGACCCATAGGTCATGGTCGCCATGCCATGGTCCACCACCCACTGCATGGTCTCTTCCGCCGTGCGGTTGACCATGGAATAGGGCAGCTGCGCCATGGCCACCTGGCCATACTTGTTGGCTTCTTCCATCATGGCCTCGTCATGGTTGGAAAGGCCGATGTAGCGGATCTTGCCGGCTTTTTGCAGATCGGTCAACGCGCCCATCATCTCCTCGATGGAGTGCTCAAAATCCGGCCAGTGGGCGATATACAGATCGATGCAGTCGATCCCCAAGCGGCGCAGGGAATCGTCCACCTCTTTCATAATGCTCTCACGGCCGTTGTTGCGCACGGAAGGGGCATTCACGCCGTTGGGCCAGGTAGAGCCAAACTTCGTCGCGATCATCACCTTGTCGCGCAGGCCCTTGATCGCCTGACCGACCACCTCTTCAGAGTGGCCAAAGCCATAGATCGGGGCAGTATCGATAAAGTTAACGCCGTTATCCACCATGGCGTGGATGGCTTCGATGGAATCCTTGGTATTCACGTCGCCCCAGCCATCGGCGCCGATGGCCCAGGTGCCCACCGTAATCGACGAAATGTTCATGTCAGTATTCGGGATCTTTTTGTAACGCATGATATCCTCCTCAAATTTTCCTACTGTCCTACAAACGCTTGAGCTTTCCCCTGAACAGCCTTTTAAAATGATGTTTATAAAGGCTATCCGCTATTTATATTATAACGTTTTTGCCAATTCTGCAAGTAGTGAGCAGCACAAATTCATTCTTCACCCCATTTAGGCTTTTGTAAGGTTGCATCCAGGGCGAAAGCATGTTACTCTACCAATTGTTCACATTTTTGTTTTTGCATCCAGATGTTCATTAAAAGCGAGGCGCATGATCCATGTCCCCAACACTATCTTTTATCTGTACGCTGGCCGTAGCCACGGTGGGCGGGCTGCTGGCCCGCAAATTCAAATTGCCGGCGGGCGCCATATTGGGCTCTATGGTCGCGGTCATCATCTTTAACCTGACGACAGGGTACGGCGTGGTCCCCACCGAGTTCCGCCCGGTTTTGCAGACCCTGTCCGGCGCGCTGGTAGGGTACCGCATCACCAAAAGCGATGTGATCGGGATGAAGACGCTGCTGTTGCCTGCGCTGATCCTGGTGGCTGGGATGATCGCGCTTAACATCGTCATCGGCATCATCGTTCACTATATCGGCGGTATCGATTTTGCGACAGCGCTTTTTGCCAGCTGCCCGGGCGGCGTTACGGACATTGCCCTGATCGCTGACGAACTGGGGGCCGATACGGCCAAGGTCGGCTTTATGCAGGCGGTGCGGCTACTTTCGCTGCTGGCGGTATACCCGGTGCTCTTTAGCATCATCGGCAAAAAGGGGCTAAACCTCCCCTACCGTCAGCTCAAGGCTAAAAAGGCCGGTAAGGCCGCGCAGCAGGAGCAGGAGGTATTTAAGGAGGAAGAACCTGCCGCCCCCGCGCCGGAGGAACCCGCTAAAACGCGGTACGCCGGCTATATCCTGACCTTTTCCATCGCGATCGCCGGCGCGCTGCTGGGGCTGTGGAGCGGGATCTCGGCCGGTGCGCTGATCGGCGCGATGTTCGCCACGGCGGCTTTCAACACCTTTACCGGGCGGCTGCGCTTCCCAAACCCCGCCCGGGTGATCGTACAGATCTGCGCCGGCGCCTTTGTCGGGGCCCGCATGGGGCCGGATATGGTGGCAACGCTGGGGCAGCTCCTGCTCCCCACGCTTGTGATGGTGGTCGGGATGATCCTCTGTTCGCTGGCCATCGGGCTGATCATGTATCGCTTTTGCGGGATGAACTTTATCTCCTCCATCATGTCCTGCGCGCCGGGCGGGTTGACGGAGATGATCGTCTTTGCCGAGGACCTGGAATGCGACCTGCCGCGGGTGGCCATGCTGCACACCATCCGCGTGGTCATGGTCTTTACCCTTATGCCCACGCTGCTGGGCAGCCTGGCCGCGATGCTCACCTGACCCAATAGCCAAACGCCCGGGCCTAAGGCCTCCGGGCGTTTTCTTTATTGAATTCCCGCAGGGCCTGCGCTAGAATGAGCTTGTGGCTATTTAAAAACGTCCTTTCGTTTCTACGCGCGTCTATATTGGCTCAGATAAAATCAATACCGTATAAGGAGGCTTATGCACATGTTCAACCCCAATATGGTGCCGGTACGCCAGCAGTTCAACGCCCAGCATATCGATAACATCTCCGAAGCCGCCGCAAAGGCCCTGTCCGCCAAAGGAGATTGGGTTCATCCCGGCGAGAAGATCGCCATCGCCGTGGGCAGCCGCGGGGTGGCCAATATCGCCAAAGTAACCCGCGCGGTCTGCGATTTCGTGCGCGCCAAGGGCGCCCAGCCCTTTATCTTCCCGGCGATGGGCAGCCATGGCAACGCCACCTCGGAGGGGCAGCGCGAGGTACTGGCCGGCTATGGCGTAACGGAGGAAGCCATGGGCGCGCCCATCGTTTCCAGCCTGAAGGTCGAGCGCATCCCCTCCGAGCTGCCCATGCCGGTTTACATGGACGCCCATGCTTTGGCGGCGGATGGCACGGTCGTCATCAACCGTATCAAGCCCCATACGGATTTTCACGGCGATTATGAAAGTGGATTGATGAAGATGTGCGTGATCGGTACCGGGAAGCACGCCCAGGCGCTGGCCGTGCACCGCTATGGGGCAGACGGCCTGCGGGACTATATCCCCCAGATCGCCCGGGAGGTCCTGAAAAAGGCCAATGTGCGCCTCGGCATCGGTCTGGTGGAAAACGCTTATGACCAGACTATGCTGCTTGAAGCGCTGACCCCCGAGGAGATCCCCACACGAGAACCGGAACTTTTGGAGATCGCCAAGGCCAACATGCCCCGCCTGCCGGTGGACGCGCTGGATATTTTGCTGATCGACCAAATGGGCAAGGATATCTCGGGCGTGGGGATCGATACCAATATCATCGGCCGCATGGGCATTCCCGGCCAGCCGGAGCCCGCCGCCCCCCGCATCAAGCGCATCACCGTTTCCCGCCTGACGCCCGGCGCCCACGGCAACGCCATCGGCATGGGCCTGGCGGATTTCTGTACGCAGGAGCTGATGGACGGCATCGACTGGGCGGCCACCTATGAAAATACGGTGACCAGCACCTTCCTCTCCCGCGGCAACCTGCCCCTGGTGGCCAAGGACGAGGCGCAGGCCTTTGCCTGGGCGCTGCGCACCATTGGCACCACGCAGGCCCACGACGCGCGGATCATCCGCATCCGGGATACGCTGCATCTAAGTGAGTTTTGGGTGAGCGAGGCGCTGTGGCACGCGCTGGCGGGCGGTAACCTTGAACAGACCGGCCCCGCCCAGCCCCTGCTGGACGAGGCGACCGGCCGCTACCGCGGCTAAGGGGAGGAAATAAGGATGGATAGACCGATCATCGCCATTACCATGGGAGATCCTGCTGGTATCGGCCCGGAGATCTGCATCAAGGCCTGTCTGGATGCCAGCGTCCAGGCGGTATGTCGCCCGCTTGTAATCGGCTGCCCCGCGCGCCTGGCGCAGGCGGCTGAGGTGCTGGGGCTGGATGTGCCGATCCTGCAGGTGGCCCGACCGGAAGAGATGACCGACAACCCGCGGCAGATCGCCGTTTACGATATCGGTATTAACTGCGGGGATATCGCCTGGGGGCAGGTGCAGAAAAAAGCCGGATTGGCAGCCTACACGGCCGTGGAAAAGGCCGTACGCCTGGCGCAAAGCGGCCAGGTACAGGCTACGGTCACTGCCCCGCTGAATAAGGAGGCGCTGCACCTGGCGGGCATCCCCTTCCCCGGCCATACCGAAATCTACGCGCATTTGACCGGTACGCGCGACTTTGCCATGATGCTGGCCGATGGGGACCTGCGGGTGATCCACGTATCCACCCACGTTTCCCTGCGCGAAGCCTGCGACCGGGCGACCCGTGCACGGGTGCTGCGCACCATCCAACTGGCCTATGAAGCGCTAAAGCAGATGGGCATCGAAGACCCGGTGATCGGCGTCGCGGGATTGAACCCCCACGCCGGGGAAAACGGGCTTTTCGGCCGCGAGGAGCTGGACGAGATCATCCCCGCCATCCAGGATGCCAATGCCCTGGGCATCCATGCGGTCGGGCCCGTGCCGCCGGATACGGTCTTTGCCAAGGCCATTGGCGGGGCTTATGATATGGTCGTGGCCATGTACCACGATCAGGGGCATATCCCCGTTAAGGTCAAAGGCTTTCAAATGGATAAAAAGACCGGCGCTTTTACCAGCGTGCGCGGGATCAATATGACGCTGGGGCTGCCTATCATCCGCGTTTCAGTCGATCACGGCACGGCCTTTGACCAGGCCGGCAAGGGCACCGCCAGCGACGAAAGCCTGCGCGAGGCCCTCTATCTGGCCGCACGCTTTGCCGGAGGGCGGGCATGATCGGCCCGGGCTGCGGCATCCTGGCCGACGATCTTTCCGGCGCGCTGGACGCGGGGGCGGCGCTGCGCAAAAGCGGCGTGCGCACCCTGGTCTTCTGGGATGAACAGGGACTCTCCGCCGCCCCGCGGGATGCGGCCCTGGTCTTTGATACCGAGAGCCGGAACATTGAAAAAGCGCGGGCTGCCCAGCGTGTACGCACAGCCGTTGCGGCGCTGAAGGCTGCCGGTTTTCCCCTTGGCTATAAAAAGGTGGATTCGACCCTGCGCGGCCACGTGGGCAGCGAGCTGCTCGCCGCAATAGAGGCGGCAGCTTACCCCGGCGCGCTGCTGTGCCCCGCGCTGCCTGCTCAAGGCCGCACGGTAGAAAATGGGCGCTTGCTGGTAAAGGGCTTGCCCCTTCATCAAACCGAGTTTGGGCAGGACCCGCTCTTTACCCTGCATACCAGTTCGGTCGCCGATATCTTGACCCAGGACGCACCCATCACCGTTTCCGCCCTATCCGCCGGGGATGTGCAGGCACAGGTCTACACTGGCGACGCGCAAAGCGACGAGGCGCTTGCCAGCTTAGCAAAGGTGGCATTTGAAAAGGGATGGCTGCCGGTGGGATCCGCCGGGCTGATGGCCCAGTGCGTACAACCACAAAATCCCCCTACCCCCTGCGGCGCCTACCGGGGTGGTAACGGACATATCGCCATCCTGTCGGCCAGCCCTTCCGCGCTCTCCCAGGCGCAGCTGCGCGCGCCGGGTCGTTCGCTGCAGCTGCTCCAGGCCGACCAGGAGGCGCTTTTGAGTGGAGGGCAGACGCAGTGCGAGGCCCAGCGCCTCGCCGCCGCTGCCGCAGACGCGCTGAAGGCAGGCGATGTGGCGGTGGATCTTACCGGCCCCAGCAAAACGGAGATCACCGCTTTAGGGCTGCCCGCGGCAGAGATCGCCCGGCGCAGCAGCCTGATCCTCACTGCCGTTCGGCTAATCGCCCCCGCCCTTTTCGGCGCCTCCACCCTGATCCTCTTTGGCGGGGATACCACGCGCGCCGCGCTGGAGGCCGGCGCTTCCGGCGTCGAACTGACGGGGGAGGCTGAAAGCCAAATCCCCCTCTCCCGGGTGATGGGCGGCCGTTGGGACGGGCAGCGGATCATTACCAAGGCCGGCGGCTTCGGCGGCGAGGCGCTGCTTTGCCGCCTGCTGGCCCGGCAAGAATTGCGCAATTAAAGAAAAGCCCTGCCTGGCGCAGGGCTTAATAGTTGCATTTTACCCAATTTTTCGCTTATAATATATTGAATTAAAATGCGAATATGGCGGTGTAGAACGCCGCTCTATCCTAAATTTATCACGAGGGAGGCCATCCATGCCTACATTTGACAAGGAAAAGCTGCTAAAACTGGTACAGGAGAACGAGATCGGTTTTATCCGTCTGCAATTCACGGATATTTTAGGCTCGCTCAAAAATATCGCCATCCCCGCCAAGCAATTGGAAAAGGCGCTCAACAACCAGATCATGTTTGACGGCTCCTCCATCGAAGGGTTCGTGCGTATTGAGGAGTCCGATATGTATCTGCGGCCGGATCTTAGCACCTTTGCGGTGCTGCCGCTCCAGTCGGAGCGGGCTAAGGTCGCCCGGCTGATCTGCGATGTATATACCACCGAGGGGGTGCCCTTTGAGGGCGACCCGCGCAATGTTCTAAAACGCGCCCTGGCCCGGGCTGAAAAGCTGGGCTACGCCTGCCAGGTGGGGCCAGAGCTGGAGTTTTTCCTCTTTTTAACGGATAAGGATGGTAAGCCCCTGGTCCAGACGCAGGATGACGCGGGGTATTTCGACCTGGGCCCGGTCGACCTGGGCGAAAGCGCCCGGTGCGATATGTGCCTGGCGCTGGAAGAGTTGGGCTTTGAGATCGAAGCCTCCCATCACGAAGCGGCCCACGGGCAGCATGAGATCGATTTTAAATACGGCTCCGCCCTGCGCATTGCCGATGATATTATGACCTTTAAGCTGGTGGTCAAATCCGTGGCCATGCGCCACGGGTTGCACGCCACCTTTATGCCCAAGCCGATCTTCGGCATCGCGGGCAGCGGCATGCACGTCAATATTTCCCTGACCAAAGATGGGAAAAACGCCTTTTATGATGAGAACGACCCGATGCAGCTCTCCAAGGAGGCCTATCACTTTATCGCGGGCCTGCTGGAGCACGCGCGGGGAACGGCGCTGATCACCAATCCCCTGGTCAACTCCTACAAGCGCCTGGTGCCGGGCTATGAGGCGCCGGTGTATATCGCCTGGTCTGCCCACAACCGCAGCCCGCTGATCCGCATCCCTTCGGCCCGTAAGGCGGGCACCCGCGTGGAGGTGCGAAACCCCGACCCCAGCGCTAACCCCTATCTTGCCCTGGCAGTTTTGATCAACGCGGGCCTGGATGGGATCGAGCGGGAGCTGATGCCCCCCGCCAGTACGGACAGCAATATCTACGATATGTCCGAGGATGAGCGCAAAGCCGCCGGTATCGAGAACCTGCCCGCCGGGCTGGACGAGGCCATCGCAGCCTATAAGCAGGACCCCCTGCTGCGCCAGTGCCTGGGCCATCACGTTTTTTACCGCTATCTGGATGCAAAGGTGGCCGAGTGGGACGATTACCGGGTGCAGATCCATCCCTGGGAGATCGACCATTACCTGAGCAAAAACTAAAACCCCAAACCTGCGGCCCCGTTGCCGCAGGTTTTTACCGTTTAGCCCGTAATGGGCTTTTGAACTTGAGAAAGCGGGGATACAAATGATCGCCATCGTCGATTATGGCATGGGTAACCTGCGCAGCGTGGAAAAGGCGCTGCAATACCTGGGCTTTGAGGCCAAGCGCACCGCCGATCCCGGCGAGGTTGCGGCGGCCAGCCACATCATCCTGCCGGGCGTGGGCGCCTTTCGCGACGCCATGCGCGCCTTGACCGATACGGGGCTTATCGAAACCATGCTGCAAGCGGTCAACCGCGGCACGCCCTTTTTGGGGATCTGCCTGGGGATGCAGATGATGTTTGAAAAAAGCTATGAGGACGGCCAATGGCAGGGGCTGGGCCTTTTGCCGGGCGAGATCACCTTATTTGAGGAAAAACCCGGCCTTAAAGTGCCCCATATGGGCTGGAACAGCCTGCACCTGAACCCCTGTCCCCTGTTTAAGGGTTTGAAGGAGGGGGATAGCGTCTACTTCGTCCACTCCTATCACCTGCCCTACCGGGCGGGCGCGGACTATATTGCCGCGACGACCGATTATGGCGGGCCCTTTATCAGCGCCGTGCAAAAGGGCAACCTTTTCGGCCTGCAGTTCCATCCCGAAAAGAGCGGGCAGGTCGGTTTACAGATGCTGAAAAACTTTGGCGAGCTGAAAAACGCCAAAAACGAGGAGGGCGCGGTTTATGCTGGCTAAAAGGATCATCCCCTGTCTGGACATCCGGGGCGGCCGGGTGGTCAAGGGCGTTAACTTTGTCGGCATCCGGGATGCCGGCGACCCTGTGGAGGCCGCCAAGCGCTATGACCAGGAGGGCGCGGACGAGTTGGTGCTGCTGGATATCGACGCTTCCACGGAGGGGCGGTTGGCGATGCTGGACATCGTGGCCAGCACGGCCGAGCAGGTCTTTATCCCCTTTACGGTGGGCGGCGGTATTTCCAGCATCAGCGAGATAAGGGAAATATTGCTGCGCGGGGCGGATAAGGTATCTTTAAATTCGCTGGCGCTGCGCAACCCGGATTTTATCGAGGAGGCGGCGCTGCGCTTTGGCCGGCAATGCATCGTACTGGCGGTCGATGTCAAGCGCAAAGAGGACGGCAGCGGCTGGGAGGTCTATGCCTACGGCGGCAAAAAGCCCACTGGGCGGGACGCGCTGGAATGGATCGCCTACGGGGTTTCCCGCGGCGCGGGCGAGGTACTGCTCACCAGCATGGATGCCGACGGTACCAAGGCCGGGTTTGACCTGGAGGTGACCCGCCGCGTCAGCCAGCTGGTTTCCGTGCCGGTAATCGCCTCGGGCGGCGCGGGCAGCAAGGAGCACTTTTTGGATGTGCTGCAGCCCGGCATGGCGGATGCGGCCCTGGCGGCCTCTCTTTTCCACTTTCAGGAGCTGCCCATTCCAGAGTTAAAGGCTTATTTGGCGCAAAACCATATACCGGTACGGCTGGTTTAGCGCTTTTACAATTTATTTAAAGGTCTCATCCTTTACGAAAGATGTTGATTCCTGTTATAATCTAGGTTAATGACGCGTAAAAATGGAATGAATTATATGCTATTTAGTTGATATTTTAAGGAGGCTTTACTATGTGTGGCATCGTCGGATACATCGGCTCACGCCCCGCAACGCCCATATTGCTCAGCGGCTTGGCGCGCTTGGAGTACCGCGGCTATGACTCAGCCGGCATCGCCGTTTACGACGGCGAAAAAATCGAGATCTGCAAGGCGAAGGGCCGCCTGCAAAACCTGCGTGAGCGCCTGGAGGGGCACCCCTGCGAGGGAACGATGGGCATCGGCCATACCCGCTGGGCCACGCATGGCGAGCCCAGCGACATCAACTCCCATCCCCACACCGATATGAAGGGCGAGATCGCCATCATTCATAACGGCATTATCGAAAACTATCTTCAGTTGAAAGAGTGGTTGCTGGAACAGGGCTGCCGCTTTGTTTCTGAGACCGATACGGAAGTAATCGTCCACCTGCTTAACCATTATTACGAAGGGGATATCCTTAAGACCATCTACAAGGTGCTCCCGCTGCTGCGCGGCTCCTTTGCGCTGGGCATTCTTTGCAAAAACGAGCCGGACGCGCTTTACTGCACCCGTAAGGATAGCCCGCTGGTGGTGGGCGCTACCGATCATGGCAGCTTTATGGCCTCGGATATCCCGGCCATTTTGGAGTACAGCCGGGATGTGTACCTGATGGACGACCTGGACGTGGCGGTGCTGCGCCGGGACGGCATCCAGTTCTACAACGCTTTTGCGGATCCCATTGAGAAAGAGGTCATGCATATCGATTGGACGATCAAAACGGCTGAAAAAGGCGGATACGAGCATTTTATGCTCAAGGAGATCCACGAGCAGCCCACGGCGCTGCGGGATACCCTGCTGCCGCTGATCAACCATCAGGAGGGCGAGGCCCCCAGCCTGCGCGAGGATATGATGCCTCTGGGCGCGGATGAGGTGCGCAAGATCGAGCATATCTCCATTCTGGCCTGCGGCACGGCCAGCCATGCCGGACTGATCGGCAAGGCGATGATCGAGAAATATGCGCGCATCCCCGTGGATGTGGATATCGGCTCGGAATACCGCTACCGCGATCCCATCGTACAGCCCAACACCCTGTTTATCGTCATCAGTCAGTCCGGCGAAACGGCGGATACCATTGCCGCCCTGCGGGATGCCCAGCAAAAGGGCGCTACAGTCCTGGCCATTACCAACGTGGTGGGCAGCACCATCTCCCGCGAGGCCGATAAGGTGATCTACACCTGGGCCGGGCCCGAGATCGCCGTGGCCTCTACCAAAGCGTATATCTCCCAGCTGATGGTACTGTATGTGTTGATGCTGGACTTCTGCCTCAAACGGGGCAAAATGGATGCAGCCCAGGTCAGCGGCATCCTTGGCGAGCTGTTGGAGCTGCCCCAGAAGGCCCAGCTGATCCTGGATCAAAAGGACGCCGTCCAAAAGTTCGCCCATCAGTTTTTTGACCGCGAGCATGCCTTTTACCTGGGGCGCGGCGTAGATTATTCCCTGGCCATGGAGGCTTCGCTCAAGCTCAAGGAGATTTCCTACGTCCATTCTGAG
Source organism: Luoshenia tenuis (assembly GCF_014384745.1). Classification (NCBI taxonomy): domain Bacteria; kingdom Bacillati; phylum Bacillota; class Clostridia; order Christensenellales; family Christensenellaceae; genus Luoshenia; species Luoshenia tenuis. The sequence goes on from NZ_JACRSO010000001.1 coordinate 33,470, forward strand.
GCCTATGCGGCGGGCGAGTTGAAGCACGGCACCATCGCCCTGATCGAGGAGGGCACCCTGGTCGTCGCCCTGGCAACGCAGGATGCCTTGTTTGAAAAGATGCTCAGCAACATTACCGAGGTTAAGGTACGCGGCGCCAAAGTGCTGGCCCTGGTCAACGACGGCAATCATCAGATCGATAACGAGGTGGATTACGTCTGGTACCTGCCCCCGGTATCCAACATGCTAGCGCCCATGCTGGCGATCATCCCCATGCAGTTGCTGGCCTATTACATCTCGCTGGAAAAGGGCTGCGATATCGACAAGCCCCGCAACCTAGCCAAGAGCGTAACGGTGGAATAAGCCCTATAAGAAAGCCCCTTCGGAACAATCCGAAGGGGCTTTTATTTATCCTTACGATTATTTAAGCGCATGTAATACCTTTTGGTAAAGATACCCTTCCAGATTATCGCTGTCCGATATCCGGATCTCGCCGATCACCAGCGCCTGCATCAGACTACTGGCAATGCCCGCGCCCGGCCCGATGATATCCGCGCGGTAAGGCGCTAGCCCTGGGATGCCCAGCCGCGCTTCCCGGTCCATCCGATACAGCTTGTCCGCCAGGCGGCCTGTGTCCCGGGCCGTCAGCATAAAATTCTGAACCTTTTCGGGCTGATATTGCCCAAGCCCCAGCTGCCACATGGCCAGCGTCGTCAGCGTGCCGGCTACACCCGTCCAACAGGGGGCGGGCAGCGCAAGTGCGGCGATCTCCTGGGCCAGGTTTCGGAACATCTCCTCCACGCCCGCCCGCAAAGCATCATAAGCCTGCACGCCAAAGCAGCCAAAGCGCTCCCCCGCCCGCACCGCGCCCATCTGCAAGCTGCGGGAAAATAAGGGCTTTCCATCACGCCCTATCAACACCTCCGTGCTTCCGCCGCCAATGTCGATCACGCCCTGTATCCCCGGGCGCAGGCCCACCGCGCCGCGAAAGGCTACCTGTGCCTCTTGCTCTCCGTCCAGTACATCCAGCGCTACGCCTGCCCGCTGCTGTAATAGGCTTATCAGCTCGTCCCGGTTGGCGGCGTCCCGCGTTGCGCTGGTCGCAAAGGCATAGATCTCTACCGCGCCCAAAGCCCTGGCCTGGCGGGCAAAGTCCGCAACGGCATCCGCTGCCCGCGCCATGGCGGCCTGCGACAAGTGCCCCAGCGCATCCACGCCTTCGCCTAATCTTACGCCCCGGATGTCCCGCGCCACTGGCTCAAGCTTTACCTTCTGTTCATCGGCATTGGCGACCAGCAGGCGCGCCGTCTGGGTGCCGATATCGATCACCGCAACTATTTTACGCATTAGATACCCCTTTCAAAAAAAGCATCCCCGAATATCTCGAGGATGCGTGTTGCTGCTATTTCCCGCGGCCAAAGGACGAACCGCGTTTTTTATTGGAGTGACGCCGCACATCTTGCTGGCGCTCCTCGCTATCCTTCATAAACCGGCTCATCAAATCGTCAAACGAGGCGTTTGAAGCCGGGCGGGCCGGCTTGTTCCAGGCCGGTACGGGTGGCGCTGTCGGCGCCTTTACAGGCTGTGCGCGCCGGATGGACAGGCTCAGCCTTCCATTTTCAGCGTCGTTTTTCATCACGCGCACCTTTACGGTCTGCCCGATCTTTAAGTGCTCGTTAATGTCTTTTACATAGCTGTCCGCCACTTCAGAGATGTGCACCATCCCCGTTTCGCCAGACTCCAGGCGGACAAAGGCCCCAAAATTTGTGATGCCTTCCACCTTGCCCTCGACAATTGCGCCTACTTCCATTGCCATAAAAACCCCGAATTTGCCCCCTTTAAGCCGTCAGTCTTAAAAAAGTCCCCTTAGGGCCTTAGTTATCTTCCATGAAGATGATCTCGTTTTCGCGCACCCAGCCCAGCTTATCCCGCGCCGCATTTTCGATATACTCGTCCGTCTTGGCAAATGCAATATCCCGTTCCAGCTGCTCGTTCGTCGCTTGCGCTTGGGCCATCTGATCCCGGATCGAGGCCATTTGCGCCGCCTGATCCCGCATCTGCACCTGTTGCTGTATCAATATAACCGCCACGTATACCATTACGGCACACGAGATTATCCACTTCAGCTTACGGCTCATCTTCCGCTTCGTCTTTGCCATCGTCTTTCCTCCAAGCCGTCTTTCCCCATATCTGCACAAAAGGAAACCAAACCTATGTTACAGACAGGTTAGCTTGTGTATTCGACGCTGGCAAATGAAAACCCTTCCTTACTTGGAAAAAATTTTGCGGATTGCCGCGATCGGCCCAAACCCGGCGATTTTACGCGCCACCGCCATGACTCCTCGCCATATGCCCAGCACGATGGGGCTAAAGCCGATCAGGTACAGCGCGCAGCCCAGCGCAAACCCCAGAATGGTAAAGGGGCGCACTTCCCCCTCGTTGGCGTAAAGCACCGCAAACAGCGCCACCGCCAGCACCACCGCCCAGTATACCAGATCCAGCAGAAAAGTCAGAACCCGGCCCAGGTGCAGGGTGCGGCGCATAATGCGCACGCCGTCGTACAATACGCCCATCGCCACGCCCGCACCTACCGTGCACAGAAAAACGTAGCCCTGGTTCACCGTCGCCATCAGCATAAGCGCTACCCCTCTTTATCTAAAGAAGCGGGACATCAGGCCTCCGCCGCCCTTTTGTGCGGGCTGGGCATCGTTATAGTCCGCCGCGGCGATCATCCCCTCGATCACCAGCTGCCCCTCGTCCAGGGAGAGCTTAGCGATGTGTAGATCTTGCCCCAATATGCTCAGGATGCCCACATCGGTCATCAGTACGACTTCTACCTCGTTAAAGCTGTCCACATCCTGCACACCGGTGATGACCACGCGCTCGCGGTTGTCGATCATAATCGTATGCTGCCGTACGCGCATAGGTTTTTTGTCATCCATCTCTCGATACATTTTCTCCAGCATCCTTCCAAAACCCGTTTATATGGGTTATTTGTATGGGTTTACTCCATTGGTATGCCCTGATATACCCGGATAGAACAAGCCCCGCTAAAGATTTACGGCCAATGGAATACCCCCCGCTCGATATACTTAAAGATATGCGCCCTGCGGAGAAAATAGAAAGGCCGCGGCGCATTCGCCACGGCCCATCGAGATATTTTTACGATAGATGAAGGATATACGCCCGCCCTTTACAGCGCCGCGCGCGCCGCTTGGATGTTTTGAATAAACGTACGGGCAACGCGGGTGATCTCGCCATAATCCCCCGTTTTTGCGCCGCCGGTCAACGAGCTGCCCGCGCCCACGGCTACCGCCCCGGCGCGGATCCACTCCGCCACGTTATCCGCCGTCACCCCGCCGGTGGGCATCATGCGCGCCTGAGGAACCGGGCCGGAGATCGCTTTGATGATCTTGGGGCCGAACAGCTCGCCCGGGAAGATCTTGATGATATCCGCCCCGGCTTCCATGGCCTCCACCACCTCTTTGACCGACATGCAGCCCGGCATGCAGGGGATGCGGTAGCGGTTGCAAAGGCGCACCGTATCTAAGTTCAAATAGGGGCTGACCACGTACTGCACCCCCTCCAGGATGGAGATGCGCGCCGTTTCCGGGTCCATTACCGTACCCGCGCCCAAAATGATCTCTCCCTTTTGATAGGTCCGGGCCAGATCGGCGATCACCTCTTTTGCACCGGGCACCGTAAAGGTGATTTCCAGCGCCGCTACGCCGCCCTCCAGACAGGCCTCGGCGATCCTGCGCGCGCTATCGGCATTTTCCGCCCGCACCACGGCCACCAGGCCCACGTCTCTGATCTTTTGCAATACAACTTCCTTATCCATCTACATGACCCCCGTTTTCTTTGGTTTCCATTCACTGTGCCCGCTCCAAAAATTCCGTAATAAAGCGGTAAAATCCATCCACCGCCGGGCTGCCCTCCCGCGTTTGCGGGCTGATCCACCCGTCCCGGTAGATCGAAATCTGGTTGGCCTTGCCAGGGTTAAAGACGTTGCCAACGCAGCCCACCAAAGCCTTGTTCAAATGGCTGGGTGGCTGAGAGCCCAGGCGCTTGCCCACCTTATCCATATAGTCCCTTGCCGCGCCGACGATCTCGGGAAAGGCGATATTGCCCCCGGAAATCAGCAAATCCTCCAGGGTTCCAGACTGCGCATCGTCCGGCAGCACGTAAACGCCGCCCCGCATCGAAACATCCAGCACCTTTTCTTTTCCCTCGTCAAATAAGCGGCGGGAAAAACATAAACCTTCGCCCTCGCGCTCCTGTTTGCGGGCGTCAGCATAGCCTAAGCGGCGATAGAAATGTTCCCGTGCCTCCTGGGCCGTCATCTCGTCGGCGTCGATCACCACGCCGATACCGCGGTACTGGCGCACATAGCGCTGCTGCATAGCGTAAAAGTCATCGTCTATGGTCTGGCATATCCGCCCGATGCCGCCAGCCATGCGCACGGCCACCCCCAGTTCGCCCCGGGTATAAAAGTAAGGGATGGGCGCGTCAGCCTCCAGATCGTCCCCCCAGAAAGGGAAGCGGGTGGGAATCATCGAGCGAAAGGCCGGCGGCAATTCCTTGGCGCGCCGGTGGTGCCAAAAGCCCTCCAGCCGCAGAATCTTACCAATAGCGGCCGCATCGTGCGCACCCTCAACTGCAAAATATACGTACCGCATCTCTCACCTCATATCCAGGCCTTGGAGCGCGCGCATTTCATACAGCCTGCGTCCGGAAAAGCGGCGTACCCGGGTGTACTCCTCCGCCTCCAGCCGGTAGCCCGCCAGGCCTTCGCCCTCCTCGCCCACGGCGTCCACCACCGCATCGATGGCGTCCAGGCTATGCGTCGTCACAAAGGCCTGCACCCGGTGTTTGCGGCACATTTTATAGAGCCACTCGCAAAAAACCGGCAGGGCGTTGGGGTGGATGGCCGCCTCGATCTCATCGATGAGCAGCAGCCCGCCCGGTACGCTGAGCAACGCGCAGCCGATGGCAAACGCCTTGCGCAGCCCATCCCCCACGGTGGCCAGTGGCGCATCGCCGATCTGCGCGCTGCGCGCAAAGGTGACGCCCGCCTCCTCCAGATAAACCGAGTGGATATGCGCATCAAAATCCTGCAGCAGTTCCAGAATATCCGCCTGCCAAGCCTCTTTAAACATGGGGATCCGCTCGTTCTCCCATCCATAATGGACGGCGGGGGAAATATAGCTTACCGGCATATCCAAAGGGTGCTGGCGGTAGAGCTGCTCTAAGCGTTCGACCTGCATACGCCGCCCGTCCACGCTGAGCTGAATGCGGGCCGCTCCGCCCAGGGCGATATTTTCGATGGCCAGGTCTACCTGCGCCCCTTCAACCAGGGCAGATATCTCGACCCGTGGCGCGGCTGCACTCACCGGCCCCTGAAAGGGCCGCTCGCTCCGGGTGCGTCTGGCCCCGCGCAGCTTGCCCAGCAGCGAAAGCGCCTCCAGGACCGACGTTTTACCCGAATTGTTCGCGCCCATCAGCAGGTTCAGCGTTTCACAGCCGTTAAACGCCACCCCGCGCAGCGCGCGGAACCCCTCAATGGTAAACTTTTGGATGTGCTGCATACCATCCCCTCTTTCCGCCTTACCGCTAAGGCTGTTTAGAGCGGCTGCCGTTTTACACGCGGTGGATCTTGGCCCCCTGCGGCGTATCCTCCACCACGATGCCCTTTTCCTTGAGCAGATCCCGTATCCGGTCGCTCTCCGCCCAGTTTTTATCCTTACGGGCCTGGGTGCGCTGCTCGACCAGGGCCAAAATCTCCGGGTCCTCCACCTGCGTTTCCTTATAGAGCAGGCCCAGCACGCCGCTCAGTTCATTCAGCAACGCCAGCGCCGCCTGTACCGCCGCTTTGCCGCTGTCCGCATCGCAAACGCTGTTAATCTCGCGCACGGCCTCAAACAATACGCCCAGCGCGTCCGCGGTATTCAGGTCGTCATCCATAGCCGCGCAGAATTTATCCCGCCAGCCATCCAGGCCCTTGATAAATGCCTCGTCTTTTTCGGCCGCCTCATCCTTAGCATGCCCCAAAAGATATTCTAAATTGCGCTTGGCGTTATACAGCCGCTCCAGCGCGGTCTTGGCCTGCTCGATCAGCTCGCGGCTGAAGTTAATGGGGCTGCGGTAATGGGCGCTGAGCATGAACATGCGCAGGGCCTCCAGGTCGAACTCCTTGCCGATATCCCGCACGGTAAAAAAGTTGCCCAGGCTTTTGGACATCTTTTGATTATCGATATTGATATAGCCGTTGTGCATCCAGTAGCGCACAAAGGGCTTGCCGGTAGCGCACTCGGACTGGGCCACCTCGTTTTCGTGGTGAGGGAACACCAGGTCCTGTCCGCCGCAGTGGATATCAAAGGTCTCGCCCAGATATTTGGTGGACATGGCTGAGCACTCGATATGCCAGCCCGGCCGCCCCTTGCCCCAGGGGGAATCCCAGCTGGGTTCGCCGGGTTTGGCCGCCTTCCAAAGAGCGAAATCCATCGGATCGCGCTTTTCGTCGTCCACCTCCACGCGGGCGCCGCTCATCAGCTCCTCAATGTCCCGGCCCGAGAGCTTGCCATAATCCGCATCCGAAGCCACGGAGAAATACACGCTGCCGTTTGCGGCATAGGCCTTCCCGTTTTTCTCCAGTTTTTTGATCATCCCAATGATCAGGCCGATATGGTCGGTGGCGCGTGGATGTACGTCCGCCCGCCGCACGTTTAGCGAATCGGCATCCTTAAAGTATTCGGCAATGAACCGCTCCCCCAACTCTTTTACCGTGATCCCCTCCTGATTGGCGCGGGCGATCATCTTATCATCGATATCCGTCAGGTTCTGCACGTACTTTACATCATAACCCCGATACTCTAGGTAACGCCGCAGGGTATCAAACACAATGGTGGGCCGGGCGTTGCCGATATGGATAAAATCATATACCGTAGGGCCGCAGACATAGATGCCCACTTTGCCGGGAACCAGCGGAACGAATTCCTCTTTTTTACGGGTCTGGGTGTTATAGATCTGCATAAAGTTGGTTGCCTCCCTCACATTCGGGCAAACGCGCTGGGATCTATCGCGCCCTGCGCGGGCATTTTTGCGGTCCGCCCATTCATCTTCATTATAGGTCATGCCTCAAACCCCGGTCAAGCCGGGCATGGGGCGCTTAATCGGCAAAGGGGAATTTCGCCTCTTCCCTGCTCTTTTCCAAGCCCAGAATAAACTCGCCCAGGCGCCGGGCCGCATCCCGCTTGCCGAACTGCTGCTGGGCATAGCGCATCATCCCCAGGCGCATCTCGTTAAACAGCAGCTGTGCCACCACCTCGTCTGCCGGCGCACGCTCGGAAATGCGCACCGCAAGGCCCATGTTGGTCAAAAAGATGAGGTTGCGGTCCTCCAGCCCCGGAATGGGCTCCAGCAGCACCATGGGGATGCCCTTGCATAGCGCCTCGGAGGTGGTCAGCCCGCCCGGCTTGGTCAGCAGGATGTCCGAGGCATCCATCATCACCTCCACCTGGTCGGTAAAACCATAGGGCAATATGGTATGCCGGGTGGTGGTGCTCAATTTAAGCACGCGGCTGAGCAGCCTTTTATTGCTGCCGCACACCATCAGAATCTGGAAATCCTCCTCCAGCTCATCCAGCTCTTTGAGCACATCTACCGCATTGCCAAAGCCCATGGAGCCGCCCATCATCAAAAAGGTGCGCTTATCCGCGATATCCAGCGCCTTGCGCGCCTCTGCCTTGCTCAAAGGCTGGGCGCTGAATTTGGGATGGACCGGGATCCCAAAGGGCAGAATCTGCTCGCGCCCGATCCCCTTTTTGGTCAGCAGATACTCCAGCATCTCTGAGGCGGTAACAAAGTAGTCCAGCCCCGTCTTTTCCCAAAAGGGGTGGATGGTAAAATCCGTGACGATCCCGATGGATTTAAAGTTAAAGTCCAGCGCGTTTTGCCGCTTTAAGGCGTTTAGGATCAGCGCCGGGAAGACATGGCTGCAGACCACCACATCCGGGCGATAATGCTGGATGAAGGTAATCATCTTTTTGGAGAGCAGGGTGCTGATCAGGGTATTGATGGTGTTCAGATTTTTGGAATCCTCCGCCTCGTCCATCGCATCGTATATTTTGCCCCACATCTCCGGGGTAAAACGGGTCATATTCACATAACCCCGGTCGATGGAATGGCTGAGCACCCGGTTGATATACCGGAAGGTATCCAGCATGGTGCACTCCACGCCCTGGTCCAGCAGATAGCTCATCACCGCCCGCGCGGTGGAGTTATGCCCCTGCCCCGCGGTCACCGATAAAAACAATACGCGCATGGTTTTCCCTCTCTCCCTATTCCTGTTCCGTTTCGTGCGCCTCGCCCTGCACGCTGCCCAGCTTGCGCTGGATCACCCGCGTGCGCCGGGAGGCGTCGTCGATCACATTACTGGCCTCCTGCAGCTTTTTCTGCGTCTTTTCAAGCAGCGATGCAAACCGCTCAAACTCCGTGCGCACCTGCCCCAGCAGCGCCCATACCTCGCTGGAGCGCTTTTCAATGGCCAGGGTACGAAAGCCCATCTGCAAGCTGTTTAGCAGCGCGGCCAGCGTCGTAGGGCCGCCCAGCACCACCCGGTGCTCCCGCTGCAGGCGCTCGGCCAGCCCCGGGCACTGCAATACATAGGCGTACAGCCCCTCTGTCGGCAGGTACATGATCGCAAAATCCACCGTATGGGGCGGGCAGATATACTTTTGCGCGATGCGCTTGGCCTCCAGGCGGATGCGGCTTTCCAGCTGCTTGGCGGCTTCGGCCGCCGCCTGGGCGGCCCCGTTCTCCTGCGCCTCTAGCAGCCGCAGGTAATCCTCCTGCGGGAACTTGGCGTCAATGGGCAGGTAGACCGTCCCCTCGCCTCCCGCGCCGGGGAGCTTCACGGCAAACTCCACCCGCTCTGCGCTGCCCGGCACCACGCTGACATTGGTGGCGTACTGGTCCGGCGTGAGGATATCCCCCAAAATAGCGCCCAGCTGCACCTCTCCCCAGGTGCCCCGGGCCTTCACGTTTGTCAACACCTTGCGCAGGTCGCCCACGTCCGCGGCCAGCACCTGCATTTCGCCAAGGCCCCGGTGCACCTGCTCTAAGCGCTGGCTCACCGTTTGGAAAGACTCGCCCAGCCGCCGCTCCAACGTTTGCTGCAGCCGCTCGTCTACCACCTGGCGCATCTGTTCTAACTGCCGCGCATTATCCTGCGCCATGGCGGCTATCCGCCCCTCCATCCCCTGGCGCAGGCGGGCAAAGGCCGCGTCGTTTGTGCGGGTGATCTCGGACAGGGCGTGAACGGTCGAGTCGTTCATCCCGCGGATGGCGGCGGCGATCTCCTGGCGGTTTTCCGCCAGCGCCCGCCCAGTCTCACTGCGCAGCAGCGCCCCCTCTTCTTTGAGCGCGCGACCCATCTGCTTATCCGGCCGGCGGGTAAACAGCAGCATCCCCACCGCAATAACCAGCAGGATGCCCAATACCGCACACAGTACCATCCACAGTTCCTGTCCCAATGTTCACTTCCCCTTCCCGGCGTCTCCCCTAATATATGACAGCCTTTATATTATATCATACCCCATCCCGCTAGGCGAGCATGACCCCGCGAAAAAGCAGCCGAGCGGACACACCGCTCGGCTGCTTTTCACTTCGTTCCAATTAAGCGCGCAGTTCCGCGCCATACTCGTGCTCCAGACGGGAGACGATCTTTTTAAAGGCTTTATTGACTTCTTCGTCCACCAGCGTGCGCTCGCTGGAGCGGAAGAGCAGCGAGAATGCCACGCTCTTTTTGCCCTCGGGCAGCTGCGCCCCCTGGTATACGTCAAACAACTGAAGCTCGGCCAGCAAGGGCTTGCCGCCTTTGCGGATGCTCTCCATCATGGGGCCTACCGGCTGGATGCTATCCACCACCACGGCCAGGTCCCGGCTCACGCCCGGGAAGCGGGGCAGCGCCTCAAAGCTGCGCGCCTCAGAGGCCGCCGCATACCAGCTTTGCAGGTCGATCTCCGCCAGCAGCACCTCGCCCTTGACGCCGAAGGCCTCGCACACATCCGGATGTACCTGCCCCAGCTGGCCCAAGACCTTGCCCCCGGCGCTGACCGTCGCCTTGCGGCCAGGATGGTACCAGCACTCGCCCTGCGCTTTAAAGCTCAAATCTCCAATGCCAAAGTCCTGCGCCATCTGCTCGATAATGCCCTTAAGGGTGAAAAAGTCATCCTGGGCAGAGAGCAGAACCATGCCCAGCGTGGGCCGCTCATCCGGCTGGCCCTCCAGCGGATTTTCCTGCGTGGGCAGATAGACCTTGCCCATCTCAAACATGCGGATCTCACCCGCGCGCTGGCGCTGGTTCAAAGCGACCAGGTTCAGCAGGCTGGGCGCCATGGTGGTGCGCATCACGCTCATGTCCTCGCCCAAGGGGTTGGAGATGCGCAGCAGGTGCCGCGCGGCGTGGCCCTGAGGTACGCCCAGCTTTTCGATCCAGTCCGGGCTGATGAAGGAATAGCTCATCGCCTCGTAAAGGTTCAAGCCCACCAGCACATCCCGCACCTTATCGCCCAGCTGCTGCTCCCGGGTCAGCCCGCCCCGCATCAGGGCGCCGTCCATCAGGGTCGCAGGTATCTTGTCATAGCCGTAGATGCGCAGCACCTCTTCGGCGATATCCGCCATATGGTCGATATCCCCGCGGTGGGTGGGCACGGTGCAGTGCAGGGTATCGCTGCGCTCATCCAGCGTGGTTGCGATCTCCAGCTCGTTTAAGATGCGCACCATTTCGCCCGAGGGGATGTCCACCCCCGTCAGCGCGCGGATGCGCGCACAGGGGGCCAAAACCGTCTTGGCGGCGGGCAGCTCGCCGCGCAGGTCGATCTTTCCGCCCACGATCTCGCCCGCGCCCATCTGGGCGATCAGCTGGGCCGCGCGGTCCAGCGCCTTTTCGGTATTATAAATATCCAATCCCTTTTCAAAGCGGGTGGAGGCCTCCGTGCGGATGCCCAGCTCCCGCGCTGTATGGCGGATGTTAAAGCCGCTGAAATACGCGGCCTCCAGCAGCACATTTTGCGTGCCGTCTACGATCTCGCTGTGCTCACCGCCCATGATGCCCGCTACGCCCGTGGGGCCGTCCCCATCACAGATCATCAGCATGTTCTCTTTAAGCGCATGATCCTTGCCGTCCAGCGTGCGGATCGTCTCGCCTGCTTTTGCCCGGCGCACGATGATCTTGGGGCCGGCCACATAGGCCATGTCATAGGCGTGCAGGGGCTGGCCCATCTCCAGCATCACGTAGTTGGTCACATCCACGATATTGTTGATGGGCCGTACGCCGCTGGCGGAAAGCGCCTTTTGCATCCAATCCGGCGAAGGGCCGACTTTGACGTTTTTCACCATCCGCAGCATGTAACGCGGGCACAGGTCCGCATCCTCCACGCTGGCCGTGACATAATCGTGGATATCCTCGCCATTCTCCTGCACCGAGATCTCCGGCAGTTTCAATTCTTCGCCCAATGTCACGGCGGTCTCTCGCGCCATGCCGATCACGCTCATGCAATCCGGCCGGTTGGCCAGGGACTTAAACTCCACCACCACATCGTCCCAGCCCACGACCTTGCGGATATCCTGGCCCAAAGGCGTGCCTTCAGGCAAGATCAGCAGCCCGTCCACCTCGGCCCCGGCAATATCGGCCTCGGTCATGCCCAGCTCCTGGCCAGAACAACACATGCCAAAGGACTCTACACCCCGGATCTTGCTGCGCTTGATCTTAAAATCCCCGGGCAGCACCGCGCCGATCTTGGCCACCGGCACGCGCGCCCCGGCAAAAACGTTGGGGGCGCCGCAGACGATCTGCAGCTTTTCATCTCCCGTATTCACCTGCAGGATATGCAGATGGTCGCTGTCCGGATGATCCTCCATCTGCTCGACCAGGCCCACGACCACGCCGGTCAGTCCCTCGCCCTGCTCGGTCCAGCCCTCTACCTCGGAGCCGGACATGATCATCCGCGCGGCATAGTCCGCCACGGGGAGCGCCATCTTTACATATTCATTTAACCACTTCATGGGTACCAGCATATTTTTCTTCCCTCCCTTAGAACTGTTTCAGGAACCGCAGGTCGCTCTCCAGGAACAGGCGGATATCCGAGATGCCGTATTTGATCATGGCGATCCGGTCCAGCCCAAACCCGAAGGCAAAGCCGCTGTACTCGTCTGGGTCAATGCCGCAGCCAGCCAGCACATTGGGGTTGACCATGCCGCAGCCCAAAATCTCGATCCAGCCCGTGCCTTTGCACAGCCTGCAGCCCTTGCCGCCGCACACCGCGCAGCTTACGTCTACCTCTGCGCTGGGCTCGGTAAAGGGGAAGTAAGACGGCCGGAATTTGGTGCGCGTTTCGGGCCCAAACAGGCTCTTGGCGAACACGTCCAGCACGCCGTACAGGTCGCTCATGCGGATATTCTTGTCCACCACCAGGCCTTCCATCTGGTGGAACACCGGAGAATGGGTGGCGTCTACCTCGTCCACCCGGTAAACCTTGCCCGGGCAGATGATGCGGATGGGCGGCTTATGGTTCTCCATATACCGGGCCTGCATGGGCGAGGTATGGGTACGCAGCAGCATATTTTCGGTAAAATAAAAGCTGTCCTGCATATCCCGGGCCGGGTGATCCTTGGGGATATTGAGCAATTCAAAATTGTAGTGATCCAGCTCTACTTCCGGCCCTTCGGAAACCGTAAAGCCCATACCGGTAAAAATCTCCTCCAGCTCCCGCAGCACCAGGGTGAGCGGGTGCAGCTTGCCCCGGGGCGCGCTCTTGCCCGGCAGGGTCACGTCGATGGCCTCCGCCGCCAGCCGCGCCTCCTTTTCGGCCTGGGCCAATTCCTGCGCCTTACACGCCATTGCGCTTTCAATCTTGGCGCGGGTCTCGTTTACCATCTGTCCAAAGGCCGGCCGCTCCTCCGGGCTCAATTCCCTCATGCCGCGCATCAGCCCCGTCAGCTCTCCCTTTTTGCCCAGCACGCGTACGCGCAGCGCTTCCACATCAGCACTCGCCGCGGCGCTTTCCAGCTCTTTGAGCGCAGCCGCCTCAATTGCCGCCAGTTTTTCCTGCATCATCCTTGCTCCTTCCACTTTTATCCGCACCGTATGCGGCATCCATTTTAACGCAATAAAAAAGCCTCCGCCCCTCTTACATGGGGCGAAGGCATGCTCCGCGTTACCACCCAACTTCGCCGCTGGCCCTAATAGGCGCGGCCTTCATCAGCTTCGGATATAACGGTCCTTCCCGCGCCGGCCTACCGCCGGGGAAATACCCGGTTTGAGCCGCCGAGCTCCGGAGCGAAACCGCGCCACGATGCCAGGGCGGGAAACCTTACAGCCGGTGGATCTCCCTCTCTGCCGCTGCCCCTCGCGCACCTGTGCGAAACTCCATCATCGCTATTTATCGAATATTATAGTCCACCTCAGGCAAAAAATCAACCCGAAAAAAATGCGTTAAACGGTAAAAGCCGCGCACCCTTTAAAGCCCACCGGGTGCGCGGCGCATCTCATCGATCTTAGAAGTAAAAGTCCACCGCCACGGAATCCGTGCGCACTTCCTTCATAAAACGGCGCACGTTCTGGTGTGCCGGGTGGGCCAGGTACCCGTCCATATCCCTGCGGGTAGCAAAGGTCTCGATCAGCACCAGGTCATACGAGCGCTCCGAGCCCATAAAATCTGACCCCATTTCGATGGACAAAAGACCCGGAATGCGGTCCTTCATCCCCATCATCATGCGTTTGATCACCCGCTGCTTATTCTCCTCGCTGTTATCCTTTAACTTGTAGCAAACCACGTGTTTGATCATTTTAAAAGGCCCTCCTTCATCTTTGGCGATGGCGCGCCCAGCCCTGCGCCCCATTTCTTCGGCTTTTAACAGTAGTATATCATATCCGCCAATGCCTTTGAAAGCCGTTTTTTACGCGAATTGCCCCAGCGCAAAATTGCTACCTGCGATCGGCTGCAATCACACTTTAAATCACTTGCAATTTGTTCCAGCGGCGTCTATAATAAGACAATGATTTTAATAAGAAGTGATGCGAACTTTCACCAAAGGGGGTCTAAATGATGTCCGAACAGATTATGGAGATGATCCGCAGGATCAAGGAAATGCGAGAGTTGTCGGACTTATCTGTCGAGCGGGTCGCCAATTTGCTCGCCATTCCGGTCGAGCAGTATGAGCAGTATGAACAGGGCACTACCGATATTCCCATCGGCGTGCTTTACAAACTATCCAACATTTTTAACGTGGAGCTAAATGTACTGCTAACGGGCGACGACGCCAAGCTGCATACCTATTGCCTGGTACGCAAGGGCAAGGGCGTGCCGGTGAACCGCCACCGGGAATACCGTTTTCAGGATCTGGCTTTTAACTTCAGCAACCGGGCGGTCGAGCCGCTGTACGTGGAGATTGACCCAGATATGCCCCCGGTGCCCCACAACCACGCGGGGCAGGAGTTCGATTATATCATCGAGGGGCGCATGAAGTTGACGCTGCACGATAAGGAATTGATCCTAAACGAGGGCGATTCCATTATTTATGATTCCGGCTATTCCCACGGCATGCAGGCGCTGGACGACAAGCCTGTCAAGTTCATCGCCATCGTCGTGCTGCAGGAGGCTTCCCACTAGAATAGGAGCATAACTTTCATGGCCAACTTTTTAAAAGACTACTTGGTGAAGACGGAATTTACCGACTACGAGGACTTTGCGCGCAACTACATCCTAAAGGTGCCTGAGCGCTTCAATTTTGCCTACGACATTGTGGATCGCTACGGCCGGGAGTACCCCGACAAGCGCGCCATCGTCTGGTGCGATGTGCAGGGGAACGAAGCGGAATTTACCTTTAAGGACATCATGGAAAAGAGCAACCAGGCCGCCAACCTGCTGCGCCGTTTGGGCGTAAAAAAGGGCGATGCGGTCATGCTGGTGTTAAAGCGCCGGTATGAGTTCTGGTTTTACATCTATGCCCTGCATAAGCTGGGCGCCATCGCCATCCCGGCGACCCATCTGCTCACGGCCAAGGATATCGTCTACCGGTGCGACGCGGCGGATATCACCACCATCATTGCCTGGGATGAAGAGCCGCTGGTTTCCGCGGTGGACGCGGCAAGCGCCATCTGCCCCAGCCTTGAGAACAAGCTGTTGGTGGGCGGCCAGCGTGAGGGCTGGGTGGATGCGGACGCAGCCCTGGCGGATGAGTCGGTCACCTTCCAAAAGCCCGCAGATGAGGATCTGCCCCATAATGGCGATACCATGCTAATGTACTTTACCAGCGGCACCACCGGCATGCCTAAGATGGTGGCGCACGATTACACCTATCCCCTGGGGCATATCATCACCGCTAAATACTGGCACAACGTGGTGGACGACGGGCTGCACATTTCCGTGGCCGATACCGGCTGGGCCAAGGCCGGCTGGGGCAAGATCTACGGACAGTGGATCGCGGGCACGGCCCAGTTCATCTACGACTTTGACAAGTTTGTGCCAAAGGATCTGCTGGAAGTCATCACCAAATACAAGGTGACCACCTTCTGCGCGCCGCCTACGATCTATCGCTTTATCATCAAGGAGGATCTGTCCAAGTACGATTTCTCCGCGCTGAAATACGCCTCCACCGCCGGTGAGGCCCTGAACCCCGAGGTATTCAATCAGTTCCGCGAGGCCACCGGCATCACCATTAAAGAGGCCTTTGGGCAGAGCGAGTCCACCCCCATCCTGGGCACGTTTACCATGCTGGAGGCTAAACCCGGCTCGGGCGGCAAGCCCTCCCCCGCCTTCCATGTGGACCTGATCGACGAACAGGGCCGTCCCTGCGATGTGGGCGAAGAGGGCGAGCTGGTGATCTACACCGGCGACGGCAAGCCCGTGGGCCTTTTCCAGGGGTATTACCGGGCCGAGGAGCTGACGCAAAGCTGCTGGTCGGGCGGCGTGTACCATACGGGCGACCTGGCCTGGCGGGATGAGGACGGCTATTTCTGGTTTGTCGGCCGGGCGGATGACATCATCAAATCCTCCGGTTACCGTATTGGGCCCTTTGAGGTAGAGAGCGTGCTCATGCAGCACCCGGCGGTGTTGGAATGCGCCATCACCGGCGTGCCGGACCCGGTGCGCGGTCAGCTGGTCAAGGCCACCATCGTGCTGGCCGCCGGGTATGAGGCCAGCGATGATTTGGCAAAGGAATTGCAGACCCATGTAAAGAAGAACACCGCCCCTTACAAATACCCCCGCGTGGTGGAGTTTGTGGAGGAGCTGCCCAAGACCATTTCCGGTAAGATCCGGCGCAATCACCTGCGGGACAAAGATAAGAAAAAGAAATAAGCCCGTAATAATTCAAGCGGCAGAGAGAATTTCTCTGCCGCTTTGTTGTATTTTCTTCGCCCTCATGGATCACTTCGACCTTCGCAGCGCCTAAACCTTGCCTCCCCGGCGGTTTTCACGCAAGCTGCCTTTTCGCACCCTTGCTACAGCCGCGCAATGGGGAAATATAAATACATTTGTTCATCCTGTGGGCGATTATATTCCTGTACTGCGCCCACGAGTCGCAGCCCATTATCCCGCAAATACGCCAGTCCCGCCCGGAAGACTTTCTGATAGTTCCCCTCTACTGCCGTGTACGCATAGCCAAAAGCCGGTACAGTCCACTTGACCCATCCCTCCGGCGGCTGCGCCTCCAACGGCACCTGTACGCCCGCCAGATAAATCCCTTGCGTAAAATCTTCTGTCCAGGGCGCAAAGCTGCGGGAAAAATCGCTCATCAACCCCCAGAATCCAACCAGTTCTTCCCCTTTGCGCAGCGCCAACGGCTCGATCTGGTCAAAATCCCGGTTGGTTTGCGCCCACAAACGCTGAATAACTCCTTCACCATCCCGCGTCGAACCTTCTTTGCCGATTACAGCAAAACCTTACATTTGGCAAATCTGAAACGCCACCGCACACCTCTCACTTTTTTAAGAAAAAGCCCGTGGCTCGTCGGCGCAGTGCGCGTAAAAGCAGCGGACTTTACTCTTTTCTGGCTTATTTGCGTTACATTTAATCCAGTACAACGCAGGCGATCAGTACCAAATCTCCCTTGCCGTTGTTCTCAATATTGTGGGTAGCGCCATTGCCGCAGGTCATGATGTCGCCAGGGGCGAACTGCACCTGCTTGCCGTTATCGTCGCCGATGCCGGTACCGCTGATGATGTAATAGAACTCCGTCTCGTTTACATGGTCATGCACGCCCAGCGAGCAGCCCTCCGGGATCACAATGGTGCCAAACAAGCGGGTCTTATTGGGCAGCTGATCCTTGGGCAGGGTGATAAAGCGCACGTCGCCCTTGCCGCCGCGCACCTCATGGCGCAGTTCGTTGTCCAGTTGTTCCGGTTTAAACAGCATTTTGCCTCATCCTTTCTATTTGTAAGCCTTAAGCAAACTTAAGCGTCCTGCTCTCCCTCTTCCACGCGGATGCAGTTTTTAATCTCCAGCACATCCGCCTCGGCCTCCAGGTCCTTCAAAACGGACTTCATCGCCAGCTCCCTGGTCTTGTGCGTGACGAACACCACCGAGGCCGATCCCTCCTTGGCCGAGGTATTCTTTTGGAACACCGAGGCAACGGAGACCTCATGGTCGGCAAAGATCTGGGTCATCTTGGCCAGCACGCCGGGCTTATCCACCACTTTGACGTGCAGATAGTACTCGCTCTCCCAATCCTCTAAAATGGTCGTTCCCGGGTCCAGGAATGGTTGGTTCTTAAAGGTCATGTACCGGTGTTTATCCTGATGGCAGGCGTAGACCAGATCCGAAATGATGGCGCTGGCCGTAGGCAGGTCACCCGCGCCGCGCCCGTACAGCATCAGATCCCCCACCGCATCGCCATGCATAAACACGGCGTTAAAGGCGCCGCGGATCGATGCCAACGGATGGGTATTGGGAATAAAGGCCGGGTGTACCCGCGCCTCCACCTCGTTGCCCCGCTTTTTACCGATGGCCAGCAGCTTGAGGGTATAGCCCATCTCCTTGCCGTAGGCGATGTCCTCTTTGGTCACCTTGGTGATGCCCTCGTGATAGATCACATCGATAGGCAGCCGGGTATGGAAGCCCATCGATCCCAGGATCGAGAGCTTGTACATCGCGTCATACCCCTCCACATCGCTGGTGGGGTCGGGCTCAGCCAGGCCCAGCTTCTGCGCGCTTTCCAGCACTTCTTCGTAGCTTAGGCCCTCCTCCGTCATGCGGGTGAGGATGTAGTTGGTGGTGCCATTGATGATGCCCATGATCGAATCGATATGGTTGGCCTGGATAGAATCCCACATGGTGCGGATGATGGGGATGCCGCCGGCCACACTGGCCTCAAAATACAGCCCGGCGCCGCTTTCCTGCGCTGCGGCCTGCAATTCCGGCCAGCAGTTGGCTAGCACCTGCTTGTTGGCTGTGATCACGGTCTTGCCCGCTTTCAATACCTCCAGGATATACTCCCGGGCGGGGTGAATGCCCCCCATAAATTCGCAGACGAACTCGATCTCCGGGTCGCCGGCGATATCGGCCACATCCGTGGTCAGCTTGGTGCCCACCATGAACTTGCGGTTCTTATTCACATCCCGTACCAGCATGCGCTTGACCTCGAAGCGCAGCCCATCCCGATGCTCGATCAGGTCGGCATTATCCCGCAAAACCTGATAAACACCCGAACCGATGTTACCAAACCCTAAAAACCCTACTTTAACTACCCGCATAGCGGCCTCCTTCCAAAGTTGCAATCCATGGGCGTAAAGCCCTTGTTATCCTATTTATACCTGGAAGCGCATCACGTTCCAGGATTGGGCGGGCAGACGGATCTGCGCGCGTTCTCCCGCAACAGGGGTGCAGGGCGCCGCGTGAGGCTTGACCCGCTCAGGCGCGTCAAAATCGTTCACCGCCATCAGGTCCTCCCCGTCCAGCACGGTATGCTCCACCATGCGCAGTTCGCCCTCAAATGCCTCCAGGCGCAGGTTCAATAGCATATCTTCCTCATTACAGTTCAGCGCAAATACCCGCACTTCGCGCGCCTGCTCATCGTACACCGCGGCGCTTTGCAGCGTGCGCACATCGCCCGAGTGCTCGGTCTCTACCATCGGGGCCTGCACCCGCACGGCCAACGCCTGCCCGCGCCCCAGGGTGGATACCTGCATGAAGGGATAATACGTTGGCATCTTGACCATTCCGCCGCCGTTTTTCGTCAGCACCGGCGAAAGGGCGTTGACCAGCTGCGCCAGGCAGGCCATCCGCACCCGGTCGGAGTGGTTGATTAAGGTGCACAGCATGCCGCCCACCGCCAGCGCGTCCAGCAACGTGTAATACTGCTGATGGGATTCCGGCCCTTCCAGCCAGCGGCCGGGCAGGGGCATCTCGCTGTCCCACACGTTCCACTCGTCAAAGGACAGCTTGACCTGCTTGCGCGTGCGCTTAAGCGCTTTGACATAATCGATCGTGGCGCTCAAGGTATCGATAAACCGGTCCATATCCGCAAAGGAGGTGATCAGCTCCTTTGCATCTCCCTTGTACTTATAATAGCGGTGCAGGGAGAGATAATCCACATCCTCATAGGTATATTCCAAAACCTTGCGGTCCCAAACCGGGAAGGTGGGCAGCTCCATGGCCGAGCTGCCGCAGGCCACAAGCTGGATATCGGGGTCGACCCAGCGCATCATCTTAGCAGTCTCATGTGCTTTGCGCCCATATTCATCCGCCGTCAGCCCGCAGATCTGCCAGGGCCCGTCCATCTCATTGCCCAGGCACCAGACGCGAAAATTATGCGGCTGCGCGTGGCCGTTGGCCCTGCGCAGGTCGCTGAGCGCCGTGCCGCCCGGGTGGTTGCAGTATTCCAAAAGCTCCGCCGCTTCCTTAGGCGTACCCGTGCCTAGGTTAACGGCGATCATTCCCTGGGTGTCCGCGGCACGGCACCAGTCCGCAAACTCGTCGATGCCAAACTGGTTGGTCTCGATGGCCGCCCAGGCCAACTCCAACCGTCTGGGCCGGTCCTGCTTCGGGCCGATCCCATCGCGCCAGTTGTAGCCGGATACAAAGTTGCCGCCCGGGTAGCGCACGATGGGCACGCGAGCCTCCCGCACCATATCCAAAACATCTTTTCGAAAGCCGTGCTCATCCGAGAGCGGATGCCCCGGCTCATAAATGCCGCCATAGACGGCCCGGCCCAGATGCTCTACAAAAGAGCCATACAGCCGCTCGTCGATGGAAGAGATCGCCTCTTCTCTGGATACCGAAAGCTTTGCCTGCAGCATAAATTACCCCCACTTCTCAGCGGGCTAACAGCGCCGCCGTTTATCTATTGACTTATATAACAGTATACACTTTTTCCGCCCTTTTTCATAGGCGGTTTTGTTAATTTTAACGCCCGTCTAACTGCGCAGCCTGAAGGTTTTATAAGCCAGCTTATATACCAATATGCAGGCCACGACGCAATAAAGGATACAAAATGCGCTGGCCATGACGCCGAATACCAGCGTATCCATGCGCACCTGCATCAAAACAAAGCAAACCATATAGGTGATCCAGGTAACCACCGGGTAAGTGGCGCTCTTGATCTCGGTATTGGCGTTATAGGGCTGCAACAGATAATAGCACGTGAGATAATGCACCGAGAAAAAGACGCTCATCGCCAGGATGGAAAGTGGTATGATCAGGTAATGAACGGGGTTGGCCGTACCGCCTGAAGCAAAGAGCAGCAGCCCCAGCCCAAACCCTATGACGGCGGCCGGCAGCAAGTTGACCTTGATGATCTCTCGCAGCCGGATGCGGAACAGCTTTAAAATGAAATCCGGCCTTTTATAAAATGCGTAGGAAAGCATGCTGTGGTCGCAATTCATAAACAGGGCCTGGGTAAAGGAGGTACCGCGGTTGATCATATACATGATAAACGCGAAGTACGGTAAAAAGCTCATGAGCAGCTCGTTCGTCTTTTGACTGATCTCAGGGTTCAATTTAAAGGCCAACAGCAGCCCGGCCACGCAGGCCAGCGCGATAGCCGCCACCCGCTTGGCCGGCCGCCACAGCACCTTGCGGTGACGCTTGACGAACAGCTCGTTAAAGTACTCAAAGCCTTTTTTATGGCTGGTGATATGGATATCCGCGCTGATAGACTTGCGGCTGGCCTCCTGGGTAGCCTGCTGCACTGTTTTTTTATAGTCCAGCCCCGTCTTTTTATCCGCCAGGATCAGCTGATACATGGCGCGGTACTCTTTAAATCGCGCGATCTTTATAGCCGCATAAACCCCTGCCAACACTATGGCAATGGCGACCCCGCCAAATACGGCCGCCGGGATCACGATGCCTAGAAGCGGCAGTCCATAGGCCGCCAGCAGCAGCACGCCCGCCAACGGCCAGGCGATTTTGGGCGGCAGGTTCTCGTTTACCGCCTCCCCGGTACGCGCATAGCGCAGCAGAAACAGCCATGCGGCGATCAGCTTGGCGCCGGCTACAAAAAACGGGATCAACAGGCACACCCAAAGCGGCGCCCCCTGCATCATCCCCACCCAAAGCGCCAGCGGCAAAAAGCCTATGACCACCTTGAGCATGGCATACGTATAGTTGGACAGCGTATAGGCCCGGGCATCCATCCGCATCAGCACCATGGCGTAATACTTATCGTTTGTGGGGTTGAACATGTAGGTGTTCATATACGCGCCGATCGCGGTCAAAAACAGCAGCATATGCCCAAACAAGTCGCCCTGGGGAACATCTTGATATAGCAGCCCCAGGCCAAAAACCATCGCCAGTAGATAGATCCCCTTCCCCAAAAAGGTAGAGATCACCTCCCAGATAGCCGAAAGCACGTTTGCAAAGGTCTTTAGCCCCCGGCTGGCATAGAGCGAATTGGGCAGCAGCCTTTTGATCAGCGGCAGCTGTTTGATGGCATATAAAATGCTGTTGACCCGATAGGTATTCTTGAGGGAAAAGGATATGCGAAAGGCGTTAAACATGGTCCTCCTCCTTCAGGGCCGCAATGATCTTGTCCTTAAAATCCTGGTTATCCAGGTTTGCCTTGTCCACCACCTCTAAAGTGCCGTGGTTCAGGATCACGATCTCGTCGCAGAGGTCCAGCGCCAGCTCCATAATATGGGTGGAAAAGATGATGATGCGCCCCTGCTTGAGTTTGCGCAGCAGCTGCTTCATCTCCTCGGCCACCACCACATCCAGGGAGGTGAGCGGTTCGTCTAGTAAAAGCAGGTTGGGTTGGGCGATGATATTGATCAGCATCTGCATTTTGTTTTTCATGCCGTGGGAATAGTCCTTCAGCAGCCGGTCCCGATCCTCTGGGGCGATATTCATCATTTCAAAATATTCGTCGATCTCACGGCGCTCGCCAATGCTTTTTTCGTTGATCTCGATAAAAAACTTGAGAAATTCGCGTCCGGTCAAAAACTCCGGTACCGTGGGGGTGGAAAGTACGTACCCAATATCCTCGGCCTTTACCTCGCGTTTTTGCCCCGCCTCATCCAGCAGAAAGCTGCCGCCATCCACCTTGATATCCCGGTTGACGCAGTTGAAAAGCGTGGTCTTGCCCGCGCCATTGCGGCCCAGCAGGCCATAAATTTTGCCGCTGTCAAAGGTAAAGGAGATGTCTTTAAGCACCTCTTTTTTATCAAAGCGCTTGGAAAGGTGTTCGATAATAAACTGCATAGCCGCCTCCTTCAAAAAAATGCAACGCTTTGGGGGTAGCCCCTATTGCCTACGTTGCTTGATTATAGCATGCGCCCGTGCGCGCAAACAACAACATCTATGTGAAATGGTATTAAAAGCGCTTGAAATGTACATTTAGAGCGGCGAAACCCGTCTTTTAGCTGCCGCTTTAAATCCTGCTTTTATGCGTAAAAAATAAGCGCGGGATCACTCCCGCGCCTAATTTTTATGCCATTAATTTTGATTGCGCTCGTAGAGGATGCGCAGCCCTTGCAGCGTCAGTTCCGGATCGATGGTATCGATCGTGGTGGACTCCGCAGCGATGATGTTGCTCATCCCCCCGGTAGCCACTACCGGGATCTTCTCCGCGCCGATCTCCTCTTTCATCTTGCCTACAATATAATCCACCAGGCCTACAAAGCCGTAAAAGATACCGGCCTGCATGTTGCTGATGGTGTTGCGGTTGATCACGCTCTCCGGACGGATCAGCTCGATCTTAGGCAGGCGGGAGGTGTTTTGCACCAACGCCTCCATGGACATCTTGATGCCCGGGCAGATGGCCCCGCCCACAAAGGCGCCCTCCTCCGACACCACGCCGAAGGTGGTCGCCGTACCAAAATCGATGGTAATGCAGGGGCCGCCGTAAATCTCGTACGCCGCCACGGCGTTGACGATACGGTCCGACCCCAATTCCTTTGCGTTTTCATACTTGATGTTGAGCCCCGTTTTAATGCCGGGGCCTACGATCAGGGGATCCACATGGAAAAAATAGCGCAGCATATGCTCCAAGGTATAGTTGATGGAGGGCACCACCGAGGAGAAGATCACCCCGTCCACATCCTTCATGCTCTGCCCCTTCATATGGAAAAGGTTCATAAAATCGATGCCGTACTCATCCGAGGTCTTGGTCCGGTGGGTGGCAATGCGCCAGGAGTCCACCAGCTTTTTGCCCTCAAAAAGGCCGGATTTGATATTGGTATTGCCCACATCCACCACTAAAAACATCGCATACTCCTCTTTCGTAAGGCTTTTCTATCGGGCCTGGCGGCGCATCAACGCCGTTGGCGTCCGATCCAGCTTGCGCACGGCCAGGATGACGGGGATGGCTGCGATCACCGCCACCGCGCATTCAGGGATGGCGTTGGTCACCACCGTGGCCCACAAAAACAGCGCCACGCCCTGAAAGGGGTCTTGCAGCATGCCATACTGGGCCACTGCCGCGCCTGCGGCCGCATTCTCCCCCGCCAAGGCGGCAAAACGCGTGACGATATCCTGCGCGTAGACCACATAAAGCAGCCCCAGCACGCCTACCGTATTGGTCAGCGTGCCCACCACCGCGCTTACCGCGATGGGCAGCACCTGGCGCCCTTTTTTAAACAGCTTGCACATCCCCCGGTATACCGCCCAGGTGACCGGGGCGATGATCAGCCGCGGCAGCACCGAGATCACGGGGTTGAGAAAGAATACATTGAGTAACCCCGCCGTCGTAGCCGCATTATACCAGCTGGCCAGGCCAAACATCAGCCCTGTCGCCATCCCCATCCACGGTCCTTCCAAAATCGTGATGATAATAGTCGGCAGGTGCAGCAGCGTGATCGAGATCAGCGGCAGGCGCAAGAAGCCCAGCGGCGTCAGCGCCATCACCATGGTCAGCGCAGCCATCATCCCTACGATGACCAGGCTGCGCACCTTCGTTCGCGACGGTGTAGCAGGATTACGATTTTTCACTTTTCATTCCTCCGTTCAAGTTCCGCTTGCGGATACCTGACTGTCCTTTTGTGCGTTGCAGCTTCGTATGTCCGGTTCATTGCGATACCAGCATATTTTGTATCATCTTATCACTATTGCAGCTACATTTCAAGGCAAAAACCGCGCCGCTTACCCTTCCCCTCATCACTTTAATGTGTTAAAATATCCCTATGCGTTTTTACTGCGCGTGAGCAAGATTATTTTAGGAGGTCACTTTCATGAGCTGCACTTGCTGCCAGGGCCAGATGATCGGCCTGCATCACATCGGCGTACGCACGACGGACCTAGCCAAAACACAAGCATTTTATACCGACGTATTGGGGTTTGAGATGTTCAAGCGCGTTTCTCTCCCCCAGCCTAACGGCACCGCCACGGAGATCGCCTTTGTGCGCCTGGGCACGCTGACGCTGGAGCTGATCCAGCCTGCCGACCTAACCCAGGTGGAAAAGGAGACCGGCATGGTGCAGCACGTGGCCATCGCCGTTAAGGGGATCGACGGGATCGTCGAAAAGCTCAAGGCCAAGGGCGTGGCTTTCCGCACTGAAGAGCCGGTAAACAACGAGCCCTTAAACGCCAAGCTGATCTTCTTCACCGGCGCCGCCGGCGAGACCCTGGAGCTGTTTGAGGATCTTTAAGCCGCAGTGTACCGACATCAAAACCCCCGTTCCACTTTTTTGTGGAACGGGGGTTTTTCTTAATAGCAAGGCGGCTTAAAACAAATTTCCCAGCGGCGGCGCCATCAAAGCGTGCCGCACCAAATGGCGGTGCGGTTACGCATCGTCACCCGCCCGCCCTCTTCAAACCGCTCGAAACTCCTCTGCAAGCCCTCCCGGTAGCCCTCATACCCGTCCTCTCCCGGCGCCGGCGCATAAGAAGAGGACAAACCCCGCGCAATAAACTGTTCGGCGGTATAGATCTGGTCAAAGGCAATATCCACCCGCGTGGGTTTATCCGCAAAAAACATCTCACACCCTGAGGCGACCTTTTCATAGCCATGGTTCAGGCTGGTAAAATGCTTGCCATAGCGCGCGCAAACCGCGTGCTGCGCCTTCGTCAATTCATCCTCGTAAACGCGGTAGTTTTGGATCACAAAGACCTTGCCGCCGGGCCGCAGTATTCTGGCCCATTCCCGGCGGACCCGGTCCCAATCGAACCAATGGAAGGCCGAAGCCGCGGTAATAAGGTCTATGCTCCCGCTGTCAAGGCCGGTTTGCTCCGCGCTTTGCGGTATTGCGCGATACCTAACCATACTGCCCAGGCGGTCTTGTGCCATCTCGCGCATCTGCGCTAAAGGTTCCACGCCCAAAACCGCGTAGCCCCGCTCCAGCAGCCCTTGTGCGAAAAGCCCGGTGCCGCTGCCCATATCCGCCGCAACGGGATACTCCCCCGCCGGGGCCTGGCTGGCGATAAAGTCGTACACCTCTTGGGCATAGCCCTTGCGGCCCGCCGCGTAACACGCAGCCTTTCCTTCAAAGGTCGGGTGATCTCCCATAAAACAGGCGCTCCTTTACGTTTGCCCTCAGTATAGCACCGGGTCTTTTCCCGGTCAAACGACGCGGTTAATTGATCATAATGACGCAGTACTGAACCGCCAGGCCATAGACCATATAGATAAAGGGCAGGGTGAGCAGTAGCGCCGGGCCTACCGTGCGCGTCCACAGTTTACGGATCAGAAAGGCCGCCAGCCCCGCTGCCAGTGCCAGCAGCAGCAAGCCGATCACCAGGTCGTGCAGCTGAAAAAGCACCAGGTTATGGGCCAAACCGATCAGCCCGTCCAGCCCCAGCCATAGCAGATATCGCTCGTATCCCCGTTCCCAAAGCAAGGCGCCCGCCGCTGCCAAAAAGCAGTATATGCCAGCCCAGGCAATCTGCGGGCCTATCGCCAGCGCAAACGGGGGTTGCTTTAGCCCCAGGTACCATGCACTTTTGACGTCCATTATCAGCCATCCGGCAGCGGCTAATAGCAGGCCTGCCGCAAACGGTATCGCGATTGAAAACCAGTCCTTCCCCTTCACGGATCATCCCCTCCCATCCTCGTTTAAGAATATGCTTGGGGCAACTTGTCTATTCAACAGTCTGTCCATTCCAGTCCCCGCATGGTATAATGCACTCATATTCGTTAATTCATTAAAGGGGGATGATTATGCGTATTGTTGCCGCTCCCGATTCGTTTAAGGGGAGCTTATCCGCCCTGGAGGCCGCCAGAGCCATTGAGGCTGGGCTGACCGAGGCGATACCCGGTTGCCAGGTGCAAAAGATCCCCATGGCCGACGGCGGCGAAGGCTTTGTAGAGGCGCTGCTGACCGCAGCCGGCGGAGAGCTGATCTCCGTGGAGGCGACCGGGCCTTTGGGCGCGCGGGTAAACGCCTTTTACGGCATGCTGCCCGACGGGGAAACCGCGGTGATCGAGATGGCCGCGGCCTCCGGGCTGCCGCTTGTGGCCCATCACCAGCGCGACCCGCTGCGCGCCACCACCCTGGGGACGGGGGAATTGATGCGCCACGCGCTGGAGCGCGGCGCCAAACATTTAATCATCGGCATTGGCGGTTCGGCCACTAACGACGGCGGCGCGGGCATGGCGCAGGCGTTGGGTGCCAAACTGCTGGATGAAAAGGGGCGTCCGCTCCCGCCCGGGGGTGCGGCGCTAAGTGATCTAGCGCGAATTGATTGTTCGGGGCTGATCCCGCAGCTGCGCCAGGCTACGATCTCCGTTGCCTGCGACGTGACCAATCCTCTGTGCGGCCCCTCTGGCGCATCCGCCGTCTACGGGCCGCAAAAGGGTGCGGATGAGCGTATGATCGCCCAGCTGGATCGGGCCTTGGCGCATTATGCCGGCGTGCTGAAGTGCGAGCTTGGCATCGACGTACGCGAGATCCCCGGTTCCGGCGCGGCGGGCGGCCTTGGCGCCGGGTTGATCGCCTTTTGCGGCGCCACTCTCGCGCCGGGTGCCGAGCTGATCATTGAGGCGACCCATATGGCCCAGTCCATCGCCAAGGCCGATCTGGTCATCACCGGCGAGGGGCGTACCGATGCCCAGACCCTTTTTGGCAAAGTGCCCTACGCCGTTGCCCAGTGCGCGCGCCCCTATGGGGTGCCGGTCGTGGTACTATCCGGCGGGCTGGCGCCGGGGTATGAAAATCTGTATGACGAAGGCATCACCGCCGTTTTTTCCACCGTAAGCGGCCCCATGCCTTTAAAGGCCGCTATGGAGGACGCACAGGAACTGATGCGCCAGGCGGCATACAATATCGGCAGGCTTTGGGCCTGCCGCAAATAGGAGGTTGTGTCGATGAATAAATTGGCCTTGCAACTTTATTCCCTGCGGGAATACACGCCGGACGACCTGCGCGGCGTGTTGAAGAAAACCGCACAGATGGGCTATGACGCCGTAGAATTCGCAGGGCTATTTGGCGAAGACCCAGCCGCCCTGCGCGCCTATATGGATGAGCTCAACCTAGGCACCATGAGCTTTCATGTAGGTCTTAAGGCCCTACAGGAGGATCTGGACGCCCAGATCGCCGCAGCTAAGGCATTGGGCGGGCAGTACATTGCCTGCCCGGCGCTGCCCCAGCGGGATACCGCCACGGTGGAGGACTATAAAAACGCAGCCCGTTTCTTTACCCAGGTGGGGCAAAAATGCCGTGATAACGGACTGCAATTTGCCTTTCACAACCACCAGTGGGAATTTACCGATCTTGGCGGTGTAACGGGGATGGATATTCTACTGGAGAATACCCTTCCCGAGTTCTGCCAGGTAGAGCTGGATACCGCCTGGTGCGATTACGCCAAGTACGGCACGCTCAACTTCATGCGCAAATACGCCGGGCGCGTGCCCCTGCTGCACATCAAAGATATGCACGCCTTTGGCGAGGAGGACGACTGCACCATCGGGCAGGGGGCCATGGACTTTGCGCCTATTTTGCAGCTGGCTAAAGCCCAGGGCGTGGATTGGTATATCGTCGAGCAGGAATATTTTGATTACGACCCTTTCCAGTCTTTGAAAGATGGGGTCGACTACCTGCGTCCGTTACTGGAGGACTGATAAGGGCGCAAAATCCTGCAACCCCTTTTCCTTTTAACACGATGAGAAATAAAAAAGCGTGGAACTTTTCGTTCCACGCTTTTTTATTTTCTGTTACTTATTCGCCCGCCTCGGGCATGCCGCCGTTCACATCCGGCGCCTTGCCCTCCTCAGCGCTGGGCAGTTCGCCCGCTTCAGGCGCTTGATCCACCAGTTCTTTTTCGCCGGACTGATCGCCGCTGGGCAACAGTTCGCCCACCCACAGCGCCTCAAACATAGCCCGGTCCAGCTTTTCGTGCTCGATCAGCGCGCTTACGATGCGCTCCAAACGGTCACGGTTGGCGTTGATGACCTCCTCAGCCTTGGCATATCCCTTTTCCAGGATATCGCGCATCTCCTTGTCGATCTTGGCCGCCACCGCCTCGCTGTACTTATGCTGGGGCGAAAAGTCGCGGCCCAGGAAAACCTCGTGCCCATTGTCGCTTAAATACACCGGGCCGATGGCATCGCTCATGCCGTATTCAGTCACCATCTTGCGGGCAATATCGGTAGCGTGCTGCAGGTCGCTGGTGGCGCCGGTGGATACATCGTCGAAGATCAGCTTCTCTGCCGCGTTGCCGCCCATCGCCATGGCGATCAGGTCCAGCAGCTTACCCTTGCTGATATAGCTGGTATCCTCATCCGGCAAGGTCTGGGTATAGCCGCCCGCCATGCCGCGGGGGATGATGGAAACCTCGTGCACCGGGTCGCAGTTGGGCAGGGCCCGGGCCACTACGGCGTGGCCCGCCTCATGATAAGCCACCAGCTTTTTGTCCTTGGGGATGACCACGCGGCTGCGTTTTTCCGGCCCCATGGATACCCGGCTGATCGCCTCTTTCACTTCATCCATGCCGATCTCTTTTTTATGCCGCCGCGCCGCCAGGATGGCCGCCTCGTTGAGCACGTTCTCCAGATCCGCGCCGGTAAAATAAGGGGTCAGCCGCGCCAGGGTGGGCAGGTCCACATCGCTGGCCAGGGGCTTGCCGCGCATATGCACTTTGAGGATCTCCTCACGCCCCTTGACGTCCGGATAGTTCACATAGATCTGCCGGTCGAAACGGCCGGGGCGCAACAGCGCCGGATCCAAAATATCCGCGCGGTTGGTGGCCGCCAGGATAATAATGCCCTCGTTCACCGCAAAGCCATCCATCTCAACGAGCAGCTGGTTGAGCGTCTGCTCGCGTTCATCATGTCCGCCGCCCAGTCCGGCGCCGCGCTGGCGGCCCACCGCGTCGATCTCATCGATAAATACGATACAGGGCAGATTCTTCTTAGCCTCGTTAAAGAGGTCGCGCACGCGCGAGGCGCCCACGCCCACAAACATCTCCACAAAGTCGGAACCGCTGATGGAGAAAAACGGCACGCCCGCCTCCCCGGCAACGGCCTTGGCCAACAGCGTTTTACCCGTGCCCGGAGGGCCCACCAGCAACACGCCCTTGGGGATACGCGCCCCCAGTTCCATGAAGATCTTGGGGTTCTTGAGGAATTCAACGATCTCTACCAGTTCCTCTTTCTCCTCTTCCTCCCCCGCAACATCTTGGAAGGTGACCCGTTTTTTATCCTCGGGCGTTTGCAGCCTGGCCCGGCTTTTGCCAAAGCTCATGGCACTGTTGCCGCCCGCATTTTGCTGGCGCATGATAAAGAACCACAGCAGCCCAAACAGCGCCGCCATCACGATATACGGCAGCAGCATGGACCAGATCGAAGGCTCCGGCGTGGGTAAAATATCGATGGTGAACCCTACTGCGGAAGGATCGTTGGCGTCCCCGCCCTTAATAGCGGATACATGCTCGAAGAACAGATCCCGATTGGGAATCATGGTCTTAAAGTCATAGCTATTGGGGAAATCGGCCTCACGAATCTTCGATTCTTTATAAAGGCCCACCAGCGTGTTATCCACGATGGCTACCTTGGCGATCTTATCCTCCTTGACCAGCTCTAGAAATTCGGTATTGTAGTTGAGCTCATCCGTCTGCGTATTGAAACTGAAGCTACCAAACAGCGTAGACATCAGTACGATGACCAAAATCAGCAGGACAAAAAATCCTGGTCCACGGATAATTTTTTTCAATCCCTTGCCTCCTCACCAGGGCCGAAGCCCTACTTTAACAATCTATTTAACCTTATACGCATTCGCTAGGCTTTATCCAAAGAATTTTAGCATAATCTAGGGATTCGCGCAAGCATTCCGCCTATGCATCCGGGTTTAATATCCCGATATCGGGAAGGTTTCTAAAGTACTCCGCATAATCCAGCCCATATCCCACCACAAAGGCATCCGGAATTTGGAATCCGCAGTAGTCCGGCACCAGGTCGCACTTGCGCCGCTCGGGCTTGTCCAGCAGGCAGCAGACCTTCAGCGAGCGAACCTGCCGGCTGATCAGGTATTCCTTCAGGTACTGCAGGGTCAGTCCGCTGTCGATAATGTCCTCTACGATCAAAACGTCCACCCCTTCACAGGAGTGGTCCAGGTCCTTATTGATCTTGACGATCCCCGAGGAGACCGTACCCGCTCCGTAACTGGAGACCGACATAAAGTCCATTTTCACCGGCAGGTCGATGCTCCGGCACAGGTCCGAATAAAACACGATGGCACCTTTTAGGATGCCCACGATCAACAGATCGCGTCCGCGGTAATCTTCGGTAATTTTGCGTCCCAGCTCCGCCACGCGCGTGGCGATCTCGTCTTTGGTGATGAGAATCTGCTCTACCTTGCCCTTAACCATTGTTTAATCCTCCGCCCTATTATTGACCGTTTATCGTAATTTTTTATCATTCATCCGTTATTTCCAAGCATAGGTAACTGTAGCTGCCCGGAGTAATCCTGGCCCAATGGGCCGGCATGTGCCCCGCTACCGCGGCAATGCCCCTATCGCAGATCAAAAGCGGCAGCGCATCCCGCCGCAGCTGCGGCACCTTCCAGTGGATCAGCACATCCTTTAGCCGCTGCGGGCCCGGCCCGCCCAACATGTGGAACCGGTCGCCCGGCCTGCGCGTGCGTATGTACGCCTCCCCCGAAAGAGCCTGGGCATCCAGATAGAGCCTGCCCGGGGCCTGCGTACGCCAATCTCCGGGCAATTGATCCAGGTATCGCCAGCGCAGTGCGCCGCCACCCTCCAACAGGACGCTTCCCTCGCCCGTTCGGCCGATAGGCGCGCGCAATACAGCCTTTTCATGTCCCGCCGCCGCAAAGAGCAGATATCCACAGGAAACCTGGGCCGCCACATTCCCCGGTAGGGTAAACGTTCCGCCTTCGCCCTTTAGCGCCTGCATCAGCCTTTCCACATGCTCAAAATCCATTTGCGCGCCGGCCTGCTGCCCCAGGCGGTAGATTGCCCTGCGGCATAGCGCCGGATGCGCGCCGGCCAGGGGCCGTGCCCGCCAGGCGTTGTATCGCGGGGCGTAGGCCTTTTGCAGTAAAGCCCCTACCGCCCGCTCAAGATAGTCCGATTCCGCCTGCAATATGCTGGCCTGCCTGCCCAGCGCCCGTTCCAGCTGCGGGTTATAGGTCTGCAGCACGGGCACCAGCTGGTTGCGTATGCGGTTACGCAACACATCGTCGCTGGCGTTGCTCTCATCCCTGCGATAGGCCAAACTGCGCTGGCCGCAATAATCCAGAATATCCTGGCGCGTACATTCCAGCAGCGGCCGCACCAGCGCGCAGCCTTTCCCTTCGGGAAGCCCCGGGCCGCTGCGCCGCACCGGCGCCATGCCGCCCAGCGCCCCTGTGCCGCCGCCCCGCAGCAGCCGCATCAGCATCGTTTCAGCCTGGTCGCCGGCATGGTGCCCCAAAGCCAGAAAACCGGCGCCGCGCGCCCGCATGCAGTCCTCAAAAAAAGCATACCGCATCTGGCGGGCCGCTGCCTCGGTAGAGCAGCCCTTTTCCCTGGCAAAGGCCGCCACATCGCCCGAGGCCATCTGGCAGGGGATGCCCCGCGCCGCGCAAAAAGCGGCGACAAAGGCGGCGTCTGCCCGGCTGGCCTCGCCGCGCAGCCCGTGCTCAAAGTGCGCCGCGCACAAAGAAAAGCCCTGTTCCTCTTTCAACTGCAACAGGGCATCTAAAAGCGCCATCGAATCCGGCCCGCCGGATACGCCGCACACCACAGCGGATAATCGCGATACCCCCGCAGACACCAGGGCCTTGCGGGCGGCAGATAATACGCTAGACATCTTTGGTTTCCCCATCTGGAGTGATATTCCTATTGTATCGGTTTTAATCCCGTCTTTCAAGCATCCCCAGCTTTGAAACGCATGAATTAACAAAAAATACACAAACGGGCGGTAATTTACCGCCCGTTTGTGCCTGTACTGCTCCTTTTCCCGGGTTATGATGCCATCGGCTCGTATACCCTGCCGATCAGCACCGTCATATCGTCGGCCGCCTGCCCGCCGGATTGGCGCAGCACCTCGTGGATCACCATCTCTGCCATCTGTTTAGGCGTCCCTTCCAGATTATATAGCAGCGCCGCCAACAGCCGCTTCATATTCTCCTCGCCGATGCCGTCTACCACCCCGTCGCTCATCATGATGACCATGTCGCCCGGCTCCAGCTTTTTGCGGATATATCCCGGCTGCACCTCCTCCAACATCCCTAAGGGCAGCGCCCCGCAGGAGATCTTTTCCACCGTATCGCCCCGCAAAATAAAGGTGGGGGCCGCGCTGACCTTGATCATCTCCGCCTCGCCGGCCGCAAGGTCTATGGTGCACCAGTCCACCGTAGCGAACCGGTCCCCGCCCGAGCGCATCAAAAGCAGCCGGTTGACCGTACGCAGGATCAGCTCTTGCGACATCCCGGCCCGCTGCATCTCTTTAACCAGCGTCACCGCCGCGCTGCTCTCCTGGGCGGCGCGCTCCCCGCTGCCCATGCCGTCAGACAGGGTCATCAGGTAGTTGCCGTCCGCCAGCTGTTGAAAGGCGTAGCTGTCTCCGCAGACCTCCTGACCGGACTGGGGCAGGCTGGCCGCCCCGGTCTGCACCGCCATCCCTTCCGCCTCGATAAAGCGCTTGCGGCAGATCCCCTGCTCGTGTCCGTTGCAGCCCTGGGTGGCGCAGCGCATGGGGCTTTGTAGCACATTGCTAAGGCCCCGGGCCACCTTGCCGATACAACTGCCCTTGCCGCCGCAGGCGGCAAAGGCGATATTGACCTCCCATCGCTCGTCTATCTGGCAGGCGGAGACCTGTTTCACCTCGATGCCGCACCGGTCCATCTCCTCCAATATCGCCTGCTCGGTAGCCGCGTCATAGGTGATGGGCACCTGCAGCTCCTCTGTCAGCTCCGCAAGCCGTTGGGAAACGCCTTCCAACTGCTCCCCCAGCACGCGGCGGCTATCGTCCACCCGGCTTTGCCAGCTCTTGCGCTCCTGATAACCCTGAAGCGCCTGGGTCATGGCGCGTAGCAGCGCATCCAAGCGCATGCAGCGCCGGGCCGTCATCTCGGGCAGGTCGCTCTTTTTCAGCCGTTCCGCCTTGTTGCGCACCATCAGGTCGTAAAACATGGCGTAGGTCTTATTATAATCCCGCTTCCAGCAGGCTGCGCGCAGCGCGCAGTCGTTACAGGTCCTGCGGGCGACCTGCTGCATCAGCGCGGTCACCTCGCCTTCGGCTGGGTTCCCGCTGTCGGGCAGGCCCAAAAAGGCGTCCGCCAT
The DNA here is from genome assembly GCF_014384745.1 of Luoshenia tenuis. Classification (NCBI taxonomy): domain Bacteria; kingdom Bacillati; phylum Bacillota; class Clostridia; order Christensenellales; family Christensenellaceae; genus Luoshenia; species Luoshenia tenuis. The sequence goes on from NZ_JACRSO010000001.1 coordinate 67,600, forward strand.
GTGGGCGAGCATCAGCGCGTTCTGGTCCAGCTGCTCTACAGCATAGCCCCGCACCCGCTCCAAGTAGGCGTCGGTCTCAGGGGTGGTCGCCTTGGAAAGTTCCATGATCTTGCCAAAGACTTTTTTGGGGACGAGCATGAAGATCACGCCGGCCGTCAGGCTATCTACCAGTGGCAGGATGACGGTAACCGATCCATTCACCACCAGCGTAGCGATGGCGTTGGCCAGAATAAAGCCCAGCGCCACCCCCGGGCGGCCCAGGCGCCGCAGCGCACCGCAGATCATGCCGCATAGGCCTAAGTTGCCCATGATAAATGGCTGGATGTTATCCCCCCGTACCAGCGCCATGGCGAGCCCGATGACGATGCCGGTAGCCCCGCCCGCGCCGGAACCGGCGATATAGCCCGTACCCATGACCAACAAAAAGGCCAGTATCTGCGCCGGCCGAAAGGGACCGATGGCAAGCCCCATGCCGCCCATGACCACCGCGGCAGCCAACAGGGCCATGCAGGTCCATTCCTCCCCCGTCAGCAGCCTGCGGCTGCCCGCCTCGCGTATCCGCTCCAGGGCTACGGCGAATACCGGCACCATCACCGCTGTGACCCCGGCGCTGGCCACCCACATCAGCCAATCGTACAGCACATTTGAACCCCGCGCCGCCTGGGCGCCCGCGCTGGCCACCACGCAGATCCCCACCATCAGCCAGGGCGTTTGCTTGATCTTGGTCTTTTGGATCAGCGCCCATCCCAGGTAGACCAGCGCCATGGCCGCGATATCCTGCAAGGCCCTGCCGTCCGCAACGCCTATGGTCAGCCGGCCGACGATCGCGCCGATCAGAAGGCTGAGCGCGTTTCCCCCGGATAGCAGGGAGGCCCCAACGCCCGCAACGCCCAGCGGCGCATAAGCGCCAAACATCTGCACCCGGGCCATCAGCAGCCCTGCTGCGCCCCAGCCTATCATCTCCAGATTTCTGCTCATCACAAACGAGCGGATCCGCATTTTCTTTGCCCGCGCCTGCATTCCCATATTTGTAACCTCTCCCCCCAAAGTCAATAACCTGCCCTGAGCTTACCATTCCTCCTTTGCGAAAACTGTCTAAGTAGCAAAGCAGCGGTATAAAATACCACTTTTCTGCATAAGCTAATCGTTAAAGCCAAAGCGCCGGAGTTTCCTCCGGCGCTTTGGTGCAATGCTTTTTAGTCCGCCAAATGCCTTCCGTCTTCATAGGCGCGCTGCATCAGTTCCGCGTCGTTTTCCACCGGCTCGCGCCCGGTCTTGACGATAACGTCCTTGAGCACCATGTTGCGGCGCTCAAAATCGCTCAGGAACCAGTTTATTACCTCTTGATACTCCTCCGCCTCCGTACGGCCCTGGGAAAATACGCCGATCACCTTGATGCCCGGCTTTACCCGGACGTTCCAATCCTTATCCAACAGGCAATAGTGCCGGTTCATGTAGCTGACCATCGGCCCGCAAATGCCGCTGGCATAGATCGGCGCCCCCAGGATCAGCGCATCCGCCTTGTGCAACTGCGCCCAGTAGGGCTGCAGATCGTCGCGGATAATACAGTCCCGTCCCGGGCCCTCCTTCTTACAGGCATAGCAGGCCTGGCAGCCCTTCAAATTCATATCCTGCAAAAAATAAGTCGTGCAAGTATGCCCGGCTTCCTTTGCGCCGCGGATGATCTCATCGATCAGCTTATTGCTATCGCCGTTTTTGCGCGGGCTGCCCTTGATTGCAATGATCTCCATAATCTTCCCCCTATTCGGTTTTGCTCCAAACGTTTCTTCGTAAAGAATGTTTAAAAATGAAATGGTTACATTATTAATTATAGCAATCCGCCATCGCAGTTACAACCGCTCCCGCCGGCAAATACAAAAAAATGTAGACCGGCACAATTTTTTTACGCTATGCGGGCCATATTCCCTTGACAGGAAATCCCCGATTTCGCTAATATAAAGTTTGTTATTTTGCATGCGAATGTCAAAAAAGTGTACTTGAGAATGGATTGCTAGATGAGAAGAAAGCGGGTGGATGGATGGCAACTAAATTTATCTTTGTTACAGGCGGTGTGACCTCATCGCTGGGAAAGGGGCTATTGGCTGCCTCGTTAGCGCGGCTTTTGCGCTGCCGGGGGCTCAAGGTATCGATCATGAAACTGGACCCTTACCTGAATACCGACCCTGGAACCATGAATCCCTACCAACATGGCGAGGTCTACGTTACCGACGACGGCGCCGAAACCGACTTGGACCTGGGTCACTACGAGCGCTTTGCCGATGTCCCCCTCACCCGCGCACACAGCGTGACCACCGGGCGCATTTACCAAGCCCTCTTTGAGCACGAGCGCAAGGGCGAATTTATGGGGCAGACCATCCAGGTGCTGCCGCATGTGACAGACGAGATCAAAAACAGCGTGCTGGACGCCAGCCGCAAAAGTCAGGCTGATGTGCAGCTGGTGGAGATCGGCGGTACCATCGGCGATATCGAATCCGTCCCCTATCAGGAGGCCATCCGCCAGTTCCAGTGGGATGTAGGCCGGGAGAACTGTCTCTACATCCATTTAACGCTTTTACCCTATCTCCCCATGTCCGATGAGCTCAAGACCAAACCCACCCAGCACAGCGTGCGCCAGCTCATGAGCATGGGCATCCAGCCCGAGATCTTGGTCTGCCGCTCCAGTTTCCCGATTCCGGACGATCAGCGGCGCAAGATCTCGCTTTTTTGTAATGTGCCGGTGGATCATGTGGTGGACAGCCTGGACGCTTCCACGATCTATGAGGTGCCCCTGCTGCTGGCCGAGCAGAATCTGGATGGGTTGGTTTGCCAGCACTTCGGCCTGCAGACCCCGCCGCCCGACCTTGCCGCCTGGCGGGAGATCGTCGCGCACATCAAAAACCCCAAGCGCACGGTGACCATCGCGCTGGTGGGCAAGTATGTAGAGCTGCACGACGCGTACCTTTCTATTAAAGAATCCCTGACCCACGCCAGCGCCTACCATCAGGCCAAGCTGGAGATCCAGTGGATCCAATCCGAAAATATCACCCCCGAGAACGTGGCCGAAACCTTGAAGGACGCCGATGGCATCCTGGTACCCGGCGGGTTTGGCAACCGCGGGCTGGAGGGCAAGATCTTGGCCATACAGTATGCCCGCGAGAGAGGCGTCCCCTTCCTTGGCATCTGCCTGGGGATGCAGATGGCGGTGATCGAGTTTGCCCGCAACGTGCTGGGGCTGACGGGCGCCCACAGCTCTGAGGCCGATCCGGAAACACCCTACCCGGTGATCGACCTGATGCCCGAGCAGGCGGATGTGACCCAACTGGGCGGTACCATGCGCCTGGGCGGGTACGATTGTCACCTTATCGCGGGTACCAAGGCCCGCGCCGCCTACGGACAGGATGATATCCGCGAGCGCCACCGCCACCGCTATGAATTTAACAACGATTATCGGGAGCAGTTCGAGGCGGGCGGCATGCGCATCTCGGGCGTCAATCCCGGCCGGAACCTGGTGGAGATCGTGGAGCTGCCATCTCACCCCTGGTTTGTAGCGGCGCAATTCCATCCCGAATTTTTATCCCGACCCAACCGCCCCCATCCCCTCTTTCGGGATTTTGTAGGCGCATCGCTCAACCGGGAAGACCAATAAAGGGGGCTGTATATGGAACGCATTATTTTAATCGACTTTGGCGGCCAGTATACCCAGCTGATCGCCCGCCGTGTGCGCGAGGCACAGGTCTATTGTGAGATCCTGCCCTATAGCACGCCTCTGGCCCAGCTGGAGGGGGCGGATGTCAAAGGCTATATTCTGGCCGGCGGCCCGGCCAGCGTGTACGAGGCGGGCGCACCCCGCTGTGACGCTGGCGTGCTGGCCTTGGGCAAACCGGTGCTGGGCATCTGCTATGGCGCCCAGCTTATGGCCCAACTATTGGGCGGTCAGGTCGCCCATGCGGAAAGCGGCGAGTACGGCGGGGTCGCCATTACACTGGAAGCCGGCGACCCGCTCTTTAACGGTTTGGAAGCCCAGGCCACCTGTTGGATGAGCCATAACGACCGCATCGGTCAGCTGCCGGAGGGGTTCCACGCTACCGCCCATACGGCGCACTGTCCCGTGGGCGCCATGGCCTGTCCGGAAAAGAAGCTCTTTGCCGTACAGTTCCACCCCGAGGTGCGGCACACACCCTTTGGGCAGGATATGCTCAAAAATTATCTGTACGATATCTGCGGCTGCTCCGGCGATTGGGTGGTCTCCGGCCTCGTGGAAAGCATGATCGCCGACATCCGCAAAACCGTAGGCAAGGGCCGGGTAATCAGCGGCCTTTCCGGCGGCGTGGATTCCGCCGTGGCCTCTACCCTGGTGCACCGCGCCGTGGGCGATCAGCTCACCTGCGTATTTGTGGACCATGGCCTGCTGCGGCTGAATGAGGCCGAAGAGGTGCTGCGCGTCTTTCGGGATGAGATGGGACTGAACGTGGTCTATGTGGATGCTAAAGACCGGTTTTTGAGCAAATTGGCCGGCGTCACCGAGCCGGAGCGCAAGCGTAAGATCATCGGCGAGGAGTTCATCCGCGTATTTGAAGAGGAAGCCGCCAAGATCGGCGACTCTGATTTTTTGGTCCAGGGCACGATCTATCCGGATGTGGTGGAAAGCGGCGTAGGCAACGCCCAGGTCATCAAGTCCCACCACAATGTAGGTGGGCTGCCCAAGGACATCAAGTTCCGCACCGTTATCGAGCCGCTGCGCAGCCTGTTTAAAGACGAGGTGCGCGCGCTGGGGTTGGAGCTGGGGATCGATGAAAAAGCGGTCTGGCGTCAGCCCTTCCCAGGGCCAGGGCTTGCGATCCGCATCCTTGGCGATATCACGCAGGAAAAGCTGGATATCCTGCGCCACAGCGATGCGATTTTGCGCGAAGAGATCGCCCTGGCAGGGCTGGACCGAGAGATCTGGCAGTACTTTACCGTATTTACCGGCATGCGTACCGTGGGCGTAATGGGCGATGGACGCACCTACGATTATATCATCGGCGTGCGCGCCGTGACCTCGTCGGATGCCATGACCGTGGAGTTTGCCGAAATTCCCTACCCCGTGATGCGCAGGATCTCCAACCGCATCATCAACGAGGTCTCCCACGTCAACCGCGTGGTGTACGACATCACCTCAAAACCCCCGGGCACGATTGAGTGGGAGTGAAAGACTCCCGTAGCGATGCGGGTTTTCGGGTTCTTTGTGTATTGGAAAGTCAATGCTTTTAGACGAAAATAGGTGGCCATCATGACCACCTATTTTTTGTTTTAGGAGGTGGCTTTCCCGGTGGAAAAGCGGAAATCAGAGCCAACGGTAAAGAAGTAAACCTCTTGTTATGGGATAGGGCTGTGAAGGCATTTATAATACCTAAATTGCCCTGTTAACCGCAATATCTGTTTTTTTATGTATTATAACCTTGAGGGCCGTCGACATATATGCTATATTCAAAAGCATGAAAAGTGCTCTTCACAACAAAACCCTGCGCGGGATGCTCTGCGCGCTGCTGGGCGGCATACTCTGGGGCTTCTCGGGGACCGTAGGGCAGTATTTATTCACCTATAAAGCCATCGACAGTCAATGGCTCTCTTCGGTGCGCATGCTATCGGCAGGCGTGCTGCTGATAGCCTTTGCCGCCATCCAAAACCCTTCCGCTTTAAAAGCGGTCTGGCGCGTACCCAAGGATGTGGCGCGTTTAGCGGTGTTTGCCATTTTAGGGCTGATGACCTGCCAATACACGTATCTGACGGCGATCGCCCACGCCAATTCGGCCACCGCAACGGCGCTGCAATACCTGGGGCTGGCGCTGATCCTGCTGGTCAGCTGCGTGCGGCTCCGGCGGTTACCGACGTATAAAGAAAACATCGCCCTGGTGCTGGCGATCATCGGCATCTTTTTGCTGGCCACCCATGGCAGCCTCCATCAATTGGTGCTCTCCCCGCAGGCGCTCTTTTGGGGGCTGGCTGCGGCCGTGGCGCTGATGCTTTACACCCTGCTGCCCGGCGACCTGGTGGTGCGCTATGGCAGCATCCCCATGACCGGTTTTGCCATGCTGATAGGCGGCAGCGTGCTAGCCGTGCTGACGCAGGTGTGGACCTATTCGGTCCAGCTGGACGGCGGGGCGCTTTTAGGCATCGCCGCCATCGTGCTGCTGGGCACGGCGGGTTCTTTTACCCTTTACCTGCAGGGCGTCAGCGATATCGGCGCCGTGCGTGCCAGTCTCTTAGCCTGTATCGAACCGGTCAGCGCCGCGCTGACGATGACGCTGTGGCTCAAGACCCCCATCGCTCCGTTGGACTGGCTGGGGTTTGGTCTGATTCTGCTGATGGCCGTGCTGCTCACCTGGCCAAAGCGGCAAAAGGCTGCTATGGCCACCCCGGAAAGCAAAAAAGACCGCGCCTGAAAAGCGCGGTCTTTTTTGACGGCTGTGGATCAGAATTTCGCATCGTATAGCCAGGTATGGGCCTCGTCGTCGATCCGGTCCGTCCAGGGGTTGCCGTCAAAGTGGCGGATCATCCAGCAGGTGTACATCTTATACCCGGGCGCGGTGACCTGCGGATGGGTCTTGCCCCCGGGAATAGCGGAAAAGCTGCCGTCCTTGATCTTAAATACGTCGTCGCCGATAAAGCAGGCGCCAAAACCCTGGGGATGGTCAAAGTGGTAATAGTAAACCTCGGGCTGGGGATGATGGTGCGGGATGTAGGCCGACCAGTTGCCCTGGTTGCTCATCACCTCGCCCAGCACCATGTTGGAGTAGGGCGCGGTATGATAGTCGAACACCGTGACCACCCTGCGGATATTGGTCTCTCCGCACAGGCCTACGCCGGACATGTTGACCATGCAATCCTCAATGCGGTAAAACTTGCTGTCAAACGCGCGGTCGTTTTCCGTGGTCTGCACCAGCACTTCGCTGTCGCTAAGCGCCTTGACCAGTACCGCCGTATCCTTGCACACGTGCAGGCAGCTTAAGTCCTCCTCATGCCAGCTTTTGCGGCTGGCGGTCTCCTTTTTGCCCTCCCAGGCGATCTCCACGCTGCCGCTCACCAGCAGCACGGCCATCTCCTCATCCGGGAAGCAAAAGCTGCGGGTATCCCCCGCCTTCATCCAGTAGGATGTGATGTTCATCATCGCGTGGCTGTACGCGCCGGTGGTACGGGTGATCACCCGCACGCCGTTTGCGTCATACTGCGGATAGCCAAAAACTTCGTTGCCGTTCATTTTTCTTTCCTCCCTTACAGGCCGGTCTTTTCTCGAATATAGCCCCGGGCCTTGATGGCGTATTCCAGTGGGTTGGCAATGGCCGGATCCTGCTCGGCCTCCACCACCATCCAGCCCTGATAATCGCAATCTTTCAGCGCCTCAAAAATCGGTTCAAAGTCGATGCACCCATCTCCCGGCACGGTAAAGGCGCCCTTGCGCACGCCCTGCAGGAAACTTAGGTGATTCTCCTTGACCTCCCGCACCACTTCGGGGCGGATATCCTTCAAATGCACGTGTTTGATGCGCTTGCCATATTTGCGGGCGATGGCAAGCGGATCCACCCCGCAGTAGGCCAGATGCCCCGTATCAAACAACAGGTTGACCAGTTCCGGGTCGGTATTTTCCATCATCCGGTCGATCTCCTCGGCCGTTTGCACCACGGTGCCCATGTGGTGGTGGAAGGTCAACGTCATGCCGATCTCTTTGGCTTTGGCGCCCAGCTGATTGAGCCCTTGGCACAGCGTATCCCACCGCGCATCGTTTAACACGTACTTTTGCTCAAAAATCGGCGTTTCCATCTGTCCCTGGATGCTGTGCCCCTGCTCGGACACCCCCACCACCTGCGCGCCCATGGCCTTTAAAAAGCGGATGTGCTCCATAAAGGCCTGCTCCGTCTCCTCGTAGGGCTGCGTGGTCAAAAAGGCCGAGAACCAGGCGTTGCAGATCTGAACATTCCGCAGCGCCAGCGCCTTTTTGAGCTCTGCCTCATCCTTGGGGTATTTGTTGCCGATCTCCGAGCCCGTAAATCCGGCCAGCGCCATCTCGCTGACGCACTGCTGGAAGGTATTCTCGTTGCCCAGGTCCGGCATATCGTCGTTGGTCCAGGCGATGGGCGCGATGCCCAGTTTCACTTTATTCGGATCAAACATCTCTTTTCCCCCTCTTAATACATCCGCGCCTGCCTGCGGGCAGCTTCCTTCTCCGCATAGGCCCTTTGCACGCCCTCTTTTTGGGAGGTGCTGGCAATGCCCACGTGCCACCAGGAGCGATACCCGTCCGTCATGGTCTTGGGCAGGGTCTTGATATCGATCAGCGTGGAGACCTCCTGCTTTCTCGCATCCTCCAGCGCGTCTTTCAGTTCCTTCAGGTTGCGGGCCGTGTAAGTTTTAAGGCCGTAGCCCTCCCCCGCCTTGGCAAAGTCCACGGGGATCAGCGCTCCATCGTGGCGCAGGCTGTCACCGTTATCCCGGTAACGGAACTCGGTAGCCAGGTTGCCGATGCCGTTTGACATCTGCAGATTGTTGATGCAGCCAAAGCCACAGTTATCAAAGAGCAGGATGTTGATCTTCTTGCGCTCCTGCAGGGCGGTAAACAGCTCGCTGTGCAGCATCATGTAGCTGCCGTCCCCCACCATGGCATAGACCTCCCTTTCCGGCTGGGCCAGCTTTGCGCCCAGGGCGCCGGCGATCTCATAGCCCATGCAGGAGTAGCCGTATTCCATGTGGTAAGCGTCCCGCGTATCGGTGGTCCACATGCGCTGCAAGTCCCCCGGCAGGCTGCCCGAGGCCCCCACTACGATGTCGCTGTCGCAAAGCATTTCCCGTATCAGCGCCAGCGCGGAGACCTGGGTGACCTCGCCGCCGGTCAGCGCCACAAACTCCTCGATGGTGGCGGGGTTGCGCGCGGCGATCAAGGGCTCAAATTTCTCGTCATAGCGGTAGCCCGCTAAAAACGCCATCTCCTTCTCCCAGGCAGCCTTGGCCTGGGCGATCTCTTCCCCATAGCCCGAACGGTAGCCCGCTGCGGAGAGTTTTTCCGTCAGCGCTTCCAGCGTGGCCTTCGCGTCCCCCACGGCTTTAACGGCGTCCGCCTTGTAGGCGTGGAAGCGGGAAATATTGATGGACACGAATTTCACATCCGGATTTTTAAACAATGACTTGGAAGCGGTGGTAAAATCACTCAAGCGGCTGCCCACGGCAATGACCAGGTCCGCCTGCTCGGCGATGGAGTTGGCCGCCAGGTTCCCGGTAGCGCCCAAGCCGCCCAGGTTGTAGGGCGAGCTGGAACGGCAGGCGCTCTTGCCCGCCTGGGTCTCGGCAAAGGGGATATTGAACGCCTGGCAAAAAGCCTCCAGCGCCGCGCCCGCCTTGGAATAGCGCACGCCGCCCCCACAGATCACCAGCGGTTTTTTGGCCTTTACAATCGCCTCCGCTATGTCCTCCATCTCCTCGGGCACGGGCACGGGCCGGGTGATGCGATGCACCCGCTTTTGGAAGAAGTAATCGGGGTAATCAAAGCTCTCGCCTTCCACGTCCTGGGGCAGGGCGATGCATACCGCGCCGGTCTGGGCCGGGTCGGTCAGCACGCGCATGGCGTTGATCATGGCCGTCATCAGCTGCTCGGGGCGCACCACCCGGTCCCAATACTTGCATACGGGTTTAAATGCATCGTTGGTGGTGATGGTCAGGCTGCTCTCCTGCTCCACCTGCTGGAGCACCGGGTCGGGCTGGCGGCAGGCAAAGGCGTCCCCCGGCAGCAGCAGCAGCGGAATGTTGTTGACGCTGGCCGTGGCCGCGGCGGTGATCATATTGGCCGCGCCCGGGCCGATGGACGAGGCGCAGGGGATGATCTGCAGCCTGTCTTTTTGCTTGGCAAAGGCCGTGGCCACGTGGGCCATGCCCTGCTCGTTGCGGCCCTGGTAGACCTTTAAGGCCCCGCTGTCCTCATCCAGCGCCTGGCCCAGGCCGCAGACGATGCCGTGGCCAAAGACCGTGAAAATCCCATGGACGAATTTGGTCTCCACCCCGTCCATGGATACGTACTGGTTATCCAAAAATTTGACCAGCGCCTGCGCCATCGTCATCCTTGTGGTTTCCATCGCGTTTCCCCCTTACTTTTTCTAGCTTCTGGCGACCATTTCGCCGTACTCTTTTTTACATTGCGCGATAAACGCCCGCACCTTCTCCACGCTGGGCATATCCGCGCTGCAGCCGTGGCTGGCCACCAGCAGTGAGGCCGAGGCGCTGCCCAGCTCCAGGCAGTCCATCATCTCCCAGCCCTCGAACAGGCCGTACAGGAAGGCCGAGGCGTACCCGTCCCCGCCGCCGAAGGATTTCAGCGCTTTGACCGGGAAGGGCTTGATCGAATAACTGTTTCCATCGCAGGTATAGGCGGTGGAGCCCTGCTTGCCGTGTTTGATCACCACGATCTTGGCCCCTCGCCCCTGCCAGTAGACGGCAGTCTGCGCGTCGGTACGGCCAGGTTCGATCAAGGCCTCGGTCAGGTCGTACTCCTCCCGCGAGCCCAGGATCACATCGCTCTGCGCGGCCACCATGGAATAGTAAATGGCGATCTCATCGCTGTTCTTCCAGTTATAGGGCCGGTAATCGATATCAAAAAACACCGGCGTGTGCGTCCGCTTGGCGATAGCCACAGCCTTTAGCGCCGCCTCGCGGGAGGGGCTGGCCGCCAGCGCGGTGCCGCTGATGAGCAGTGCCTTGCCCTGTTTGATGTACGCCTCGTCGATATCCTGCACATCCAGCTGCAGGTCGGCAATATCGTTGCGGTACATTAAGATGCTGCTTTCATTTTCGCTCAAGATTTCGGTAAAGGTCAAGCCCAGCTTTTCTCCGTTTTCGCAGCGGCGGATGCGGCTGGTATCGATGCCCTCGTTGTCAAAATACTCCGTCACGTAATCGCCAAAGCGGTCGTCGGATACCCGGGCAAAAAAGCCGCACTTTTTACCCAACCGGGAAAGGCCCACGGCAATATTAGCCGGCGAGCCACCCACGTATTTTTTGAAGGTCTCGCTCTGGGCCAGCGTTTTAAAATAGTCCAGCGGATTAAAGTCGATGGCCACCCGACCCAGCAGGATCAGATCCAGCGGCCGCTCTCTGTCAAATTGGAGATAGTTCATTTCGCCCCCAGCTCCTTCCTTAGTCGATCTCGCTCAAGGCCACCGGCCGCTTTTCATCCACCGACTTTTTGGCTGCAACGCCAATGCGCACGGCCTGCAGGCCGTCTATCACGTCCACGGGCGTCTCTGCGTCCTGCTCCACCGCGTCGATAAAGCAGGCCATCTCCTTAGCAAAGGACTGCATATAGCGCTCCAGGAAGAAGTAGAGCGGCTTTTCCCCTGTTACCCCCTGTGCGTTGGAGAGCACCGCGGTAGAATTGGCGTCGTTAGCGGTGGCGATCATCCCCTCGCTGCCGAAAACTTCGGCCCGCTGGTCATACCCATAGGCCGCGCGGCGGGAGTTATCGATCACGCACAGCGCGCCGTTTGCCATCTTAAGGGTGATGATGGCGGTATCCACATCCCCCGCCTCGCCGATGGCCGGGTCCACCAGCACGGCGGATTGCACGTAGACCTCCTCTACATCGCTGCCCACCAGGTAACGGGCCATATCAAAATCGTGAATGGTCATATCCAAAAACATGCCGCCGGAATGGGCCACATAATCAGCCGAGGGGGGTTCCGGATCGCGCGAAGTGATCTTGATGATGTGCGGTTGGCCGATCCGTCCCTCCTTTACCGCAGCGCGGATGGCTTCAAAGTTGTGGTCAAACCGGCGGTTAAAGCCCACCTGGAATTTGATTTTTTTGCCTTCCAGCGCCTTCATGACCTGCTTGATCTTCTCGATGTCGTGATCCACCGGCTTTTCGCAAAATACGTGCTTGCCGGCGGCAATCGCCTCGATAGAAATGGGCGCGTGCGTATCGGTAGAAGAGCAAACCAGCACCGCGTCGATCTCCGGGTCGTTCAATATCTCATGGTAATCCTTTGTCACGTTCTCCACCCCGAAAGAGCGGATGAACCCTTCCGTTTCCTCGTTCATGTACGGGTCGGCCACGGTTTTGACGGTGGCGTTACGCACGTAGTTGCAGATGCTCTGCAAGTGAACTTTGCCGATGCGCCCCGCGCCGATGATGCCAACTTTGACCATCTCAAATGCCCCCTAACAAAATAGTATGGTTAACTGTTGAGTATATATTAGCATCGTTTTGACCCATATTCAATCATAATTTACGGAATTTAGCGAAATTTTCGCCTTTCGCTCTTTTCCCCCCATTAGAACTTGGATTATTTTTAATGTTTCGCGTGCACGAGCACATTTCGCGTGCGCGGCTCTCTCCGTTCCCGCGCACCATCAATGCATACTATCGGCTATTTCTCTTTACATTCAGGTCGTTTATGATAAAATAAATTTGCATCAACACATTTTAGTGACCATTATACATATTATACACACATTTCAATAAATAAGAGGTGTTAAATATGCAAATAGTCAAAAAATCGATCGCATTAATCATGTCCCTATTCTTATTCGTCAGCCTTTTCGCCTGCCAAGGGACTGCTCCGCCTGATTCCGATTTGGATTCTGTGCAACCAACACCCGCTTCATCCTCTGCGCAGCGCGCCGGTCAGCTGGAAAACCATATGACAACGGCCGAAAAAAGCCGTACTTCCTCCGGATCGCTCACCCTGCTGGAGCGGGATAATGCCAGCAGCGAGGACATTTTTATCTGGGGTTGGGAATTTGATGCGGCGCAGGTGGAAAAAATCAAGGACAGCGTGCAGGAGCTGTGCCTGTACGACGAGGAACTGGACAGCGATTTTATCATTCACGTCACCCTGCCGCCCGATTATGACGCGGCGAACGCCTATCCGATGTTTGTGATGACCGACGGCGTCTGGCGCTTTGGCGATCATCCTGCGCTTTGGGAGATGATGCAATCCGGCAGGGTAGAGGACGTCATCCTCGTGAGTATCGGCTATGATTATGCGCTGGATGGGACGGACAACGCCGTGCGGGGACGTTTTTACTGCCAGGATAAGGCGCTGTTTCTCGCTTTTATCACCGATAACCTGGCGCCCTATTTGGATGAGCATTACGCCATTGATTTTGCCCGTTCCGGGCTGTATGGACATTCGCTGGGCGGCGTATTTACCCACTATGCCGCCTTCAATGCAGACCGTTTCGGCAATCAGCCCTTCCAGCACTACATCATCGGCAGCCCCGCCTTCTGGTCGCCCTACTTTTTGCCCAGCGAAAGCGACCCGCCCGCATACCTGAGGGAATACGGCTATTTTGAGCGAAATGATTCTTTTGAGAAAACCCTCTATATCTGCGGCGGCGAACACGAGGATGCCGATTACGCTGAATTTTATGGAGAGAACGATTCTACGCTGGAGGGCATTGCGCATTTGATGAGCCGGTTGGATGGATACGGCGTTTCGTCCGCGACCAGTAAGATCTACGCGGGTTCCAACCATTATGAATACATCCCGGAATTGTTCAAAGATTTCTTTTTGGCGCACTACCCCGCCCAGTAAAGGCGCGTATAGACAAAACCCCGCCGCCGGAAAACCGGCAGCGGGGCTTTTGTTACCAAATATTCAGGCTTCCTTATTTCCACATCCGCTCGTAAAGCGCCTTGATCGCGGGCACGTCCATCTCCTTGCGGGTATTGGACGGGCTGCCGCTGTCAAAGGCATCCTGCGCCATCTTGTCGATGCTGGCAAAGTAAGCGTCCTGGTCTATGCCATACTGCGCCAGCGTAGGAATATCGATGGATTGAAGCAGCTGGGCAACGCCTGCGATAAACGCATCCTTGGCTTCCTCGTCCGGCGTCTTGCTGCCCGCCAGGCGGCACTGGCGTGCCAGGTCCGCAAAGCGCTCCACCGCGCCGCAGGCCACATCCCGCAGGCACTCTTCCAGCAGCATGGCGTTGGAGAGCCCATGGGGCACATGGAACAGCGCGCCGATGGGGCGGCTCATCCCGTGGACGATGGTCACCGACGAATTATTAAAGGCGATGCCGGCCTCCAGCGAGGCTACGGACATTTGGATGCGCGCCTCCACGTCGTCCCCATGGTCATAAGCCTGTTTGAGGTTTGCGAAAATACGCTTGACCGCCGAGAGGGCGAAAGTATCGCTTATGGGCTGCGCCTTGCGGGAGGTGTAGGCCTCAATAGCGTGGGTAAAGGCATCCACGCCCGTGGCAGCCGTGATGGCCGGCGGCGCGGTGAGGGTAAACTGCGGGTCGATAATCGCCAGCTCCGGCAGCAGGCTGGGCCCCTTGAGCAGCATTTTGACCTCCGTGGCCGTATCGGTAATAATGGTAAACTGCGTCGCTTCCGAGCCCGTTCCCGCAGTGGTAGGGATCGCGGCCATGGCGGGCAGCTTTTCCTCCACCACCTTGCCCATATAATCCGCCGCCCTGCCCCCGCATACGGCCAGCATGGCGATCGCCTTCATGGTGTCGATGGGGCTTCCCCCGCCGATAGCCACCAGAAAATCGCACTCCGCCTCACGGTATTGGGCAAGGCCCGCGTCCACCACCTGATCGGTGGGTTCGCAGTTTACCTGGGCAAATACGCTGTAGGCCACCCCTGCGCCCTCCAGCACCTGGCACACCTTATCCACGTTGCCCAGCTTTTCCATCATCCCATCCGTTACAACTAAAGCCTTGCGGCCCATTTTAGCCAGCGCACCGGCGGCATCGTTCAAAGCATCCCGTCCGCTGACGATCTTATGCGGCGTCAAAAACACGTGAGACATTCTTCATTGACTTCCTTTCCCCATCCATTTTGATCACATTCTGGTAAACTCCGTTCTATATCATAGCAACAGGCCCTTAGTTTTTCAATATCCTGGGCGTTTTATTAAATAAAGTTTGATTTTGTCCCTAATTTTACTTATAATATGCCTATCAACCCAACCGGAACATGATCAACATCTAACAATAGCAAGGGGGGATTGCCGCTATGCGTACCAAGCGGATCGAGGCGATTCAAAACTATATTTACGAGCACAATACCGTATCCCTTGATCAACTTTGCGAAAAATTCGGCGTATCGAAAAATACCATCCGCCGGGACGTGGAAGAGCTGACCGGAACCGGCCGCTTTAAAAAGACCTATGGCGGAGTCATGGTGCAGCCCAAGCGCACGCTGGTCTCCTTTTCCCAGCGCAATATCGAGAACCTGCGCCTAAAAAAGCGCATTGCCCGGCGCGCCTCCCGCCTGGTTGCCGATGGGGATGTGATCTTTCTGGATTCCGGCACCACGACGGTCTATATGGTCGAGTGCCTTAAAGATGTGCGGAACGTAACCGTTTTGACCAACAACCTGCAGGCGATCGTCGAGGCGATCCCCTGCGAAAACCTGAATGTGATCTCGCTATCGGGCACCCTCAACCGGGAGACCCTCTCCTTTACCGGCACCAGCGCCCTACAGATTCTATCGCGTTATAACGTAAACAAGGCCTTTATGGCCTCTGCCGGCATCTCGGTGCCCAGCGGAGTGACCCACTCCTCCCCCGCGGAGTTCGATATCAAGCAGCACGTCATGTCCACATGCCCCAACAGCATCCTTTTGGTGGATCACACCAAATTCGATACTGCGTCGCTGATGACCTATGCGCCGCTGCAGGCCATCGGCACGCTGGTCACGGATGCGCAGCCGCCCCAGAGCATCGTCAATTGCTTTGGCGAAAATGGGCACACCATCATCGTCGCGGAGGAGTAGTGTTGATCTGCGGCTAAAAAAGGGGGCGTCATTTTGAAGATCACGGTGATCAACGGCACCCAGGTCAAGGGGTGCACCTACCACATTAAAGAGGCGTTTTTAGATGTACTGCGCGAGGGCAATACCTTGCGGGAGTTTACCCTGCCCCGGGATATGCCCCACTTTTGCACGGGCTGCAAAACCTGCTTTTTCCAAAGCGAAACACGTTGCCCGCACGCCCAATACGTACAGCCTATTTGGGAGGCGATGCTGGAAGCCGATCTGCTGGTCTTAACAAGCCCCGTCTACGCCCTGAGAACCTCGGGCCAGATGAAGGCATTGCTGGATCACCTATGCGTACACTGGATGGTGCACCGGCCCCAGGAGCAGATGTTTACCAAGCGCGCCGTGATCCTGACCAACGCCATTGGCGTATTCAACGGCGGCGCGCAAAAGGATATGGCCACCAGCCTTTCCTGGCTGGGCGTATCGCACATCAAAAAGCTGGGCGTCGGGCTGATGGAGGGCGTGATTTGGCAGGAGCTTTCTACCCGCCGGCGAGAAAAGATCGTCCGCCGGGCACAAAGGCTGGCCGCCGGTTATCGCTCATTTCGTCCCGCGCGCATGGGGCTGGTTGTCCGATGCAAATTCGCCATTACGCGTTTGATGCACCAGACGATCGCAAAAAAAGAGCGGCCGCTTTCCGCCGATAACCGATACTGGTTGGAGAAAGGTTGGATCAAAGTGCCGCAAAGCCACAAGTAAGTATAACAAAACAGCCCTGCGGCAATTTTATCGCAGGGCTGTTTTTACTATGCTTTGCGCCTAGCCTTCCATTTGCCCGGCCGCCTGCGCATTCTTCACTTTATAGGCGCTGCCCCAGGCAGACATCGCATCTAAAATCGGGCGCAGGCTATAGCCGGTTTCCGTCAGGGTATACTCCACCCGCGGCGGCACCTCGGCATAGACTTTGCGGCTCAAAAGCCCCTTTTGCTCCATATCCCGCAGCTGGGCGGTCAGCACCTTTTGGCTGACCCCGCCAATGGCGTTTTTCAGCTGTCCAAAGCGCTTGGTACCGCCGACCAGCTCCCGCAGGATCAAAACTTTCCACTTGTCCCCGATCAGCATCAACGTCGTTTCCACCGGGCAGGCCGGTAACACCTGTTCCATTACACTTTCTCCTCCACTCTCACATGGCTAAATCGCACAATAGTATCTTTTTAGTAACTACAGCACAATAAAGTGCTTACTTTACATTCGTTCCTTACGGCTTTATTATAGGGCTAGAGGTTGCGGGAAGTCAAGCGGCTATCCCCCAACGCTCTCATACCATATTCGGGAGGAACGTATGATGAACAAAAACACCTACCAAAAAGTTGCGCTGCAAAAGGGCGAGATGCACATTTACGATTTTGGCGCCATCCGCCTGCACGCCTATCAGACCCACGATCCATTGGAGGATGAAGTCTTCATTCTGGAAAAAGCGGGCCGCGCCGTGCTGATCGAGGCCCCTTGCTTTACGGATAACGAGCGCGAGCTGACCGATTATCTGCAGCGCCAAAACCTGCTGGTCGATGGCATGCTGCTGGCCTATCACATGGCTGGGGCGGCCTTTTTACCGGAGGCAAAAAAATACGCCACGCCAAATGCGGAGGAATACGGCCACCGCGGCGGCGGGCGGGCGCTGATCGATCAATTTCAAACCGCCTTTGGCGACTGTTTTGACAGCGGCATCCATTTGGTCACCTGCCATTTGGCGGAGGGCCCGGTCATCATCGGCGGAATCGATTTTATCATCACCACCACGCCGGATGCTTTCGATATCGAGATCCCCGAGATCAACGCCGTTTATACCCATATGCTGGGACACGACTGCCACTCGATCGTGGCCGGTCCGGGTCACGCGGATGCGACCATCGCACAGCTGAAGATGTTTATGCAAAAAGGGTACAGTCTGATCCTTACCTCCCATTACACGCCCGAGGACTTAAAGGATGCGCAAACTAAGATCGACTATCTGGAGCAAGTAAAAGCCATCGCCGCGCAAAGCCAGGACGCGTCCGCCTTTAAGCAGTCCGTCCGCGCAGCCTATCCCCAGTATAGCGGCGATAATTATTTGGAGATGACGGCCGGGTTCTTCTTTGCTTAAGGGAGCGGAAACAGCATGACGGTTAACGATTACTTTGCCTATCTGGTCGAGCAGATCCACACCACCGTCCTGGCGACCCTGGATGAGCGGGGCTTGCCTTGTACCTGCGCGGTTGATATGATGGACTGGGATAAGGCAGGCGCGTACTTTCTGACCGCCAGGGGTAAGCACTTATATTCCCGTTTGATGCGCTGCAATCAAGTCGCGCTGACCGGGGTCAAGGGGGCCGATACGCTGCGCAGCGCGGCCCTCTCCCTGCAGGGGGAAGTCCGCCCGGCGGATGAAGGGCGCTTGCAGCGTCTGCTGGAGAAGAACCCCTACATGGCGCAGATCTATCCTACCGCAGCTGCCCGGCGTGCGCTCGCAGCCTTTCAGATCTATCGGGGCTGCGGCGAGTGGTTCGACCTGTCTGTACGGCCGGTTGTGCGCCGTTCTTTTACCTTTGGCGGCGCGCCGCTTCCGGCGCAGGGCTATCGCATGTCCGGCCGGTGCACCGGCTGCGGCAAATGCCTGGCAGCCTGTCCGCAGGACTGCATCGATTTATCCACCGGCAGGGCCACGATCCTGCAGGCGCATTGCCTGCGCTGCGGAAATTGCTATACTTCCTGCCCTGCCGGGGCTGTTATCAAAGAAAAGGAGGCGGTGAAATGACGCAGGAACAGCGGCTGGACGAATTACTGACGTATTTATCGGCCGAGTATGAGGGGCAGCTTCCACCAGTGCTGGAGGGCATCGCTGAAAAAAAGCAGCTCTTCCGGGCGCTGATGAACCTGCGTCCACCCCGCCCCGCCTCCCCGGAGTTTATGGCCTTGCAGGACGCTTATCTCCAAGAGGA
Source organism: Luoshenia tenuis (assembly GCF_014384745.1). Taxonomy (NCBI): domain Bacteria; kingdom Bacillati; phylum Bacillota; class Clostridia; order Christensenellales; family Christensenellaceae; genus Luoshenia; species Luoshenia tenuis. The sequence continues at coordinate 86,315 of NZ_JACRSO010000001.1, forward strand.
AATCGTCTCCCAGGGGATTGTGGATGCAGCGCAGCTGCCCCCTGCGCCCTGCGATACGCGCATCGTCCTTTGGCAGGGAGATATTACCCAACTGAAGGTGGACGGCATCGTCAACGCGGCAAACAGCGGCTTGCTGGGCTGTTTTGTCCCTCTGCACAGCTGTATCGACAACATCATCCACACCAAAAGCGGCGTTGCCCTGCGCCTTAAATGCGCGGAGCTGATGCGCGCGCAGGGGCATGCGGAACCTACCGGCTCGGCGAAGATCACGCCGGGCTATAACCTGCCCTGCCAGTACGTGTTACACACGGTAGGCCCCATCGTGCAGTCGCGCCTTACCCCGGAGCACTGTGCGCAGCTGGCTGCCTGCTACCGCGCCTGTCTGGAGCTGGCGGCCGAGCAGGGGCTGAAAAGCCTGGCTTTTTGCTGCATCTCTACCGGCGTGTTTCGCTTCCCCAACGAGCGGGCGGCGCAGATCGCCATAGATACTGTGCGAGAATTTTTAGCCAAAGACCAGAGGCTGGAAAAGGTGATATTCAATGTTTACAAGTCCATCGATCTTGCGATCTACCAAAGGTTACTCGGCATCCGTTAGACGCCTGCAAGAGGAACTGAACCGGGCGGACGCTGTTTTGATCGGCGCAGGCTCCGGCCTGTCCGCCGCGGCGGGCTTCACCTATTCCGGCCCGCGGTTTGAGCGGCACTTTGCCGATTTTAAAGATAAATACGGCATTGAGGATATGTATTCCGGCGGGTTTTATCCTTTTCCCACTCCGGAGGTATATTGGGCCTGGTGGAGCCGACATATCTACTACAACCGCTATGTGGATATTCCAAAGCCCGTCTATAGCGAACTGCTGGAACTGGTGCGGGATAAAGACTATTTTGTGCTGACTACGAATGTGGACCATTGTTTTCAAAAGGCGGGGTTTGATCAGCAGCGTCTATTCTATACGCAGGGCGACTACGGTCTTTTCCAGTGCAGCCAACCCTGCCACCTAAAAACGTATGATAACGAAGAGACCGTTCGTCAGATGCTGGCGGCGCAAAAGGACATGAAGATCCCCACAGCGCTCATTCCCCACTGCCCGGTCTGCGGGCGGCCGATGACCGTAAACCTGCGCAGCGACGATAAGTTTGTGGAAGATGCCGGCTGGCATCGGGCTGCCCGGCGATATGCCGAGTTCATTCAGCGCCACGAAGGGCTGCGCGTACTTTATTTGGAGTTGGGCGTGGGCACAAATACGCCCGGTATCATCAAGTACCCCTTTTGGGTTGCTACGGCGGAGCATCCCAGCGCGGTCTACGCCTGCATCAATGCACACGAGGCCTATGCCCCGCCGCAGCTCGGGCAGCGCGCCATCTGCATCCAGCGGGACATCGCCGCCGTTCTGTCAGATCTCAGGAAATGAATGTAGCATAACCCATCCACGCACCCCTTGCGGGGTGCGACCCAGCGTCGGCAAAATGGTCATTTCCGTGACGCCGCATTTCAATCCACGCACCCCTTGCGGGGTGCGACAAAGTTTGACAGGTGCGTATTCCCATTGTCCTTATTTCAATCCACGCACCCCTTGCGGGGTGCGACCTAGCGCAGAGGAAACGCCGGTTGATGCATAGGTATTTCAATCCACGCACCCCTTGCGGGGTGCGACCTATACTGCACCGGGATAGTGTTTGATATTAGGGATGTATTTCAATCCACGCACCCCTTGCGGGGTGCGACATGCTTTGCCGGAGGATGTCCGCGCCAGTTTTGCCATTTCAATCCACGCACCCCTTGCGGGGTGCGACCAAGTATTATAGGCCGCTCAAAGATTTGCATGGAATTTCAATCCACGCACCCCTTGCGGGGTGCGACTGAACTGAAAGCGCAGCTTGCGCAAATACAGACGATTTCAATCCACGCACCCCTTGCGGGGTGCGACCGATTGATTCTATTAAACAGCGTAGACAAGATCTCATTTCAATCCACGCACCCCTTGCGGGGTGCGACAATATGGCAAATGTATCTGGACAAGGGACGGTTTGATTTCAATCCACGCACCCCTTGCGGGGTGCGAAATCGCGGATACATCCGGCGCCAAGGCCCAGCAGTTATTTCAATCCACGCACCCCTTGCGGGGTGCGACCAGCTTTTAGCCGACCGGGTAGTCATGGCCACCGAATTTCAATCCACGCACCCCTTGCGGGGTGCGACAGCAAAAGTGCACAAATGCATCATTCAAAAGTTCGTCATCCTGCACAAATTCTCGCGAATCGGAATACAAACAGTACCCTACATCTGCTTAAATTCCAATCAAAGAGCAGATATTGGCGTTTAAATTGGTGCGAATCCCCCAGGGAAAACCTGTGCTCTTGACTTTCGCACTTAAATCATCAGCAGTCCCTCTGGGTCATAGCTGCCTTTAGCGCCATAGTGTTCAATGCGGTTTTGGTAGCGGTCCCCCAGGTTGTAAAACCGCAAGCTGTCCTGCTCCTCGTCGATCAAAGCTAATAATTTGGCCTTGATCATCTTAGCCTGCGCAGCGTCAGCAGCGCATTCAAAAACAGAATTCTGTACCCGTTGGCCATAGTTGACACATACTTTGGCCACGCTGCGCAACCTTTTCCGCCCGGCTGCAGTGGTGGTATCTACGTCATAGGTTATCAGCAATAGCATAGACCAACGTCCTCATTTCCAGAAAAATGGCGGATAAACATCCAAATCGCCGCGGATCAGGCGGGCCAGCAATAGGGCCTGTACATAAGGCACCAGCCCCCAGGGCAGTTTTTCTTCCAAATACGGGTGGGTGATGATCTCTCTTTTGCGTTCCTGCCAGGCCGATAGTACCGTTTTTCGCCCTTCGTCGTTCAAAAATACGCCGCCGGATGCCTCCTTGCGAAAATCCTTCTGCGTTACTTTCTGGCGGTTGATCAGCGTCAACGCCAGCCGGTCCGCCATGACCGGCCGCATTTCCTCCATCAGGTCCTGTGCCAAAGAGGTACGCCCCGGCCTATCCCGGTGCAAAAAGCCTACGTAGCTGTCCAACCCCACAGCCTCCAGTGCAGAGGCACAATCGTGCCCCAATAGGGTGTACAGAAACGAGAGCAGCGCATTAAACGGATCGCGCGGCGGCCGGCGAGAACGTTGGGCCATATAAAAGGTCTCTTTGTGTTGCAATATAAGCTGATCCAGCGCGTCAAAATACAGCATCGCGCTTTTCCCCTCCAGACCCCTTAACGCCTCCATCGTCTGGCATGTGCTGGCCTGGGCCAGCAGCTCTTTAAGCTGTTGACAGCTGGCCTTCAAGGCCTCCACATCCACCCGCATCGCGTGATCCCGGGTAGCGCGCTCCAATATCCAACGGCTGTTATAGAGTTTACCACAGATAAAGTACGCCGCGATCCGGCAGCTGGATTGCGGATCGTCGGCCAAGCGGTACTGTGCGCGGCGCAGCAATACATTGCCGTTGGCCTCTCCGCTGACTTTTGCCAGGAACCTGCCCCTTGGCGTCAGGAAGGATAGCCCCACATTCCGCTGGACGCATGCGCCCATTAGGGCCGGACTTGCGCCCTGGTAGCTGAAGGTATAGATACTCTCTAAGGTGTGGAGCGGATAGCGGGCGGCAATGCTCCCCTCCCGCCGGATGACCACATTTTCGCCATCCAGCGCCAGGTAGCTATCGTCGCTGAGTACGAACAGGGTGTTGAGCAGCTTTCTCACGGTTCATCCTCCTGGATATATCGGGTCAGATAGGTCGCCGCCGAGCGATGTTTTGCCAGGCCGGGCAAGCACAGTTCTTTTAAGGAGCAGGCGTTGCAGCCCTTTGTGGGCCTGGCCTTGGGCGTGTGGCCGCGGCGGTAGAGCGCGTACATCTCATCGCTTAGGCGAACGACCTCGTCTCGCAGTGCCGCATCAAATGCCACCGGTACCCTGCGCTTGATCTCTCCATAAAAGAGCGCCCCCTGCGCGATCTTGCAACAAAGCATCTCTTCCAGGCAGATCGCCTGGGCGCAAAGCTGCAGCCGGTCCGCATCGTCCTTCTTGGGTTCGCCACGCTTGTACTCTACCGGAAAGGGCAGCCATAACCCTTCCTCCCCCTGCAGCGGTATCCCCTCTTGCGAGAGATGGAATTCGACAACGTCGCATTTGCCGCTCAAGCCCAACTGCCCGGAAAACACCGATAGCCCTCGCAGGATCAGCACGTCGCCCCCGCGCTCGCGCTGCTGTTCATCGTGCGCCCGGCCATGCAACAGCCGCCCCTCTACAGTGCGCAGATTCTCCTGCCACTGCTGCTCAATGTGGATCAGCGCCCATTGCCGGCGGCAAAAGGAAAAGTGTTGCAGGCCGGAAAGCTGCAAAAACTCCTGTTCGTTATAGGTCACCCCATACGCACACACGTGACGCCCTGCGGCAGGGCGGCTTCATCTACCGTCACCTCATAATCGGTATAGGCGCGCGCCGGTGCATTTTCATCCGTTACGCGGGTGACCTTCACCTGCTCAAAGAGCTTATGCGCAGGGGCGCAACCCAGCTCGGAATCATGCTTGAATACGATCAGCTCCCGCACCGCCATCTTCCCCCGAGCCGCGGAATGGTCGTGCTCAAACATATTGAGGATCGCCTCCCATAAAAGCGCCAGGTCGTCCTCGGTAAAACCGGTGGCCTTGCGGGCCAAATTTGCGGAGATATACCCTTCGCAGCGGTACAAGCCGTAGGGGACGATGTACTTGCGCCCCATCTCCGTGCCTTTCTTCTCAGCATCCGCTTCGGTTGTGATCGCCACGCGGGTAATGGTCACCTCCTGGGGCACGACTGGCTCAACGCTGCGGGCAAAGCCCAGCTGCACGGGGCCGCGCACCTGGCCGCAGTTCAGGGAAGCCTTAACAAAGGTGGTCATCACCGCGCCAAAGGTGCGGATATCAAAAAAGTTTTTGCACATCCAGTCCCGAATTTTGCTGTCCAGCTCCGGGTCTGCCTTTTTCTTTTCCTTGATATTTTTCTCCGTCACATCCAATTCCGCATAGGCCTGCGCATCGCTGCGGTTAAGCGGTACCCCGTCTTTGATGTAGATACGGTATCCCGTCGCGTCTTCTTTGGCCATCTCCACATAATTGCGGATCTTGCGCTTTAGGCATACGTCGGTGACCAGGCCCAGGCCGGTCTCGGGGTCCACGCGGGGCATATTGCCCGCATCCGGGTCGCCGTTGGGGTTGCCGTTTTCCACGTCAAACAGGATCACAAACTCATACCGATTTTTAATCACTTCGCTCATTGCTCATGTCCTCCCTATTCTTTATCCTTGCGCGTATAGCGCATTTGTGTCTGATGGTAATACCCCAGCTGGAAGGAACCCTGCTGCGGCAAATTCAGCCGTACCGGATAGGTTTCTCCCAAGATGGACAAAACTTCTGTCAGCTGCTTTTCCAAATAGATCTGCTGGCCGCGTTCCAGCTTGCGCAGGTGCTTTTTCGCCAGGTTGATCAGCGAGGGAAAAATCACCGCCGGCGTGGCTGAAGCCGCGTTAAAATACTTATCCGCAATGGTCGCGTTCAGGTTCGGGTTGGCCGCATCCTGTATCGCCTCCAGGATCGAAAACAGCCGTCCCAGCGTATAGGGTACATTTTTGCTCTCCGGGTTCAATGCCACTGTTAAAACCTCCTTCGGTACGTCCTTATGGGTATTTTTTAAATAATAGGCTTTCAGTATCGCCGCCCGTCCTCGGGTGACCGCATGCTCGGCGCGGATGCGCAGCACGACGCCGTTAAGCAGCGTGGCGGGGTAATATGTATCCTCCAAAATCGCCCGCAGCACCTCTCCCGCCATCAGCGGCGAGGGAGATTTATCCCGCGCGTTTTGGTTGACCGTCTCGCTCATCAATCTCCAGAGCGGCAAGCGCACCGTTTTATCGAAGTTTGGCCGCTGAATCTCCAGCCTTTGGTGGTGGACTTCGATATTTTTAAGGAACGCCCCGAAGGAATTGCGCAAAAAGAAGCGGACCGACAGCCGCGCGGCGTTAGGCGCCAGGCCCAGGACATAGAAGGTGCGGTTGGGGTCCAGCATCTGCTCGTCATATAACACGGATTCCCCATTGGCCAGGGCATGCAGCATTCCCTGCAAATCTTTATCCGAATAATGCGATTCTGCATCCATCGCCAGCTCGCCGAATACATCCGGATAGGCCGGTTCCGCCCCTTCAGCCCAATACAAAACAGTGGTACTGCCCATCTGGTAGACATGCTCGCGGTCCGCCAGCAAGTGGTTCAGCGCCGTTCCATAGGCAAAGGCGGCATATTCCCCCGTCGGGGCGTTTTCTCCCTGCTCCCATCCATAAGAACAAAACGCGGGCGCGTTAAAGGATACCAGCGAAGCGCCGCTGGACTGGGCATCCCGCACCCCCTTAATCGATGGATGCAGCTGGGCGATAGGCCCCTCAGCGCCGGTGACCAGGCAGATGCCCTGATGCCCTTCGTCCGCAGCGTCATAGTGCTTTTGCCAGGCCCTGCGCAGCGCCTCATCCTCCTGGGCATACTTGCCGTCATAGCGAAATACCAGGTTGCCTCCCTTTAGAATCTCCTCCCAATAGGGCTGTAAGGCTGGATGCTCCTGCGCTTTGTGCGGTTTCCACTGTTCAAAAAAGTTTAGTACCGCACGGGCCATAGCACCGTCAACATCCGATAGAATCTCCTCATGCAGGGCCTTGCAGGCCGCAAAACAATCCAACGCCCGTTCGGGCTTTCCCTTGGCGTCCACGCCCAGGATATAGCCGGAATTATCGCAAAGAAAGTTGGCGGCGATTCCCGAGGAGCGTTTGACCGGTGCGGGCAACTGCATGGTTTGGGGAATCATGACAGTCTTTTTGCCGCGCGTCTGCGTTTCCTGTACAATGGAAACTCTCACCAAATTACCTTGTTCATCGATATACAGGGCAAAAGAGACCTTGACCGGGCCCCAACCCGGCCGGCCGACACAGCCTCTAGCCGCCAGATCCTCATAGTGCTGTACCAACGCCTGAAGGATCATCCCCTCACCTCCTCACTGTCGCGCGGGGGTATGTTCAATACGCCATCCCGCAGGACCGCGCGAAAAAACAGTGGATGGATGTTCTCCGGGTCCGAATAATCCAGGTCGTAAAGCATAAAGCCCAGGTCCCGCTCGCCGCGCAGCTCCGGCGGGCATTCCGGCGGCGCTGCACAGGGCGCAAAGTGGGCCGGAAACTCCCGGCAGCCAAAGTAGGGCTGGTGATAAAACTGCCCCTTGCGCATGCGTCGGGTGATGATATCCTGAAATTTGCCTGGGTTATCCGCAATCGAGGCCTTCGGCGTCATCTCAAAGTGCGCCTCGATCACGTATCGCACATCCGCCAGCAGCATGGCTGCCCGCTGCTGGATATCCTCCGGCGTGGCCAAATATAATTCTCCCTGTCCCCGCTCCATCACCGTACGCGCTGAGCGGGCGCTGATCTTGGATTTCACCTCGTTGCGCCGCAGGTTTTTAAAGCGTACCGGCGCGCAAACAAAAATGCGGTCCACGATCCAGCGCATCCCCGGGTGCCAGTAGATCGCCTCCAGCAGCCCCCGCGCGGCCGACGGCGTCATCACATCGTAGCTCACCCTTTCCGTCTTCATCTCCGGGCGGGTGAACAGCGCATAATCTCCCCATACCTCCAGTTGGACCGGCATGGCTCTCCTCCCCTTTCTATCGTCGTTTTAACTATCCCAACCATTTATCCAAATAGAGCCTGTCCGCTATCTGCCTGCAGCGCAAGCCCGGTCCGTTCATCATATAGGGCCGGGTCGGTCAGGACCGCGCTACCATCCTCTAAGACCTGCAGGGCTCCGGCGCTCTCCAGCGCGGTAAAGTGGTTATCATAAATCGAGACGCTAAATTGCCCCAGTTCCCGGAACAGGTTACGGCTGCGCTCGCCATATTCCAGGCGGGCAAATAGCCGTGCGCTTTCCGCATCGGGGACATAAACCGTGCGCGTTTCGTTATCGATCAGGTGGAAACGCTGGGCAACGGTGCGGAAAGGGAAATTTTCCCTTTCCAGCAAAGAGAGGATCGCTTGTCCATCCAGCGCCTGCGCGCCCTTTAAGTCCAGCAGCTCTTCAAAGTAGCAGCGCACGGCATCTTTACCGGATAGATCCCGATAGGCCGCCATCGCCACCTCTCCTGCCGCAATGTTGGCCGAAAACAGCGGCGGTATCTTCTCTCCCGTTTTAAAGATCGTCACAATGCTATCGTCAGGGCGGCGCTTCCCCTCCCGGTTACACCGGCCTGCTGCCTGCAGGATCGAATCCAAACCCGCCTGCTCCCGAAATACCGCGGGGAAATCCATATCCACCCCCGCTTCGATCAGCGAGGTCGCTACTACTTTGCAGGTTTCCCCATTTTTCAGGCGGCGGCGTATCTCCTCCAGCGTCTTTTTGCGGTCCACGGGCCGCATCAGGGTGGATAAATGAAAGACGCCGTCCCCTTCCAGGCTCTCGTAGATCCTGCGCGCACTTTTCCGGGTGTTGACGATGCACAATACCTGGTCATGCGCCTCTAATTGCGCGGTTAGCGCTTCCCCATCCAGCAGGCCCGCGTTGCGAAAGGTCACCCGCCTGAACACTGGATCGGTAAACACGTCATCGGGGCAGAGTTCCCGTGCAGCCCGGCCCGGCAGAAATTCCGCAAAGATTGGCGCGAGGGCGGGCTGCGTCGCCGTGCAAAGCACGGCAGATGCGCCGTAATGCGCGATCAACTGGGCGATAGCTTGTATGCAGGGGCGCAGATAAGGGATAGGCAGCATCTGTGCTTCGTCAAAAATGATGACGCTCTGCGCAAGATTGTGCAGTTTTCTGCATTTAGAAGAACGGCTGGCGTAAAGCGATTCAAAGAATTGTACGGCCGTGGTCACCACCACGGGCATATCCCAGTTTTCCGTGGCGCGGGCCATGCGCATGGTCTCCGGCCGCGCCTCCTCCCCTACGTCGTAGAGCACGCCAGAATGATGTTCCAGCACGTTCTCATCCCCCAGGATATCGCGGAACACTTCTGCCGTCTGCTCGATTATGGAGGTGTAGGGGATCACATAGACGATCCGCTTAAATCCATTGGCCCTGGCGTGTCTGAGCGCAAAAGCCAAGGAGGCCACAGTCTTGCCGCCGCCCGTGGGCACGGTGAGGGAAAACAGCCCCGGCTGGCTTCCCTCGCCGCCTTCCATACACGCGCGGAGGATCGCGCATCGCTGGCGGTTCAACTCACCTCTGGGTGGAAACCAGGGCGCAATATAACGTTCCAGCTTTTGCTCCAGCGCCGGCATATCCTCTCCACCGCCCCTGTGCACCTCTCCTTCGGCCATAAAGGCCTCGGTATCCAAAAAGTCCGCATCCACCAAAGCAGAATACATCATGCGGATATAAAAGGCGGCAGCCAGCCGGTCCTGCAGGATGAATGCAGGCAGATTCGCTTGCGGGAGGGCAATCTCCTCTTGCCAAAAGCCGTATGGCTCCAGTTCGCCGCCCTTGGCCCTGTTCAAGCGTGCCATAAGGGTCGCTCCCTCCCGGTCGATACGGCTTCCGCCGTCGGGCAGGCCCGTGTGGTGGCCGGCAATGCAAAAGGCCGCGGCCATCTGCTTGCGCATGGCACTCTCGTAAGCCCCGGCAGTCGCATGATCTACCCGCGGGCCGTCGTTCAACAGCCGTTTTTGAAAGGCCCGCGAGTATTTGCCAATGTCGTGCAGCAGCCCCAGCCATTCGCCCTGGTCGCCCGCACCCCAGGGCGAGGAAAACGCACGGCATAACGCCGCCGTGCCCAGAAGGTGCTGGCGCACCGTCTGCCGCCGGCCATCCTGCGCTACATGTGCCAGATAAGTTCTCTCTTGCATTTTAAAGACATCTCCGTCCCTATAGACAATAACAGCGCTTCGAATTGCTACACAAAGATTTGGGGATATATCCTATGAGATTATAATTAGTGTACCTAGCCATTAGATAATTGTCAATCGCAAATGTGACAAAGTATGTCAATTTATTTAAGCACTGCCTTGCGCATATTCGCTTTGACTTAAAAAGACCAGGCGCCTCTATGGTAACAGGCGCCCGGTTCAAAACGATTTAAGGCAATATGCAGTTGCTCCCGCTGCGGGTTACCGCCTTACTTCCCACCCTCCAGTGCGGCATGAGCTGCATCCCGCATGTTTTCCTCCTGCGCTGCGGCCAGCAAAAAACGGTAGACCGGTTCCAGCACCGCCAAATCCTTGGCCACCGCCTGGGCCAATCGGTTGGAATACAGCAGGTCAAAATCCCGGCTTTCCTTTGAAAAGCCGATATTGCGCCGCTCCAGCCACTGGGCCTTTTCACCCGGCTGATCCGCAAAATGAGGGCGCTTGTAGCACTCCCCTTCCATGGCGAAAATGCGCTGGCGCGCATAGGCGGCCTGGGCTTTTTTATATGTAGGATCATCCCGCAAGATCATCTGGCGCAGCGTATTCATATAACCGGTAGAGGCATGATAAAAACCGCATCCATAGCTGAAACCGTAAGGGCCAAGATCAAAATAAATCCCCGGCACTTCCGTGGCGTGCATCCGGCCGCGTTTAAAGATGATCCACATGGAATCCCGGTACAGGGAGGGATCGTGGGTATAGCGGGTATCCCGCCAAATACGGCTGATGGTTTTATCTACCCGCGGCTGGGTGACGAATTGATCATCTATGGTCAGCATATGCGGGGTAAGGGCCTCCACCATCTCTTTTAGCGGCTGGATCACCCATTTTTGATACTCGGCCTTATGCTCTCCAAACCATGCCCGGCTATCGCGTAAGCGGTTTTCCACCAAAAAGTCCAACGTTTCGCGGGAAAACGGCATACCACTCTACTCCTTTCAACACATATCTAGTCAGACTATACCACGCCGGCGAACAAAAGTCGACAGGTTGCGCGGCGCGCGCCTCGCCCGCGGTATATCCATCCAATATTGACAAGTAGCGGATGGCAAGGTATAATTATATCCGTTCTTTTGTGGCATTTTTAGCGCAAATATTGCGCCGAAGTGGCGAAATCGGCAGACGCACGGGACTTAAAATCCCGAGGTGGAAACACCGTGCGGGTTCAAGTCCCGCCTTCGGCACCAACTGGACAGAGGTCGAAATTTGGAACTCAAAAATGAGACATCCAGATTTCGGCCTCTTTTTCTATGCCGAAAACCGAGGATTCAAGCCACGTTTTCGTGATTGCCCTCTTTTGTAGAAATGGGACATCCAAAAGCAAAAATCGAAAAACCGCAATGTAAAAATGAAAAAAGATCAAATCCGAACCCGGAATTCTCATATGCTTGAGGATTCCTTTTCTTTTATCCAGTAATCCTGCTCTGCCTGTTCCGGAGTTTTATATTGCAGGGTAGAATGAGGACGTTCGGTATTATAGAAGGCAATAAAACGGGCGATTCCCTTTATCATATCTGTCTCCGACGTATAATGCCTGCGGTATAGTTCTTCTTTTTTGAAAATGGAGAAGAACGCTTCGGAGACTGCATTGTCATGGGGGCACGCTGTCCGGGAAAAAGACTGTTCTACCCCAAAATCCTCCAATAGGTGAACGAACGTATGGGACATATACTGCGTTCCACGATCACTATGGAACATGAGCTCTGCCTTTGGTTGCCTATCTGCGTAGGCCTGTCTAAAAGTTTTTGTAAGCAGTTGGGTGCTGCTTTTGTGCGAGATTCGATAGGAAATTACCTTCCGTGAAAACAGGTCTATGATGACGCAGAGATAATAATACTTATCATGGAATTTAAAAACGGTGATATCACTGACCCAGACTTGATTCGGCCGTTCGGTTTGGAACTGCTGCTGCAGGAAATTTCTATTCTGTCCTTTCTCCCATTTTTTGTATTCTTTCTTTGCCGTAGTGCTGACACTGCTGATTCCCAACTCCTTCATAAGCTGAGAAACATATTTTTTACTGGTTTTGACCCCTTGATTTTGGAGGATAGCGGTGATCTTGCCCGCCCCATAGATTTGTCCGCTATCGTCATAAATGCTTTGAATCTGCGTTTTTAACTCCGCCCGCCGCTTAGCCGCAAGTGTGTCGCCTTTCTTATTGCGGAAAATATGGTTGTAGAAAGTGCCACGTGAGACCTCCAGTGCGTCACACAGGGTATGAACGCTGAATTGCCCGTAAAGCGACTCCATAGCCTTGAGCTTTTCCTGCAAAGGCGAGGAAACAGTACAACTGACCGTCTTCAAGACCTGAATCATATCCTCTAATTTGCTGATTCTTCTTTTTAAGTATAGGAACTCCTGTGGAGTAACTACTGTGCCCGTATCGGTCACAGTTTGTTGGTATTCTTGTATCCAGTGATAGAAAGTGCTGCGGGGAATTTTACTCTCATTGCAAATTGAAATTACTGTTTCTCCGTCCTGGTAGCGTTTGACGAAGGCTATCTTCTCTTCTTTGGTGAATTTCATGGGGTTACCTCCTCGTGTGTTTTATAGGGACATGGTAACACAAGGAGTGCAGGGATTTGAGATCACACAGCCACTTCGCTAAGAAGCAGGTGTAGAGAAATGCTGGCAGACCATGTGCTGTCGGTGTTTCTCTGTACCTGCTTTTTTCGTTGAGAAATTGATTAATTTGTGATATAATTTTAAAAATAAACAAGTTGTAAAAGATGCTTTTAAATTAAATTCGTGCTCCTCGAAATATAGGGGGTAAAAATATGAGTTTTGAATGTTTAACTCCGTTCCCTGCACCAGAAAAGGTTATCATTAAAGATGTAGATGGCGACACACGAGTTCCTTACGAACGAGTAAAAAGTTATGATGATAAGGAATTTGAATTGTTTATACGGGAATGGGTTGTATCGTTAAAAAGTAGATATCAAGTTCGAGGTTTCGGGGGTGCAGGTGATAAAGGTCGTGATGTTGTAGCCAAAGACGAAGACAATCACTACTCATATTATCAATGTAAGCACTATGATCATCCTTTAACTCCCAGTGATATGTTGCCAGAGTTCGGCAAGCTGGTTTATTACACATACTCCGGAGAGATTCCTCTCCCGCACGAATACTATATTTTAGCTCCAATGGATATTGGGGCTAAGCTTAATGACTTAATTGATACCCCATCTAGCATAAACATAATGCTCATTAAAAAATGGGATAGCAATTGTCGTACTAAGATTACCAAAGAGCCAATAGATCTCAGCCCAGAATTGAAGTCGTATATCGAAAGTTTCGACTTTAGTATTATAAAAACAAAATCCATGCTGGAAGTAATTGAAGAACATAGATCTACCGCATTTTATGCATTTCGTTTATGCATTTCGTTTTGGCGGAGGATTAACAGTAACACGAGATAGACATATCACCGTACCCGATGTAATAGAAAAATACGAAACAATATATATCCAAAAATATCTTTCCGCAGTTTCCGAAAGAGAAAAGGTTTCTATTGATACTGTGTCAGAGTTAGCACAAAAATTCCCAAAATACATGGCGAATTTAAAAGTTCAGCGAGAGCGCTTTTATTCAGCTGAAAACTTAAAAACATTTGCATCTAAGCATTTATTAACTAATGACTATTTCAAGGACTTGGCTGACGATATTTATTACGGAATATATGATTTGCTTGGGAAACTCTATGTTGATGGATACGAGCGTCTAAATGATGTTATGGCACAAGTAGTCCGGATAGATTTAAAACATAATCTTTTGTCAAAGAATGATTTAGTCCACCCGCAAGACAGGCAGGGAATATGTCATCAGTTAGCTAATGAAAGAAGTGATATCGTATGGGCGAATACAAACTAGAGCATATTTCCGACCTGATTTTTGAACACATGGTTGTTGGAATGATTTTTTTCACGCACCCAAATACATTGACCCTCGATACTATTGAGCAAATTTGTAAGCAAGAGAAAATTTCAAAGTTGTCACCACTTGTCGCAACTGCAGACCTAGTGTCTCATGGTATTATTTCTGCTCATATTGATGACAAACAAAATGTGTGTTACGAGATCACAAAATTCGGACGATACTTTTTTAACACAGTTTGTCAGACAAATATATATGCACGAGAACTGTGTGAGAAAGTACGAGGGTATTTGCTATGAGAAGAATGATACTTACAAAACTAACTCTCTCAGGAGTTGGAAAAAAAGATGCAGTCTTGACCTTCGAAAGAGGTCTAAATGTAATTACTGGTGATTCCGACACAGGTAAAACATTTGCCTTTCAATGTATCAATTATATACTAGGTGGTGAAAATCCCCCCAAGAATATTACTGAAGCCAAAGATTATAATGCGATTACCTTGGAGTTCACTATCAATGATGAATTATACAGAATTGAAAGAACGATTGGTTCAAGTAAAGTTTGCATTGTGCACAATGGCGAACACCTAATAATGCCTTATAAGCATGACCCCGCAAACACTAAGAACCTTTCTAGGTATCTACTGCAATTGTTACAAGGTCATTCTGAGAATGCTTACTTGAAAAAGAATAAGCAGAACCAAAAGCGTACACTTTCGTTTCGCGATATAGTTCATTTAATAACAGTTGATGAAACAGATATTATTGCAGAGGGGTCATCGTTTCAGTCGATTCAATACACAGAAAAAACCGCCAGAAAATCTGTTCTCAAATATATAATAACCGGCTCAGATGATCAAAACATTGAGGAAATTGATGATGTAGAAAACGAAAACATTCAGCGAGCAGGTGTTGTACAGTTCCTTGTAAAGAAAAAAGATATATTAAAAAGAAAAATTACAGCAATTAAAGAAGACTCGAACTATCAACTATATACTAAAGCTGAAACAACGCAGTTGATGGTTGAGGAGATAAGTCAACTGAGAAATAGTATGTCTTTTTTAAGTGCACAGATAACTCAAAATCAAACTAAAGTTGATGAATTAAAAAAGCTGTGCTTCGAAGATGATGCCAAAATTGCCGAATTTGAAATACTAAAACAACATTATGCGGAAGAACTGAAACGAAACGGTATGGTTTCAACATATACTGATTTCCTTGAGCAGCTTCCGCACTTGGACTGTCCAGTTTGTCACCAGCTAATTACAGCAGGTGTAATAGACTCAGATAGTAGTAAAGCTCTATTTGAATATTTTAAAGATCATGCTGTTCAACTAAAAAGTAAAATTCAAGATCTAACATACTCCATAAATGACATCAAAGAGCGACTTGAAAGCAACAAAGAGTCAATCAGACGCTTACTAGAAGAAAACAAGCAATTATCGGAGACGATTGCTGAAAAACAAGCATCATTGTCCAAGCTTAACAGGAATATTGCAACAATTAGACAACTCGATGCAATGAAAAAATCCCTTGAAATTTATCAGCAAGATTTATCTTCCGTTGAACTTGATATTATTGCGTATAGCGAAAAAGTCAGGAAATCAAAGGAATCCAAGAACAAGTCTGTTTCACCTCTTTATGACGATTATTGCAGTGAAATTGAAAGCGTTTTAAAGAAGTGGGGATTTCCGGAAAATGTAGATGTGACTTTTGATGCTGAAACGCTGGATCTATCGATTGATGGAAAAGCTCGCTCTGACTGGGGAAAAGGCTATCGAGCATTCATTCTATCTGCCATGGTCATCGGCTTAATGCGCTATTGCTTTAAGAACAATCGCCTACATCCCGGATTTGTTATACTAGATTCACCGCTTGTCTCTTTAAAGGAGCGCAAGAAGGATGAAAGTGGTGAATGGATTGATGACTATATGGAAAAGAAAATGGTTGAAGATATTTTGGAAGAAGATTGCCTGCATCAAGTCATTATATTTGAGAATAAAGATATCAAATATGGCTATCAATATAACTATGTAGAATTCAACCACGAAGGTAATGCTCACAAAGGCTTTATTCCTTCGTAATAAAGCAGAGTAATGTTTATATCTTCTTTAAGAGAACAATACATATATCTCTACCACCCAAAAATCTTAATACCAAAAGGAAAGCTATCTATATTTAAATTAGAAACTTTCCTTTTTGGGGTATCTTTTTTGTAGCGCAAACCCACAAGGAAAGATCGTATACTAAAGGTATACGGTCTTTTTTCAACTGCGTGGCAGCGATTTAATCTTTTCCATAAACTCCATTAAGTTGGTTTGTATTTTCAAATGTGATTTAATATCAGGATACAGATTTAATCCAATTTGAATCTTGCGCGTCAAAGAATAGATTGGGTCAGAAAGCCAAAAGTTGTTAAAATGTTCATTATATTCCATTTCGCCTTTACATTGAAAATGTGTTTTTAGAAGTATATCTACAAGTTCTAAGCAATAGTTTTTGGGAATGCTAAGAAACTTGTTTACAATAATTATATAAGCAACCAGAAAAAAATTCGCTCCATTAGAATATTTGTTTTTTTTAGCAAATTTATTAGCATGATAGTACATATAAGCTGCTAAATCAAAATTTGTTTCAATTGCCTTTGGCTTCATAACAATACTGTTCCTTTCTATAATCTTTCTCTCATATACAATATATTATTTCATAAGACTATTTATCTAGCAAGTCTTAGCAGTATCCTCACAACGGCATAAGGTAACCTTGTGATATCTTCCGAATATTGTTCCTCACATTAATATTCCTTTCAGGTAATACACATAAAAATCCCCGCACAGCTACTGTGCGGGGATCAAGCTTTTCGCCTTAAATCTTCCAGATGCCTAGACCGTCCAGAACTGAACTGATGAGGATCAGCACGATAAAGATCGGCGCGATGTATTTGATGATGACATTAAACACCTTTTCACGCGCAAAGCGGGAGGAGATCTTCACCTCGTCGCTGATCACCTTGGTGCCGATGACCCAGCCTACGAACACACAGGTCAGCAGCGCCACGATCGGCATGATGACCGAGTTGCTCATAAAATCCATGAAGGAGAGGAAATCCATATTCAAGATCTTAAAATTGCTCCAGACCCCGTTACCCAGCGAAGAAGGGATGCCCAGCAGGATGGCGAATACCGCCACCGACAGCGTGGCCCGCACACGGGACCATTTGAATTTATCCTGAAGGGTTGCCACCACCGCTTCCATCAGCGAAATAGCCGAGGTGAGCGCCGCGAAGAACACCAGCAGGAAAAACGCCATGCCGATAACCGTTCCCAGCCCCATCTGCTCAAAGACCTTGGGCAGGGTCACGAACATCAATCCAGGCCCGGCGTTGATGGCCGCCTGGTCTCCGCCAGAGAATGCGAATACCGCAGGGATGACCATGAAGCCTGCCAGGATTGCGATGCCCGTATCGAACCACTCGATGTGAGAAACAGATTTTTCCAGGTCATCCTCCTTACGCAGGTATGAGCCGTATGTGATCATGATACCCATGGCCAGAGACATGGAATAGAACATCTGCCCCATCGCCGCCAGGATGGTTTGCCCGGAAAAGCGCGAGAAATCCGGCAGCAAAAAGTATTTTACGCCCTCCATCGCCCCCGGCAGGGTAATCGAATAAACCGCTACGCCGATGGAAAGCACGATCAGCACAGGCATCAGAATCTTGCTGGCCTTTTCGATGCCGTTTTTCACACCGCCCAACACCACAGCCGTGGTGATGCCGATAAAGATAACCAACCAGATCAGCGGCTGCCAGGATTCACCGATAAAGCTGTTAAAAAAGTTCTCCCCCGCCATAAGCGCGTGATTACCGGTGGCATACAGGGTAAAGTACTTCATGACCCAGCCGCCGATCACGCTGTAATACGGCAGGATGATGGCCGCCACACAAGAGGCCAGTACGCCGATAAAGGTGTACTTTTTATTCAGCTTGCTAAACGCGCCGATGGGGCTTAGCCCCGTTTTGCGGCCGATGCCCACTTCGGCCACCATGATGGCAAAGCCGAAGGTCACCACCAGGATGATGTAGATCAGCAAAAAGACGCCCCCGCCGTATTTTGCCGCCAGATAGGGAAAGCGCCAGATATTCCCTAACCCAACGGCCGAGCCAGCCGCCGCCAGCACAAAGCCCAGCTTACCGGAAAACTTACTTCGTTTCTCCATTTTGTCTCCCTCTCTTTTATATTTAGTCTGGTCCATTTTAACTCCGTTTATCCCGTACGTATCAAGCTAAAAGCGCCATCACCTGCTCTACGACAAAGACCACCGCTGTGGCCCCCAGCGCAACGGGCAGCAGCCCCAGCTTGCGGTAGGCCAACACCAGCGCCGCGGCCACTCCGCAAAGCGCAGAAGTCAGGTTCGCCGTCGAATAAAGCACCTCGGGGAATACCATGGCGGCCAGTACGCCATAGGGCATATATGTCAAAAACGACTGGACGTAGACGTTTTCGATCCTTCTTTTAAAAACCGCCAGCGGAATAACGCGGGGGATATAGGTCACTACCGCCATTACGGCGATCACCCATAAAATGCGATTATAGTCCATGCTTGTCCCCCTCTTTTTTGACTTTGATGGGGAACAGCAGCGCGCCCGCGGCCGATGCCGCCACGCCACAGATGATAATAGCCCAACCACTGCCCATGGCATTTAAAAACGGTACCCATTTGAACAGACAGCTTAAGCCCACCGCCAGCGCTACCACGATAGCTACCGGCCGCATCTCCCGCGCCGGCGGGATGATGATAGCGATAAACATGGCGTAGATCGCAATACCCAGCGCGCTGCGTATCGCAAACGGCAAAAGCGAGCTGGCCATAGCGCCAATGCAGGTGCCCAATATCCAGCCGGAGTAAGCGCATAAGATCAACCCCAGCATGTACCGGAAGTTGAGCGCCCGGTTTTGCTGCATCGATACCGCAAAAATCTCATCCGTATTGCCAAAGGCGATGATGACCCGTTTCCAAAGCGGCATCCCTGGTTCAATGCGCTGCGACAGCGAAAGCGACATGAGTAGGTACCGCAGATTGACGATCAGCATGGTAAAGGCAACTTCCAGCAGCGTAGCAGTGGTAAAGATCATACCCATGCCCACAAACTGGCCCGTGCCGGTAAAATTGGTCAACGAAATCACGATGGGCGCCCATAGCGGCAGCCCTTTTTCGATGGCCAGCATCCCAAAGGCAAAGGCTACTGAAACATAACCAAATGCGATGGGCAAACCATCTTTTACGCCCTTTGCCAGCGTCAACTCTTCCCCCAGCCGCTCGGTCATATGCTGATCCCTTCCCCGTCGTTCATCTGCCACGTTAAAACGGGCTACGCAAAAATAAGTTTAACATTCAAGGGCGGATAATTCAACCGATTATCCGCCCATTTTGATTAATTATTCAACTTATACATTTTTGCCGCAACACGCCACACAAATTTACCGGTTGTAAACTTCGATCCCCAACCCCTGCATCACATCCAGCGCCTTTTGGTGCAGCGCCGGGTCCGGCCCCAGGGTACAGGCCGCGTCGATACGGATGCGCGCCTGCGGCAGGGCGGCCCGCGCCAGTACGGCGTTGGAGAGCACGCAGATGTTGCTGACCAGCCCCACCAGCTCCACCTGTTCATAGGGCATGCCGCTTAAATACTCCGCCAGCGCCAGAGAACCAAAGGTCTCTTTGTAAAAAGCCTTGGTTTGCGGCGTATGGCAGTCCTTCACTCGTCCATACAGTTCCCAGCCCGGGGTCCCTTCCAGGCAATGGGGTATCGGCAGGTCGCGCCCCTCCTTGGTTTCCAGGTAATCGTCCCGGTGGGTATCAAAGGTGAAGATCACATCTCCCCCCGCCTGTGCGGCCGCCTCGATTTTCTGGCAGATCGCTCCCTCCAGCTTTTCCGCGCCTGGGAAACCCAAAGCGCCATCCACAAAATCGTTTTGGTAATCCACCACGATCAGCACCGTCTTCATCGGCCCAACTCCCCCTTTTTTAGGATGCTCCTTTATTGAAGCCGTTTTACATTTTTATTATAACCCAAATCTCCCCACATTACAGCTGCCGTTGCGGCAAAATGACTTAAGAACATTGACAGGCCGCCGCGCAGGTTCTAAACTGGCAAGCGTAGGCCTTAAATTGGGCAGGAGGAATATATGGATAAGAAATACTTCTTTTTTGATATCGACGGTACCCTGTGCTATGGCCTAAGCCGCACGGTGCCTGCCAGCACACAGGCCTGCCTTGCACAGCTGCGCGCCGCCGGGCACTTTGTATCCATCGCTACGGGCCGTCTGCAAAAAGACGCCCTGGCCATCGCCCAGCGCATCGGCATTTCCACCCTGGTGGCCGATGGGGGCAACAGCGTCACCCTAAACGGGCGCCTGCTCTCCATGGAGAGCCTGCCTGTACCGGCCTGCGTGCGCTTTATCCGCCAACTGGAACAAAAGGGCATCCCCTGGGCTGCGGTGATCCATAACGAGCTGGAGCAGGTCACGCCGGATGGCCGCTACCGCCGGGCTATCGCCAGGGATTATTTCGGCATCGTTGAGGATCCGGCCTTTGACTATACGGCCCAGCCGGCATTTTATAAGCTGATGGTGGCCTGCAGCCCCGAGTGGGAGAGCAGCATCGATTTTGGTACCCTTCCCCACGTACGTTATACGCCGGACCGGCTGATGATCGAGCCCACCAGCAAGGCCGATGGCATCAAAAAGATGATGGATGCACTGGATGCTCCCTACAGCGACGTGGTGGTCTTTGGAGATGGCATGAACGATATCCAGATGTTTGGCGACCAGTGGTTTTCCATCGCCATGGGCAATGCCTGCCCGGAGCTTAAGGCCCTGGCCGACTATGTGACCGACCGCTGCGACCGGGATGGGATTTGGAACGCCTGCAAACGGTTCGGCTGGATCTGACGTTCATTTTTCATCGCCAAAGAGAAGCAGCCCTTTATCTTTATACGCAATAAAGGCATCCTCTCCAAAACTGGAGAGGATGCCTCTAAATGATCCCATTTACAATTCACCGCCGCAAAACCCGGCCCGATTCGTAGTAAAAGATGGCCAGTTGCGTCCGATCCCGCAGTTGCAGCTTATCCAGTATCGCGCTGAGGTAATTGCGCACCGTGCCCTCGCTCAAATACAGCCGGGCGGCGATCTCCCGGTTGCTCAGTCCCTTGGCCACCAGCGCCATCAGCTCTTCTTCCCGGGCGCTAAGCCCATATTGGCTAAACTCTTTTTGCCCGCCCTGGGCCATCAGCTCGGGCAATTTGGTCACAATCTCATCGCCGAACACATTCTGCCCCATCTGCACGGCGCGCAGCGCAGGTACGATGCTCTCAAATTTCTGCTTGAGAATATATCCCTTAGCCCCCAGGCCGATGGCGCGCACGATGTACTCGTCATCTAAAAATGTGGTCAGGTAAAGGATCTTGGCCTGGGGTTCCGCCTGCAAGATCTGCTCGCCCGCCTGCAGGCCGGTCATCTTCTCCATCCGGATATCCATCAGCAAAATATCCGGTTGCTTCTGGCTGTAAAGCGCCACGGCCTCGCTGCCGTCATACCCCATGGCCACGACCTCAATATCCCCTTCCGCCTCCAATATGGTCTTTAACGAGGCGCAGACCAGCCGGTCGTCATCCACCACTAAAACGCGCATGCCTATCCCTCCTCAACCCTTTGCCTGGGTACGGATACGAAGATTCTATATCCATTCTCCCGGCTGATCAGCAGGTTGCCCTCCAGCGCGGCCACCCGCTCGGCCATATTTTTAAGCCCTAGCCCATCCTTTGATGGGCGCACCTGCGGGCTGCCGTTATCCTGTACGATGAGCTGATACAGCGCGGGATGCTCGATCACCTCGATGCGCACCTGCGTGGCGTCCGAGTGACGCATCACATTGCTCAGCGCTTCTTTTACGATCATGATAAAACAATACTGTACCTCCTTGGCCATGCGCCCCTGCACATCGCACACAAAGCTGACCGGGCAAAAGCTGAAATCCCGCAGCAGCTGTCCCAGCTGGATCTGCAGATCGATGGATTCATCGTGAAGGTCGTGCACGCTGGCGCGGATATTATCCATGGCCTGCGAGAGGGTATCTCGCACGCCGTTAAGCTCCCCGTTGAGCGGCTGCTCCCGGTGCAGGGCCATCAGCGCCCCCACCTGCAATATCGAGCGGGAGAGCATATGCCCTACGTGATCGTGTATTTCCCTGGCGATGCGGTTGCGCTCGTTCAGCGTCGCCAGGCGTATCTCATAATCCTGCTTTTCCAGCAGCTCCTTATTGCGCTGCTCCAGCAGCAGCGCCAATTCGCGGCTGTCGTCCCGCATGCGGTTAAATTTTGCCCCTGCGCGCTCTAAGGCCAGTGTGCGCTGGCGCAGCACCCACCCAAGGCCCATGAACAGCACCGTCATGATCCCCAAAAGGTCGGCCGAAAACAGCGGCCCGGCAAGCGATAGTATCCCCAGGGCCACCCCCACCGGCCAGGGGCATACAATCGCCACATCGTAAAACACCAGCGGCAAAAAAACGCAGAACTCCGGCGCGAAAATACAGATCATCCCATAGCCCAGCGCTACGGCGCCGGTAAAGCGCCGGTCGTCAAAATATCCCGCCAAGGCGCTGACGCATATGCCCACGAGCAGGGGCAGCGGGGCCAGCGCGCCCGGCCGCTGCGCCATCACCGTCATACAGCAGACCAACAGCATCGCCTTATCGATCAGCACGCACGCTCCCCCTTCCCTTTTATCCGCTTTCTTTATTGTATCCCCTTCGGGCCGCGCGCACAATCGCCCCGGCGGAAAATGTGACATTCATCACCCCGTGGAATTGACCGCCGGCACTACCTGCCCCGCCGGCGCGCAGGCTATAATAAGGGCATAAAGGCAATAAAGGAGGCACACGCCATGGCTTTGGTAGAAGTTCAAAACCTGGTCAAGCGCTATGGAGAACTGCTGGCGCTGGATCACTTCAATCTTAACATTCAGGAGGGCGAGATATTCGGGCTGCTGGGGCCCAACGGTTCGGGCAAGACCACCGCTATCAACTGCATCCTGGCTCTGCTCAAATTTGATAAGGGGGATATCCGCCTGTTCGGCAAGCCCATGGCCCCTAATGCGTACGACATCAAGCGGAATATCGGCGTGGTCATGCAGAATGTAGCGGTATTTGAGGAGCTGACCGTTTACGAAAACGTGGACTATTTTTGCGCCCTGTATGTGCCCGAGCGCGACAAGCGCCGCCAGCTGGTACAGGAGGCCATCGATTTTGTAGGTCTGCAGGATTTTTGCAAATTCTACCCCCGCAAGCTCTCCGGCGGGTTGCTGCGGCGGTTAAATATCGCCTGCGGCATCGCCCACAAGCCGCGGCTGATCTTTTTGGATGAGCCCACTGTGGCGGTGGACCCCCAAAGCCGCAACAACATTCTGGAGGGCATCGCCCAGCTGAACCGCGAGGGGGCCACTATCGTTTACACCTCCCACTATATGGAGGAGGTGGAGCAGCTCTGTACCCGTATCGCCATCATGGATAAGGGCCGCACGCTGGCTACCGGCACCAAAGAGGAACTCAAAGCCATGATCAACCGGGGCGAGACCGTGCGCATCGACCTGGAGGGGCAGCCCGGAGAGATCGTCGCCAAACTGCGCGAGCTGCCTGCCGTCGCCTCCGCAAAGCTTGAGGATCACCGGCTGGTGGTGCGCTGCAAGGCCGGCGGCCAGCACAATCTGGTAGCGATACTGGATGCGCTGCGCCAGTGGGACGTGGCCTTTGGGCGGGTCTTTTCCGAGCTGCCCACCCTTAACGATGTGTTTCTGGAGATCACCGGCAAGGAACTGCGGGATTAAGGGGGCGCGCTTATCATGAAAAACTTATTTATCGCACGCATGAAGTGCCTGCTGCGGGACAGGTCCACACTGTTTTGGACTCTGCTGTTCCCGCTGCTGTTATCCACGCTGTTCTTCGTGGCCTTTGGCCATCTGCATAGCGACCAGGACATTGTTTTTGACCCCATACCCGTTGCCGTGGTCGACAACGAGGCCTATGCCGGGGATACGCTGCTCCAGGAAACGCTGTCCGCCGTATCTTTGCCCCAGGATAACGCTTTGCTGGAAATGCGCCTAGCCAGCGCCCAGCAGGCCCATACCCTGTTGGAGGAGGGGACTGTTTCCGGGGTGATCACCCCAGGGGATACGCCTACTTTGGCCGTGCGTCAATCCGGCCTTACGCAAAGCGTGCTCAAAGCTTTTCTCGACCAGTATGTGGGGATCAAGGCCACCGTTACACACCTGGCGACGCTGGACCCCGCCGCGGCCCAGCATGCGCTGGCCGATGCGGACTTTGGCCGCAATCATCTGCGCGAGACCTCCTTTAGCGATGCTTCGCCGGATACCATTCTCAACTATTTTTACGCGCTGCTTGCCATGGTCTGCCTCAACGGCAGCTTTTGGGGGCTGCGCAACGCCACCGATATTCAGGCGGACTTATCGCCCATCGGCGCGCGGCGCAATCTGGCCCCCACCCATAAGCTCAAAGGGATGCTGACCGACGAGGCGGCGGCGCTGCTCATCCATTATACGATCATCCTGATCACCCTGGCCTACCTGGCCTTCGTCTTAAAAATATCCCTGGGCACGCACCTTTGGCCCCTGCTCTCCCTTTGCCTGGTGGGTTGCTTTATGGGGGTGGCCTTTGGCACCTTTGTCGGCTCCGTATTGAAAATAAGGGAAAGTATAAAAACAGGGCTGTTGATCGCTATCACGCTGTTCCTGTGCTTTTTAGCCGGGCTGATGTTTGCGGATATGAAAAATATCGTGGCCCAATATGCGCCTGCGCTCCAATATATCAACCCTGCGGCACTGCTTTCAGACGGGTTCTACAGCCTGTATATGTTCGGCGCCGGTCCCCGGTTTATCGTCAATATCGCTTTGCTGCTGGGCTATGGCGTACTTTTCGGCATCGGCAGTTATCTGGCCGTAAGGAGGAATCGCTATGCAAGTATTTAGGCTGTACTTTAAGCTCATCCGCAAGGTATTTCCTTCCCTGGCGATCTATCTGGGCGTATTCCTGGTGTTAGCCATCGGCTTTACCTTCCTGGGTAGCGACAGCGAACAAGCCGCCTTTTCGCAGGAGGGGATCAAGCTGACCATCATCAATCGTGACGGCCCCTCCACCGTTGCCGACGGGCTGGCCGAGCATTTGGGAAGGAGCAATACGCTGGTCGAGCTGCCGGACGATACCGAGACCCTGCAGGACGCAATTTATTACCGCAACGTTTCCTATATCCTGATCGTGCCCGATGGGTTCAGCCAAGGTTTTGCCCAGGGCGAAAACGTGACGCTGGATAAGATCTCCATACCCGATACCACCGAGGGCATGTATGCCGATACCCTGATCAACCAGTACCTCGCCACGGCGCAGCTCTATCAAAAGGCGCTTCATGACCCCGGCCGGGCCGTGCAGGCTACGTTAGAGGACTTACAGGCGCAAACCCCGGTCAGCCTGCAAAACACCAGCCTGGCCGGTGAGGAAACAGCCGGCTACATCTTCTATTTTAAGTTTCTGGCTTATGTGCTTTTGGGCATGGTGATCCTGGGGTTGGGCACCATTATGATGCACTTTAATGAACCCAACCTGCGGCGGCGCAACCTATGCTCCCCCCTGACCCTGCGCAGCATCAACCTGCAACTGGCTATGGGCAACGGCATCTTTACCCTGGCCTGCTGGCTGCTCTTGACCCTGACCGGCCTTATCTTGTATAAAGGCGCCTTGCTCCAATCGGGGCTTTTGGGGCTGCTCAGCCTCAACGCGCTGGTGTTTTCCGTAGTCTGCGCAGCCATCGGCTTCCTGATAGGGATTTTTGTGCGCAACGCCACCGTTCAGTCCGCTATCTCCAACGTACTGACCCTGGGCATGAGCTTTCTGTGCGGCGTTTTCGTCCCCCGCAGCGTGATGAGCAGCTCCGTGCTGGCGGTATCAAAATTTCTTCCGGCCTACTGGTATGTAGACGCGTTGGAAAACATCGCCGGACTGACTCGGATCGACTTCGCCTCGTTGCAGCTGATCTTCCAGGCACTGGGTATCCAGCTGGCATTTGCCGCCGCCATCTTCTCTATCGGTTTACTGCTCAGTCGCCAAAGGCGGATCAGCCGATAAGAGGTATAACAAATGCCCGCAGATCATTCTGCGGGCATTTGTTTGTTTAAAAGCTCAGCGGTAGCCGTTATTTCCCCGGCGCGGCAAATAGGGGTTTTGATAGCTGTTGCGCTGTGGGAAGCCGTTGTTGGCGGGCGCTGTGTTGGTATTGGCTACGGTAACGGCGCCCGTGGTACTGGCAAACTCTTCGGGTACCTCGGTGGTATCAAAAAAAGTGGCAAACTTGAGCGAGTAAATATCGCAAACCGTAAAGCTGCCGTTGGCGGGATTTTCCAGCGTAACAAAGTTTACGCCCGCCGCGTACAGGATGCCCGATTTCTCTACAATGGCATTGCCGATCAAAAACTCACACACGACGAAATAACCGATCGCTTTTGATAGCACCTCGGAGAAGGACTCGTAGAAGAACTGATTCGCATTCTCGGGGAAATCCGTATTGCCCGTCTGGTTTTGCATGATATCGCCCAGGTTGCCCGGCGCCCCGGCCTGATTGCCCCCAATGTTTTGGTTTGGTTGTAAAGCCATATGATCCCATCCTTTCAACTGTTTTATGTGTCAAAATACGCGCTGGTAGGGTTATAAAAGCAATGGTCTCCTATCCGCACCACAAAGTAGCCGACCTCGCTAGGAAAATTGGGCCTGCAATTGGGCGAATAGGGATTGTAAAACCATAGGGCCGACCCCAGGTTCAGCAGCCGGTTGCCCGCGATAGCCCAGTCCGCAATATCGTAATGAATCTGCTCGGCCGGGATATTGAAGATATTCTGCGGGTTATACTGCCCGTTTTCCACCTCGGATGCGCAGACGAACTGCCGCTCCTGAAAGATGATGTTGCGTATCGATCCCTGCCCGATGCGCGCATATTCGCCATACGGGGTGTTGACCCGGTTCATGACCACACTGGCTACGGCCTTCATGCCGTTTTCGCCTTCGCCGCCGGCCTCGCACCGAATCAGCCGTGCCAACAGTTCCCGATCCGACAACGGCATAAGCATCCCCCCTCTCCTCTTTATTCCTATGACCCTTGCCATGCGGCTATGCCGCATATAGCCGCCAAAACCGGCCCAATTTTTACATAAAAAAAGACGATGGCAAGCCATCGTCTTTTTGATCGCTATCTCTCTAATCGTTGGGATAGACTGTGGTGATGTTAAACGCCTGCGGGTCACAACCCCAGGCGGGGTCGTAGATCTCCCGGCGCGGGGCAAGCCCCAGGGCCATCTCCGCCTGCGGCAGCTCCTGGTCCACCGTCAACGCCAGGCCATCCTGCGTCAAGATGCGGCAGGCGCCGTCAAATAGCGCCTCAATATTGAATTGCTGGTTATAGCCCGTATCTGCCGCGGCCAAAAAACAGCTCTTCCCATCCAGCCCATAGGTCAGGCGCAGGCCGCTTTTCTCGTGGCGGATATAGTATCGTCCCTCATTTGCAGGTTCCAGCCGCCAGAGCAGCGCTTCCTCCCGATAGTCCAGCTTGCGGCAGCCCACCTTGTCCCCCGCAGGATAGAGATAACCGCCCTTGCTTTCGACCACCCGGCTTTTGATGCGGGATAATCCAGTCTCCCGCACCTCCTCTTGCAGCGTGCCGTTGGCCGGGTCAAAGGTAAAGCCATCGCACCAGCGCATATCAATGCTGGTATCATCCGGAAAATAAAGCGGCAGCACCATATAGCGCGCATCCCTGTAGAATTCCGAGGGATTCCACCGGTCTCCCACGTAAAAGTACTGCGCGCCCTGGGGCGTATCAATGGAGAACACAAACGCCGGTTGCGTATCATAGGTGGTGGGGCTGCCCAACGGCCGCTGTGCAGACCACCGGCCCGTCAGCTCCCGGCTGAAGCTGTACATGCCCTGGTTGGGCTCGGCGCCCATGCACTCGCTGGAGAGCATGAAGTACACCCCATTGCGTTTAAACAGCGTGGGCGCCTCCCGGAACTGATCGGGAAACAGGCATTTGACGCACTCATCCACCGCCATATAATCCTCGGTCAGCCGGTGGATATACAGATCCGCATTGTCCCGGCCCGCCGCAATAAAGTAGGCCGTACCGTCATCGTCCTGAAACAGGGTGCAATCCCGCGCCATCTCCCCCGCCGGGCGAAAGCTGCCGTGATAGGTAAAGGGCCCCTCCGGCCTTTTGGCCGAGGCCACGGCGGCGTGGGCATAATAAAACCCCTTTCCATCCTCCCAGTGCATCCACATCACATACCGCTTGGTCTTGGGGTTGTACAGCACCTTGGGCCGCTGGATGGTCGCGCCCACCTGCACCCGGTCGTTCCAGCCCGCCCAACGCGCCTCCTGCGCAGGGCCGGGGTTGCGCTGCAGGGTAGGATTGGTGTGCTTGGTCAAATGATACGCGGCCCGCGGCGTATCCACCGAGAGCACCACGCCGCAGTTTTCCCAATGCATCAGGTTTCTGGAACGGTAACACGATACTTTGCGCCCCACCTGCCGCGTCATGGAAAACTCGCCATATTCACCATACAGATAGTAATAGCCGTCCTCCGCCAGCAGGATATGCCCGCCATGGGAGTGTAAAAACTTTCCGTCCGTATCCGCTAGCCTGCCCGTATTGCGCCAATGCCAAAGTGCCATCTGTCAATCCCCCTTCATTCTATCGATCTATTGCTTAAGGCTTGCGCCCCAGCTCCCCATCCAATTCCGCCTTAAACGCACGCGCTCTTTTAGAGCGTCAGCATCCCGCCCGTTATCGCGTCAAGTATAAAGGTCCGGATCCGCTCAGAAGGCGCCAACCTATCGATAGCCATCAGCGCCGCCACCCTGTCTGCTAAAATGAGCGGGCGCTGACTGTCCCTATAGGGCGTAAGCGGCATATCCAAAAGCTGCTGCGCGGTCTGTTCCGCCAGCGCGGGCGCATAGGGAACCCATGCCGGGATGGCCTGGATCGCCTGGCGCACGGTAATAAACTTTTCATCCTGAAATCGGGCCATATAGGTTGGATAAACTGCCTTAAATGCCGTCGTTCCAGCCCAGCGCACGTTTTCCGCAATCAGCCAAAGGGCGATGTTTCTCCTGTAGCTGTTCTTGTCCTCCAGAAGCGCCGCCACCTCTTCCCAGTAAGGGCATACGTCCTCAGCGATGACGCTGCGCGCTTTAAGCAGCAAAAACGCCGGATAGCGCACCGCATCCGCCCGCTCGTAAAGGCACTGGATGAGAAACGCAATATCCTCTTTTGTCAAAAGCCTGGCCATGTCCGCGGCGTTCTCCCGCGCCAGCGCAAGCCTCGCAGCATCCATCTTTCTGCCTCCATCCGTAACCTATAGAAATATAAATTCGCGTTACACTGCCACAATCCTTTTTGTAATGGGGAATTGGTTGCGGCGCCAAAGGATTATAATCTATCTATCGAGAAACAAACGAGCCGCATCTCCCCGATGAAACGCGGCCCGAATTTATTTTGTATTTAAAGCACTAGTTGTCCTGCGCCACAACGCTTTCCCCCTCCAAAACCGAGGTGCAGTGCGGGCAGCGGGTGGCCTGCTGTGCAATGGGCTGGCAGCAGTAAGGGCACAGCCGCTCCGGCGCGGGGGCCTCTTCCTCCTTTTTGCGGCGGAAGCGGTTGATGGTTTTAATCAGCATAAAGACCACGATAGAGATCAGCAAAAAGTTGATCACCGCCGAGATAAAGGCGCCGTAGGCGATCTGCGCCGCGTTCTCTCCCTCACCAAGGGTGATGGCTAAGGCTTCAAAATCGAACCCGCCCGTGAGCAAACCGAGCAGCGGCGTAAAAATATCCTTTACCAGCGAGTTAACGATCGCCGTAAACGCACTGCCCATGATAACGCCGATGGCTAGGTCCATTACATTGCCCCGCGAGATAAACTCCTTAAATTCCCGTCCCAGTTTACGCATGGTGATCCTCTCCCTCATCTTGTGCAAATCCAGCGCATTTTTCTTTATTTTACTAGATATACGGCGAAAAATAAAGTATTGATAGTCATTTATGCGCAAAAAGCGCGGCCCTGTCGGGCCGCGCTTTCGTATATCATGAGTTCAGCTCTCAGTAAAATGGCATGTATACCGTTACCGTAACACCCCTTGTACAATAAACAGTATAGCTTACACCTGCAGTATGAACATCATACGATACACTCTCAGCCATCAACTGTACATTGCTAAATCCAGGCGTACTATAATTCCTGGAGAATCCTGAATCTTGCTTATCAGACCAAACGCCATTAATGTACCGGTCTCCTGCCGCATTATCGCTCAAGTTTGATGATTGCGCTCTAACGCCTTCAGAAGTAGACTTAGTGGCGCTCCCTGTAGCCTTGCACAAATGTAAGCGCCCTGAAGGTTTAGAATAAGTAACTTTAAGCGATGCCGTGCATGTACCCATGTTATCCCGATTTTGCTCGCTCCTGGCTAAGTCTTCAGTTATTTCATAAACCTACCCTTTCTGGAACGCCTTGATCAAAAGGCAGCCTGATATAAATGGGAAAAATATTTCCAATATTACAGGAAGCGCAAATGCTAGTGGTGTTTGAATTGCTGCTAAAAAAGTTTGATTCCAGAATCGTAGAAACGCGAGAATAAAAAACAAGGAGCTGGTGATCAGGTACGGGAACCTAATCCTAACAGGTTTAGATTTGAAAACTGTGAGCCATTCCGTAAAATTAAAAAGCAATGATCCAATAAACGAAACCACTATGGCTGTTAGCATCATATTAATACCCGATATCATAAAACTTTTGGAGGAATAGTCTCTGAAAGCATCTGCATAAAAGAAATTGATGGCAATAAAATAAACCGCAACTAGCAATGAATTGATATAATGTCGCATCCTACCGACCTCCGATTTTATTAGGTTTATGTATTTCAAACTCCTCCTTTCTTTAAAAAACTGCTATTAAACAGAAATTAGAACATTTTCACCTTCTTCCACTTATTTATTCTCTTTTAAGTTTAAACGTTTTTATTGTGCGACAATTACAAATATACGCGCTCAGAAATGTGAATATATTTTGTATTTTAATACTTTTAATTAATTGAAATATACCACATCCGCAAAAAGAATCAATACTATTGGGAATTTTTTAAAAAAGAAAAGGGCAGTTCAAAACTGCCCTATAACATTATCTCTATAGCATTATCTATTATTCATCCTTATAGGCCTTGCCCAGCGCGTCCGCGCCCATAATGGCAGCGTACACCATATCGGCGTTGACTTCAAAGGGCATGTTGTGCAGGGTATCGGTATCCGCACAGGCCAGGCGGGCCACCTCCATGATCTTTTCGGGCTCCACCTGCTCGATGCCCAGATCCGCCAGCGTGGTGGGCAGCCCCACGGACATGCAGAAGTCCAGCACCTCTTCCAGTTCCTCGATGGCGGCATCCTCCAGCACCAGCTGCACCAGCGTGCCGAAGGCCACTTTCTCACCGTGGTAGAGCTTATGCGTCTGCTCGATAGCCGTCAATCCATTGTGGATGGCATGGGCGCCGGCCAGGCCGCCGCTCTCAAAGCCGATGCCGCTCAGGTAGGTATTGGCCTCGATCACCTTTTCGACCGCCTTGGTGCACACGTGGTTCTCCACCGCCAGCGCGGCCTGGAACCCATCGGCCAGCAGCGTATCATAGCAAAGGCGCGCCAGCTGCATCGCGGCCAAAGTCGTTTTGCCGCCCACGCAGTTGCCCGCATCCGAATCCCGGCAGGCGCGCGCCTCAAAATAGGTGGCCAACGCATCTCCCATGCCGGAGATCAGCAGCCTGGCCGGCGCGGCCGCCACAATATCGGTATCCACCAGCACGATATTCGGGCTGGCCGGCAGGAACAAATACCGGTCAAAGACGCCATCGTCCGTATAGATCACGGAAAGCGCGCTGCAAGGCGCATCTGTGGAGGCGATGGTGGGCACGATCACCACCGGCGCGCCTACGCCGTGGGCTACCGCCTTTGCAGTATCGTGGATCTTTCCCCCGCCGATGCCGATCACCACGTCACATCCGGAACGCTGGTAGACCTCGGTGATCCGGCCGATCTCGCTGTCGCAGCACTCGCCGTTAAAATCCTCATAGACCGCCGTACATTCAGAGCCGGACAGGCTCTGGCCAATGGCCGGCTCCACCCGTTTTTTGCCAGACGGGCTGGTCAGGATAAACCATTTGGTCCCCAGTTTTTCTACATGCGTACGGATATTTTTCAGTTCGCCCTTACCCTGAATATAGCGGCTGGGGCTGGCAATGATCTTAGCCATATGTACATCCCTCCATTTGTTTAAAAATTAACAATCTTTAGCTTTATTGTACCGCGCCCTGCTGCACAATTGCAATGCTATCATGCCCTTTTACGTAAAAGTTCATCCATAATTTACAAATACCAACTTAACGGGTAGCGATAGCATAATCCTGGCGCGCTGCGGCATCCTAATGGCGAGGTGAACATGATGTATAACGATGAAGAAATGCTAAATTTCGTCTACCAAAACACTGAAATGGGCCTGGAAGGCATCTCCCACCTGGTCGAGCGGCTGGAGCCGGAAGCGCATGGCTTTAACGGCGCGCTGCACGCGCAGCAAAAAGAATACCATAGCCTGTTGCACGCCTGCGAGGATATGCTGGATGAACGCAACGTGCAGATCCAGCCCGTCAGCGCCATGGCCAAGGCCTCCTCCCACGTGATGGCCTCCGCCAAGACGATGGTGGACCGCTCCCCGGAAAAAATGGCCGAAATGATGGCGCAGGGCAACGCCATGGGCATCATCAAGGCCACGCAGCACCTAAAAGCCTACGACGGACAGGACGAGCGCGTGCGCGATATTGCTAACAAACTGCTGGAGACTGAAAAGGCAAATTTTAACGAGATGCTAAAGTTCCTGTAAGTTTACTTCGGATGCGGGCTGGTACAAGACAAGCCCCTGTCGAGTGCGGCCTATGCGCACCTGTCCGGGCAGGCGCATCACCCGGTACGCGGTATGGATGTTGCCCACCGCGCTGGACAGATTGGCCACCTGGAGCATATAAAACGTCCAGAAAAGCGTGGGCGGCGCCAGGAGGTTGGCAAGCAGTACGGCCAGCCCCGTACCCAATGTGGGGATGAGTTCAGCGGCGGCAAGGCCGCCCCGGGTATACAGGGGCGGGTTGCCGCCCTTATGCTTTGCACCGGTCAGCTTTGCCAGCAGGTGTTTGATGAGCCCCATTCCACCGGCTAACGCCGCCAGCACCAGCGCCTCCCGCAGCAAAAGTGCACCCGGGAGGGCAAAGTGCCGGGGATAAAGGCTGTAGGCCGCGGCCAGCATTCCGCCGGCGAATGCCAGCCCGATCAAGGCGTACCGGGCCTCCCGTCCCGTCAGGTTCAGTACCGCCACCTGCTGAAGATCATTTTTGCTTCTGGCCATATCTTGTCCTCCCCTCTTAGCTAAAATCTATGCAGCTGCCCAGGGCAAGTTGCCGAAGCGCCAATATTTGTGAGGTAAATTATGCGTAAGATCTTAATTTTAACTACCGGCGGCACCATCGCATCCCGCCCTGCGGGCAAAGGTCTGGAGCCTGAAGCCGGGGCTACGATGGTCCGCGCCGCGGTAGACGCCCTAAAGCCTGCCTGTGAGGTTGATATCCAGCCCATTGCTCAGCTGGATGGCTCTGATGTGCAGCCTGAAGAATGGCAGGCATTTGCCAGGGCCGTGATCGAGGCCTGCCCGGATTATGACGGTATCGTCATCACCCACGGCACGGATACCCTGGCCTATACGGCGGCCATGCTCTCCTACATGCTGCGCGCCTGCCCGATCCCCGTGGTTTTCACCGGGGCGCAGGCACCGCTTAGCCGCCCTTTAAGCGATGGAAGCGAAAACCTGCGCTGTGCCCTTGCCATGGCGCAGAGCCAGAAGCCCGGGGTGTTTGTGGCCTTTGACCGAAAGGTGATCCTGGGTACCCGCGCGGTTAAAGTGCGCACCACGGGATTTGACGCCTTTAAAAGCGTGAATTACCCCTACGTTGGCGAAGTGAACGCCCGCGGGCTTGTATTAAACGCGCACTTGCCCAAACGCCCCTCTCAGCTGTTTTCACCGGAGCTTAGGCTATGCAAGCGGGTATTTTTGATCAAACTGATCCCCGGCTTCAACCCGGATGTGGTGGACCTGTTGGCCAGTTTGGGATACAAGGGCGTGGTCATTGAAGCCTTTGGCGCCGGCGGCATGCATGTGATCCGCCGGGATTTGACCGACAGCCTGGAGCGGTTGACGCGCCAAGGCATCCCCGCAGTGGTATGCAGCCAGTGCCTTTACGAGCATAGCGACCTGAACCTTTACAAGCCCGGCCAACTGGCATTGGAAAAGGGCGCGATCCCCGGTTATGATATGACCACCGAGGCCGCGGTAACCAAGCTGATGTGGGCTTTGGGCCAAGAAGCCGATCTGGAGGCGGTGCGCAAGATCTTTGCCACAAATTTTGCTGGCGAGGCCACCCTGCCCCAAGCGGGCGAATCGCGTTAATCAAACGCATAACCTTCCTCGCCATACAGTGAATCCAGATAGTGCTGGCTGCGGCTGGCGCCTGCATAGTCGGCATAGCGGCTAATCAGCACTTGGTTGATCTTTTGATCCATCAGGGTATAATTCTTAAACTCAAGGTAGTAGGGCGCCGGGACGAGGTTACCAGCCTCGTCCTTTACGATGCGCTGGCTGGCCCAAACATCCATGACCCGCGCCGTATCGTCGCGCACGGTGGCATTCTCGTCCTCCAGCAGCGCTTCCAGCTGGGGTACGGTCGCGGCCGACAATCGCCCCAGATAGAGCACATCCAGCTGCTCAAGCGTACCGGCGCGGTAGGCCGCGATATTGTTTTTGGCGATTACGGTATCCACATCCGCATAGGCGCAGCACAGCAGCGCCAAGCTGCAGCCCGCTATGATCACCCGCATGTAAGGAAAGCGGCGGAAAAACAGCCGCACGATCAGCGCCAAGATAGCGATGGCCAGCATGACCATAAAAATGGAGGTCAATACGCGCAGCCGCGTCATCCCCATCAGCTGGATGTACAGCACCATCTTGGAAAATGCCGTTGCTGTCAGCAGCAAGGTAAATAGCGCGATAAAAAGGCTTAACCCCTTGACCGGCGCGGGAATCTCATCTTTTGCGTTGCGCTTGACCAGAATGCAGCTGAGCGAGAGCACGCCGCCGTTGATCAGCGCGATCATCACCATCTCAAAAAAACCGCGGCGCGCATATTCCGAAGGCGTAAACGCGTACCCTTCGGGCAGGATGCCGGCAAAGGCACTGAAAAAATAGGCCAGCTGCGAAAGCAGGTAGACCAGGTAGAATACCGAGATCGCCCCCAGGAATACCGAGGCCACCGTCCCATCCATTACGCGGAAGCGTCCCTCCCGCACGGTAACCCCAGGCTGGCTGCGCTCCCCTGCGCGCCGGTGCAGCATGCAAAGCACAGCGGCGATATAGACGCCCAGCAAAACGGCTAAAACGACCTTGACCATCAGCTCCCCCAAGTTTTCGGCCAGTCCCTCCATCAATCCCTGAAATGCCGCGTCCGACTGGATTAATAGCGGCACGGTAATCGCAACCACCGGCAGGGCCAACACCAGTCCCAGCAAAACCTTAACCTCACGCCCCTTGCCGCCATCTCTGCGCCAAAGTCCTAGCACCGCCTTAAAGGGTTCCGACAGATGCGCCAGCGGCGCTGCAATCAAGTTCTTGCACAGGTCAACGCCTAAAAAATAGCTCCCCGTCCAATAGCTCAGGCGGCCGGCGGCGCCGCAGATAAAAATAGCGTAAAGCAGGTCAATCATCAAAAGCAGCAGAACATTCATCCCAACATCGTGGTTGACGGTAAATACCGCCGCCGCAGCCAACGAAGCCGCCCCGCAAAATGCCGGAAAGGGCTGGGGCCTTATCTTCCTATCTGCTAGGTAAGCGGACGTCACCAGAAACAGCACGCCATATGCTACCGTCGCCCCCAGGGCAAAACCGCTCCAGAGAAAAAAGTCCACGATTAGATAGGCGCAAGCCAGAAAAGCTATCACGAACGCGCCATCCCGTTTGGCCCATTTTCCCTCCATACCAGGCGCCGTCATTCCGTCTTCTATCTTTAAGGTTTGCTGGTTATCCACCGCGCATCATCTCCTTACTGCCGCCCTTTTGTGACCGGCAGTTTTAAAATAGCACGCGATTTATTGTTTGTCAATAAATTATTATTAAATTTCATTTATTATTTTCTGTTAAACTATAAATTTCTGCAAAACGACTCATGCACAATATACAGCCCAACAGGCAAATTAAAAAAGCCCTTCCGGATCGCGCCGATCATACGTACAGTTGTTTTTTACATGCGTATAGTCATTTTTTCGTACTACGAATAAGCGTATAAATATTATTCAAAAAAACTAAATTATGCAATTTAAAATATTTTTTTGCGACTTGAACCGACGATCTACAGGCGTTATTCCAGGCGTTATTGCCCGAAAACCAGTGCTAAACGCCATTTATCTTATATTTACAACCAACTATACGTTGGCGGGTGGCAGACGTGTTCTCATCTTGTCAAAATCTGTCGAATTTCGTATGATCTTACTAGTTTAAAACGAAAGGCGGATTATTATGGAAACGAACGAAACCCTGGCCGCTAACGTCAAAAAATACCGGCAGCGTTGCGATCTGTCCCAAGAGGAATTTGCCAATACGATTGGCCTGAGTCCCTCCCATCTGCGCGAGATCGAACATGCGCGCGGCAACCCGACGTTAGACACGCTGGACAGAATCGCCAAGGGATTGGAAGTAACGCCGGAAGCGCTGCTGTTTTCCGGGTTGGGCGAGATGCCGGAGGACAAGCAGGCGCTGATCTGCTTTTTGACCAGCGAGATCAACCACTTTTTAAAAATCCCCGTCAGCAAACGGCTCTTTATCGTACGTCTCTTCGAATATCTTCTTGTTGCACTCTCTTATAACGGCGAAGAGTAACTTCATTCA
This sequence comes from Luoshenia tenuis, assembly GCF_014384745.1. Lineage (NCBI taxonomy): Bacteria > Bacillati > Bacillota > Clostridia > Christensenellales > Christensenellaceae > Luoshenia > Luoshenia tenuis. The sequence goes on from NZ_JACRSO010000001.1 coordinate 123,227, forward strand.
AACATTTAAAAGAAATGCGACCCGGCTCTACCAAACAGCGCGGGCTTTTTAAGGCTATCTATAGCAAAACCCTCCAGGCAAATGATTGCCCGGAGGGTAAGTTACCAAACTACGGTTTGCTAATTCCAGCGGAACAGGCCCAGTAACCGGTCGAACCAATTCTCTTCCGCTTCCGGTTCATCCGTTTCCTGTGCGGACTGTGCCTCGACGCGGATGGCCGCGCTCTGCACCACAAACTGAACCGACTGCGGCGCGACGCCCTGCGCAGAGGCAAAGCTGGTATAAGCGATCTCTCCATCGCTCTGGGGCAGCATCTCCTCAATCTGCTCCCCAGCCTCCTTGATGCCCTCATACAGCTGCCCCTGCCCGTCGCTGAGCGTTTCCGCCTGATCAGGCAACTGAGAGACCGCCTCGTTTAGCGTTTTTGCACCATCTTTGAGTTCGCTCACGCCCGAGGTGATCTGCGCCTGCCCGCCTTTAAGTTCATTAAATCCGCCCAGCAACTCCCTCGCGCCGTCCGGAAGCGCGGCGAGGCCGTCGCTTAATTCGCCGTACTTTTCGATCAGCGTCTGCAGGCCCGCTTGCGCCTCGCCGACGCCCTGGGCCGCACCGCCCAGCTGGCCGGAAATCTGCGTGATGGCGCCATCCAGCTTCAACGCTGCCATAGCGGCCTGGGCGGCCTGCAGCGTTTCCTGGCTAGCCCCGGGCTGCTGCGCGGCCATGATCAACTGCTGGAACTGCGCTTTTTCTTCATGGGTCAGGGCCAGTTGCCCCATCGCCTGTACGGCCCCTTCAAACCCCTCGGTCAATTGGGAGAAGTCGCCCGCCTGGGCCATGCCATCTTTTAGCTGCTGTGCGCCCTGGGCCAGCTTTTCCAGCTCCTCAATATAGGTAGAAAGGCCATCGGCATAATCTTTCATCCCGCTTTGCAGGGCTTTTGCGCCGGCATCCAGCTCCCCAGTACCGCTGGCCAGCCCACTCGTCCCTTCAGCCAGCTGGTCCATGCCCTGGGCAAAAGCCTGCGTGCCGTCCGCCAGCTCCTTGGCGCCATCCTCCAGCTGCGAGAAGCCCTCTTTCACCTCATCCGTATCAAAATAGCCGGACAGGTCCGCCGGCATCATCGCCGCGCTGATCCCGTCAAACGCAAAATCCCGCGCTGAAAGCTCGATGCGGAAGGTGCCCGAGCGCCCCGGCAGCAGCGTAAAAGCCAATTGTTTGCTCTGACCGGTGACTACCTGCGTAGCCCCCTGGGCCGCCACCACCTCGGCCTTGCCCATATCCACCGGTACGGTGACCTGCAGCATGTATCGCTCTTGATAGATCGCATCAGCGCGTTCATTCGCCTGGGCGGCGATCTCGATCTCCACCTTGCCGGTGGCGCCCGCCAGCTGCTGCGGCTCTACTTTTTTGCCATCCAGCCAGTAGTTGATCTGGAAATTCCAGGGGATCTCGCCGCTTTCCAGCGTGCCCTGATAGTAAAAGCCCTCAGGCATGGCCGGCAGGTTCCAGACGATCTGCTCGCCGCTCTGGGCGGGGAGGGTATCATCGGTCATATTTTTAATTGCCGTATAGCGCCCGTAATCCGTATAGCTTCCTTCCTCGGGCACCAAAAGATGATTGACTACCTGGATGCCCTGCTGGTTCCCCTGGCTGTCCAGCGTCACGTAAACCGTTTCATCCTTTACAACCGGTTGGGCGTTTTGGGCTTTTTCCATCTGTGCGGCCGCCTGTAAATTGCTATTCCAGGCACAGGCGGCGCACAGGATGCCCGCCAGCGTCAGCTGTGTAGCGCGCTTAAATGTATTTTTCTTCATCATGCCTTTCCTTTCTCCAGGGATTGTTGCTTTTTTCTACGCCAATGCCAGGTCGTCTTGCCGATCGCTTTATCAAACAGTACCAGCAGCTGGGGCAGCAGCGCCACCACCAGTATCCCGCTGAGCGCCGCGCCGCGGCCGATCAGCATCCCCAAATCGCTGACGCCGGGGATGGAGGAGACAAAGCCCTCCGTAAGCCCAACAGCGCATAAGATACCCGCGGAAGTTAAAATCGTGCCTGCCGATGCCGCCACCGCGCTGACCGCAGCGGCCCGTTTATCCTGTATCCTGCGGAAGTCCAGGTAGCGGTTGGTCAGCAGTATCGCATAATCAATGGTCGCGCCCAGTTGGATGGCCGATACGATCATATAGCCGATAAAGGAGATCGCCGCGCCCTGGAAGTAGGGGATACACATATTGATCCAAATCGAAAGCTGAATGACGAACACCAACAGCACCGGCAGCAGCAGTGAGCGGAAGGTAAACAGGATAATCAGCGCTACGATGCCGATGGCCACCGCGTTGACGATGGTGTAATCGCTCTCCACCAGCGCCTTGATCTCCGTTATGCTGGTGGGCTGCCCCAGCACCACATAGCCATCGGGATAATAGGATTGCAGGGTGCCCTTGATCTGTTCTACTGCCGCATAAGTCTCCTCGCTCTCCTGCGGGAGATCCAGCATCACGACCATGCGCGCGTAATGGGGCCCTTCAAACTGCTCCAGTACGCCGGCGGGCAGCATCTCATCGGGGATCCCGACCCCCACAGAGGTGGCAAGGGACTGCACCTGGCGCACATCCTCACGGGCTGTAAGCGCCTGTGCCAGCTGGTTTTCCTTCCCCCGGTCGCCCTTTTCCACCAGTACCACCAGCGGATTATAGGTGCCGAAACGCTCCGCGATCTTTTCCTGCTCCTGCGCGATCTGCGTACCCTCGCTAACCAGCAGCGAAGTTTCCCCATAAACAAAGCGGTTAGCGCCCTGCCCTAAAAATGCAGGGATGGCAACCAGCAACGCCAATGCTAAAATAGGCCAGCGCGCCTTAAGGATCCCGCGCCCCAGTTTCTCAAACCGCGGCAGGAAAGGCCGGTGCGCCGTCCGATCCAACCCTTTGACGCAGACCAGCGCCAGGGGTGGTAACAAAAACAGGACGCAAAGCAGGCTGATGACGATCCCCTTGCCCAGCACCAGGCCCATATCTGCGCCAATGCCATATTGCATGAACATCAGCGCTACAAAGCCGGCCACCGTCGTCAAACAGCTGGCAAACAGCGAAGAGCGCGATTCCCGCAGGGCTATGTGCATCGCCTTTGCCGGTTCCAGCCCCTGCCCGCGGCACTCCCGGAAGCGGTGCAGCAGGAACAGCGAATAGTCCATGGAAATGGCCAGCTGCAGCAGCGCCGCCGTCATTTGAGTGATAAAGGAGATGTCCCCAAGCGCCAGATTGGTGCCCATGTTGATCAGCACCGATACGCCGATCACCGCCAGGTAGAGCAGCGGCTCCAGCCAGGACGACGAGGACAGGATCAGGATGCCGATAAAAATCGGCATCAAAAACAGCGAGATGGTGGCCAGCTCATTGACGGTAGCATCCCGCATGGCTACGGCGTTGACCGATGACCCCGAAAAGCTGGCCCCTTCCCCAACGATCGCGCGTATGCCGTCCAGCGCCGCCTCTGTTTCCAGCGAATAGTCGTCTTGCAGAAATTCCACCTGAAAAAGGGCCGCGCCCTCTTTATAGTATTGCTCCAGCAGCGCCGGATCGGCCTGCTCCAGGGGCTGATAGGCGTCAATCATATCGTCGGCAAAGATCACGCTTTTTACCCCTTTGACCTTGGCGATCTGCTCCTTTAACGCCACTGCCTCCTGAAATGATACATCCTCCACCATAACCTGGGCCGCGCCGCTAAGGCCGAATTCTTCGTCAATGACCGCCATCGCCTGGCGCGTTTGGCTGCTTTCAGGCAGATAAGCGCTCAGGTTATAGTTTACGCTGACCAGCGGCCAGAGCATCAGGCAGATCAGGCACAGCGTCCCAAACCCGATCAGGACGCTCCACCGCCTTTTAAAATACTGGTGCTTCATCGTTCCTCCATCCTCTTGTCCCCTATCCTTTCATTCTCTGGTCAACATCTTTTAGCATAATGGCCAGCAGCTGCCCAAACAGCTTTTCCATGCGCGTGGGATCATCCCCACAGGTATCCATAATCGTAAAAAATCCATCCACGATGGTCTTGGCCAACAGCTCGGGCAAAAACCGGTCCCGCGCCTCAACCGGTACAAGGGGAAAAAGCTCCTGCTCAAAGCGTTCGACAATGCGCTGGATCAGCCGGTCGTACGCGCTTTGATAGGGCGAGCCCTCGCTTTTAAAAAGCAGGATATAAAACTTTTGTCCATAATCCCGCGCCAGCCGGATGATCTCCTGGGCGATCTGGGCCACCGGCAGGTTGTGCGGCGTCATCCCCCCAGCGCTGCCGATGCGCTTATCGATGACGATGACCGATTTAAGCTGCTCCCACGCAGGGCGTACCAGCGCATCGAACAGGGCCGCCTTATTATCGTAATAGCGGTAGATATTTCCCACCGTCATCTCGGCCTTGGCAGCGATCTGCCGCATCGACGCGTCCTTATAACCCCTGGCGGCAAATTCCCGCAGGGCCACGGACAAGATCTTATGGCGCGTTTCCTCTTTTAAATATTGCACTAGTAAACTCCTGTTTATTTTTAGATATTTTATCATGGAGAAAAAGTACGATTCAACCGATAAATCAAACAAGTGTTCATTATTCGTTGAATTTACAGTTTGTTCATAATAACAAAGCAGCGGTGCTTTGCCTTCTCTATTGGATGCAAAGTACCGCTGCCGGAATCCTCATCTGGATCAGCCCAGCTTTCCAGTGTGTAGCGTTTTCTCTTTATACGATGCACGCATGTCGCAGCCTCATTCTGCTTTCGGCTGTAGTTGAGCTTCTCCATCTGCATCATCTTTGCTTTTGTTCAGCTCGCCCGCCCATTCAAAGCCCTTTTTGGCGATAATGACCGCGATCACCTCGTTTATCACCGCCGCCGCGGCGATCGTCCCCTGAATGATCTTGGCGCATGCCGGCGCGGGGCCGCTGAGCGTGGAAACCGCAATGCCGGTAAACACCAGCGATACGCCCGAATGCGGCAGGAGCGTTAGCCCCAAATACCGTTTGACCGTCAAGGGCGCCCGGGTGATATGCGCCCCAAAATAGGCGCCAAAGTATTTGCCACAGGCCCTAGCCAGAATGTAAACCGCCGTATACAGCCCCGCGCCCAAAATCAGATGATAATCCAGCGGCGCGCCCAGGTTTAAAATGACCACGATCATGGCAAACCCCAAAATTGGATTGAAGGCGTGCATGATCTGCTCCAATCTCTTCTGGGGAACGATATTGGCAAAAGTAGCCGAAAAAGCCATGCCGATCAGCATAAAATTGAGCCCGGCATCCCCCAGCCAATAGGTATTGACCATAAGCCCGATGGCACAGGAGAGCAGCAGCATAGCGATGAGCAGCGCCAGCGTGGCCGCCCGCCCCCGCTCTTTCTTCAGCACCCAGCCGGCCAAAAGACCGGTTAAAACGCCGATCACCAACGGTAGCAGTACCGTGAGCACGATGATATAGGCCGGCATCTGCTGCTCCGAAAGGCCGGCGGAAACGATGGAGATGGTGGAAAAAAATACCACCACCGCCACCATATCGTCCAGCGCCGCCATGGGGATCAGGGTGCGGGTCACCGGCCCGTCCGTATGGTATTCCCGCACGATGGAAAGCGCCGGCGCCGGCGCCGTAGCCAGCGCGATGCCGCCGAAGATCACCGCCAGATAGAGAGGAACGCCGGCGAAGTAAAATACCGCGCCAAACACCAGGGTAACGACCAAAAAAGCGCCCATGGATTGGGTCAGGGTGGTGATCAGAATCTGCCGCCCCGTCTTTTTGATCTTGCTCCACACCAGTTCTGTACCGATCAGAAGCCCTACGGCGCACTCCAGGCAATGTACCGCTACAGTGTACCAGTTCTCTTGCATCATAGCCTCGTCCAGCAGCGCAAAAGCGTGGGGCCCCAGCAGCATGCCGGCCAGCAGCCAGCCCAGGATAGCGGGCAGACGGAGTTTAGAGACCAACTTACCCAGGATAAAAGCCGCAAAGATCGTTAGCGCCAAACGTAAAAGCATTAAAAACATCACGATTCACCCCTTGCAATGCCGTAGAGCATGAAATCCAGAATACGGGCCAGCTTCGCCTCATGATCCTGCACCTTATCCGAGAGGCTGGCCCCCTCATAGGCGGGGCTGGCAAAATAGCCGTTGAACATCTCCTGTACGATGGTGTAGTACTCCAGCGCTTCCTGCTGCGTCACGCCCTGGCGCAGCGTCAACTTCTCCAGCGCACGGCAGTAGATCTCCTGGTTAAAGGCGTCAAATTCCGCCTTTCGTTCGCGGATCGCCTGGGCAAGGTGCTTGGGCGGCTGCAGCACCGCCTCAAAAAACACTTGAGAAAGGCCGGGATTCTCCGAAAAAAAGCGATAGCGCAAGCCCATGTACTCCGCCAGCGCACCGCCCGTGCTATGCTGTTTGACATACGCCATAAAAGTTTTAAGCACGGCGCTGACGCAATGCAGGTAAATATCATCCTTATTTTTAAAGTTATGGTAAATAAGACCCTTGGAGATATCATGATTTTGGCAAATGGTGTTCAACGTGGCGCCCTCGTATCCCCGCTCGCCAAACTCTTCCAGCGCCGCAGCGATGATCTTTTCCCGGGTCAACTCCGTTTTTTCCGCCTTCTTCACGGCTTTAGGCTCCTTTAGTTATATTATAGACCAATCAGTCTATAATAGAGGATATCATAAATAGACCGATCGGTCAATAATAAAGCAAATCGTTTCGATGATGCAAAAAGCCGCAGGGTAAATACCCTGCGGCTTTTATATTGCACCTATACAAAAAACTATCGTTCCATCGAAATTTTTTCCATTCCATGCTGGGCGAGATTCTCGCCAATCGTGCGGCCATCCGCCTCGGCCAGCAGCTTTTTGCGGGTCTGCTGATACAGCCGCTCGTTTTGCACCATGGCCGGGCCGCTTCCGCAGCCGCCGATGCAGGCCATACCCTCGATAAAGTCCGCCGGGAATTTGCCGCTGGCCAGCATCGCCAGCGCCTTTTTGCATTCCGCAGCGCCGTCGCAGCGGTGCGCCACGATGGAAGGCGTCGTCCCCAGCTGTTCGGTCAGCGCCTGGAGCACCGCCCCGGTCACCCCACCGGACTGGGCAAAGCCCTTGCCATAGCGGGAGGCATCCTGCTGGCTGTCCTCGCACTTTTCAGGATCGATGCGCTTGGCGTCAAACATCGCCAGCAATTCCTCGGCAGTCAGCACGCAATCGGCGCCGCCCTCCACCGTTTCATCCTGGCACTCAGTCTTTTTCGCCACGCAGGGGCCGATGAAGACCACGCGGGCATCCCGCTCCTTTTCCTTGATCCAGCGCGCCGTGGCCACCATGGGCGAAACCGTATGGCTCATGTTGGGGATCAGGGCGTGATAATGCTTGCGGATCAGCTCCACAAACGCCGGGCAGCAGGAAGTGGTCATCTTTCCGCCGGCCTCCACCCGCTCCAGCAGCTCTTTGGCTTCGTGCTGGGCCACCGCGTCCGCGCCCAGGCCTACTTCGATCACATCCGTAAAGCCCAGCAGCTTGACCGCGGTCTTGAGCTTGCCCATGCTGGCGTTCGGGCCAAACTGGCCTTCCAACGCCGGCGCGATGATAGCATAGGTAGGATAGGGACTGCGGATCCATTCAATCGCCTTTAGCATATACGAGCGGTCCGAGATCGCACCAAAGGGGCAATCTCGCATGCAGGCGCCGCAGGATATGCACTTTTCCTCCTGAATCTCCGCCAGCTTATCCTCGTTGATGGAGATGGCGCCTACCGGGCAGGAGCGCTTGCAGGGCCGTACCAAGTCCGCAATGGCGTTATAGGGGCACACCTGGGCGCAGCGGCCGCACTCACGGCATTTATCCGGGTCGATATACGCGCCCCGCCCCGTCATGGTGATGGCGCCAAAGGGGCAGGCGTTCATGCACTTTTTGGCCAGACACTTCTGGCAGTTCTCGGTGACGCGGTAGCGGTTGATAGGGCAGCCCTCGCAGGCCGCAGGGATCACGGTGATGACATTCTGGCGGCCTTCCGGCTCCTTCATCCCGCTGGGCAGCTTGCCGGTGGCCAGACGCACCCGCTGGCGGATGATCTCCCGCTCTTTATACACGCAGCAGCGGAAATGGGGCTGAGAGCCCTGGATCAACTCCCCCGGAATGGCCTCCAGATGCTCCTCATTTACCTGATCGGTAAACGCCAACTCAGCCACACGCCGCAAGGTCTGGTACTTATTCTTTTTGGCATCGTTTTCTACTTTAACCATGCTGCTCTCCACTTTCTCCCCTTAGTAGACCGAAATCTTGACGTTTTTCCCCATCGCCCGCATCAGGTCCGCCAGCTCGTTTAGCAGGCGCATTTTAATGCTCAGGTCCATCGGCAGGTTGGGGTTTTGGTGGGCGGGGTTGATAGCCTTGCCGATAAACAGATGCAGATCCGTACATTCCTCCAGCAGCATTCTGGCCAGTTTGGCCGCGCCGTTATCCGCATCCAGCGCGCTCAGGCTGAGCGGGTCTACCTCGCTGCCCTTGATCTGGCGCAGGATCTCCAGCGTGCGGTTAATGGTCAAAACGCCCTCGGTCACCAGGTCCACGCCCTGCATGTAAGCGATCGGCGGGATCAGCGGATCGGTAAAGTCCAAAGAGGTGCGCACCTCCCGGTGCAGCACGCGCCCGGCGATATTGGCGCTGGTGCCGCCGCATACCACCCGTTTGGCGTTGCCGCGCATCCAGTCCCGCACCAGCTCTTCATCCTTGGCTTTATCCTTGGGCGGGCCGGAGAACAGGTTGACCACCTGCTGAGGGACCACCTTGGCCATCAGCACGGTCGAATCGTCGCCGGGCTTGGACATGTAAAAGTTATCGATCACCTGGATCAGCGAGGAAACCGCCCTAGGTACGGACAGGTCGCGCCGCGCCAGATCCAGGCAATAATTGGAAACGTTTTCCCAGCCCCAGCCCAGGTTCAGAATCGCGCCCACGCCTGCATGGATCACCCCATCGCTGATCAGCGTGAACATATCGCCGATGGCGATATCAAACCGGCTCTCCCGCACAGTCTTCCCTGCGATCTCGCGGATCTCAAAGGGCGGCTCGATGATCTCGCCTCCCCGGATCATGACGCAGGCGGGGTTATCGAACTCCACGAGATAAGCGCGCCCATCGTGATACAGCTGCAGGATGCTGAAGGTGGAGTAGGCCACGTGGCGCACCTTGCAGATCGGCAGCGTCTGGGCGATGGTCTCCACCGCCTCGTCCACCTTAGCGCCCTCTTTGAGCATGGTGATGATGATCTTACTGGTCAGCGAGGAAAGGATGTTGGCCTTGACCCCGCTGCCCAACCCGTCCGAAAGCACAAGGATATCCGAATCTTCCGTGCGAACGATCTCCACTTTATCGCCGCACAACTCCTCGCCAAACTTGTTCAGGCTCTTATAGCCGATATCCATATGCATCATCATAATTGCGATTCTCCATTATGAATAATCATGGTCTTCAGCTTGGTCAGCGTGGCTTTGGTCTCCGCCGTGGTCTCACCCAGCAGGCTTGCGATCTCCTGGGCGGCGATCATCTGCTTGTCGATGACCTTCTGCGCCATATCCATGGTATCCACCCGCAGCTGGTACAGCGCTTTTTCCTGCTCCTCATCCTGGGTCACATCGTTTAAGATGCCCATGACGCCATGCTGTTTGGGCAGGTAGACCAGCGTTTCGCGCACCACCACGCCAAATTCGTCCAGCTCGCGTTTTTTATCGGTGACCGCATCAAAGTTCTGCAACACGTATTCAAAATCCGTCGCGTCCATAAACTCGTAGAGGGAGCGCTCCAGCGCCTCCTGACGGGAGACCCTGAACATCTTTTGCGCGGCGCTATTGACCTCTTTGATCTTCATTTCCTCATCGACGATCACGATAGCGTTGGGCGTAGAATCCAGCACCACATTGCTCATGGACTGGGCCGCCTGGCACATGTGCGGCAGGCACATGGACAGCTCCGCCTTGCCCTGGAATACCGCGATGGCCTTTTCCCTGCAGGAGGGATACCCGCACGAGCCGCAGTTGAGTTCATCCATCTTGCTCTCCTTGCCGATGGAGCGCAGGATCGAACGGATGGTCTCTTCATCCGGCTGGGCCAGTTCCTTGCGGCGGTTGACGAACACCTTGCCAAGCGAGATGGCCTCCTGCTCCGGGATCGTCCCCAGAGGCTGGGCAGACTTTTTGGCGTACTGTTCTACCGCCAGCGCGCCGGTAAAGCGGTTGCGCTTTTCTTGGCCGGCTTTGGGTCCGCCCATGCAGCTGCCCTGGCAGATATTCATCTCGATCAGGCACCCGTGCAGCTCGCCCGCCTGAATGGCGCGGAACAGTTCTTTGCACTCCTCCGCCCCTTCCACGTGCAGGGTCTCATATCCTGTCAGGCCACGGGCCAGCGCGTTTTGGATAACGCCCGCGCAGGTAGGATACATCCGGGCCAAGCCTGCATCCGGCCCGTCAAAGGGCGCGGCATCCAGCGCGTTTAAGTCGATCCCCTCTTGCCAAAACCACTTTTCCATGTCCTCAAAGGTCAGCACCGCGTCCACATCCTCGTGGCGCACATCCTCAGCCTCGGCCATTTTAGCGATGCACGGGCCCACAAATACCACCTTGGTATCGGGGGACTCGTGTTTGATCAGCCGGGCGTGGGCGATCATGGGCGATACCAGCGGCGCCATGGTGTCCACCAGCTCCGGATAGTGCTTTTCCACCAACTCGTTGACCGAGGGGCAGCAAGTGGTAATGATATTATCCATCTTGCCGGTTTTGGCGATCTTGACCAGCTCGTCAGAGACCATCGCCGCGCCTTCGGCCGTCTCCCGCACCTGCGCAAAGCCCAGGCGTTTGAACGCAGCTACCACCTTCATCGGGTCATCGGCGCCAAACGAGCCGATGAACGAAGGTGCCAGCGATACCGCCACGGGATGGTTATGCTCCAGCATATCCCGTACTTTATCCACTTCGCTGCGCACAGCCTTGGCATGCTGCGGGCAGGCCTTAACGCAGGCGCCACACCAAATACACTCGTCCTTTAAAAGCTCGGCCTGTTCATGGTTGAACCGGATGGATTTGACCGGACAGACCCTTAAACATTTATAACAATTTTTGCAATCCGCCTTCATCGATTCGATCGGGTTCATGCCTCAATCCTCCCCAAAACCTGTTCGTTAAAAAAGCTCTCGGTGGTCGCAGGGCTAAGCGAGAAAAACTCCTCGCCGATCTTCACGCACACACCCTCCGTGCAGCGGCCCATGCAGAACGACCCCACCAGATTCACCTTATCTTTCAGGTTATGCATGGCGATAAGCCGCTCCAGGATCGCGATAATGTCCTTTGACCCCTTCAAAAAGCAGGAACTCCCAATACAGATTACGATATCCATGTTACCCTCCGTAAAAAAGAGGGAGACGGCCTTTTTAAGACTGTCTCCCTCCTAAAATGTTAGCCCATTTACACGTCTTTAGGCAAGTTAATCATAACGCCATATGCACTTTGCGCGCAAGCGCTATTATTTTCCTTCGTACGCGCGCTTTAAGATGGTCTCCAGCTCAGACACGCGGGGCTGTTTCGGGTTCGCCGTGGTGCACTGGTCTTCGTAGGCGTGGTCGGCCAGGCTGGGCACGTTGGCCATAAAGCTGGCCTTGTCGACCTTGCCGGTCTCCGCGATGGACGAGGGGATGTTTACCGTCTTCATCAAATCGCGGATGGCGGCGATCAAGCTCTTGACGCCCTCTTCCACCGTCTTGCAGGGCAGGTTCAGTGCTTTAGCGATCTCAGCATATTTCTGGTCCGCCACAAAGGTCTCATACTTAGGCCAGGTGGAGAACTTATTGGGCTTCTGCGCGTTGTACTCGATGACGAACGGCAGCAGGATCGCATTGGCGCGGCCGTGGCTGATGGGATACTCGCCGCCCAGCTTGTGGGCCAGAGAGTGGTTGATGCCCAGGAACGCGTTGGTGAAAGCCATGCCCGCCATGCAGCTGGCGTTATGCATCTTTTCGCGCGCCACCGCATCGTTGCCGTTCTTATAGGCGCGGGGCAGGTATTCAAATACCATCTGGATAGCCTTGATGGCCAGCGCATCGGTATAGTCGGAAGCCAGAACCGATACATAAGCCTCAATGGCGTGGGTCAGTACGTCAAGGCCGGTATCCGCCGTGATCGTGGGCGGCAGGCTCATCACGAACTCAGGATCAATGATCGCCACATCCGGCGTGAGCTCATAGTCGGCCAGAGGATACTTAATATCCTTCTCCTTATCGGTGATAACTGCGAAGCTGGTCACCTCGGAACCGGTACCGCTGGTGGTGGGGATCGCCACCATCTTGGCGGTCTTGCCCAGTTTCGGGAACTTGTAGACGCGCTTGCGGATATCCATGAATTTCAGCTTCAAGGCGTTAAAGTCGATGTCCGGGTTCTCATAGTACAGCCACATACCTTTAGCCGCGTCCATGGCGCTGCCGCCGCCCAGGGCGATGATCACATCGGGCTTGAACAGGCGCATAGCCTCCGCGCCGCGGTATACCGTATCCACCGAGGGGTTGGGCTCAACATCCGAGAAGATCTCGCAGTGCACGTACTGCTCGCGTTTGCGCAGGAAGTAGAGCACCCGATCCACGAACCCGAGCTGCACCATGCCGGGGTCGGTCACGATAAAGGCCCTGGAAATGTCGGGCATCTTGCTCAGATACTGCGTCGCACCCGGCTCAAAGTAAATGCGCTCCGGTACTTTAAACCACTGCATGTTGACTCTCCTTTTCGCTACCCGCTTCTTGTTGATCAGGTTCACGGCCGAGACGTTCGAGGTCGTGGAGTTGTGGCCGTAGCTGCCGCAACCCAGCGTCAGAGAAGGCAGGTTGGTGTTGTAGATATCGCCGATGGCGCCCTGGCTAGAAGGCGAGTTGATGATGAGGCGGCCCACATGGATGCGCCGGGCATAGGCCTCGATCAGGTCCTTACGCTCCTCATCGCAGTGCAGCACGGCCGAGTGGCCTAAGCCCCCGAATTCCACCATCTGCTCGGCACGGGTGATGCCCTCTTCCTCGCTGTTCACTACAAAGTAGGCCAGTACGGGGCTGAGCTTCTCGCGGCTGAGCGGATACTCGGGGCCTACGCCCTCTAAGCGGGCCAGCAGGATCTTGGTATCCGGATCCACCTTCAGGCCCGCGCCCTTGGCGATCTCATAGGCGGATTTACCTACGATGGCCGCGTTGACCGCGCCTTTTTCCAGGTTGATCACGTATTTTTCGAGTTTGGGGCGCTCCTCGTCGTTCACGAAGTAGCACTTATTCTCCTTCATAAAGGCTTCAAAATCGGCGGCGATCTCTTTATCCACGATGACGGCCTGCTCAGAAGCGCAGATCATGCCGTTATCAAAGGTCTTGGAGAGCATCAGGTCCGTCGCCGCGCGCTTGAGGTTGGCGGATTTGTGGATGTAGCAGGGCACGTTACCGGGGCCTACGCCCAGCGCCGGCTTACCGGTGGAATACGCCGCCTTGACCATGCCCGCGCCGCCCGTGGCCAGCACCATGGATACGCCAGGATGATTCATCAGGGCATTGGTCGCCTCGATGGCGGGGTGCTCGATCCACTGGATGCAGTCTTCCGGCGCGCCGGCCTTGATGGCCGCGTCCCGCACGATGCGGGCAGCCTCAGCCGAGCAGCCCTGCGCGGAAGGATGGAACCCAAAGATGATGGGGTTACGGGTCTTCATGCAGATGATCGCTTTGAACATCGTGGTAGAGGTAGGGTTGGTCACCGGGGTAACGCCCGCTACGATACCTACGGGCTCGGCGATCTCCTCATAATCCTCATACTCGTTCTCATCGACCACGCCAACGGTCTTGTTATATTTAATGGAGTGATAGATGTACTCGGTCGCGAACATGTTCTTGGTGATCTTGTCCTCATACACACCGCGGCCGGTCTCCTCAACCGCCAATTTGGCCAGCTTCATGTGGTTATCCAACCCCGCCATGGCCATGGCTTTGACGATCGCATCCACCTGCTCTTGGGTATAGAAGACGAACTTTTCAAGAGCCACCTGCGCTTTGGCCACCAACGCGTCCACTTCAGCCTGAACGTTGACCGCGGGAGCCGCCGCCTGTTTCTTCTCTGCCATGAATGAAACCTCCTCTTTCTTGCCTTCACATGTATTTGTGATTTTTTTATCAATCTTTCCCACGCGCTTATTGTATAATATTGCGGCGGACCTGTCAATGCCTTTTGTTAAATTTTTATCAAACTTTCGATTTTTCATAGAGTGCGCTATTTTTACAGGGGTTTTCCCCTGCCTGGCAATGTTAACGGCAGGTTGATCTTCATATCATTTTAACGAAAGAATACGCAAAACACCCTTGCGTAACGATAGTGGATAGCGTACCATAAGTACATGGACGGCGATGCGGCAAAGCGGTAACATCTCCGTTTTAAATGGAGGCGGTTTTATGTTCGATCATTTTTCTTTTACAAAATGGGCCACGCTTTTAAGCGGATTTCTCATCATCATTCTGGGGATCGTCACGCTTTTCTGGTCCACAGGCGCGGCGGCGCTGCTTACTGTGCCCATCGGCATCGCGCTGGTGATCACGGCGGTGGTTTACGGCCTGTTGTACTACGCCTCCACGAAAACCGATCTGGGCGGAAAGGGCATGCTGCTGGCGCAGGGGTTGATCTGTTTGGTGATCGGGCTGATTTTCCTTTTCAACCCCCGGGTTACGTTGATGGCTTTTTCCGTTTTCTTGGGCATCTGCCTATTGGTCTATGGCGCCATCACGGTAATCAACTGGATCTTTTCCCGCAAGGTATATGCCCATAAATCCTGGGGCCGGCTGATATCCGGCGCAGCCTTTGTAGCGGTGGGCCTGTTTTTGGTGCTCTCCCCCGGCGGGGCTACTTATATCCTGACCAGCGCCATCAGCCTGCTATTGGTAGCCGGCGGCGTTTCGCTGATCGCCGAATATTTCACCTGGAGCAAATTTTTAAAATAGGCTTAAAATAAAAAGAGGCTATGCTTTTATGCATAGCCTCTTTTTCAACCTCAAATCCTGCCGCCGGCAGCCCGCTCTTAGGGCGCCGTGCTGGCGGAGGGCTGCACGCCTTCGAGCAGGTCATCTTCCTGCGTGGCGGCCTGCGCGTCCCCAAACTCGATGATCAGATACTTCTGTTCGACATCCCCATAGCTTTTAACCCGGTCGTATCCGCAGGTAAGCAGCTTATTCGCCCCGGGGTTCCAGCTGGTGGCGCTATTGTCGCAATCAAACCCACTGTAGACCAGCACAGGCTGCTGGCTGGGCTCCTGCGCCCCCTCCTCCAACGGCAGCACATACAGGTTGCCGTTGCTCTTAGCATAAAACAGCACGTCCCCATCCTGAGAGAGGCAGCCCGCGACGATATCGCTAAGTATAGAACTGCCCGCGCTTGCCCATTGGGTAAATTCGCCCAGGATATCCTGCCCCGGAGTCCAACAGTACAATTCCTCTCCAAAGGTGACCAAGGCGCGGTGGCCGGAAGCCCAGGCTACGCTCTCAGCCCGGAAGCCTTTCTGGTAATCGTTGAAATTGATCACCATTTGGCCTTTAAGCATCTCTTCCGCTATCTTATCGAGCACCTTATCCGTTTGCGCGCCATTCGCATCCGTCACCTCGCCCGCTTCAAGTCCGTACATCTCAGCATACTCTTTTAGCATCTGTTCATCGGTGAGCGCAGCGGTGGCCGACTGGATATAACGCTCATAGATCATATCGCCTGTCAGCTTTCCGCTCTCAAAGGTGAGCGCCACGTAATTCTCCAGGTTGATAAACGCCGATTGGTTGCCGTACACCCACAGCGCCACATAATCCCCCTCGTTGCAGGGCGTCGCCACCAGATCCTGGTGCTTTCCGGACTTACTGTACCACCCTTCCATGGGATAACCGCGGAACTGCTGGGTCTGCGTATCATAGACCATGAGCATTTGAAAGGTCCCATAGGTTTGCGAGACCCCATCATACACCAGCGCCAGATAGCGCCCATTGCCCGACCAGGTCAGTATCGGGTCCTGCCACCACACTGGGCCGACCAGCAGCTCCCGGTCCAACCCGCTGCGGGTGTTGACCAGGTGCAGAATCTGGGTCTGGCTCTCGTCCTGTATCTCCGTGTAGGCGATATACTCACCATCGGGCGAGGTGGCGATCCGGTCCCGGCTCTGCACGCCCTTAAGTTCCACCAATTTGCTGTAGAAATTATAGCGGTAATCCACCTCATAGACCGTCACATCGTTGTTCCCGTCAAACGACCAGGACGCAACCTGGATGCTGTTTTCGTCATTCCAGCCCAGAATGCGGATCGCATCGTTGAAAGACTGGCTGCCCAGGCTTTTTTTATCCAGGTTCAGCAGCCCGCCAATAGCGTTGCGGTAGATCTTTTTGATCTCGCCATAATCCCCGCCCGCCCCGGAAGCTTCCGCCTGGGCGACTTCTTCGCTCTCCGGAATAATCACCGTTTTAAGCTGCGTGCGCTCCGTACAGCCGGACAGCAGGAGCATAAACCCGCACAGCGCCGCTATACACCGCATCCCGCTACGCAAACGGGCCGTTTTCTTTCTCATTTTTCCCCTGCCTCCTTTCCACTTTGATGAAGGCGGGGCAGCATGACCGAAACCACTGTAGTCTCCCCCGGCGAACTTTGTACGGCAATACGCCCGCCGTGCTCGTCGACGATCTGCTTGGAGATGCTCATCCCCAAGCCAGAGCTGCCCATCTCCCGGGAGTGCTCTTTATCCGCACGATAAAAGGGATCAAATATGCGCTCGATCTCCTTTTCCGTCATCCCCTTGCCCCAGTTACGGGTGGCAAACACCACCGCATCCTCCGCCTCCAGGTAAAACGCGGCGGCCTGTATCTCCGTGCCGGGCTGGCCATACTTGATGGCATTGTCGAGGATGTTGATCATCACTTCTTTCAACCGTTCCGCGCTGCCGCGGACGATCAGGCCGCTCTCCGTGCGGCACTCGATCTTCCCCTCATAACGCTGCGCCTTAAAGCGCATGGTCTCGCACACATCCGCCAGCAGTTTGCCGATATCCACACGGCCCTGCAGCTCCTGCGCGGTGGAGGCGCTGCGCGACATTTCCAGCAGGCGCACCACCATATTGTGCAGCCGCTGGCTTTCATGGATGATGTGCTGCACTGCCTTATCAAAGAATACCGGGTCGGAATAACCGTTATCCCGAATCAGCTCAGCGTAACCCAGTATCGCCGTGAGCGGCGTTTTCAGCTCGTGGGTGACGTTGTCCATAAAGATTTTTTTATGCTCGTACAGCTCCTGGATGCTGTCCCGGTCCTGCCGGATGATCTCGATTTGCTGGTCGATACGGGTGACCATGGTATAAAAGTTGCGCGAAAGCTCGCCCACCTCATCGCGCCGGCGGGTGTTGATGGATTTTTCCAGCTCCGCCCGGTCAAACTCGTGGTCCTGCGTCAGCCAGGAGGTGACCTTATTGGTCGCCCGGGTCAGCCGGACGATGGGCTTGGCCAGGTTGCTGGCAAGCAGGCTGGCCAGCACCAGCGCAGCCAGGAACACGCACACCGTCACCAGCAAAATCGCCTCGCTGATCTGGTATCCCTGCTCATAAAGGGTGGTGTAATCCTTGGAAAAGCGCAGGATGCCCACCTTGTTCCCCTCGATCACCACCGGAAACGAATAATAGACCATGACCCCGTCGTTCTCCGTCGGCGTAATGGTCATGGCCTGTTTATCCTGCACGGCATAAAGCAGATCCCGCATTTCGGGAGATTGCAGATCGATCTGGCGGCGCTGGCTGTGGATCGCCGCCCCCTCGGGGGTATAAGCTTCCACCGGAATACCGCTTACCCCTTTGAGCTCGGCCACGATCTCCTCGGCAGACTGGCGGAAATCCTCGGGGCTATTGTTGCGGTTATTGATGACAAAGGCCTGGCGCACATACAGCGTGCTGGTCCCGCGGAGGCTGGAAAGCTCCTCGGTGATAATATTCTCATTATTGAGGGAAATCTGCCGGTAACTGTAATAGTTGATTACTAAAAATGCGCACACGAAGATGGCAAAGATCCCCGCGACCAGTTTGACCCGGATGGTTCCGCGCACGCGCATAGCCTGTCCCCTTTATTACTTGATAAATTTATAGCCCACGCCAAAGACGGTTTCGATATAGTCCCCCAGGCCCAGCTTTTTGCGCAGCCGCTGGATGTGGATATCCACCGTGCGCGTATCGCCGGAGTATTCGTAGCCCCAGACAACATCCAGCAGCATGGGCCGGGTGAGCACCCTGCCCCGGTTTTTGATCAGGCAGAGCAGCAGCTCATACTCCTTGGGCGTCAGGTTCACCTTTTCCTCCCCGCGCATCACCAGCATCTCAAGCGGGTAAAGCGTGAGATCGGCGATATGGATCACTTCCTCCTGGCCGCCCTCCCCCTTATCCCGATCCTGCCGGCGCAGGATGGTCTTGATCCGGGCGATGACCTCGCGCAGGTCGAAGGGCTTGGTGATATAATCGTCCGCGCCGGCCTCCAGCCCTAACACCTTATCCTCTACGTAAGAGCGCGCCGTCAGCATGATGATCGGGATATTCTGGTCCTCGGTCACCGTGCGGCAGATCTGCAGCCCGCTCATATCCGGCAGCATCCAGTCCAGCAGCATCAGCGCGGGTGAAAAATCCTTGATCTTTTGCAGGGCCTGCGCGCCATCATGGGCGACGGCCACCTCAAACCCCTCTTTATTTAAGCCGTACGCCAGCAGCTCGGCGATCGGCACCTCATCTTCCACAATCAAAATCCGCTTACTTTCCATCTGTGCACCCCTCCCGCATATGGTATGAGATGAATTGTAACAGATAGTTGTTACAAACTTATCTCAATTTCACTGCCAGTTTCTTACGATTTTAAGAAACTTAGCCAATAAAAATTCCGTAATAAAGCATAATCGCGCGCCAATAGGGCGCGCGATTATACATCCGGTTATCAAGCAGAGAGAAGTAAAAAGTACGGTTATGCGTCCAACACATGTCCATACTTCTGATACCAATGAAGATCAGCTTCATTGTAGCACAGCTGTAGGACTAAATAAAATGCGCAATTTTACCAAAATACAGGCGCGCAAATTGTGCTTTATTACACAATTACCGTTCACACGCTCCGCTTATTCCGGTTTGATGATCGTTTCTTCGCCCCTCACATCGTCATAGGCATAAACGCCGTCCGCCTTACACAATAACCGCGTCACTTCCAAGTCGGCCACCGCGGCGACTGTTTCGCTTTCCGGCTCCAGTGATTTGAGCTTTAACCCGTCCGCCGTATCGGAAAAGTAAAGCAGCCCCTTATAAAAGGCCAGGTTAGCTGCCTGCGCCGTATAGACCGTGCCCTTTTCATGGGTGCGCAGGTCATACGCCGCAATAGGCGTGCCCTCGCCGCTGGTATCGATGGTGTAATACCGTTCCCCGGCAAAATCCACCGCGATGATATTATAGCCCTGCAAGGGGGTAAAGCGGTTACCCGTTGCCGCAGGGGTTTCGTAAGTGACCCCCTCGGCTTTGCCGCTGCTCCAGCTGGCCGCGGCCGCGCGCTTTAAAAACTCTTTATCCGACAGGCCAAAATACTTATACGCCTGCCCGGCGTCCGCCTCCGCCTCCCGCGCGGCATCCAGGTGGAAGTACTCCCCATCGATCTTTACGGTATTCCACACATCCTTTATATCCTCGCCAAAGGTGATATGCACCTCGACCCCCATCTGGTCGAGCAGGTAGCGCATCAGCTGCGCAAACCCCAACGCATCGGTACGCCCATCCAGCAGACCGTGCAGCGCGCCGCTGTAGGTTTCCCCGCTCTCGGTATCCAGCGTAATATTGGCGCAAAGGTACTGGTACAGCTCCATCACGGCGCTGGCGGCCGGGCGCTCCTGCCCCGCTACTACCTGAAGAATCTCGCTGACCCTTGCCCGGAAGGCATCCCGGTCCTGCTTCCCTTGCTCCAGATCTCCCTCATAAAGGATAGAAAGCGTCTTGCCATCCTCGCCCAACTCCAGCCCTGCAAAGTAGCCGAATTCATAGCAGTCCTCCAGCGCCTGGGCTACCTTTTCCACTGCCTCACGATCAGCGCCAAACGCCGAAATGTCCAGCTCGGTCTTTTGCTCTTGCACCGCGTCAAACACGGCTTTATACAGCGCTTCATCCGGGCCAATGTGTTCTTTGGCAAAATAGCCCAACTTGTACATATCGTACCCGGCCGGGGTCAGCTTGTCCTCCTGCTCCGGGACTACCACAGGCTCCGGCTCATCCTGCTGCGCACCGGGGATGACCTCGTTTACCTGATACTCGTCCTCCGGCAGCAGTTCTTCTTCCTGCGGGGCGCAGGCCGCCGTAACCAGCAGGCTGGCGCAAAGCGCCGCAGCACACCATCTATACAAATTCCTCGCCATAATTTTTCCCAAATCCTTTTTCCTTTTTTGCGCCCCCGCCGCCCGAGCGGTGCAACCGGATGCGCACGCGTTTAACCCGCAGCGCCGCCTGCGCACGCCCCTGGCGCAGCCGCAGCCCCAGCGCCATCAAGCCGTAAGCGGCTGGACGCAGCACGTCATCCCACTCTCCGCAAAAGGTCATCCATCGCCCGCCAAAGCCCTTTTTGTAGCGGTATAAGCCATATGTGCTCTGGCCGGGGGCGCTGGGCTTGTCCCCCGGCACGCCGCGCATATCATAGCAAACGCACCCATCTTGCAGGGCAGCCTGCATCATCTCCCACTGCAGGCGGTAGTTGGGCATGACCTCCCGGTGCTCGTTACCGGACGCACCATAAAGATACCACGATTTATCCCCATACGTCAAAGCCAACGTACCGGCAATGGGTACGCCCTCATAATCCGCCATATACAGATGCACCTTTTCGCCAAAGGAGAGCATGATCTTTTCAAAATAGCGCTCGTTCCGGGTCGGAAAACCGTCCCGCAGGCCGGTTTGGCGCATCAAACGGGTGAATTCGCCCAGATCCTCCACCGTACCCTGGCGCACCGTCACGCCGCGGCGGCCCGCCAGGCGGATATTGTACCGCGTTTTGGGCCGGCACTGTGCCAGCAGCCTTTCCTGCGTTTGACCGTATAAGTCCACCCGGAAAACGCCTCGGGGCTGGATGCAGCCCGAATGGCTCAGCGGTTTGCCGTGCCTGAGCCCCGCCTTTTGAAAAAGCGCGGCCACATAACCGCTGCTGTCCTCCACATCCGGGTCCACCTTCAATGCCACGGCCCGGTGCCTGCGGGCATATGCACGCGCCCCGCCCAACAGCGCCAGCACCGTATCTTCATCCATCATATCACACACCGGCCCCCGGGGGGAATAGATAAAGCAGCCCCCGTCCAGCGGCACCTTTTTGCAAAGCAGCGCCATGCTCCCCCGTATGCGGCCGTCCCCGTCACGGCAGATAAGCGCATCCCAGCGCCAGTTATCCTTTACATCCGCCCAATGTGATGACTGCATAAAGTGCCCAAACGGGCTGGCGGAAACGAATGCCTCATACTCTTCCAGGGTATCTCTGCTTACGGCCTCGGTGGTTCGCATATCGTACAACGTCCCTTTCTGCAATGCAATAGTCAAAAGCACCTTTGTAGATTACCCTTTCCATATTGCGGCGCAGAAAAATAGATATGACAGAAACGTAAAATAAACCGCCAAATTATTTCATATTTGTTAAAATTAAAAAGCGGCCTTATGGCCGCTCTTTAACGGTTAGCGGACTAACCAATCATCAGCTTGGCAATATATCCCCCATATACCGCCACCAGCGCGACGCCCTGCCAGCGACGAAACCGCCCATACAGCAGCGCCGGCACGGTCGCGATCCCCATTAGAATCATCATGACCGGGATATCCATCACCAGGGTCTGATGGCTGACCATCAGCCCCTCCGGGGAAATAAAGGTACACGCGCTCAGGATCAGTGTCAGGTCGATAATATTGGCGCCGATGATATTGCCTACCGACAGGTTGTGTTCCTTTTTCGCCAGGGCGGTCAGGGTCGTTACCAGCTCCGGCAAGGACGTCCCCAGCGCGATCAGCGTAAGGCCGATGATATCTTCCGAAATGCCGGCCATGCGCGCCAAAAGCGCGCCGTTATCCACCAAAAGCTGCGCGCCCCACAGGATCCCTCCTAACCCCAGGGCGAACTTAACGGCATTGCCGCCCGCCTCCCGGGCTACGAACCTGCGCCGCGGGATGTGGGCAGCGCGGTTATTGCGCGCAACAGAGTTGACGTTTAAAATGATATAAAGCACGACCAGCGCCAGCAGGATGATGGCCTCCGGATTGGTGAGCAGCCCATTGGCGGCGGTAAAAAGCAGTACCGCGCCGGAGCTGATCATCATAAACCCCTTTTCCAGCAGTTCCCGGCGGCTGATCGCCCCCGGCATAAACAGCAGCGACAGGGCCATGATTAGCCCGATATTGCAGATCACCGACCCTACCGCATTGCCGATCCCCATCCCTACCGAGCCCGAGGCCACCGAGATGAGCGATACGCAAAGCTCCGGCAGCGTGGTGGCCAGGCTTACGATGGTCGCCCCAATAATGAATTTGGGGATGCCCGTGACCTCTGCGATCCATACCGCCGCATCCACGAACAGGTCCCCACCTTTGATGATTAAAAACAGCCCCACCGCAAAGAGTAAGATGATCCACCACATTCTACTTTTTCTCCCATCATACAAGCTCTTATCTACTCTACGTAAAAGCCTGTGACGGTATGCCTGCGTGGCGGGTAAAGAAAACGGACGGACGCAAAAATGCGCCCGCCCGTACCCGCATGCTTTTAAACACTCAATCCGCCTGCGCCGCCAAATGAACGATGCGGCAAATGACTTTGGCAGCCATCTCCAGGGACTCTGCCACCAGGTATTCATACCTTCCATGGGCGTTGTGCCCGCCGGTAAAGAGGTTGGGGCAGGGGAAGCCATCCGGCCGGGTGGAAAGCATGGCGCCATCCGTGCCGCCGCGTATGGGCATGACCACCGGCGTAACGCCCAGTTGCGCCATGGCCTCCAGCGCCAGATGTTTAACCTGCGGATGCTCTTCCAGGCGCTGGGCCATGTTGGCATATTGGTCCTGCAATTCTACCGCTACGGTGCCTTCGCCATAGCGCGCGTTAAGCCGCTTGGCCACCTCCAGCATCATCGCCTTGCGCCGCTGCAGGCCGTCCTGTTCAAAATCGCGCAGAATATAGGTCAGCTGCGCCCGCTCCACTGTGCCGCTTTGCGCCCGGAGGTGATAAAATCCCTCATACCCCTGGGTATTGGCGGGCGTCTCCCCCTGCGGCAGGGCCATGGCATATTCCGCCGCGATCAGGGCCGCATTCACCATCACATCCTTGGCGGAGCCCGGGTGGCTGCTCACCCCTTTGACCGAAACCCTCGCCTGCGCCGCGTTAAAATTCTCGTACTCAAACTCGCCCAGCGCGCCGCCATCTAACGTGTACCCAAAATCCACGCCAAAGCCCTGGGCGTCAAAATACTTTACGCCGTTGCCCACCTCCTCATCCGGCGTAAAGCCGATGCGGATCTTGCCGTGTGCGATCTCCGGATGGGCCAGCAGATGCGCCATCGCCTCCATAATCGCGGCGATGCCCGCTTTATCATCCGCGCCCAGCAGGGTTTTGCCATCGGTTACCACCAAGGTTTGCCCTACATATGCCGTAAGCGAGGGGTAGCGCCCCGGCGAGAGCACGATCCCCTGCTCCGGGTCAAGCGTGATATCCCCGCCATCGTAATTTGCCACCACCCGGGGCCGCACATTGGCCCCGGAAAGATCGGGGCTGGTATCCATATGCGCCAGAAAACCGATGGCAGGCGCACCCTCGTACCCCGGTGTTGCGTGCAGCGTAGCGGTTAGATATCCGTAGTCATCCACTTTTACATCCCTCAGCCCCAGCTGCCGGCACTCCTGCGCCAGCATTTGGGCGAAGGACTTCTGGTTTGGGGTGCTGGGATAATCCTGCGCTTCATAGGCAGAGGCCGTATCATAGGTTACGTACTTTAAAAACCGTTCAAGGGCTGCTTGCATCCTGTTTTCCCCCGTTCTTTTTTCTTTATTATACACGATAGATATCAAAAGCGGCGCGCATTTAAGCGCACCGCTTCAATTCACTCAAATATTTCTTTTTAACCTCTCCTCCGGAGCGAAAAGAGCGCGCATCTTCCCATAAAATTTGCTTTTACCATGTGTGAACCGGACGGGCCTGCCAGGCCTGAAAGATCTATATCGGCATATCGCCCATCCCAGCGGATGCATATCCCGCGCGGGGGCTGGGATATATCGCAAGCGCGCGCCAGCTGAACCACCTCTTTTATCCATCCGGTACTCTCCCGTTTCAGGATCGCCCGCATCGCCAACAGCAGCCGCCCGGCGGCGTAAAGGCTTAAAGCCAGGCCGGCAATCAAATCCGCCCATGCCAGGCCATACTGCCCGCCTATCGTCCCCGCCAACGCAAATACCGCCAGCGGCAGACGGGCCCTTCTATCCAGCGCCTCGCCCCGCAGCACCGCGCTTTGCCTTCGCCTTGCCGCGCAGCGCAGGCAGCGGTATCCGCATTCTATCCCCGCCAGCATCAGCAAAGCCAGCGGGACGCTGAACGCCAAAGGGACTGGCGTGTGCGCCGCGCCCAGCCGCCGGATCGCCGCGATCATGAGCAGCGTACAAAACAGCACCCCCAGCGCACCGATGACCAGGGCCCCCAGCGCGCCGTATTCCGTACGCCTGCGGGCCTCTTTCTCCGCTCTTGCCTGCCAATAGACGCAGGCAAGCGGCGCGAGCACGCCCTGAACGCCCACAAGGGCCAGCCCCACCAGCCCCAGGCTGCCCGTCATATACCCCGCGGCCGCGGCCAGCACCACCCAAACGGCGGCCGCCAATGCTAAAATGCGCATACCGCCATCCCTGCGTCCATTTTCCATAGCGATCATCCGCCTTTCTATTCCACCTGCCAGGCCGTCAGCCCCGGCGTTCCCGAGGCTGCGGGGTCCAACGCGCCCACGTACAGGCAATCCCCCTGGGCGGTAATATCCGCCGCTACCTCGCCGCCGTTCACAAAGCTGCGCTTGAGCGCTCCGCCATTTTGACTGTCGCAGCCCCGCAGCATGCCCTTTTGATCTGCCCAGACGAAAAGATCGTTACACAGCACGCCGCTGGAGTAGCCCGCAAAGGGCGAGCGCGTGCGCCACAGTTGGCGGCCGCTGTGGATCTCCAGCGCCAGCATTTTCTGCTGGATCACCTCCCGTCCGCTGAGCTGGCGGGCCGTTATAATGATCTTGCCCCCGCCGATGCTGGCCGCATCGGCCTGCCAGCCGTTGCCCGCCGGGAACGGGCCCAGCTCCAGCCGCGTGTGCCAGCGGATCTTGCCGGTATCCGCCTCAAAGCAATAGTAAAACCCATCCTGCAATGGCGCGCCCACCATAACCTTGCCGCTGATCTTAAATAGTGCCGGCACGCCCCCCGCCAACACCGGTTCGCTCTCGCAAACGCGGGTGCCGTATTTCCATAACAGGCTTCCGCTGCTCAGGTCCGCCGCGACGACCTCCTCACTGCGCCGCCAACCCCGGCGCTTGTGTACGGACACGTAAAGCCTGCGCTCCTTCAACAGCAGGGCGGCCGTAGCGCCCAGCGTGGCCTCGTGCAGATTGCCGCTGCCCGCCACCGCCAGGGACCACAGGGCCTGCCCCTGCGCCTGGGTATAGGCGTAAATGCCGGTCTGCTGGGCGCTATCCAGGCCGTTGGCTAACAGATATACGTTTTCGCCATCTGCCTGCACGCCCACCGGGTCCACGCCATCGGGCAGGGTAATCTGCCAGTGCAGGCAGCCCGTATGCAGGTTCAGGCAGGCCAGCAGCCCCCCGCCACCCAAGCCGCGCCGGGCTACATACCAGCAATCCCCCAGGGTGATGCCCGGGCCGGCAAAGTCCTTCAGCTCAGCCTCCCTGCCAAGGGCGATCATCCGCTTCCACAGCAAACGGCCGCTGCGTTTATTGACGCAATAGGCATATCCGCCGCCCGACAAAAAGTATACCCGCTCGCCATTGACGATGGGCTTGACCCCGACCCCGCCGCAACAGGTGAACGTCCATATCTGGCGCAGGCGCTTGTAGCGCAGCACGTCGATCTGGGGCTGGTCGGCAATGCGGTTGTTGGCGTGTACGGCGCGCACCTGCCAGCTGTCCGGCCGCGCCGACAGGCTGGGGCAGGTCCGGTCATAATGGTATTCATAAAACCGCGGCGTCCTTTTAAACTGATCTAATAATATATTTGAATCACGCACATCTATCGCTCCCAATAACCATCATATTGATATTCCCAATTTATGCCGCCGGCAGGTTTTCTGTTCGCCCTCAGTAGGGTGCTAGGCGCCCTTTCCCCAACAGAAAAAATGTGCTATGATTTGGAAATAGATCATAACGAGGTGGCGTAATGCGCAATATTAAACTGACACTGGCCTTTGACGGGAGCCGTTACCGTGGCTGGCAGCGCCTGGGGGATGACGCCAATACCATCCAGGGCCGGCTAGAGGCGGTGCTTGGCCGCATGACGGGCGAGAAGATCGCCCTAACCGGCTGCGGGCGTACGGATGCGGGCGTGCACGCGCTGCGCTATGTGGCCAACTTTAATACCCATAGCGATTTGCCTGTAGCGGATATGCTGAATTACTGCTACCATTATCTCCCCGAAGATATCGTGGTACAGGCAGTCGAGGAGGTCCCCCAGGACTTCCATGCCCGCTTCCACGTCCGCGCCAAAACCTATCTGTACCGCATCGACAACCGGCCCCGTCACGATGTGTTTGCCCGGCGCTATAGCTGGCACCTGCCGGATCCTCTGGATGTGGAAAGTATGCGTCTAAGCGCGCAGCCGCTTTTAGGGCGGCACGACTTTCAAAGTTTTACCCGCGCAAAGCCCGGTAAAAAATCCACCGTGCGCACTTTAAGCGCGGTAGAGATCGTCCGATGCGATGATGGGCTTATCACCCTCTCTTTTACCGGCGACGGATTTTTATGGCACATGGCCCGCATCCTGACCGGCACGCTGGTGGAGGCGGGGTACGGGCGCTTTTCGCCCGAACAGGTATGCTCTGCCCTGGAGGCCAAACAGCGCGCGCAGGCCGGGCCGCTAGCCCCGGCTAAGGGGTTATTTCTTGCAGATGTGATCTACCGAGATTGACATGCTTCTATATTTATGGGCAGAAAAAAGCCGGGGCAAAAGCTCGGTGGTCGTAAAACAGTTATAATCATAGGTACGCTTTCCATCAGTAAGGGAAGCGTGTCTGCTTTTTCGCTCCAATCATCCAGAGAAAGCTACACTTTCCCCTGCGCTGGCTTTACCGGCTGCCTCTTTGTGGACTTGCTACACAGGAACGAATGCAGGAGCAATCATTCTCGGGCAGCAAGTAATAATGCTTACTAGCACTATAAAATCAGATGCTGTATAATGAGAGCAAGAAAATAATTGAAGTTTACGGAGGAAATAGATCGTGAAAATTGAACATATTGCAATGTATGTAAATGATTTGGCAGGAGCAAGAGATTTTTTTGTGAAATACTTTGATGCAATTGCTAATGATGAATATCATAATCCAAATACGAATTTCCGTTCTTACTTTTTAGAATTCGGAGATGGTGCGAGACTTGAAATTATGAATCATCCAAACATGCAAGATGGTGAAAAAGGTATAAGACGAACTGGCATGATTCATTTAGCATTTAGCATTGGCTCAAAAGAAAAAGTTGATGAACTCACACAAAGATTGGAGAAAGATGGATATGAAGTGTTATCGGGACCAAGAACGACGGGTGATGGCTACTACGAAAGTTGCATCGTTGGAATTGAGGAGAATCAGATAGAAATCACAATTTAGGATACCAATTAATTGATAAAAATGCCCGTACACCATATGAACATACGAATTATCAGCGAAGCAGAAGCAAAAGCAAGATTCTACCATGGTGCCAAATTTGTCACTATTATCTTGTTGGGGAGTGCTTGCCCCAAACCCAGTATATATAGAATGGAGCGTATCGATGCGATACGCTCCATTAACTGTTTTATGGACACCGCCGGAAAGCCCCGGCTCATTATTTCGCTTAGAAATACGGTAAACGTTAAGCGGTCTCGATGGCGTTATCCGCCTGCAGCTGCAACAGCTTCACCGCGTCCTCCCGCATTTTGTACTTCAAAATCTTACCCGCCGCATTCATGGGGAAGGCGTCCACAAAGGTCACATAGCGCGGCGTTTTGTGCTTGGCCATGTGAGAAGAGACGAACTCCTTGATCTCCGCCTCGCTGGAGGTCTCGCCCGGCTTTAAGATCACGCAGGCCATGATCTCCTCGCCGTACTGTTTATCGGGTACGCCAATCACCTGCACATCCGATACCTTGGGATGGGTATAGATAAAGTCCTCGATCTCCTTTGGATAGATGTTCTCGCCGCCGCGGATGATCATATCCTTGATACGGCCGGTGATCTTGTAGTTGCCGTTCTCATCCCGGCGGGCCAGGTCACCAGAGTGCAGCCAGCCTTCTTCATCAATGGCTGCGGCGGTGGCTTCAGGCATCTTGTAGTAGCCCTTCATAATGTTATAGCCGCGGGCGACGAACTCGCCGTCCACATTATCGGGCAGGTCTTCCCCGGTCTCCGGGTCCACGATCTTGCACTCCACCCCATACATGGCGCCGCCAACGGTGTTGACGCGCACATCGATGGAATCGGTGGTCTTGCTCATCGTGCAGCCTGGGGAGGCCTCGGTCTGCCCGTAGGTGATGCAGATCTCGGGCATATGCATCTTTTCAATGACCTCCTGCATGACCTTGATCGGGCAGGGGCTGCCGGCCATGATGCCGGTGCGCATGTGGCTAAAGTCGGTCTTATCAAAGTCCTCATGCCCTAACATGGCGATAAACATGGTGGGCACGCCGTGGAAAGCCGTGATCTTTTCCTGGTTGATGCAAGCCAGACCCTTTTTGGGCGAGAAGGCCGGGATCGGGCTCATGGTGGTGCCATGGGTCATGGACGCCGTCATCGCCAGTACCATGCCAAAGCAGTGGAACATCGGCACCTGGATCATCATCCGGTCTGCCGTGGACAAGTCCATGCAATCGCCTATGGCCTTGCCGTTATTCACCACGTTGTAATGGGTCAGCATTACGCCTTTGGGGAAGCCCGTGGTGCCGGAGGTGTACTGCATATTGCAAACATCGTGCTTATTGATGGCGGCGGCGCGGCGGTAGACCTCCTCTACCGGAACCCGCTCGCCCAAAGCCATGGCCTCATCCCAGGTATAGCAGCCATCCTGCTGGGAATCCACCGTGACGATGTTGCGCAGGAAGGGCAGCCGCTCCAAGTGCAGGGGCTTGCCTTTGGGGGCCGTGGCCAGCTCGGGGCAAAGCTCTTTGATGATGCCTACATAGTCGCTGTCCTTATAGCCATCCACCATCACCAGGGTATGGGTATCGCTCTGGCGCAGCAGGTACTCGGCCTCGTGGATCTTGTAGGCCGTGTTGACCGTGACCAGTACCGCGCCGATCTTGGTGGTGGCCCAGAAGGTGATATACCAGGCCGGCACATTGGTGGCCCAGATGGCTACGTGATCCCCGGCGCGCACGCCCATGGCGATGAGCGAGCGGGCGAAGGCGTCCACATCGTCCCGGAACTCGGAATAGGTGCGGGTGTAGTCCAGCGTCGTGTAGCGGAAAGCATACTGATCCGGGAATTCCTCCACCACCCGGTCCAACACCTGGGGGAAGGTCAGATCGATCAAATGCTCCTTGGGCCAGATATACTTGCCTGTTCCCGCGTGGTTATCATACAGCCTGCGGGATTCGGCGGGCGTATCCATATACCGGCTCATAAAATTGGCGTAGTGCGGGAATACCACACCCGGGTCGCTCAAATCCGGCGCATAAGCCTTTACCCACTCCAGAGAAATAAAGCCCTCGTAGTTGATAGAGCGCAGCGCGCGCATGATGGAGTCAATGGGCAGATCGCCCTCCCCCATCATTTTATAGACCACCTTGCCATCCTCCACTACGGAATCCTTTACATGCACATACTTGATATAGGCACCCAGGTTCTGTACGGTCTGCTCCGGCGTTTCGCCCGCAAAGCGGTAGGGGTGGTGCACATCCCAAAGCGCCGCCACATAATCGCTGGCAGCGGCCTGCAGCACCTCCCGCAGCCGTGCGGTGTCTACATACGCGCCGTTGGTCTCCAGCAGCAGCACCACATCGTTTTGCTCGGCATAGGGCAACACGGCGCGCAGGTTCTGTACCACGACCAGATCGTCCACCTCTTCGGTAGGCTGCACATGCTCCTCGCACAGGATGCGGATGTATTTGGAACCCAGCTTGGCCGCCAGGTCGATATACTCTTTCAGTTCTTTTTGGGTTTCACACGCGTCTTCCCCGCTTTGGTTCATACAGCAGGCGGAAGACAGACAGGGGATCTCCAGGCGCATCTTTTTAAGCCGCTCGATCGTATGGGGCAGGTGCTTTTCCCGGAAAGGGCGCGCGTGCACGGAGAAGATATCATCCCCCAGGCCGCGCAGCTCGATGCCTGCAAAGCCAAAGTCCTTTGCCATGGAGTAGATGTCCGACCAATCAAAATCCGGACAGCCCAACGTTGAAAATGCCAGTTTCATATTTTCTTCCTCCTTACTTTTTAGGGCAGGAGGCTAAATAAAAAACGCTTTCGCCTCCTGCTCCAGGCAAGAGACGAAAGCGTAAACTTCCGCGGTACCACTCTTATTGGCATAGCATGCTATACCCTCTTTGCGGCATCACTATCAATGCCCTGCATGGTTAACGGGCGCAACCCCGTCCGCACCTAATTGAATCCCTTTCAGTGCAGCCGCTCCAGGGGGAGTGTGAACCACCATCCGCACTGTTTCGCACCAACCAACAGCTCTCTTGAACGGACCGATGATCTTTTTGCCCTATCATCGCGTTTGATTGAGAAAAATATAGCAAATCCCTTCCGTTTTGTCAACACCCTTTTGGTGAACTTTTTTGTTTCCCTTACCATCAGACGATTGGGGCGGTCTGGGAAATCTCCTCGATGGTCTTGACCTGCAAGCGCACCTCTACCGTGCCGTCGCCCCTATCTTTTAGTTCTATAGTACGGTCCAGCACCTCCGCATCCAGCGGAATCTCTCCCTCCAGCTGCTGCCAGGCCAGCGCCTCCGCCGCAGCTTTAAGCGCCTCCTCATCCACTGCGCCGCTCTGTGCGGCCAGCTCATAATCCGCGGCCACCAGCACCTCCGCTGGGAAAAGCCGCCCCGCGCCCAGCAGCGGCAGGCGCCGCCAGCGGGTATCCACCAGCGTATAGGGCACCTCGCCCCCGGATAGCTGGATCTGCCAGTTGCCCAGGCGCAAAAAGCGCCGCTCATGCATTTGGCCGGTGGGCTTGATGGAGGCCGCCTCCCGGTCCATCATCACGGTCTTATCATACCAGATATAGGCCTTGACGCTGCCGTTGGCATGCACACTACGCCCGGTGCCCAGCGCTTCATCATGGGGGATCCAGCCCGAGATCAGCACATCTCCCGCATTTACCCGCTGGCCCACCTGCACTTTGGCCACCCCATCCAGCGGCGTGATCTCCGCCACCACTCCCGCCTTATCGGCTACCAGGTCGCAGGGCTGGTCTTTGGCCAGCATGCCGGGCGGGTCCACCGCCTCCACCACCTCGATATGCAGCCGCACCCCTTTTAGCCGCATCGAAACAAAGGAGATGCCTGGACAATCCAGCTGCAGCCGCGCCTGGCAGGCGTGCAGATCGATACTGCTGGAGGGCACGCCAACCTTGACCCCATACTCGTCCAACAGCTGTGTGACCTGCTCTACAGGCACCTTTTCAAGGCCGGTAATATCGATGCTCCAGACAAAAGACGTTAAAAAAAACAGCGCCGCCAGGCAGCAAAGCGTGCCCAGCGCAAAGCCGACCCGCCCTTTGAGCCTTAAAAGCTGCGCGGGCAGGCCGCACTTGCGTACCACGCTGACCGTACAGCGCACCTGCTCTAGCAGCCTGCGCATCTTTAGATAGCCGCGCATCCCCACCCGGGCATACATCAGCGTATAGGTGGGCCGCTCTACGCCCCAAAAGCGCACCCCCTGACGGGCGCACAGGTTAAGCAGTTTTTCCAGGGACAGGCCCTCTACCCGAATATAGACATACCCCGTCAAAAAATACCAAATTCTCGCGATCAGCATGCGGGCCGCTCCTTATCCATCAGTTTATTCCAGCGCGCAAAGGCAGCGTTACTTTTGATACTCGATCGCCTCGATACTGCCCAGCACGATGATCTCCTCGCTGCCGATATTGCGCACGTTAAGTTCGCTGCCCGTGATGCGGATCACCCCGGCATTGGTATTGACTCGCACACAGGTTTGCGTATACTCGATGATCCCCCGATGGTTTTCGATATGGATGCGGTCATTGCCCAAAATCTCGATATGGGGCAGGTCCAGCATGATCTCTTCAGGCAGTTCGAACCATTCGCTCAGCTCTGCCTTGACCCGTCTCAAGTGTTTATCCTTCATGGGCGCAAAGGCCTCCTTTACATAAACTTCCCTAGACTAACCTTATGCGCGGCCCCTTGGGAATAGACATCCTCACGGGCAAAGCAAAAGCCGGCCGGAAACGGATGTTTCCAGCCGGCCATGAGCCTGCCGATTCACCTCGCCCGGAAATCATCGCCCGGGCTTGTTGCTCTTTTGCATTTAAACGGGCAAAATCATTATTGCCCCATCATGCGTTCCCCGCCTAAAAAGTGCAGGGAAAACCGATTAATACTTGCGCTTGCGCGCTGCCTCTGCCTTCTTTTTACGTTTCACGCTGGGTTTCTCATAATGCTCGCGTTTGCGAATTTCACTCATGATTCCAGCGCGCTGGCATTTCCGTTTGAAGCGCTTCAATGCACTTTCCAACGATTCGTTTTCGCCTACTCGAATTTCAGACATAATCTCTTAACCCTCCCTTCGCACACACACTGCGTATGCTAGCCGACCCTGCATCGGTCGCCGCTATGGGAAACGGCATACGAATATTATACTCTATTGATTTTTCCCATGTCAATGCACACGGCGAGAAAACCTTGAGCAAATTTGTCGCAATTTAACCCATCCGCTCTTGCATGGGCTTGCCGCCCAGGATGTGCAGGTGCAAATGCTGCACGCTTTGGCAGGCATCTTTACCGCAGTTCGTGATCACACGATAGCCGCTTTCCTCCACCCCAAGCGCCTTTGCTACCCGCTGTACCGTAAGCAGCAAATGCCCTAAAAGCTGTTCATCCTCCGCTTGCGCAGCGGCAATAGAGGCGATATGCTTTTTAGGCACCACCAGCACATGCACCGGGGTTTGGGGGTTCAAATCGTTAAAAGCTACGGCGTACTCGTCCTCATACACGATATTGCTGGGCACCTCGTGCGAGGCGATTTTGCAAAAGATACAATCGTCCATTGTGATCCACTCCTTTTGTCGATAACCTATTGACCCTGGTGGGCCGCGTAAAACGCCTCCAGCTGCGCCGGGGTCGGTAGACCCTCGTTGTCCCCCTGCACGGCGATCTGCATAGCGCCGATCGCATTGCCCCGCCCAACGGCCTCTTCAAAACTTTTGCCTTCCAGCCGGGCGCTGATCACCCCGACAGAAAAACCGTCGCCCGCGCCAACGGTATCGACGATCCTTTCCACCTTAAAGCCCGGCACGGTAAACGCACGCGTCCCTTCGGACACATACGCACCCTGGCCACCCATTTTGATGATGACGCACTTGGCGCCGGCGGACCGGTAAAACGCCGCGATCTGCGCCGGGTCCTCAAACCCGGTCAAAATCTTTCCCTCGCCAATGCCGGGCAGCACGATATCGCTCTGGGCGGCAAAGGCATTGAGGGTGCGCACCATGGTCGCCTCATCCTTCCACAGCGAGGGACGAAGATTTGGATCAAAGGATACCGTGGCGCCGTTTTCCCGAGCGCGGACAATCAGCCGCTGCGCCGCCGCACGGCAACTATCCGAAAGCGCCGGGGCGATGCCCGTTAAATGTACATGCCGCACGCCGGCAAAGTCTACCTGGTCGATATCCTCTGGCGACAGGGTAGATGCGGCGCTGTTTTTGCGGAAATAAAAGATATCCGGGTCGCCGTTTTCTACCCGGCTTTTGATCTGGAAGCCGGTCAAATGCGCATCGTCAAAGGTGGCGTTTTGGGTCCCGATCCCCTCTTTGGCCAACTTATCCGCAATAAAATGCCCAAAGGGATCATTCCCCAGCTTTGTCACGTAGGATACCGGATGCCCTAAACGCGTAAGGCCAATGGAAACATTCACCTCGGCCCCGGCCAAAAACTTGCGGAACAGGTCCGCATGCTGCAGGTCGCTCACATGTTCCGAGGCGAACAGGGTCAATGGTTCGCCAAAGAGGATTACCTCCGCCATAATCGTTTTTCCGCCCTTCTATACTCTTGGGTTTTCGGTCATACCGCTATATTTAGTATAACCCCAAAGCCTCCTTTCGTAAAGAAAGGAGTTAAAAGGCGGCCATCTAGCCGAGGGTTTTCAACTCTCCATTTCCCACACCGCTTCGGCCCGATAACCCGCACGGTTTACGATTTGGATCAGCGAAGTATTGGGCAGCGGCTCGCGCAGGTGTACGGTTATGGTTTCCCGCGTCCAGTCGGCCTGAGCGGTCATATGCCCGGTTTCGTTAAAAGCGCACTCCAGTTTTTTAGCGCAATCTTCACAGTGCATCCCCCCTACCTTGATGACCCGGCAGGCGCCCTGCATGCCCTGGGGCGAAAGGGTCTTGACGCCAAAGATAAAGTAGAGGATGTGGAACACCCATACCCCCGCCAGGATGATGCGTCCCACGGGGACCCGCTCCATCATGATAAAGCCTACCGCCATCGTTGCCGTTACGATGGCCATGATGCGCAGTTTTGTCTTCCAGGTCATACCCCGGCCTTTAACATAGCTTTCCAGGTTATTTTTATACAGTTTTGTGGCGAGGAACCAATCGTGCAGGCGCTGTGAGCTTTTTGCAAAGCAAAAGGCGGCCAGCAGCAAAAAGGGGAAGGCTGGCAGCAGCGGCAGCACCGCGCCCACAGCGCCCAGCCCGAGGCCGATACAGCCCAATGCTACATAGATCACTTTACGAATTTTCATGTTTCGCCTCCAGTCTTCTTTGCTCTTTTTTGCTTTCGGCCACATGCCGCAGCGCGGCCACCGGGTGGTGAAAAACCATTCTCGGGCCGGCAAAGCGCATCACCGTCCGTATTTTTTCGCGCATATCCGGCTTATAGCAGTGCACCTTGCAGTTTGAGCAAAAGGTCTTGCTTTCCATAAACGGGCACCGGTCGCTGCGCGCGATGGCATAGGCTTTGAGCTGCGCGCAGTCCGGGCAAAGCCCATCCCTGCCCCCATGCACCTTCCGGCAGTACAAGGTAATCATCTGCGAGACTAGGCGTTTTTCCCTTTCCCGTTTGTCTGCAACATCCCGCATCAACTCACCCTCCCATTTTCTACCGAGTAAACGGCATCCGCAATGCGCAGGGTAGAGTGCCGGTGAGAGACCAGCACCACCGTCCTCCCCTGGCGTTGCTCCCGCAGGGATTTAAGAATCACCGCTTCGTTCAGGCTGTCCAGGTTACTGGTGGGCTCATCCAGCAAAAGAAAGGGGGCTTGATGCAAAAAAGCGCGCGCAAGGCCGATGCGCTGGCGTTCGCCGCCCGAGAGGCTGTCGCCCAGCTCCCCCACGGGCGTATCGTAGCCCTCGGGCAGCGTCATGATAAAATCGTGCACCGCCGCTTTTTTGCAGGCCGCCTCCAGTTCCGCCTGCGTCGCGTCCAACTTGGCTACGCGCAGGTTATTGGCAATGCTATCGTGAAACAGATGGGTCTGCTGGGTGACAAAGCTCTCCATATTCCGTAGGTTAGCCGTATTGATCCGTTCGACAGAACGGCCGGAAAGCTGCACGCTGCCCTTTTGCACCTTCCAAAACCGCATCATCAGCTTGAGCAGCGTGGATTTCCCGCTGCCGCTCTTGCCGGTAATACCCACCACCGCATGTTCGGGCACCTGCAGTGAAATATCGGAAAGAATGGACTCCTCCCCGTAAGAAAAGCTCACCTCCCGCGCGCTGGCCCCGGTGAAGGCGATCTCCTCCTGGTCACAGATCTCCTGCACGGCCGGCTGTTCGTCCAGAATATCCAGTACGCGGTTGCCGGCGGCAAAGGTGTTTTGCAGGGTGCTGCCCAGGTTGGCCAGGGCGGTCACCGGCCCAAAAGAGCTCATCAACGCGATGAAAGGGAGCACGACCCCGTCAAACCCTACGATGCCCTTTTGGTATAGCAGCGCTGCCGCCAGCAGCATGCTTAGGTCAAAGATCAAAATCACGGTATGGGTAAGCGCCATATTGCGTCCCGCTGTCTTTTTCATCCGCTCTTCGTCTTGCGCTAGCGCTTCCGTCCTTTGGTTCATCTGCTTTAGCCGCTCAGCCCCGGCGCCATACTGCAGCGTTTCGGAAAGGCCGCGCAGGCTATCGAGCACAAAGCCCGCCAGCGCGCCGGATGCGGCGCGAAAGCGCATCCCGTCCTCACCGCTCATCTTAGAAGTCACGGTAGGGACAAGCAGGCCCACCGCCAGATAAGCGGCCAGCGCCAACAGCCCCAACGCCCAGTGAAAACTGCCGATGAACAGGCACAGCGCCAGCGTATATAATACCGCAATGGCCGCAGGCGAAATGGTGTGGGCGTAAAACACCTCTAAAAGTTCAATGTCCGAGGTGATGATGGCAATCAGGTCGCCCCGATCCCGCCCCTCCAGTTTGGCCGGGCATAGCCTGCGCAGCGCTTGAAAGACTTTATCCCGTATCAGCGCCAGCAGTTTAAAAGCGATAAAGTGGTTGCAGGCCTGTTCGGCATAGCGCAGTACGCCGCGCAGCAGGGCGCATGCGCCCATCCCGATAAAGGCAGCCATCATCGTCACCGGCAAGGAGTAATCCAGTATGTCCAGCAGCGCAAACCCGCCGAAAATCGTAATAAAGCTGGCGCACAGATGGCCAACTAACCCCATAAAGATCGCCAGCGCCATGAAACCTGCCAGCGGCTTGACCAGCCCTACCAGCCGCGCCATCACGGCTATGTTGCCGCGCTTTTTCATGCCGGTTCACCTTCTTTCCCGTAGTTTTCCAGCTCCTGCTGAGCCCGCCATAGCCGGGCATAGTATCCCCCCTGGGCCAGCAGCTCCTCATGGGTGCCGCTCTGGGCAACGCAGCCATCTTCTAACGCATAGATACGGTCGGCCTCCACCACATTGGCCAAGCGATGAGAGATCAGGATCACGGTCTTACGCCTGGCCAGGGTATGGATCTGTGCCATGATATCATTTTCGCTCTCCACATCGATATTGGAGGTGGCCTCGTCAAAAATATATATGGGGCTGTCGTGCAGCAGCGCCCGCGCCAAGGCCAAGCGCTGGCATTGCCCGCCGGAAAGGTTTGCGGCCCGCTCGGCCAGCGGCGTATCCAGGCCCGCTTCAGCATGCAGGAAACCGGCCAGGCGGGTTTGCTCCAACGCGGCCCACATCTGGGCATCTGTGGCCTCAGGGTTTCCCATACGCAGGTTTTCCCGCACGGTCCCCTTAAAGAGATAGCTATTATGGCTGACATAGGTGATCTTGCGCATCAGTTCCTGTTCGGCGATCTGCTCAAGCGCCGCCCCGCCCAGCGTGACAGAGCCGGTATAGCCCCTGTTTCGCCCCATCAGGATGGCGGCAATGGTGGATTTACCGCATCCGCTCTCCCCTACCAGGGCGGTAAAGCTGTTTTGCGGAAAGTCAAGATCGATCCCGTGCAGGATCTCCCGCCCGGCCTGATAGCCAAAGCGCAGCCCCTGGCACGCGATATCATAACCTTGCGGCACGGCCTCGCCTCTCCGCGGCGGTTCCTCCAGATCCAGCAGGCGGAATATCTTGTCGCTGGCGGCCATACCATTCATGGCGATATGAAAAAAGCTGCCCAACTGGCGCATGGGTATGAAAAAGTCTGCCGAAAGCAGCACGATAAGCAGGCATCCCGAAAGGGTGATATGCCCTGCGCCGAACTGGGTGATCGCTATGATCGCGCCCAACGCGGCGCCGCCATAGGCCACCAGATCCATAATCGTGATGGAATTCAGCTGCATGGTCAGCACCTTCATGGTGATCTTGCGAAACTTTTCGGACTCCCGGTTCATTTCCTCGTTTTTATATCCATCCGCCTGATAAATCTTGAGGGTAGTCAGCCCCTGGAGATTTTCTAGAAAGGTATCGCCCAGGGCTGTATACTGCCCCCAATACCGGGAGAGCAGCTTTTTGGCCCAGGTCTGCACCGCCGCGATCGCAATGGGGATCAGCGGCACGCAGATCAACAGTACGATAGCCGAAGGGAAATTGATAAAACTCAATACGATAAAGAGCGTTATAGGCGCCAGCATACTGTAAAAGAACTGAGGCAGGTAGGCGCCAAAATAAGTTTCCAGCTGATCGACACCCTCTACGGCCACCTGCACAACTTCCGAGGTCTTAACCTGCTCGCTGTAAGAGGCCCCCAGGCGCAGCAGCTTTTGATAGATCAGCTCCCGAAGCGTCTTTTTTACCGTTTTTGAGGAAAGATACCCCATGCGGCTGGCCCCCGTCGTGCAAAAAAAGCGAACCAGGATAGCGCCAAGGGCGATTCCAGCCGCGGCCCAAAAGGCTGCGGCATCCATCGTGCGGGCAAACAGGCGCCCCAATAGAAAAGTAATGCTCCCCATCATGGCGATGTTCGCGCAAAGCGAGCACCATTGCAGCGCCACATTGCCTGCAATGTACTTTTTGCTCTGGCTGACCGTGCCGATCAGCCGTTTGTTGATCATCATGTGCAGACCCCCATTTAATCTTTGGAACGAGAACCTCTCCAAGTGCCAATTGGTTAGATTATACTAACTCTTTGGTAAAAAAGCAGCGATTGCTAACGTCTCCATAGTTAGCAATCGCTAACCCCATCTACCAAAATATAGCATAGCATTCCCGCCGCTGTCAACCATCGTGCCATGCAAAAAAGCAGGCGGCCGGTAGCCGCCTGCTTTTGGCAAACAGAATATCTAATAGACCCTTACCAGGCCCACTCCCGCCCCAGCGCATCCCGAAGGACCAAACGGCGTTCGTCATCCCGCCCCGGGGTATCCGGGTCGATAGCCCGGCGGCGGCAAATATACGAATAGGCGCCGGCAGCGGCCTGCCGGGGCGATATGTCTGCTTCCCGCGTCAGCGGATCGTACACCCGGAAGGTATATCCCATGGGTGAGAGCCGGTTTTTGGCGATCTGCAAAATATTATGCAGGGCGGCCTTGCTCATGGCCGGGCCAAAGCCCGCCTTCTGATCGTTCCAGTTCACGCTGGCCCGATGGTCGCTGATAAAGCAGGCTCGTTTGCATTCGCCCTTGTCCATCAGCGGCAGCACCGCCTCAAAAGCCTCCAGCGGCGCCAGCGCGTTATAGCGGAAGCTGCGCATCACCGCCTCGGGATCGATCCCCTGGCGGATGGTCTGCCCCTCCGCTTCAAAATGTGCCGCGCTGGTATCGATAAACACATCGATCCAGCCCGCTTTTTCGGCCAGCACCCGCGCCATCTGCCGGGCGCTGCCCTCCTGAAAAGGCTGGTACGGCAGGAAGATCACCGCCGGCAATGTGCCATCCGTTCCGCCAAGCGCATAAACCGTATGCCCCTTCTCTACGAAAAAGCATGCCAGTTCCCGGTCAAAATCCCGGCGTATGCCGGTCAACAATATTTTCATCTCTCCTGCCCCCTTAATACGCCCACTCGTTGCCCAGGTAATCGGTCAGTACCAGGCGTTGTTCATCCTCCCGGTCGGCCACAAACTGCGCCACGGCAACCGCGGCGGATTCATCGCTATCCACCGTGCCGGTGGCGGCCCGGCTGCCGTCGGGCAGGACGCGGCGCATCCATCCCGGCTGAAACAGGCGGAAGGTATACCCCTGGGGAAACAGGTCGTTATATAAGATGCGGCAGGCTACATTTACCGCCGTCTTGGTCATGGTATACCGGAACCCTGCGTCCCGGTGCATCATGGTCACGCTGGAAACCTCCGAGGATATAAAACAGATCCGCTTCATATCCCCCTTTTCCAACAGCGGTAAAAAGATCTCCACCAGTTGCAGCGCGCCCAAAGCATTGACTCTGAAGGAATATTCCAAAAGCGCAAAATCGATGGGCAGTTCGCCTTTAAAAGTGCTGGAATTGGGCCCACCCATGTACGCCGCGTTGCTGATGACCATATCGACATGATCCGTATGCCGGCAAACTTCAGCATACGCTTCCAAGATGGATTCGCGTGAGGATACATCCATCTGCACAGGGTACAGCTCGGGGTACTGCGCCTGCAATTCATCCAGCAGCGCATATTCCTCTAAAAAGCGGCCGGCAAATACCCGCCAGCCCTGCGCCAGCAGTGCGGTGGCCATGGACAGCCCCAGTCCCCGGTCGGCCCCGGAAATGACAGCGGTTTTCATTTTCCTCACCGCCTTATTGCATCAGCCAGGCTGCGCTGCGGCGGATCAGCTCTCTAAACCCTTCGCACATAAACGAGGCGGCTTCATGCCCTGGAGAGAGGTAGACCACCTGCCCCAGACCAAAGGGACGCACCCAGGCCGCAGGGTAAACGCCGCCCTGATAGGCATAGTTTAAGATCAGCTCCGCCTTGGCGCCCTCGTCGATCACGAACTGATAGGGCTCCTCGTTGACGGTAAAGGGCTTAAAGTCCTTTACGATGGGATGCTCGCCTACCGGGCTATAGGTCAGGTCGCACCGCTCAGGATGACGCAAAAAGGCCCCGCCCTGCATCTGTTCGATATCGGGACTTTGGTGGGTGATGATGCCGTTGTGGATGGTCATAAGCTTGCCCCCCGCCGCAACAAAGCCCAATAGCAGGGCCGAAAGCGCCGGGCACCCGGTCTCCTTCCAGGCATCGATATAGTTGATGACCATATCGTAGTGGTTCAAATCTTCCAGTTTAAGTTCCGTGTACGCGACGCACACGGTCACTTCACAATCGCTCAAGATGCTTTTTAATTGCTCGTCTACGCCGCGCAGGGGATGATAGATCGCCTTTTCATAATCGCCTAAGACCAATACCTTTTTCATATTCCCTTTTCCTTTCGCGTTTCTCGGCTTTAGATGTGGTTGCATTGCCGATTGATGTTATGCTTCCATTATAGCAGAATTTTACAGGCCGTAAAGGGCGTTTATCCGCCTGTACACAAGCGAATTGTGGGCGATCCGCGCGAAAAAAGCGGCCTTTAACGGCCGCTTTTTTTATTGCTCTTCATTTTCTTGTGCGCCATGCGCTTCCTCGATCTGCGCCTGTTTGTTTTTGTGCTTCATCAAAAGCCCATAGGCCCCCAGCCCCAAGAGGCTGACCAGCCCCGTTACGGCAAAAACGATAATGGCAAAGGTATAGTTTTGCTCCCCCAGCGCGTGCCCGCCAAAGGTAGAAGAAACGATTGAGGGGATGCGCGCAATGGACGTCAGGATCAAAAAACGCGAGAGCTTGATGGGGGTCAGCCCCGCGAAATAGGTCAACAGATCCTTGGGCGTGCCGGGGATGAAGAATACCAGAAAGATCAGCAATTCCAGCCGCTTTTCCTTTTTAAAGAATTTCAGCTCCTGCAACTTTTCGCGCGGCACAAAGGCCTCCACCAGTTTAAGCCCAAAGCGCTTGGTCAGCAAAAAGATCAGCGTTGACCCGATGGCTACCCCCACCATACAAAGCAGCGTGCCCTCCCAGGCGCCAAAGGCATAGCCCGCGCCCACCTCCAGCACCTCGCCGGGTATCATGGCGATAACCACCTGCAGCACCTGCATGCCGATAAACAGCAGCTGCCCCAGCATGCCCTTTTCATCGATCCAGGCGCGGAACTTCTCGGGCTCCTGCGCCAGCTGCACCAGCGGCCCGCCTACGGCAAAGGTCAGCCAGGCAAACAGCGCAATAAAAATAGCCAGCGATACGATAGAAACGATCTTTCTTTTTTTGATATAGGCTGCATCCACAGCCTCCGGCGCGTCCTGCCGGAACTCTTCCTGTTGTGGTTTATCCATTACTGCCTCTATCCTCTGCGCCCGAATGCGCGAATTCTGTCCAGATGGGACAAAAATACTATACACGCCACTGGAAAGCCCTGTCAACGCTTTGACGCGGCTTTCATCAAATCTTAAGAAAGGCTTTAGCGCTCCGTAAAAATTTAGGCCCTGCCTTGCGCGCCGCTTTTTGCCGCTGCTAAAGAATAGACGCAGCCGCAATAATCCTGCCGGTAAAGGTCGTATTCCCTTGAAAGGGCGATGGAGCGTTTATAGCCCTCTTTCTTTTTAAAATCCGCATAGAGATAGGCTACCCCATATTCCTGTGCGATCTCCCCACCCAGACGGTTGATACGCTGCGCATCCTTATGCGGGCTGACCGATAGGGTGGTGGTAAAATAGTCAAATCCGCCCTGGGCGGCGGCTTTCGCCGTGGCCTCCAGCCGCAGGCGGAAACAGGCCGTGCAGCGCGCGCCGCCCTCCGGCTCGCCCTCCAGCCCTTTGGCGGCCGCATCAAAACGCTGCGGAGCGTAAACGCCACAGAGCAGATGCACCTCTCGGGCAATGGGCATCTGCCTTAGCAGGCGGCGCTGTTCTTCCAGCCGCTTTTGGTATTCCGCCTCCGGAGCGATATTGGGGTTATCATAAAAAACCGTGACATCAAAATGCGGGATCAGGGCCTCCAAAACCGCGCTGGAACAGGGGGCGCAGCAACTGTGCAGCAGCAACCGCGGCCGCGCGCCCTGCGGGATCGCGGATATGATCTTCTCCATCTCCCTTTGGTAATTGACCTTCGTCTGTTGCATACGGTTTGTCTACCGCCCTTTCCGCCGCGCTCATCGCCGGGATGCCCCGGCGCCTGACGATTTATTTTGCCTCATCTGCTGCCATTATACCACAAACAAATAAGGGCGCGGAAATTCCGCGCCCCCTGCTGCTCGCTTTAAACTCTGTTTTACAGGTTTCCCTCTAGCCGCCTCGCCACCTGCTGCGGGCTGGCTGTACCGGTGGTGCCGATCTGCTGGATGGTGATGGAGGAAACACAGTTGCCCAGCAGGGCCGCCTCCTCTACCTTTAGGCCCAGGCACAGCCCCAGCATGATCCCGGCGTTGGTCGCGTCCCCCGCGCCCACGATATCGATTGCCCCGGAAACGCGGAAGGCCGGCACGGCGGTCACCTGTCCCTCATCAAAGATCATAGAACCCTTATCGCCCAAGGTAACGAAGGCCGTTTTGCCATTGCGCGCGCAAAGCTCCC
Organism: Luoshenia tenuis; assembly: GCF_014384745.1. Taxonomy (NCBI): domain Bacteria; kingdom Bacillati; phylum Bacillota; class Clostridia; order Christensenellales; family Christensenellaceae; genus Luoshenia; species Luoshenia tenuis. Next base: position 166,635 of record NZ_JACRSO010000001.1, read on the forward strand.
GCCCGCAGGCCTCCAAAACCGCCTGCGTGGGTTCCAGCGCCTGCCCCGGGCGCATGGCCTTGAGCAACTCGTGGTTGTTGCATTTGACCATTACATTACGGTACGCATCGATAAACGCGCGGGAATCGGCATAGAAGAACTGCCGCGGCCGCTCCTTGGCCAGGGCGCAGACCGCCTCGCGCACAAATGGGGTGAGCACGCCGCTGTCCTCCTGCACGAACTGATCGGTAATGATCACGCCGTCCGCCCAATCGATGGCCTCGCGCAGGGCCTGTACCAGCGCATCTTTATACTTTTGCGGCATGGGGGAAAAATCCCGAAAATCCAGCCGCTCCATCTCCTGATAGCTGCCGTCGGGCTGCTTGCGCATGGGCTTGGTATAGGTGTTGGTGCACCGGTCGGGCATCTCTACCATGTAGCGGATATCCGCCCCCACCTTTGTCAGCGCCTGCTTGAGTTCGAACCCTTCGCCATCACAGCCGATAGCGCCGATGCAGCGCACCTGGGCGCCCAGCGCGCGCAGGTTGTTGGTAATGGTGCCGCCAACGCCTGCGTACATTTGCTTGCGGTGTACCTGATAGGCCGTAAGGCCGGTCTCTACCGAGGGCTCATCCCGCTTGGGGTCGATATACAAATATTTATCCAGGCAATAATCCCCAAAGACGATGATGCGGGCATCCTGCGTGCGGCCAAGGGCCGCGATGATCCGGTCCATATCCACTTGATAAAGCCCCCTTTACTTATCCAGCGCCAAAATCTTGCGCGCCAAGTGCGGCACGGTCTTCTGATGCTCGCCCTGGATGTAATAGCTCTTGCCGCCATCGGCCACCGTACGGGCCAAGATGGTCTTCCAGGGGCGGAAATAATAGCGCGGGTCGGTCTTGGGCGGCGCGGCGGAGAAGTCCGCATCCTGCTCGATGGCCAGCAGGTCGAATACCGCCGTGGTAAAGTGAGCGATCTTTTTGCCCTCCTGATGGGCCACGTTGCGCGCCATGGCCAGCGCCTTTAAGTACACCTCCGGTCCCGCAACGGCGGAGCCAAAGTTGAGGAACACGCCGTTTTCTAAGCCCGTTACGCTCTGGGTATAAATTAAAAAGTCGGTATACGAGGCCTGCCCCATGGCCGCCCCGTCGCAGTTGGGATGCTCATGGATGATATCGTTGCCCACGCCGATATGCACCGTACAGGGCACGCCCAGGTGGTAGCCCATGCCCAGCACGCTCTTTTCCCGGTTGGGCAGTTTCTGCTCCCAGATATAGCGGCCCAGCGCCTCGCCCCAGCCAAGGCCATCTTGCACGCCCTCGCGGATAATGTCGTTGATCCGGCCGGATTCCGTCCAAAGGCCGAATTGCCCCTCGCTGATGTATTTGGCCACGCTCTCGCAGGTGGCGCCGATGAGGGAAAACTCAAAGTCGTGGATGGAGCCCGCGCCGTTGGTGGCAAAATGGGTGACCAGGCCCTTTTTCATCAGCTCGATCATATGCAGGCCGTTGCCGGTGCGGATCACGTGCGCCCCGTACATCATCAGCACCGTAGCGTCGTGCTGCCTGCGGGCGGCCACCACATCGCGGGCGATGGGGTCCAGGGCCGGGTGCTCATAATCCGGGATCGGGTCGTCCAGCGATTTGATAACGCTGATATCGATATCGTGGATGCGCTCGTTCAGCGGCAGGATATTGAGTTTGGACCGGTCAAACTGAGCAAAAGGCATTTAAATCCCCTCCTTCACGTCGTGTATGATGCGGGCATAACCCGTAAAATCCGGAATGATGGCGTCCGCCCCGGCGGCGGTCAGCCGCTGGCGCTTCCACTCGTTAATTCCCTTTTTGCGCGCCTCATCGCTGGCCACGCCGAAGGAATACCCGCCTACGTTCTTCACCAGTTCGATCTCCACATAGCCATCCCCAAAGCTGAGCAGCTGATGCGGTTTAATGTCCCCGTTTTCCAGCAGGTCGCGGATCACCAGCTCCTTGGAGCATTCCAGTATCTCGTCCCGCGCGCCGTGCACGCCGCCGTCAAAGTACTGATCTACCCCCAGCAAGCGCGCCTCGCGCAGCACATCCACCTCGTCGGTCCCACTGGCCAGGTAACAGCGGATGCCTGCCGCCCGCAGGGCCTTGAGGAAGTCCTTGGCACCGGGCACCAATAGCGCCTCGGGCGCAATGCTTCCGTTTTCTAACCCCTTGACCCGATCGGCAATATGGATCCCCAACCGGCGCAGGTATTCCTGTTTATACACCAGCGGGTCACAGGCCGCCCCGCCCCGTTTTTGTACCTCTTCATCCAGCCGCATACACTGGAAGATGGTTTGCTTGCCGGTGAGCTTATCCACAAAATCCGCCACCAGCGCGTGCAGCGCCTCCGGGCTCTCCCCGGTATGGAGCGCGGAGAGCACCTCGGTAAAGTAGGGGATCATGATCTCCCGCCATCCCTCGCGGATCAGGCTAACTGTCCCGTCGAAATCGAACAGCGCGGCGGTAAAGTGCCGCTCCGGGTCCGGATAGTTGATGTATTCTACGCCCCAGCAGTCCTGCAAAATGCCGTGCATGATGCAGACCAGCGCGTGCTCATAGAGCATATGCATGTCTTCCAGCTGCTCCATGGAATCGGTGGGGGCGATCACCACCCGGTCGCAAAGCGGGGCCAGTTTGCCCCCATCCCGGCCGGAGAAGCCGATCACAAGCATCCCCAGCTCTTTGGCGGCCTTTGCCGCGCGCAGCACGTTTTCGGAATTGCCGCTGCCGCTAAAGCCGATAAAGATATCTCCCCGCCGCGCGAAGGTGCGCAGCTGGATGGCAAATACGTCGTCATAGGAAAAATCGTTGGCCAGGCAGGTCATAATGGGCGAAGAGTCCACCAAGCACTGGGCCCTGAACCCCTCGCGGCCGTGCACCCGGCAACCCTTGACCAGATCGTTGCACATGTGCGAGGCCGTAGCGCCGCTGCCGCCGTTCCCGGCCGTAAAAACCGTGGCCCCCCGCTCTTTAGCGGCGATCAGATCCGCCGCGATCTGCCCCAGCGTCTCAAAATCGGTGCGTACCACCCGCGCGGCCACGTCGGCCGCATAGTCCCGCAGCAAACCCGCCGCCAACTGATTGATGTTTTCCATGGACACCACCCCTAACTTGCTTTGTTAGTTCAATTTTATCATGATATGATATATTGTCAATCCCCTATTTTATGTTATACTATATTTAGTTGAAAGAAGGGGGCAGCTTACCTTTGGAGACCGTCAACCACGATGCCATGCGCGCCGCCAACATGCGCAGCATCTTTAATTGTATCCGCGCACATGGGCCGGTGACCAAGCGGCAGATACAGGACCTGACCCTTTTGAGCTGGGGCAGCGTCAGCAATTTATGCGGCATTTTGCTTGAGCGCGGCGTGATCACCGAGCAAAAGGCGCAAAGCGCCGGGCCGGGGCGCACCCCCAGCGGTTTTGATATCAATGTTGAGGATAACCTCATCATCGGCATCGATGTCAACCTCATCGGCATGACCGGGGTGGTGATCGACCTGCGCAGCCGCGTAGTCACCCGCACGCGCCAGCCCATCGTCTCCCACCGTTCCGGCGAAGTGCTGGCGCAGATGAAGGCGCTGATCTGCCAGCTTTTAGCACAGGTGCCCGCCGGCTCGGTACGCGGCATCGCCGTGGCCTTTCCCGGCCAGGTGGACGCGGCCCGGGGCATTTCCATCTGGACGCATCAATTCGGCACCTTTTCCTCCGTCAACATCCGCCAGTATTTGCAGGATGCATTTGGGATGGAGGTGATTTTAGAGCACGATCCGGACTGCATGGCCTATTCCGAGCACCTGCTGGGCGCGGCGCAGGATATCGACAATTTTATCTTCGTGCGCCTCTCCCTGGGCATCAGCATGGGGATGATGGCCCAGGGAGAGATCTACCGCGGCAAGCGCGGGGTGACCGGAGAGCTGGGGCACATGACTCTGGTGCCACAGGGCAAAAAATGCCTTTGTGGCAACCGGGGCTGCTTGGAAACCCTCTCCTCCTCCCGGGCGATTTTGGAGCAATGTCACCTTGCCCTGCAACAGGGGCGGGCCAAGGGGCTGGTCCGCAGGCTGCGCGGCCATTACGAAACCCTGACGCTGGAGGAGGCCGCCAGCGCCGCCCAAGAGGGCGACCGCGACGTCAGGCGCATCTTTTCCCGCGCGGCGGGCTATGCGGGGCTGGCCATCGCCAACGCCGCCAATCTGATCGATCCCGGTGCGGTGGTGCTGGGCGGAGAGCTGGCCGAATACGGCGATCTGTACGTAGAACCGCTGCAGCGCAGCCTGGCCCGGCGCGCTTTTGGCGGGGCGCTGCCGCTGCGCATCGCCCAGGTAGGCAGCGATGCGGCCGCTTTGGGCGCGGCTTCCCTATTTATTGAACGGGTATTTATGCGCCTGTCCGAGGGCGCTTAATAGAAAACAAAAGAGGGGGAATTCAGATGAAAAGGGAACTGGGAATCGGTTGCTGTGGATTGGCCTGCTGCCTGTGTGCCAGGGAGGGCTGCGCGGGCTGCAAAAATGATGGCTGCCCTGACGCTGCGTGGTGCAAGTCTCTCAAATGCTCCCGGGAAAAGGACCATGACGGCTGCTGGATGTGCGCAAGCTTTCCCTGCGCGGATAATCCCATACTCGCCAAGCTTAAACCCCGCGCCTTTGCCGCATTTGTGCGCCAGTACGGGGTAGAAAAGTTGATGGACTGCCTGGCGCGCAACGAGGCGCTGGGCGTGGTCTATCACGATCCCGGCACGCTCGCAGGCGATTATGACCGCTGCCAAGATGAAGCCGCCATCTTTGCGCTGCTGCTAAATGGCCCGCAGTGAGGTATAAAATAAAGGCGCACGGTAAATCCGTGCGCCTTTTTCGCGTCTTTCCTTAGGCAGAAGCGCCCTTTTCTTTGCCGCTGAAAATCTGCCTGTCGATATCTGCGATGGTGATATGGGAAAGGTACTCGCGCCCCAGCGCGTCCATCTGGCTATAGAGATCATCCATCACGTCCGCCATACCCGAGGAGATCATGCAGGGCTTATCCACACTGCCCGAGCGCCAGGAAGCCGAAACCAGTTTTACATTCAGCGCATCGCAGATCTGTCGCAGGGTCACCTGTGCCGGGTCCTTGCGGAAGGCATAGCCGCCCTCCATCCCCTCTTTGGTATCCACCAGGCCCGCATTTTTAAGCTTTGCCATCACGCCCCGCAGCCTTGCAGGGTGGGTGCAGACATTATCAGCCAGCGTTTCGCTGTTTACCGTCTCCCCCCGGCGATTTAAAAAGACCAGCGCATGCACTGCGATGGCAAATTCCCCCGTCATAAGGAGTCCCTCCAAATTCAAGATAAGCTTTCAGCTCTTTAACTGTTATTATAGCGAAAACAGATGCCGGATGCAAGTATTCATCCGGCAAACCTGACAAAGCCACTCTTCTCGCTGGCAGCGCAGGCGTCTAACGCCAATATACGCCTATCTTTTAAATCATCTGCACCCCTTATTAGCTGCAACAGGTTTCATAGAGGTTATACACGGCTTCATCGATCAACTGCGTCCATTTTTCCGGCGGGGCGTCAGCGTCCAGCCCTTGGGAGGCTACCGTACCCCAGGGCGAAAAGGCCAGCACCTGCGGCGCCTTTGCCTCTAGAAGCGTTTCCAATTCCGGCGTCAGAATAATGTTGGTAAAATCCACCCCCGCCTTTTGGGCCAATGCCTGCGCCTGGGTGGGATCGCCTACGACCAACCCCAGCGGCTGAATACGGCTGTCCTGCGCCGCTAGCTGTGCCAACTGCCCGAGCGCCTCGGTACTGCCAGTCCATTCCGGGTTCCATATCAGGGCCAGGATCAATTCTTGCGCGCTTTCCGTCATCACGCTTTGGTCCACCGGCCTGCCCAATAGATCGGTCGTTTCAAACCGCGTAAAGCCCATGTTTTCCGTGCCCTGGGTCACAGGCGCGTCGGACCCCGTTTCCGTCCCGGCGCCGCTTTGCGCATCCTGACCGGGCAGCTGGGCCAGCAGACCTTCTACAATACTTTGCCACTGCGCCTTTGTGCGCGCCCCAAGATACGCCTGTCCCACCTGGCGGCCCTGCGCATCGACGAACAGCGTCGTGGGCACGGCTGATATTTGGCCTAACCGGCTCAGCAGGCTTTGCGAGGGAAGGATGTGGCGGTAATCCGCCCCCGTCCTTTGGATGATCTGTTCGGCTACAGCTACTTGCGCGTCATCATACGTGCCGTCCGCCTTTACAGTATCGCTCACCACGCCCACCACCTGAAAATCCGCCGCCTGATAGCTGCCTGCCAATTCGCCCAGATCTGGCATCTCGCGCAGGCAGGGGCCGCAATAGGTTGCCCAGACGTTGACCATGGTCAGCCGGGAACCGGAAAACAGCTCCTGCGATACCGCCTCGCCCTGCAGATCGTATGTTTCAAAGGTTCCAAAGGCATTGTCATCCTGCCCGGCGGCCTTAGAGGGCGCCGGCGCCGCAGCCGGGCTGCAGGCCGAGAGCAGCCATACCGCTCCCAGCGTTAATGCCGTCAGTACCGCGAAAACGCCCTTTTTGCGCTTCATTTCGCTCCATCCCCCTTTACCGTATCGTAAGGCCAGTGGATGATCCCGCCCATATCATATACCGCGCGATAGCCCATATCGACCAGCTTACCGGAAGCCTGGCGGCTGCGCACGCCAGAGCGGCAATAGACCACAAGTGTCGCTTCCTTATCTGGCAGGGCATCCTGCGCAGCTGTGCCTATGGTCTCGTTTGGGATATTGATCGCCTCAGGAATATGGCCCTGCGCGTATTCATCAGGCCTGCGTACGTCCACAAGTACTATGCCCGTTTCCTGATCCAGCATGGTCTTTACCGCCTCCGCGTCGATTTTATGGTAAGCCGTGCCGCCCACCGGCGCGCAGGCCGCCGCAGTCGTCATCACACCGACCAGCAGCACGCTTTTTACCCAGCTTTTTTTCATCATGATCCGCCCCAATCTGTCATTTTTATAATTTCAGTTTATACTGCAATTATAATTATTTCAGTTACTTTTGTCAAGTGAAAATAAAAAACGGCCGCAGCAATAGCTGCGGCCGCCCCTTAAAGCACCGAGTTATATTAAAGCTCACTTAATTCATGCTGGCAGATCAGCTTGACGCCGCCCTTGGCAAGCGCCTCCGCTGCCTGCTCGGTCTGCTGCACGCGGAAGATCATATACGCGCAATCCGTCTTGCGGGCAATAAACGCATAGGAGTATTCCAGGTTAATCTGGTTCTCCTTCAGGATGTTGAGGATTTTCATCAAGCCGCCCGGCTCATCGGGAACTTCCACAGCCAGTACCGGGGTCACCGCATAGACGTAGCCTTCTTCTTTCAATACATCCGCCGTCTTCTGGCTGTCGTCCACGATCAGGCGCAGGATGCCAAAGTCCCGACTTTCCGCCATGGACATGGCCCGCATGTCAATATGGTGTTTGGAGAGGATCTCGCAAAAATCAGCCAGCTTACCCGGCTGGTTCTGCAAAAAGACCGAAATCTGTTTTGCCGTCATGCTTTATGCCCCCTTTTAATATAATTTGCGGTTATCAATGATGCGTACCGCCTTGCCCTCGCTGCGGGCAATGGTTTTAGGCGCCACCAAATGCACTTTCGCGTAGATGCCCAGCATGGCCTTGAGAGCCGCCACCAGTTCAGCCTCGCGGGTCTCTATATCGCCCATCGAGTCGGAGAACATCTCCGGAGTCATCTCTACTTCCACATCCAGCTTATCGCTGTTGTTTTCGCGGCTGACGGTGATCTGATAATTGGCCGGGTAACCCTTGCCCAGCAGCACGGTTTCGATCTGGGAGGGGAACACGTTTACGCCTTTTACGATCAGCATATCGTCGCTGCGGCCCATGGGCTTGGACATCTTTACATGCGTGCGGCCGCAGGAGCACTTCTCGCGGGTGAGTACGCAGATATCCCGCGTGCGGTAGCGCAGCAGCGGGAACGCCTCTTTGGTGATGCTGGTGAACACCAGCTCACCCTTTTCCCCATCAGGCAGCACTTCACCGGTGTTGGGGTCGATGATCTCGGCGATAAAATGATCCTCATTGATGTGCATGCCGGTCTGCTCGCTGCACTCAAAGGATACGCCCGGGCCGGAGATCTCAGTTAATCCATAGATATCATACGCCTTAATGCCCAGTTTATTCTGAATATCCTGGCGCATCTCCTCACTCCAGGCTTCCGCGCCGAAGATACCGGCCTTGAGCTTGATCTGATCCTGCAGGCCGCGCTCGCAGATGGTTTCGGCCAGGTAAGCTGCGTAAGAGGGCGTGCAGCAAAGGATGGTAGAGCCCAGATCCGTCATAAACTGGATCTGGCGGTCGGTATTGCCCGAGCTCATGGGCAGCGTCAGCGAGCCGACCTTGTGCGAACCGCCGTTGAGCCCCGGGCCGCCGGTGAACAGCCCGTAGCCATAGCTGACATGCACCACATCGTCCTTCGTGCCGCCCGCCGCCATGATGGCGCGTGCGCAGCACTCATCCCACAGGTCGATATCGTGCTGGGTATAAAACGCGACCACCCGGCGCCCCGTCGTGCCACTGGTGGATTGGATGCGTACGCAATCGCTCAGCGGCATAGCCACCAGGCCGTACGGATAGGCCTCCCGCAGATCGTCCTTGGTCAAAAAGGGCAATTTGTGCAGATCGTCTACAGACTTGATGTCCTCCGGCGTCACGCCCTTTTGATCCATCAGATTCCGGTAATAGGGCACATTTTTATAGACATGATGCACCGTTTTCACCAGATGCTCATCCTGCCAGGCGCGGATCTGCTCGCGGGACGCGCACTCGATCTCCGGCTGATAATAGTTCTCCATTGGCCTTCATCCCTTCTATGCATAAACTAAATAGATTGATAACTTACGGGCAAAGCCCGCCTTTTTATATAATAACATGTTCGCCGCCCATCGCAAGAAAAAAATAGCGAATTTTGCGTCCAGCGCCGGCAAAAACAAAAAATACCCCGCAGGCAAAAGCCCGCGGGGTATTCGTACGCGTCTTACATTTAGCGTTTGGCGCCGATGCCCAGGCTGTGGAGGTAGTCCACGCTGATCTTGCTGGCTTCAAAGCCAGGACGGCGAACCACATCCTGCTCCACAGAGCACCATTCGATCTTGGCTTCCTTGCAAGCCTCGATGATGCCCGGCCAGTTCAGGTTGCCCTGGCCGATCTCCATCCACAGTTTGTGGGTGCACTCCAGCCAGTTGGTATCGGAGTACTCGTCGATGCCGTAATCTTTAAAGTGGATGAACCGCACGCGGCCAGCCGTCTTTTTGATCCAGCTGATAACATGCGCGCCGCCGGATTGCAGCCAGTGGGTATCCAGCTCAAAGAACACGCTCTTATCGCAGGTGTTATCCATGATGATCTGCAAATGGCTCTGGCCATTGACCTTGGCAAAGTCGCAGGCATGGTTGTGGTAGGAAAGGGCGATGCCCTCATCCGCCAGAATCTTGCCGGCGCGGTTCATCGCGCGGCAGAAGGCCAGCAACTCGTCATAATTGCCCGCGCACTCGTGCGGCATCTGGCCGATCATCACGTTTTTGGCGCCCAGGGTCTTGCACTCGGCAATCTTATCCTTCAGGTCGCCAAACTTGAGCTCGTCATAGGTCAATCCGCCGCAGGTCAGCACCTCGAGATTAATGGAATCCATAAAATCGCGGAACTCCTGCGGGCAGGAAAAGACGCTGGGCGTAGCGGTCTCAATGCCGTCATAACCCATGTTAGAGACCTTGGTCAGTGCGGATTTTACCGTATCTAAAGCAGCTTCCGGCATGCTGGAATCCATCACTTCGCCTTGCAACGGGCGCAGATAGGGACCGATCGCCATAGGGCAAAGGGAAATCTTCATATTCAAGTAACCTCCTTAACGGTAATCGTCATCGAATCGGATCAAAGCGCCCAATTACGCTTTCAGGCCGTATTTCACCAGGTTGTTGAAGCTGATCTCCACCGCGTCAAAGGAGTTGCGCAGGTAGGTGTTATCCTGCTCGACGATGAAGATGTTGATGCCCTGGGCCTTGCAGGTCTCGATAATCTCGGGCCAAGGCAGGTTGCCCTCGCCGATCTCGGCAAACTCCTTGGGGGTAGCGCCAAACCAGGTGTGGTAGTTGATGGGGGCAATGCGGTAATCCTTGACGTGGATGTACTGCATGCGGCCCTTGCATTTTTTGATGTACTCGATCACGTCGCCGCCGCCGGACTGTACCCAGTGGGTATCCAGCATAAAGTGGACGTAATCCGGATTGAGCTCGTCAAAGAGCAGGTCGATCCCGCGCACACCGTTCAGGCCCCAGCGGCGGAATTCCTGGGCATGGTTGTGATAGGCCAGGTAGATGCCCGCCTGGGAGAGCTGCTTGCCCACCTCGTTCATCAGGGCGATGGCTTTTTCATATCCTTCGCGGTCCACACGGAACTCAGCCGGCATGGTACCGATCATGATCTCGTCCACGTCAAAGAGCTTGCACTCTTTGATGAAGCCGTCGATATCGTCACGGATCGAGAACAGGTCGCCGCAATAGGTGCTCAGTTCCATCCCCAGGCTATCCAAATGATCCTTGGTCTCCTGCGGCGTCAGGCCGGCAACGCGCCCGATCTGAACCGACCGGTAACCGATCTCCCGCACTTTGCGCATGGAATCCTTCCACTGCTCCGGCGTTTTCAGGTACTCACGGATGCTATACGGTTGCAGGGAAATTTCTGCTTTCGCCATTGTTTAGTCCCCTTTCTGGTATAAGGTTTAATCCTCTTCCCGTTCACATATTTATGAACATACTTTATAAACATTCGACTTATCTAGGATAATTCCTGCTTTGTTTTTGGAATTATTCCATATTTTTTCTAACTTTTTATCGCGCTACTTTTTAAGCGCTTCCCATTGCTGCGGCTTAAAACCCACCAGCACGGTATCCCCCTGTATCACGATCGGCCTTTTGACCAGCATGCCGTCTGATGCCAGCAGCTCCAACTGCTCCTGCTCTCCCATATCCGGCAGCTTATCCTTCAGCCCTAGTGAGCGGTACAACATGCCGCTGGTGTTGAAAAATTTCTTCAGCGCCAGCCCGCTGATCTTTTTCCACTGCGCCAACTCCCCGGCCGTGGGCGGCTGCGTTTTGATGTTTCGCTCCTCAAAAGCAATGCCGGCATCCTGTAACCACCTGCGCGCTTTTTGGCAGGTGGAACATGGCGGATAGGCGATAAACAATGCCATGGTCTTCACTCCTCCAAGATGTTTTTTACCCGCCCCACCTGATCCTGCTCTTCCAGCATCACTTTGATGCCATGGGGGTGGTTGGGCGATTTTGTCAAGATCCTCTTTACGTGACCGCGCGTCAGTTTGCCGGTGGGCTGATCCTTCTTTAATACGATGTCCACCAGCGCTCCGATCTGAATGTCCGCGCGCAATGTGCCGTTTTTCATATCGTTGCCCTTTCTAAGCTAAAAATTTGCTGGTGTCCATTCCGTTCAGCACCAATATATCCCCTTCTCGTATCACCGTAGCGCCCTTGGGGACGATGAATTCCTTGCCGCGCTTGATCATGACCACCAGCACCTCTTCGGGCAGGTCTGCATCCATAATGCTCTTATTGACGCAGCTGTCGCTGGCGCGCACGGTAAACTCCACCAGCTTGGTGCCGCTTTCATCTTGATAATCGTTGAAGGTACGCAGTACCGAATCTCCCGTCGCCTCCACCAGGCCCAGTTTTTTAGCCAGCGGCGGCAACAATGTCCCCTGCACCGTGACCGAGAGCAGCGCCACAAAGAAAACGATATGGAAAACGTCGTTGTGCGGATAAACGCCGCTAGTCATAGCAAAGATCGCAAATACGATGGAAGCCGCGCCTCGCAGCCCCGCCCAGGAGACCAGGATCTTTTGCTTAAAGCTCATTTTAAACCAGCTGAGTATCCCAAAGGTGGCCACCGGCCGGGCGACAAACGTCATAAACAGGGCGATGGCGAGAGCCGGTAAAATGATGGCCGGCATCTGCGAGGGGAAGGACAGCAGCCCCAGCATAAAGAACAGCACGATCTGCATCAGCCATGTGATGCCGTCAAAAAAGTTGACCAGCGTGCGCTTATGCAGGATCTTGCTGTTGCCCAGCACGATACCCACGATGTAAACGCTTAAGTATCCGTTGCCGCCGATCAGCTCCGGCAGAGCGTAGGCCGCCAGCGCCACAGCCACCACCAAAATCGTATGCAGGCCGCTGATCTCAAAGCTGGCATGCCGCAGCAGCCGGACCGCCAGATAGGCCAGCAAAAATCCGCCGCCAAGGCCAAAGGCAATCTGGGCAAACAGCTGCCCCAGCACGGAGATGTCCGCACCCGTGGACATCAGGGCCAGTACGATCACCGTCATCATATAGGAAATAGGGTCGTTCGAGCCGCTTTCGATCTCTAAAAGCGAGGCCAGGCCACCCTTTAAATTCAGTTTTTTACTCCTCAGAATCGAGAAAACCGAAGCTGCGTCCGTAGAACCGATAACCGAGCCCACCAAGAGCCCCTCCAGCCATTCCATGCGCAGCACGAAGTGGCAAAATACGCCCGTCAGTAGTGCCGTGACCACGGTGCCCAGGGTCGACATCAAAATAGAAGGCAGCGCAACGGGCCGCGCCATCTTCCAGTTGGTCCCAAACCCGCCGTAAAACATGATAAAGACCAGAGCTACAGAAGAGACCTGTTTGGCTACCTCAAAGTTGTCAAAAGGAATGCCGACCAGGCCGTCAGAGCCGAAAACCATGCCCAACAGAATGAACATGAGAAGCGTCGGCACGCCAAAGCGATAAAGTATTTTACTGGAACCTACACAGATGAACAGAATAACTGCGCCAATTAAAATTCCCGCTGCGATTGAACATCACCTTCCTTTAAACGTCCTCATCCTACTATATGGCTACATTTAGATTATAAACTAACTTTACCGCCCGCCGCAATGATTTAACCCGAATAATTTTTGTCCATTTGCATGTGTTTTTGCGCATTGTTTGTCATGAGCGACTTGATCGCATACGATTTCACCTTTTTATACCATCTGGCATACACTGGCATCAAACCGCTTTTTCATTTGAACAACCTGCAAGGAGGAGTGCCTATGCCCTTTATCTACTTGAGCCCGTCCACCCAGGAATTTAACCAGTATGTCACCGGCGGCAATGAGGAGCAATACATGAACCTGATCGCTGACGCGATGGAGCCTTATCTCATTGCCAGCGGCATCCAGTTCACCCGCAATACGCCGCAAATGACGGCCGCGTCCTCCATCGTACAGTCCAACGCCGGCAATTACGACCTGCACCTGGCGCTGCATTCCAACGCCGCACCGGCTGCGCTATCGGGAATGATCCGCGGCAGCGACGTATATTATTATCCCACCAGCGCCTCCAGCCGGCGGGCAGCCGATATTATCGCGGCCAACCTGCGGGATATTTATCCCATTCCCAGCCTGGTGCGCACCCTGCCTACCACCACCATAGGCGAAGTAGCCCGCACCCGCGCGCCTGCGGTGCTGATCGAATTTGCCTATCACGACAATGTAGAGGACGCCACCTGGATCAAAAACAATATCGAAACCATTGCGCAAAACGTCGTGCTCTCCCTGACGGAGTACTTCGGCATCCCCTTTGTACAGCCCCAGCCCTGGTTAAACGGCCGGGTGGTCACCCAGGGCAGCCCGCTGAACATCCGCGCCTATCCTTCGCTGGATGCCGCCGTAATCGGCCAAGCGCAAAACGGCGACGTGATCACCGTTGTAGGCGAGTGGCAGGGTTGGTACGTGGTGCACTATAACGGCCGGGTAGGGTACGCCTCAGCCGACTATATCGACATTTAATCAGCGTTTCAACTTTCTATACATATCTTTTAACCAGCGGCCTCAAATGGCTGCTGGTTATTCTTATTTTCACGGGTTTCATATATTATTCAATTGCTATGTTTGTTCGGTTATGCTATCATAGCAGTGCAAATCCGCTATTTATCGATTATTAAGACGAAATGAGGTATTATATGGGCACTTCCGGCAGTTCCCGAAATTTCGAATGTATCCGCTTTTTGCGGGTATTCGCCACCCTGTTGATCGTTTACGATCACTTTATCGCCTTTCGATTTCCGCAATGGTTGCCAGTTCACGCCGTGCAGCACTTTTTCAATCGCCCTTTGTTTCTCATACAGGATTTCGGCGCGCTAGGCGTCAGCCTATTTTTTATCATCAGCGGCTTTTTATTTGCAGCGCAAGTTTACCGCACCTCTATTTCAGGCATATTGGTAAAAAAGATCGTGCGGACGATTCTTTTGCTGGCACTAGCGACCGCCGTTTTTTACCTTTTGCATTTGATCGTTGGACTGCTTACGGGAGCTCCTACCTATTGGAGCCAATTTAACGCCATGCAATGGGTGACGAACGCTTTCTTTATCAACTATTTTTTAGGGCTACCCGATGTTATCAACGGAGCAACCTGGTTTCTGTATCCGCTTATGCTGTTTTGGATTTTAGCGATCCCACTGCTGAAACTTATGCAAAAGAAACCTTTCCTTTCGATGGTTGTGTATGAGGCTTTTCTCGTAGTATTTTTCGCCGTTTCCAAAATTCTGAACCTGCAGACAATTCCCGAATTGGGCTATCTGTACAGCTTTATTCCCTGGCTCATGTTCCCGTTAGTAGGGATGACGATTGCTTTTACTTATCAAAAAACCATCAGCATCCCTAAGGGGCTGGGGCTTTTGGTCGTGCTTTATCTGCTTATCGTCCAGTATTTTTTCAGTTTCAACCTTCCCATGTATGCCGAGCAGCCCTATATCATCAGTCTGCTTTTTGCCGCTGCCATTTTTGTGATATGCTTGCTTTGCGAAAGTAAATTCAGAGTTAATCGTTTTGTGCGTGCTTTTGATCGTATCAGCTTTGCCACTTATCTACTGCACATGCCGGCGGGCAGTTTGATCATTCTAACCCTGTATGGCATCTTGGGACATGTCAGTCTAGCGCTGCTGCTCGGCATTCCCGTTACGTTTATTGTGATCTACCTTTTCCATCGGTATGTTGAAATACCTGTTTCAAACCTGTTAAAAAAGGTCGCTAAGGTGCCTGTGCCAACATTGCCGGCTTCCGATGAGGGCAAATAAGCGTCTTCCAATAACGACAGCATTTTAAAATTCCTTTTAAAAAAGGCGGCCGTCATTCGGTCGCCTTTTTCACGGTTTCCAGCAGCGCTTCATATTCATTTTCCAGCCGGCCGTCCAGCACATCCTCCAGCAGCGCCTTAAGGGTTTTGCCCACGTCGGGGCCGGGCTGCATGCCCAGCTCCAACAGGTCTTTCCCGCTCACCGCCAGATCCTTTAGGGTAAAGCAGGCCCCCTGTGCCAGCACCTCATCCAGGCAGCGCTCCACCTGGCAAAGAGTCAATAGCCTTTCTTCTGTAACGGCGGGGGCCTGCGCCTTGATATCCGCCCGTTTTACGGCCAGCAGCTGCCGCACCCCCACCTCACCTAGCCGGTTCAGCGCCCGGCGCATGGGTTTATCCCGCGGCGGAAGCTCGCGGCAATGCTGCTCTACCAAGCGCTCTACCTGCATAGCCGTAGCCCTATCATAGCGCAGGCGCGCGAATATCCCCCGCGCCAGCTGCGCCCCAGCGGCAGGGTGCCCGTAAAAATGCCCCACGCCGGATGCGTCCCGTGTAAAACACAGCGGCTTGCCTACATCGTGCAGCAGCATCGTCAGCCGTAAGGTTATATCCTGCGGCGCGGCCGCTACGCTTTTGACGGTATGCGTCCAAACATCATAAGCATGGTAACGGTTGTGCTGGTTAAAGCCCTGCGCCATCGCCAGTTCGGGTATCAGCGTAAAGATCACATCCGGAAAGGCCAGCAGCACTTTTTCCACAGCCGCGCCGCACAACAGGGCGTCCAGCTCCGCGCGCAGTCGCTCCGGCGCTACGCAAGAGAGCAGGCGGCGGCAGGCGTGTATCGCCCGGGCGGTCTCCGCCTCGATGGTAAACCCGTAGACCGCGGCAAAGCGCAGCGCCCGCATCATGCGCAGCGCATCTTCCTCAAAGCGCCAGGCCGGTTGGCCCACGCAGCGAATCGTTCCGCACCGGAGATCCGCCACCCCGCCGAAATAATCCTTTAAGCCCTCTTGCGGGTGGTACGCCATGGCGTTCATGGTAAAATCTCGCCGCGCCAGATCTTCTCGCAGGGCGGATACAAACGCCACCGCATCCGGATGGCGATGGTCGCTATAGCCCGCCTCTTTGCGGAAGGTGGTGATCTCATAACCTTCCCCTTCTGCAAATACCGTCACCGTACCATGTTTGAGGCCCGTGGGCAGGACCCTGTACGCCTGGAACGCCGCCATCACCTGTTCGGGCAGCGCGTCGGTGCAGATATCCCAGTCCTTAGGCGTGCGCCCGAGCAAGCTATCGCGCACACAGCCTCCCACCGCGTAGGCCGCATGGCCCGCCGCGTTCAACACGCCGATCAGCTGCGCGGCCGCCTGGGGCAGCGCCACCGCATATACACCGTCCATCAATTTGCTCCCCATCATCCGCCAAACAGGTCGCGCAGCAGCGCTTTGCCCGCCTGCGTTTTAAAAAGGCTGCGCATCTTATCGTTTAACGGCATGCCGCCCTCCTCGATATTGACCAAAAAGTCAGCCTCCAGCAAAATCTGGTAATCCATCCCCTGCACATCGTGATAGGTATGGTGATGTCCCACCAGATAGCTTATCCGCTCGATCCAATCCAGGGGCGCGCCGCGCTTTTGCAGCATTTCACGCGCGATAGGCGGCCCCTCGATCTCTTGGTATTTCCCCGCGCCGCTGCCGTACTTTTCCTCGCTGACCTTAATACCCACATCGTGCAGGATCGCCGCAAGCTCCAATATCTCCTGCTGCTGGCAATCCAGGCCCTCCTGCAGGGCGATGGTGCGCGCATAGGCATACACCTTTAAAAAGTGATTGACCCTGCCGTGATCCGCCCCTTCATAGGCTACCATATCGCATACCAGCTGCCCCTGTAAATGCGCCATCTGCTCTCCCCTCCATTTTCATCTGATAGGCTTAGTATACCATAAAAAGAGGCCCTTCCATCGCTTAAAGGGCGGCGTATGCCGTGCCTTTTTGCCGTGGAAGAGCCTCTTGAGAGAGGACTTAAGTAACGTTTACCATTTGACCGTGCGGTAATAGACCTTTGCCGTAAGCTGATAGACCAGCACGTAGACCAGCGAGAACGCCACGCAGGCAATCCCCATGCAGCCCAGCGTCAAACCTACATCGTAGAGCGAGAACATCTCCAGCATCTTGATGATCATATTCGCCGCCATGCCGGTGTGCAGAAGCGCACCCACCAGCGGCAGGAAGAAGACCAGCAGGATCTGTTTGTTGATCGACCGCTTTACCGCCCTGTCATCCATGCCGACCTTTTGGAGAATCTCAAAGCGCGCCTTATCCTCAAAGCCCTCGGATATCTGCTTGAAGTAGATGATCAGCACCGTGGCCATCAGGAACAGGATCGTAAAAAACGCGCCGATAAACAGCAGCCCGCCGGATACGCCGTAGATGTCCAAACGGTTGGTGTTGATGTCGTTTACGTGGTAGATCACATCGCCATCCAACTTGCGCAGGCCATCTACCGCTGCGGCAAAGGCGTTCATTTGATCCTGCTCGCCCGTGTAATTGACGACCATAGTACAATTCTCCCAGGAGGGCGAATCATCGTTATCCTCTTTATACCCGCTGATCTCCTGGGCTGTTTCCCAATCGCGCACCACCAGATACAGGGCGTTTTTCTCCTCGCTGTTTTTGCCGTCCACCAGAGGCGAATCGCATACCGCCTGAGCGATCTGCAGCGTATGGCCGTTAATCGTCAGGCTCTGCACGCCGCCAAGCGGCGCATTGGTGATCACGACCGTTTCCTGCGCCTCAAGCTCCAGCTGGTCGCCCGTCAGCTCGTTATACTGCCCGGCGGTGAGAAAGGCCACATCCATCCGGCTGGGGTCGGTATAATCAATGGTTCCCGGCTGGGTCAGTTGATCCCCTTCCAGCCGGCGCGTCATATTCAGGGTATGCGTGGCATACATGCTCTCGATGGTCACGCCGTTTTGCGCGGCCGTTTCCCGAATCTGCTCTTTGAGCGTATCGATGCGCTGGGCATAGACCTCCTCATTCATGGACAGGGTCAGGTCGTTAGGATAGAGCACCTTTAGCATCTGCTCCTGCCCAGCGTAAAGGGATACGCTGGTGGTGATGGTGACCAGCACCATGGTCGAAAGGATGCAGATAGAGGCCAGCCCGGCGGCATTTTGCCGCATGCGGTGCATCATTCCGGAGATGGCTACAAAGTTGTTGGGCTTATAGTAAAGCCGCTTATTGCGCCGCAGGATGCGCAGCAGCAGGTAGCTGCCCGCGGTAAAGAGCATGTACGTGGCCAGGATCACGGCGATCACCGCGAACATAAAGCCGATAAACGCATCCGAGGCGTTGCGCACCGAAAGGGCCGTGTAGTACGCCCAACCAAGCAGCGCCGCCCCGATGATTGCCAGCGGGATCGCCGTGCGGAAACGCTTTTCGCCCTGCTGTTCGCCGGTCAAAAGGTCGATAGGGTTGGCCAGGCGCACCTTGAACAGGTTATAGAGCGATGTAAAGACAAAGATGACCAAAAACAGCGCCCCGGTCTTGATAAAGGCCTCGGCCGGAACGATGAACTCGCTGTCCGGCGAGACGTTCAGCAGCCCCATCAGCATCATAAAGATCAGCTTGCCGAAGATCAGCCCCGCCACCGTGCCGATGACGATCGCCCCGCCATTGAGCATCAGGCTCTCCCAGAGCATCATCCTGCCCACGTGGCGCTTTTCAAGGCCCAGGATAGCGTAAAGCCCAAATTCTTTTTTGCGCCGCTTGATCAAAAAGCTGTTCAGGTAGACCATAAAGATCACGCAAAAGACGACCAGCACGGTCTCCCCGATCATAAACATGGTCTGCAAGGTAGGCCCGCCTGGCACGTTGCGCAGCCCTGGTGTATCCATCATGGTGACGATGATAAAGTAGATGGCCACCGTGATCACCGTGGCGATCAAATACGGCATATAGGACGAGCGGTTGCGCTTTAAGTTGCTCCAGGCCATCTTCGCGAAAAAGCCTTTAGCCAATGTCCACACCCCCATCCGAGAGTACCGACAGGTTGGCCACGATCTTGTCAAAAAACTCCCGGTTGCTCTCCTCGCCGCGGTACAGCTGGCTGAACACCTCGCCATCCTTGATAAACAGCACCCGGGAAGCGTGGCTGGCCGCCATGGACGAGTGGGTGACCATCAGGATCGTCTGCCCCCCATCGTGCAGCTGCTCAAAAATGTCCAGCAGCCGCTGGGAGGATTTGGAGTCCAGCGCGCCGGTAGGTTCGTCCGCCAACACCAGTTTGGGCTGGGTGATCACCGCGCGGGCCACGGCGGCGCGCTGCTTTTCGCCGCCCGATACCTCATAGGGGTACTTGGGCAGCAGCTGGCTTAAGCCCAGGCTCTTGGCAATGGGCTCGAGTCGCTTTTCCATCTCTTTATAGGGCACATTGCTCAGCACCAGCGGCAAAAGGATATTATCCTTGATGGAAAAGGTATCCAGCAGGTTAAAATCCTGAAAGACAAAACCCAAATTCTTGCGGCGGAAGGCGGAAAGCTCCCGGTCCTTGATCTGGCGCAGGTTCTTCCCCTCCAGCAGCACGTCTCCGCTGGTAGGCTTATCCAGCGAGGCGATGATGTTGAGCAGCGTGGTCTTGCCCGAGCCGGACGCGCCCATGATGGCCACGTACTCCCCCCGCTCGATGGCAAAGCTGACGGAGGAAAGCGCCGTGTACTGCTGGGCACCAAAGCGCGTATTATATACTTTTTTAAGGTTTTTGACTTCTAAAAGCTCCATGTGCATTCCTCTTTTCTCTCCTTGGTACACCCATTATACAAAACGGCGGAAATGCGCTGCCATTTCTCTAGCTTACATTTCCGCCGTCAACCTTACAATCCTGTCACTTAGCCCCAAAGGGGTGTCATTTACTCATAATCAGCCTTATCGTGCAGGGGAAAGCGCACCACCGCCAGCGTCCCCTCCCCCACGGCCGAATCCAGATAGACCTCGTGGGCCATCTCCCGGGCCACTTTGCGCGCCAGATACAGCCCGATGCCGCTGGCCTTTTTATCCACCCGCCCGTTGTAGCCGGTATAGCCCTTTTCAAATACGCGCTGCAGGTCCTCGCGCTTGATGCCGATGCCGGTATCCCGGATGTGCAGCTCGGCCGGGCGGCCATTCATCTTCTTTTTGCAGCTGATCGATACGCCCCCGGCATAGGTATACTTGATGGCGTTAGAGAGCAGCTGCTCGATGATAAAGGAGAGCCATTTGCTATCGGTCAACACCACCGTATCGAAGTCCTCGATCTCGATAGTAAGTTTTTTATAGATAAACAGCGGCGCGTACTTTTTCACGCTGGCGCGCACGATCTCCTGCAAAGAATACTCCCGCACCACAAGGTCGGTGGAGAGGTCCTCCATCTTAATGTATTGCAGCGCCATCTCCACATATTGCTCGATTTTAAAAAGCTCCTGGCGCAGCAGCCCCCGCGCCTTATCGTCAAAGGGCAGGTCGCTTTGCTCCAACAGTTGCAGCGCCGCGATAGGCGTTTTGATCTGATGTACCCAAAGGGTGTAGATCTCCTCCTGCTCGGCATGGTGTTCATCCACGGCCTGGAGGCTGTCCCGCAGCTTATCGTACAATCCCTGGATCACCATGAAATCGTCCGCCTCGCAAAGGTTGCGGGGCTGCGGAAACTCGTACGGTTGCACAGAAAGCTGGCGCGCGATCTGTTCGAGTTGCCGGTGACGCCCGCGAAAGCGCAAAAAATCTCCTATCCAAAAAATGACCATGAAAAAGGTGATGATCTGCATCACGCTCAGCACCGGGGAAAGCGTGACCCGGCAGATCGCCTGCACCCCCGGGAAGAGAATCATCACCGCCAGATAGAGCAGGATCAGCGCCCGCCTGTAGATCAGGTATTGCTTAATCATCGATCCGGTACCCCAATCCCTTTTTGGTTTCGATGCAGTCGGCCAGGCCCGCAGCCTCCAGCTTTTTGCGCAGGCGGTTGACGTTCACCGTCAGGGTGTTGTCATCTACAAAGCTATCGCTGTCCCACAGTTTTTGCATCAGCTCCTCCCGGGCGACCACGCCGCCCTTATGCTCCAGCAGCGTTTGGAGAATCTTAAATTCGTTTCGGGTCAGTTCGATCTTTTCGCCCCCATAATACACCGCCGCCTCCCCCAGGTTCAGCACCGCGCCGCAAAAGGCGATATGCGAGCTCTCGGGCTGATAATCGTAAGCCCGGCGCAGGACGGCCTGCACCTTAGCCACCACGATTTCCAGTTCAAAGGGTTTGGTGATAAAATCATCCCCGCCCATATTCATCGCCAGCACGATATCCATATTTTCCGTACGCGAGGAGATAAAAACGATGGGCACCTTGGAGACCTTGCGGATCTCCCCGCACCAGTAATAACCGTTATAAAAGGGCAGGGAGATATCCAGCAGTACCAGGTGGGGATTTTCCCGGGCCACGGTAGCCAGCACGTGCTCAAAATCCGTGGTGTACTGCGCATCAAATCCCCATTTTGAGAGGCCCTCGCAAAGCAGCGCGGCGATGGTCAGCTCGTCCTCCACCACCAGGATCCGATAGTCGTTCATCCCTTTGCTCCTTCCCGCATGCGCGCGTAAATCAGGCCGTCATACAGCCTTTCACCCTTGCAAAGGCTGTTTTTCAGCACAGCCTCCAGATAAAATCCGCTCTTTTCAAGCACCCGGGCCGATGCCTTGTTGGGGGCAAACACCTCGGCATAGATTCGTACCACGTCTAAACGCGCAAACGCCTCCTGGCAGATCCGCTCCACCGCCCGGGGCATCACGCCCCGGCCCCAAAACGGCTCGCCCAGCCAGTAGCCGATCTCCGCGCTTTTGCGGTGGATATCGCTCTGCCCCAGTACCGAGATGCTGCCGGCCAAAAGCCCGTCTACCTCAATGGCGTAGTTCAGCTGCCCCGCGTCCCGGTGCGCCAGGCAAAGGGCGATATAGTGGTTCGCATCCTCCAGGCGGTAAGGCGAGGGGAAAAAGTCCCGCAGGTACCGCCCGACTTTGGGGTTATCCGCCAAGCGCATCAGCTGCGGCGCATCCTCCAACATCCAATCTCTCAGCATCACCTGCAACGCCGCCGGCCTCCATTCCACTTTGGCCGCGGGCTTCCCTTTTCAAACGCCGTTTGGCCAGTCCGTATTTTACAACCTATTGCCTTATTATAACACAAGCCGCACGCAAAACCCTTACAGGTCGCATGCGGCTTATCATCCATTTTTGTCGAAAATCAGCGTGCCCGCTTCTGGCCGGAAAATACGATGCCCACCGCATCCGGGCCGGTATTGGTGCTGACGGCGCTGCCCAGTTTGAAAAAGCCCTTGGGCGGATAGCCCATCACGTTGGTGCAGATTTCGCGGGTCTCCTGTTCGTCCAGCATATCGGTGATACCCACCATATAGCTTGTGCCCGGCTCGATCCGCTTTTTGACGATCTCCATGGTGGCGGGCAGCACCTTGCCAATGCCCCGTACCTTGGAAACCACCTTGCTTTCCCCGTCGATCAGGGTGATGATCGGCCGCACGCCCAGTACCTCGCCCGCGATGGCCGCCGCCGCCGAGACCCGCCCGGACTGTTTGATGAATTTAAGCGAATAAGCCGCCAGCACGACCTCGCGCCTTGCAAAAGCATCCTCCAGAAATTCAAGAATCGTTTCGGCCGCTTCGCCGTCTATCACCATCTGTCCCGCCTGGCAGAGCACCTCGCCATAGGCCATTGAATACGTATAGCTATCCACGATATGGATGCGCATCTTGCTCTGGGGCCGTTCCTCGGCAAATTGGGTGCGCGCCACCTGCGCCGCATCATTCGTGGCGGAGCCTTTAGAGCAGATGGTGACCAGGATCAGGTCCTCTGTCCCCTGGTCGTCATACGCCATAAATTTTTCCAGAAAGCGGAAAGGGGTAATGTGCGCCGTGGCCGGCAACCCCTGGGCCTCGCGCAGCATGGCGTAATATTCATCCGCCGTAAAATCTTCCCTTTCAACGTAGCTTTTTCCATCCACCGTGATCGAAAAGCTCATGATATCTAAATGATAACGCTCTTGCAGCTGCGGGGAAACATCGCAGGCCGAATCGGTTACCAACGCAATTGTACCCAAAGCTAAAAACCATTCCTTTCATCACACCGCCCATATGCCCTGGTGCGTGCGTCATTATTCGACATTGAAATATAAGTATAATAGATGGCGCGCCAGGCTGTCAAATCTTACGCGGGCATAGGCTAGCGGTTGTTCAGCTCCGCATAGGTCAGCATATTGCGGCAAAGGAAAATGACCAGCAGCCCCACCAGCGTGTTGACGGCAGCCATCCCCAGTAAAATGGGCAGGTCCCCCAGGGCCCCCGCTACAGCCATATTCAAAAGCAGGCCGGCGATAATCCCCGGAGCGGACAGCACAAGCAAAGATAGAAAATAGGCCATCAAGATCAGCGGCTTTAGAGTCAGCCCGCTTAAGCAGCGCTCCACCAGAATATTCCCCGCGGTAAACAGCAGCCCAAAGGACAGCCGCGCCAGGATGCAAAACAAAACTTCTATCGGGCCCGTCCCCAAGATCAGCCCCACCGGGATAAAGATTACCACTGCTTCTGCTACCATGCGCGGCACGCTTTCCTTGATACAGTAAAGCAGCTTTTTAAAGGGCGGTTCGGGCACCAGGTAGATAAACGGGCGCGTCAGCTCTTTGACCCAGCGCCCCAGCGAGACCGAGAACATCTGCATATAGGTCCCAAAGGCGAATACAGCTAATATTCCGGCTTCCCGCATAAATACCGCCATGGCTACCGTGACCAGTATAAAGGTCAGCGAGGCGGAATCCACTATAAATTTTCTGGCCCTGCGGTTTTCGATCTTGTGCTTTTCGTAAAAAACGCTGGCCCCCATCCCCCGGCTGATTCCGCTTTTGCCCACGTGCACCGCGCCGGGCGCGGCTTCGCCGATGCGGCCTTCCTTGCTGGCCTGTGCGGCGCTGAAGGCGAGTTCTGTGGCCTGAAGCACATCCTCATAGAAATCCGCGCGCGCTTTTTCGATATATAAGATAATGCCGCCTACCAGCAGCACCGTAGCGCCAGCGCCCACAAGCAGAGGCATAAGCTGCCCTGTCAGTGCGCCCCGTACGGCAGCGGCCAGCCAGCCCGCCACCGGAAAAGCGGAGAGCACCGGCCCGTTGAGCGCCGACACGCCCGCGCCAAGCAGGTCTGCCCTGCCGGCATACAGCCTGATGAATAGATACAGGGCAAAAGCCCCTATGACGCCGTAAAACACAGCTTTGACCTGCCGCTTGCGCCTGGGGTTGCCGGCCGTGAGGGTGTAAAGCGCCATGCTGACCAGCTGCGCGCAAAATACCGTAAATGCATACCCCAGCAAAATTACTACCAGCGCGCCCACCGGGATACCATAACTGTTATACAGCCACCCGTATTGGAAAAGCAGGAAGAAGCCCAGCAGCAGCGCGGTGCCCAGCTGTTGGATCAGTCCATAAAGCAGCGCCCGCTTGGGCTTGATGGGCGACACAAAGACCAGGTTCACATCCGCCATGGAAAACAGGCTGGCCCCTTTATTAAATCCGTTGCGCGCGTTCATAACGAAGATCACGGCGTAAAGCGCCGCAGCCATGGCGTATACTTCGCTCACATCCCGGTATTCTTCCGCCGCCTCGCCAGTTGCGGCCCCCGTCATCATAAAAATTAGCAGGGCCAGCATCGCCCCCACGCCGATCAACCGGCCGGGGCTGTGCAGCAAAAGTTTGAACTGGTTTTTGATCCGCGTTCCCAGCAGGTAAAAAAGCGCCTTCATCGCCCTTCCTCCCGCCCCTCGGTGATCTCAAAAAACAGCTGTTCCAGCGTCTTTTCATTCATTTCTGAGGGCCAGTTGGCCATGGTTGCGGCAAAGCGGCCCTGCATCATAATATGCGCCACGTCCCAGCTATCTTCCACGCTGTCGATCATATGCGTGCTGATCAACACCGATGCGCCGCCTTGCCGCAGCTCCTGAAAAATCGCCTTTAACTCCTTGATGGCGTGAGGGTCCAGCCCCACCAGCGGCTCGTCAAAGATCACCACCCGCGGGCTGTGGGCCAGCGCGCAAGCGATGGAGAGCTTCTGCTGCATCCCCTTGGAAAGCTGCTTGCCCAGCTTATCTTTTTTATCCCACAGTTCCAGGCGCTCAAGCAGCGCCTGCGCATAGTCCAAGTTATCCATCTTCCGGTAAGCCCGCAGGATAAACTGCATATGCTCTTGCACCGTTAAAAGATCGTACACCGCCGGCATCTCCGGGATATAGCCGATCTGCGCCTTAGCTTCAACCGATTTATTATCGTAACCGTTCAGCGTGATCTTGCCCTGAAAGCGCAGCAAGCCCACGATACATTTGATTATGGTAGATTTCCCCGCGCCGTTGGGCCCCATCAGCACTGCGATCTGCCCATCCTCCACCGAAAAGCTGATATCGTCGTTCGCCAGCGTTTTGCCGTACCGCTTAGTAACCCCTTCAACCTTTAACATATCCCGCTCCTAACGTTTTACTTTTAAAGCCGTATCTCCACCTCGCGCCCGATGGCCATGCTCTCGGGCGTGACGATGCATTCTCTCGCTTGCAGGTGTACCCCGCCTTCCCGCGCCTTTCGCATCGCCTCGCCAAAGGCCGGGTGCGTTTCCCAGTTGGGGCTTAAATACCGCGCGCCCCTTAACTGGATGATAAAAAACAGATATGCGCCATACCCCTGGGCCGCCGCGGCCACCAATTCATGGAGATGCCGCACGCCCCGCTCGGTAGGCGCATCCGGGAAAAGAGCTACGCCCTCGCGCAGCAGCGTGACCCCCTTTACCTCGACAAAGCTGCCCACTCCGCCCTGTTCGATATAAAAATCGAACCGCGAGGCGCCAAAGCGGCGCTCCGGGTATAGGGTCGGTTTATAACCAAACAGCCCGCTTTGCGCCGCCCACTCTCCAAACGCGGCATTGGGCGCAGCGCTGTCGATATTGACCACCTGTCCGTCCTTTTCCACGGCGATCAGGTCGTACCCTGTCTTGCGCTTGTGGTTGCCGCTGCGCTGCAGCCAGACCCGCGCCCCCGGCGTAAGCAGTTCGGCGCACCGGCCGGTATTTTTCACATGTACATCCATCCGTTCGCCCGCCAAATCTACTTGGGCGATAAAGCGATTGGGGCGGCTAATAAACTCGCCTTGTGCCATATTTGTATAGATCATGCTCTTATCTTACCACACCCCGGCAGGGCAAACTTCTAAAGATTATGTAAAAAATAGGAGGGCGCTGTGTAAAGCGCCCCCCTATTCACTATGCCGCGGCACCAAGATCATGCCGCACGCCCCTTTTTTTGTTTAAATCGTAGGCTTTTCGTCTTCGCGCCAGATCACACCGATCGCGTCCAGCCCCAGGTGGATGCCCAGCACCGGGCCCACCCTGCGCAGCTCAACGGTGCGCTTCAAACGCTGTTCCAGCCGCTGGGCCATATTTTGTGCGCCTTCTTTGTCCTTTATATATTCTACCAATACCTCATGGGCGCCCTCGGGGACCGTGTTCACCAGGGTACGCAGCTGCTCGTTACGGCCGCGTACCATTCCGCAGGCCACTACGCTGCCCTTGCGGCAGGTGAGGATGGGGCGGATGTTGAGGATCGTACCCACCGATTGACGCACCGGCCCCAACCGTCCACTGCGGCGCAGCGGCGTCATATCTCCAACGGAGAAGCGAATATTGACCGCATCCCGCATGGCTTCGATCTTTCGGGCCGTTTCTTCGAGGGAAAGGCCCGCGTCGATCAGACGCCGCGCTGCGCGTACCATCAGCAGCAATCCTCCCGCCGTAGTACGGGTGTCCACCACTCGTATGCCCTCTTTCCCCAGCTCTTTGGCGCAGAACGTCGCATTGCTGAACGTACCGCTCAACCGAGAGGAGATGGCCAGGCATAGCACCTCGTATCCCTTGCGCCGCAGGTGGGTAAAGGTGGCTAGGTACTCGCCAATGGCGGCCTGCGAGGTGCGCAGATCCTGCGTGGCGGCGATCTCATCAATATAGCTCACATCCGCGTTTAAATAGGTTTCCGTATGGAGGTTGCCCGCCACGGTGTAAGTCATCGGCACAACCATGGCCCCCAGTTCCCTGGCCTCCTGATGCGTCATGCCCGCCGTGGAATCGGTTACGATTACGATCATTCGCTTACACCCCCAAATTTACGGAACCGGTCATACCGGCGATCTAACAGCTTTTCTACCGGCCACCCTAAAGTTTCTTGAAAGCTGGCGTCCAGCGCCTGGCGCAGTTCTTCATATAGCGGGGTAAAATCCCCTTCCGGCTCGCGGAACACCCGCTCTACCACGCCAAAGGCTTTCAGTTCGTCCGCCGTGATCTTCAGGTTATCGCAGGCCTTTTCGACCTTGGAGGCGTCCTTCCAGATGATGCTGGCCGCACCCTCGGGCGAGATCACCGAATATACCGCGTTTTCCAGCATCCAAACCTGATCCGCCACGGCCAGGGCCAATGCGCCTCCGCTGCCGCCCTCGCCGATCAAAATTGAGATCACCGGCACTTTAAGCGCCATCATCTCCATCAGGTTCAGCGCGATAGCCCGCCCCTGGCCGCGCTCCTCCGCACCCAGGCCGCAATATGCCCCTGCCGTGTCCACCAGGCAGACCACCGGCCGGCCGAATTTTTCCGCCTGCTTCATCAGCCGCAGGGCCTTTCTATATCCTTCCGGCTGGGCCGCCCCAAAGTTGCGGCGCACCTTTTCCTTGGTATCGATCCCCTTTTCCAGGCCGATCACCGTCACCGGCCGGCCGCAAAGAGACGCGATGCCGCCGATCACCGCCGCATCGTCCGCAAAGACCCGGTCCCCATGCAGCTCGATAAAATCGGTAAAAATGTGGGCAATATATTGCTGGGCCGTGGGCCGCCCTTTGGCCCGCGCGGCGGAAAGCCGTTCATACGCCGTCATGCGCCCACCTCCTTGCAGTGGAGCCGCAGCAGGGCGGCGATCAGCTTTTTCTCCTCTCGCCGGTCTACGATCTTATCCACAAATCCCTTTTCCAGCAAAAACTCCGCCCGCTGGAAGCCCTCCGGCAGCTTTTGGCGCATGGTCTGTTCGATCACGCGCGGCCCTGCAAAGCCGATCAGCGCCTTGGGCTCGGAGAGGATGATATCCCCCTCCATGGCAAAGCTGGCGGTCACCCCGCCGGTGGTCGGGTCCGTCAGCACCGTCAGGTAAAAATTGCCCGCCGCGCTATGGCGCTCCACCGCGCCGCTGGTCTTTGCCATCTGCATCAGAGAGAAAATGCCCTCCTGCATCCTGGCGCCGCCAGATACGGTAAAGCCCACCACCGGCAAGCGCTCCCGGGTGGCAAACTCAAAAAGGCGGGTGATCTTTTCGCCCACCACCGTGCCCATGCTGCCCATCATAAACTGCGGATCCATCGCAAAGATGGCGCAGGGTATACCTTCGATGTGGCAGACCCCCGTCAGCGCCGCGTCCTTTTCTCCGCTGGCCTTCTGGGCCTTGTGCAGCTTTTTTTCATATTGCTCAAAACCGATGATATTGTCCGGGGCCATCTCCCCATCGTGCTCGCAAAAGCTGCCCTCGTCCGCGATCAGAGCGATGCGCGAACGCGCGCCCAGGCGGAAGTGATAGCCGCACTTGGGGCAAACGCCCATCTCCTCTTCCAAATCGTGGATAAAGAGCATCGCCTTGCAGCCCGGGCAGGCCGTGCAGACCTCCTCTGGCAGCGTGGGCTTATCTTTAACCTGCACGCTATCGCCGCTCTGGCCCTCTAATTGAATCTTGGGTTTGATAAACATGCTCTTTTTCAGCATTATCTCCGCACCATTTTAGGCTAAAACGGCGCTACCCCCTTTCCGCAAGAAAATCCGTGGTATAGCTGCCGTCGCCAAACCTTTCATCCGAGATCAGGTCCAGCTGCAACTCACGGTTGTTTTCGATCCCTTCCACCACCACTTCGCAAAGAGCCGCCTGCATTTTGCGGATGGCCTCCTCCCGCGTGGGGGCGTGGACGATGAGTTTACCCACCATGGAATCGTAAAACGGCGGGATCGTGTACCCCTGATACAGCGCCGTATCAAAGCGCACCCAGGGCCCGCCCGGGATGTGCAGCATGGTGATCTGCCCGCAGCTGGGCCTGAAATCGTGGTACGGGTCCTCCGCGTTGATGCGGCACTCGATGGCGTGGCCGTTCAAGGTCACATCCTTCTGGGTAAAATCCAGCTCCAGCCCGGCCGCTACGCGGATCTGCCACTTGACCAGGTCGATCCCCGTCACCATCTCGGTGACCGGATGCTCCACCTGTAAGCGGGTATTCATCTCCATGAAATAAAAGTGCCCGTCCTGCGAAAGCAGAAATTCGATGGTGCCAAGCCCCCGGTAGCCGATGGCCTTAGCCGCCTTGGCGCTGGCCGCCATCATTTCCTCCCGCATTTTTGGGCTAACGGCCACAGACGGGCTCTCCTCCAGCAGTTTCTGGTTTTTGCGCTGCATAGAGCACTCCCGCTCGCCCAGGCAGACTACCTGCCCGTGCGCATCGCAAAGCAGCTGCACCTCGATATGTTTGACGGGGAAAAGGAACTTTTCCATATAGACGGCTCCGTCCCCAAAGGCGCTTTGCGCCTCGGCGGTGGCCGCTAAAAAGGCGCGCTCTATCTCCGCCTCGCTGTCTACCCGGCGGATGCCCCGTCCGCCGCCGCCCGAGCGTGCCTTGACCAGCAGCGGATAGCCGATCTGCGCCCCTAGACGCAGCGCCTCATCCACCGATTCTACGATGTCGCTGCCCGGCACCACCGGCACGCCTGCCTGCTTCATGGTGCGGCGCGCCTCGTCCTTATCGCCCATCTTCTCGATCATTTCGCCCGTGGGGCCGATAAAGGTAATATTGCACTGCTGGCACAACGTGGCAAAGCGCGCGTTTTCGCTGAGCAGCCCATAGCCCGGATGGATCGCCTCCGCCCCGGAGACCACCGCCGCGGAAAGGATCGCCTCCATATTCAGGTAGCTTTGCCCTACCTGGGCCGGGCCGATGCAGTAACTCTCGTCAGCCAGGCTCACGTGCAGCGCATCCCGGTCCGCTTCGGAAAACACCGCCACGGTAGTGATCCCCATCTCCTTACAGGCGCGGATGATGCGCACCGCGATCTCGCCGCGGTTGGCAATCAAGATTTTAGAAAACATGGGCGCCTTTATCTCCCTTCTACCAATGCAAAGGAAAGTTCCCCCTGGGCGCATAGCGCGCCGCGCACGCTGGCTGTACATTTGGTAAAGTAAAACGGCCCCTTTGCGCGCAAAACTTCGGCCGTAACCTCAATATCGTCCCCCGGGCGCACCTGCGCTTTAAAGCGCACCTTGTCGATGCCGGTGTAAAAAGGGGTTTTGCCCTTTAGCTGCTCGCCCAACAAAATCGCGCAGGCCTGCGCCATGATCTCACACTGGATCACGCCCGGCACCACCGGGTTGCCCGGAAAATGCCCCTGGAGGAAAAACTCATCTCCCCGCACGTGATAAAGGGCATGCGCCACGCCGTCCTCATCCAGCCACGCCCGGTCGATGAGCAGCATTGGCTCCCGGTGCGGCAAAATCTCTTTGATCTGCTCTCTGTCCATCGCCCTTGCGCCTCCTTAAAAAATCTTAAACAGCGTCTGGCCGTACTCCACCACGTCGCCATCGGATACGCAGATATCCACGATCTCCCCGTCCTGCTCAGCGGTGATCTCGTTCATCAACTTCATCGCCTCGATGATGCACAGCACATCGCCTTTTTTAACCCGCTTGCCCACCTCTACGAACGGGGCCTGATCCGGGCCGGGCGCGGCGTAAAACACGCCCACCATGGGGGATTTAAACTCGCTTAACGCGTTAAAATCCACTCCGCCATCTGGTACAGGTGCCGCGGGTGCGGACGCTGCCGGCTGGGGTTCCGCCGCGGGCACGGCCTGCATCACAGGGGCTGGCGCCGGTTGCGCCGGCGTAAACTTGGCCGATTCCAGCCGCAGCGTAGCGTCCCCCTCTTTAAGCTCCAGGGCGCTTAAGCCCGCGTCGTTAAGCAGCTGCGCCAATTCCTTGATTTTTGCGATATCCATTATTTCACCTCTGCATCAGCCGGCCGTATCGCGATACAGCCGTTATGCCCGCCAAAGCCCAGCGAGACGGATAGGGC
Source organism: Luoshenia tenuis (assembly GCF_014384745.1). Lineage (NCBI taxonomy): Bacteria > Bacillati > Bacillota > Clostridia > Christensenellales > Christensenellaceae > Luoshenia > Luoshenia tenuis. Next base: position 197,981 of record NZ_JACRSO010000001.1, read on the forward strand.
CAGCGTGGCCTGCGCTTTACGGGCGCTGCCCGGCACGTAATCCAGATCGCAGGCCGGGTCTGGCTCTTCAAGGTTAATGGTGGGCGGGATCACGCCCCTGTGCAGCGCCAGGGTAGAGGCCGCAGCTTCCACCGCACCGGCCGCGCCCAGCATATGCCCCGTCATGGACTTGGTGGAGCTGATCATCGCCCGGCGCGCCATATCCTCGCCCAACGCCTTTTTAATGGCCAGGGTCTCGGAAGAATCGTTCATAGGCGTGCCGGTGCCGTGGGCGTTGATATACACCGTATCCTCATCCCGAATACCCGCTTCACTGGCCGCCATGGCGATGGCGCGGGAAGCGCACAGTCCCTCGGGATGCGGCGCGGTCACATGGTAAGCGTCGCAGGTGTTGGCGTATCCGCAGATCTCGCCATAGATCTTCGCGCCGCGCGCGCGTGCGCGCTCCATCTCCTCCAGGATCAGGATGCCAGCGCCCTCCCCCATCGCAAAGCCCTTGCGGCGCTTGTCAAAGGGCAGGCTGGCCTTTTGAGGATCCTCCTCCACGGCCAGGGCCATGCAGTTGGTAAAGCCCGCCACAGCCAGGGGATTGATGGTGGCCTCCGAGCCGCCGGCGATGATCGCATCCGCATAGCCGCCAGCGATAGCCCGGTAGGCCTCGCCTACCGCGTGGGTAGAGGTAGCGCAGGCCGTGACCACCGGCAGGCAGGGGCCCTGCGCGCCGTACTGAATGGCGATATTGCCCGCGGCGATATTGCCGATCATCATGGGGATGAAAAAGGGCGATACCCGGGAGGGGCCCCTTTGCATCAGCTTCTGGGTCTCGTTTACAAAGGTACCCATACCGCCGATGCCGCTGCCCACATATACGCCAAAACGCTCCGGCGCCAAGCCGGATTCCGCGATCCCGCTGTCCTCTACGGCCTGTTTGGCCGCAGCCAGCGCATACTGGGTATAAAGATCCAGCTTCCTGGCCGTGGGCACATCCATTCCAAAGGCCGCAGGGTCAAAGTCCTTGACCTCGGCGGCGATCTTCACCTTCAGATCGTCCGTCGGGAATTTGGTGATGGCCCCGATGCCGCAGACGCCCGCGGTCAGGTTTTCCCAAAAAGTATTTACATCGTTGCCGACTGGGGTAATCACCCCAAGGCCGGTAATCGCTACCCTTTTCATCTTATCCCTCCTTACATGTTCAGGCCGCCATCCACCTGCAATACCGTGCCGGTGATGTAGCCCGTCGCGTCCGAGGCCAAAAAGGCCACGGCGTTGGCGATATCCTCCGGAACCCCGCCCCGCTTCATGGGGATGGCCCCCAGCAGCGCCTCCCGTGCGGATGCGGGCATCTGGTCGGTCATATCCGTTTGCACAAAGCCCGGCGCCACCGCGTTACAGGTCACCCCGCGTGCGGCCAGCTCCCGCGCCACGCTCTTGGTCAGCCCGATCAGGCCGGCCTTGGCTGCAGCATAATTGGCCTGGCCCGCATTGCCCATCAGCCCCGATACCGAGGTGATGTTAATGATGCGCCCGGCCCGGCTGCGCACAAAGCCCGAGTACGTGTGGCGGATAAAGTTGAAGGCGCCCTTGAGGTTGACGTCGATCACTTTCTCAAAGTCCTCCTGCTTCATCTGCAGCGTCAACTTATCCCGGGTGATGCCCGCATTGTTCACCAATACGTAAACCGGCCCCAGATCCGCCGTTACCGCCTTCACCGTTTCGGCCACGGCGTCAAAGTCCGCCACGTCACAGGCGTAGGCTTTGGCCCGCACGCCCAGGGCGGCGATATCCGCTACCGTGGCTGCCGCCGCCTGCGCATTGCCCGCATAGATCACGGCGATATCCGCGCCGCTGCGCGCCAGCTCCAGCGCGATGGCGCGGCCGATTCCGCGAGAGGCGCCGGTAACCAGCGCTACTTTACCCTTTAACATCTCTCTCCTCCTGCCAGGGCCTGCCCTGCGGCCAGCAGGGTCTGCTCGTTTTCCACCTGATATACCTGTGCCTGCGGGGCGATCTTGCGGATCAGGCCGCAAAGCGTTTTGCCCGCGCCCACCTCCACAAAGGTATCAAACCCCTCAGCCATCATATTTTCTACTGTTTTTTGCCAACGCACCGGGCTTTGCACCTGCAGGGCCAGCAGTTCCTTCGCCCTGACGGCGCAGTAGGGCGCCGCATCGTAATTGGCGTAAAGCGGCAGGGCCGGCTCGGCCATTTCAAGCCCGGCCATATAGCTGGCAAGGCCCTTAGCGGCCTGCGCCATAAAGGGCGAATGGAACCCGCCGCTGACCGGTAGCTTCATCGCCCTGCCGCCCAGCGCAGTCACCTTTTCAATATAGGCGTCCAGCTGCTGCGCGCTGCCCGAAACTACGGTCTGCTGGGGGCTGTTATAGTTGACGGGGAAAACCGCATCAAACCCCTCACAGGCGTCGGTCACCTGTTCCGGGGTCAGCCGCAGGATCGCCGCCATAGCGCCGGGATTCTGCTTGGCGCAATCGTCCATCAGCTCCGCCCGGCGGCAGACCAAACGAAATGCGGCCTCAAAATCCAATACGCCGCAATACGCCACGGCCGCCACCTCGCCCAGCGAAAAACCGGCCGCCCCCTGCGGCGAGATGCCGGCCTCTTTTGCCGCTGCTGCGCAGGCGTAATCCACCGTAAACAGACAAGGCTGGGTATTGATGGTCTGCCCCAACGTCTCTTTATCGCCCTCAAAACACTGACGGATGGTGCCGGGGCGGATCGCCTCCGCCCGGTCAAATACTTCTTTAGCCGCAGGGCTGCATGCGTACAGGGACTGACCCATCCCCGTATACTGTGCGCCCTGGCCGGCAAACACAAAGGCTATTTTACCCATTTTGTCGCTCCCAACAAAATCTGCTCTGCCTGGCCGAACATTTCGCTAATGATCTCGGCGGCAGGCTGTTCTTTCTTCACCATGGCCGCAATCTGCCCGGCCATAAAGCATCCGCGCTCCTCGTCCCCCTCCCGGGCGGCCAGGCGCAGCGCGCCGGTGCCGTACTGCTCTAGCTCCTCATTGGTCACGCCCGCGTCGTACTCCATCTCAAAGAACTTGCGGCTAAAGGGATTTTTGAGCGAGCGCACCGGATGCCCCAATCGCTTGCCCGTGGCGATGGTGTCGATATCTCGGGCCTCCAGCACCTTCTTTTTATAATTCTCATGGATCGTGCACTCGAATGCCGAGAGAAAGCGCGTGCCGCACTGTACGCCCTGGGCGCCCAGCATAAAGGCCGCGGCGATCCCCCGCCCATCGGCAATGCCGCCGGCGCCCAATACAGGCACCTGCACCGCATCGCAAACCTGGGGCAGCAGCGCCATGGTGGTCAAATCGCCCACATGCCCGCCGGATTCGCCGCCCTCGGCGATCACAGCGCAGGCCCCCATGCGCTCTACCATCCGCGCAATGGCGGTTGAGGGCACCACCGGCACCACTTTGATGCCCGCGGCCACCCATCCTTTAATAAACTTGGAGGGCAGCCCCGCCCCAGTGGTAACGACCGGCACCTTTTCCTCCAGCACCACCTGGGCCTGCTCCGGGGCGCTGGGGCTCATCAGCATAATGTTCACGCCAAAGGGCTTATCCGTATGCGCCCGGCAGGTGCGTATCTCGCTGCGCAGCGCCTCGCCCGGCATATTCATAGCCGAGATGATGCCCAGGCCCCCGCCTGCGGATACCGCACCCGCCAGCGATGCATCCGATACCCAGGCCATGCCGCCCTGAAAGATCGGATACTCGATGCCGAACAATTCACAAATCGGCGTTTTGATCATCGCTTATTTCCCCGCGTCGATCAGCGCCACGATATCGTTGACGCACTTGAGGTTCTCATCCATCTCGATGGATACGCCAAAGGTATCCTCAATGGACATGATCAGCTCTACCGTATCCAGGCTGTCCAGCCCCAGCTCGGCAAACGTGCTCTCACCCTTTACCTCGGAAACGTCGATGCCCTTATAATCCGCCAGAATCTGTGCCACTTTTTCAAAAGTCATTTTCTTTTCCTCCAAATGTTTTTTAATTTATTTACGAAGGCTTAGCCCCAGCGCAGCATGCATGCCGCGTTGGTCAATCCCGCGCCAAAGGCGCTCATGGCCAGCCAATCGCCATCGTTGATCTTACCCGCCCGGTTCAGTTCATCTAAGATAATGGGGATGCTTGCCGAAGAGGTGTTCCCACAGCGCTCGATACAGTGGGGGAACTTCTCGGGCGGCTGCTTAAGCCGCGTGCGTACCGCCTCTAATATCCGCATATTGGCCTGGTGCAGTAAAAAGTAGCGCACGTCATCCGCCGTAAGCTCCGCTTTGGCCATCACATCCCGCAGGTCCGCCGTAGAGGAGGAGACCGCAAATTTATAGACCTCCTGCCCGTTCATATACAGCGGCATGGGTTCCAGCTTATTCTTTTTATAGGGGCTGTTGCCCGGCGCCAGGCGCGCCTGCAAAAACTCCGGCGCGCAGCGGGTACTCATCTTGACCGGGCCCATCTGTCCGCCCTTTTGGACGATCACGCTGCCAGCCCCATCGCCAAACAGCACGCAAGTGGCCCGGTCGGTCCAATCCACCATGCAACTGGTCTCCTCCGCGCACACGATGAGGATGGTCTCCGCCTTGCCCGCCATAAAATAGGCCTGTGCCACGTCCAGGGCGTATAAAAAACCGGCGCACGCGGCGTTTAGATCCATACACGGACAGGAGGGCGCACCTATCGCCCCCTGCACGATGCAGCTTAAACCCGGCGTCAAATAGGTATGCAGGGCGCTGGAGCACAGGATCATATCGATCTGCTCGGGCGAGATGCCCGCGTTGTCGATCGCCCTGCGCGCCGAGGCAATGGCCAGCTCCTCCAGGGTTTCATCCCCCGTTACGTGGCGCTGTAAAATGCCGGTGCGGGTACGGATCCATTCGTCGCTGGTATCCAAAAACCCGGTCAACGCCTCGTTGTCTACGATCGTTTCGGGCAGCGCGCTGCCGGTTCCGGTTATTCTTAACACTTCTCCATCTCCTTTAATCGCCTTGGCCCTTATTCGCGGCGCCATCCATCCGATCCATGTTCTTTTCCAAAAAGGCGTTCAGGTTCTGCATGGCCTTGAGCAGCGCGGGCTTTTCCTCCTCGCTGATCTCGCGGATAAAGGCGCGCACCATCTGCTCGTGAAAATAGCGGTGCACCGCGTTCATCCTGCGGCCGGCGCGGGTGGGCACCACGTGAACCCGCCGGGCATCCTGCTCGCTTTTGATCTTTTGCACGTATCCCTTGCGTTCCAGCTTTTTAATGGCCACCGTCACCGACGGCAGGGTGATCTGCAGCTCCTGTGCCAGGTCGCTGATGGTGCAGCCTTCCTCGCCGTATTTGCCCGTGATCTCCAGCATGTGCATCTCGCTGATGGAAAGGTCGATGCTCTGGGTCCCCTTGACCATCTTCTCTTCGACCTTTTGCAGGGCGCGATAGGAATCTACCAGCAGGTCGTTAAGCTGTTGTGAGTAAACGTCCAACATGCGTCGATCCCCCTTTCGCGTCCAATTAATTAGTTAGTTTATCTAATTATAGGCATATTGTCCTTCCTTGTCAACCGTGAGAAGGGCGCACATTTTGTCCAATTTTGTCATCCGGTCCAACAAAAAAGGCCGGGCATCCTTCTGCCCAGCCTTTTTCTATATCGGACCGCCTAGTCAAAACAGCGCTTCAAAACGTGCAGATCCTTTTTCAGCCGTTCCCCTTCATGCCCGTTTTCTACAAATATCCATCCTGAAAAATCCAGCGCGCGCATGGTCTCCAATATCTCCTGCGCGCGGCATTCGCCCTGGCCCAGTACCGCGGGCCGCGCTTTTTGCCAGGGCTGGGCCAGGTACAGGTCTTTGGCATGGGCCTGGCGTATTGCGCCGGCCATCTGGGTGTAAAACGCCGCGCCGTCCTCCCGGCGGATGTTCTCGATGTTCGCTCCATCATAATAGATAAAAAAGTTATCCCGGTTCACCTGTTCCAAAAGCCGCTGGTTGCCCTGGATGCCCAAGGTGTTTTCGCTGCCGATCTGCAGATCCGGCGCCTGGTCGCAGGCAAAGCGCAGGGCCTTTACGCTCTGCTCAAAATCGGCCTCGTCCTCCATCTGCGCGCTGCCAAAGGAGGGCATTTGCAGCGTATCCGCACCCAGCTGCCGGGCGATCTGCGCCGCCCTGAGGATCAGCGTCCGCGTCTCCTCCTCGACCTGGGGCCGGTTCATCTCAATCCCGTTGAGCGCCAGCGCCGGGTAGGCCATGCCCGTTTTTTCCTTCGCGGCGATAAAGGCGTCAAGCACCGCTTCTTCCCGCAGCTCCAACCCGGGCTTTCCGATCCCCATATCCATCTCAACGCCCGCAAAGCCCAATTCGCTGGCCAATGCGATGGCCTGCACCCCCTGCGCCGGTATGCACCACTGGCATACGCCAAACCTTACCTTACCCAATTGCGATCCCCCCATTTTTTGATTCTTATAATTTACAGTGCATGTGCGCCGGCGCCTCATCCCAGCGCACCCGGTAGCCCGCGCCGTGCGAGCAAAAGACCGAATCGGCCGTATTGGCTTCATCCCTGTCCCGCTCATATCCGCTGCGGGCGATCACCTCATCGGCATTGTGACAGGGCCGGTAGCCCGCCAGCTTTTGGCTGATCCGCCCCCGCCCCTTGGTAAAGGCCGCCAGCTCGGCCGCATATTCCATCATATTGGCCACCGGCGCCTCACCGGCGATCAGGGCGCTCTCTCCGTCGTCCTGCGGCGGGTCAAAGCAGCCTTGCATCCGGCTGATGTCCGCCATCACCCGCCCGGCCAGGGGCGAGGGCACCGCGATCCGAAAGGCGTACACCGGCTCTAAAAGCGTTACCTCCGCGTGAAAAAGCCCCTGTCGGATAGCCCTGTAGGTAGCCTCGCGGAAGTCCCCGCCCTCGGTATGCTTTTCGTGCGCCCGGCCCGCCAGCAGCGTTACGATGGTGTCCGTCAGCCCCGCCCCGGTAAGCGGCCCTTTGTGCTGCTTTTCCAGCACGTGCGTGCGGATCAGGTTCTGCCAGTTCTGCTCCAGCAGGTCTACCGGGCAGGCGCTTTTAAAGGTGATGCCGCTGCCCCGCGCCCCCGGCTCCAGACGCAGGTGCACCTCTGCGTAATGGCGCAGGGGTTCAAAATGCCCGCACCCCACGGTAGGGGCCGCCACCGTTTCAAGATATAATACCTCGCAGGGGCCAAAGGTTACCGTAAGCCCAAAGCGGCTTTGCAGCTGTTCGGCCAATACCTCCAGCTGGATGGGACCCATCACGTTCACCCGCATCTCCTGCAACGTTTCCTGCCAGGTCACCGCCAGCAGGGGTTCCTCATCCTCCAGGGTCTTAAGGGCGCGCAACACCTCGTGGAGACGATGGCGCTCATAGATCACCCTGGCCGCCAGAGCCGGGCGAAACGCCCTTTCTTCCAGCGCGGGCAGGCCGATCCCATCCCCCGGCCGGATCTGCGACAGGCCTTTGACGGCGCATAGCTGCCCGGCCACGGCCTCGCGGGATGGGATGCGCCGCTCTCCCTGACAGAAGAACAGCTCGTCGATCTTCTCCTCCCCCACCGCATCCTTAACCTGGAGACGGCCGCGCAGGATCTTTAAAAATACCAGTCGATTTCCCTTTTCATCGTGGCGGACCTGATAGGCCCGGGCCTGCAGCGGCCCCTCCGCGTCAAAACGGGTGTGGGTCAGCCCCTCCAGTCCCTGCAAAAACGCGGCTACGCCGCTACCGCCCAGTGCGCTGCCCGCGTAGCAGGGGCAAACCCGGCCCGCGGCGATCAGCACGCCCGCGCGCGCCTGCCATAGCGCCTCGTCAAAACCGCCGTCCAGATAGCGCTCCAGCAGCTCGTCGTCCAGCTGCGCCAGCTCCTCGATCAGCGTCCGGGTATAGCCGCCGGTAAAGTCCAGCGCGCCAGGCGCGCACCGCTCTTGAATCTGTTTCAGCGTGCGCCCGGCATCCGCCCCCTCGCGATCCACTTTATTCAGAAAAAAGAAGGTGGGGATCCCGCGCTCCGTCAGCATCTGGCAAATGGTCTCCGTATGGGCCTGTACCCCTTCCACACAGCTGACCACGACCACCGCCACATCTAAAACGCAGAGCGCGCGCTCCATCTCCGCTGCAAAATCCACGTGTCCCGGGGTATCCACCAGGGCATATTGCGTACCCCCCAGGGTAAAGGAGGCCTGCGCGCCAAATATGGTGATGCCGCGCCGGCGCTCGGTCGGGCGGTAATCCAGCAATGTATCCTGGTGGTCCACCCGCCCTGGTGCGCGTATCGCCCTGGCGTGGTAGAGGATCTGCTCAGACAGCGTGGTCTTTCCCGCGTCCACATGCGCCAGGATGCCAATGGTCTTGTACAAAAAATCCCCGCCTTTGCTATCAATATTGTACGTTTTTAGTATAACATACTCCCCGCCCCAAGCGCGCAAAAAATGGACATGGAGCGCTCCCTAAAGGGAACGCCCCATGTCCGCCATCCAATTCTAAGAAGGGTCTATGTTATTTACGCAAAAAGTCTACTTAGCCGCGGCCTTGCGCCGGATCGTCCCCCGTTGTACGCCCCGCACCACCCGGGCGATATCTTTGACCATCGGGCGCACAAAGCACTTATACAACCCCAGCGCCACGGCCAGCATCATAAAGTACAGCCCCAGCACAGCCACCAGGTACTGCGTCTGCGCATTGGCCAACAACATCTCCGCAAACTCCAGCATCGTTCATTCCTCCCTCGCAGGTTCTGCTTATATGTCAGTATCTCTGACATCAATATAGCACCTCGCCCATTATTTGTCAATAATATTGACATTAATTTCTTTATCCCCCTTGCATGTCAGTACATCTGACATTATAATAGAGGTAACTTAAGCAAATAAGGGCGGTAAAACAGATGCAGCATTTAAAAGAATTGCGCAAGGCCCACAAAATCAATCAGCAGGCGCTGGCCAGCCATATGGGGGTGGCCCGCTCTACCATATCCATGTGGGAGTCCGGCGCCAGCCAGCCGGATAACGCCGCGCTGCAGCGGCTGGCAGCCTATTTCCACGTTTCCATCGATTATCTTTTGGGCTTTTCGGAAGAAGGGCGGGGCGTCAAGGTACCGGTGCTGGGCAACGTAGCGGCCGGCATACCCATCGAGGTGGTGGAAAATATTATCGATTATGAAGAGATCTCTACCGATCTGGCGGCAACGGGCGAATTTTTCGCGTTGCAGATCCACGGCACCAGCATGGAGCCACGCATTATGGACGGGGATGTGGTGATCGTGCGCAAGCAGCCGGAGGTGGAAAACGGGCAGATCGCCATCGTCCTGGTCAATGGTTATGATGCGACCTGCAAGCGCCTGATGCGTGAAAAAGACGGCATCCGTCTGGTCTCCTTTAACCCCAATTTCCCACCCATGCACTATTCCAGCGAGGAGGTGGCCAACCTCCCTATCCGCGTACTGGGCCGGGTGGTAGAGCTGCGGGGCAAATTTTAGTTGCATACATCTATATTCAAAGGGGATAAAATGCACTATAATGGTAAAAAAGAGCGAATACGCAAGCTTAATGGGGAGGCGCGTGCATTATGGGCTTGATTAAAGCTATCGGTGGCGCTATCGGCGGCGTAATGGCCGACCAGTGGCGGGAATATTTTTACTGCGAAGCCTTACCGGCAGACGTGTTGGTGACCAAGGGCGTCAAACGCACCAACGCCCGCAGCTCCAATACCCGTGCCAGCGAAAATATCATTACCAACGGTTCGGTGGTGGCCGTAAACGAAGGGCAGTTTATGATGATCGTCGACCAGGGCAAGGTGGTAGAGTTCTGCGCCGAGCCGGGCGAGTTTCTGTACGACGCCAGTACCGAGCCCAGCATGCTGTACGGCGGCTTTGGCAAGGGGCTGATGGATTCTTTTAAACTGGTAGGCAAGCGCTTTACCTTTGGCGCGGATACCGGCAAAGATCAGCGGGTCTACTATGTCAATACCAAGGAGATCATCGGCAATAAGTACGGCACGGCTACGCCGGTGCCCTTCCGGGTGGTGGATCAGAACATCGGGCTGGATATCGATATCGCCATCCGCTGCTATGGGGAATACTCCTATAAAATCGTCGATCCGCTGCTTTTCTACGCCAACGTTTCCGGCAATGTGGAGCGCGCCTATAACCGCGGCCAGATCGATAGCCAGTTAAAGACCGAGTTGATGACGGCGCTTCAGCCGGCATTTGCCAAAATATCCGCTTTGGGCGTGCGCTACAGCGCCCTGCCCGGCCATACCTCCGAGATCGCCGAGGCCCTTAACGAAGAGCTCTCGGATAAGTGGCGTGATCTGCGCGGTATCGCCGTTGCATCTTTTGGCGTCAGTTCCGTTTCCGCCTCGGAAGAGGACGAGAACATGATCAAAGAGCTCCAGCGCACCGCCGTTATGCGCAACCCCACCATGGCGGCGGCTACCATGGTGGGCGCCCAGGCAGACGCCATGCGCGCCGCCGCGGCCAACCCCAACGCGGGCCCCGTCATGGCCTTTGCCGGGATGAATATGGCTGCCAATGCCGGCGGGATGAACGCTGCAAACCTTTTCCAGATGGGACAGGAGCAGGCTACAGCCGCCCAGCAGCCCGCCTCCGGGCAGCCTGAGGCCGAAGGCAGCCGGTGGGATTGCAGTTGCGGCGCTACCGGCAACGCCGGTAAGTTCTGCCCTTCCTGCGGCGCGAAAAAGCCGGAGCCCAAACCGGAAGGCTGGAATTGCGCCTGCGGCTCCACCGGCAATACCGGTAAATTCTGCGCGCAATGCGGCGCGAAACGGCCGGATGAGGATGGTTGGACTTGCACCTGCGGCACCGTCAACAAGGGCAAGTTCTGCATGGAGTGCGGCAAAAAGAAACCCGCCGGCGTACCGGTCTACCGCTGCGACAAGTGCGGCTGGGAGCCGGAGGATAAAACGCATCCGCCCAAGTTCTGCCCCGAGTGTGGTGACCGGTTTGACGATGAGGATCAGGTAGACCCCAGTTAATGAAGCGAACAAAAGAGGATGGCTACAGCCATCCTCTTTTTGTTTTATCGATTCCCTCATGCGCCTGCAAGCGCCTCTTTATGCAGGCCAGTTTTGGTTCAACAGTGCAAACATCTCCGGCAGCCGTCCAAAATAAACACTGCTTAAGATCCCTCCATCCAGCACCGCGGGCTCCTGCGTGGGTACGCCGCCGGCGTTTTCAATGTCCACCGCGATGTCCGGCGGGCAGGCAATGGTGCGCCCCTGCACCAGCCCCGCCGAGATCAAAATCCAGGGCGCGTGGCAGATCGAGCAGATCAGCGTTCCCCGCGCATGGCAGGCGCGCACCAGCTCGATCAGCGGCTGGCACATCCTCAGCCGCAGCGGCCCGTAGATCCCGCCGGGCAAAAACAGCAGATCGATCTCCTCCGCCTGCAGTTCATCGATCTTGCAATCTACCGGGATGGGCAGCCCGTCTTTTCCGTTTACACCCTCCCCCAGTACCTGGCCGGGCTCCAGCCCCGCCACGACGACCTGGGCCCCCTCCTCTAAAAAGCGATAGTACGGGAACCAAAATTCGTGGTCGTGCGTACCCGTATCCACGATGATGGCCACCCGCTTGCCCTGATAGCGCATATCCTATTCCTCCCCCAATCATGATGGCTATATTATAACACGGATCACCCGGCCTGCCACCTCCAAAACTGGCCCCACTAATTATACTTTTTCTGACCATTTTAATAAGGCCAGTCTTAAAGCTATAATGCAAGAAACTTTTACAATCAGGAGGCAGCACGAATGGATGAACGTTTGACACTCAACAAAAACCTGGCGCAGATGCTTAAAGGCGGCGTCATTATGGATGTGACCAATGTAGCGCAAGCTAAGATCGCCCAGGAGGCGGGCGCGGTGGCCGTAATGGCGCTGGAACGGGTGCCTGCGGATATCCGCAAGCAGGGCGGCGTAGCGCGGATGAGCGACCCGAAGATGATCCGCGAGATCCAGGAAGCGGTGACCATTCCCGTAATGGCTAAAGTACGCATCGGCCATATCGTAGAGGCGCAGATTCTGGAGGCGCTCGCGGTAGACTACATCGACGAGAGCGAGGTGCTTACCCCCGCGGACGATGCCTACCATCTGGATAAGCGCGCTTTTAAGGTTCCCTTTGTCTGCGGCGCCCGCAACCTTGGCGAGGCCCTGCGCCGCATTGGAGAGGGCGCCAGCATGATCCGCACCAAAGGCGAGGCCGGAACCGGCAATGTGGTCGAGGCCGTGCGCCATATGCGCACGATGATGGCCGAGATCCGCGCCCTGACCCATATGCCAAGCGAAGAGCTGATGACCTATGCCAAAGAACACGGCGCCCCTTACGAGCTGGTCTGCCAGGTCGCCCGGGAGGGCAAGCTCCCCGTGGTCAACTTTGCCGCCGGCGGTATCGCCACCCCAGCCGACGCGGCGCTGATGATGCAGCTGGGCAGCGAGGGAGTGTTTGTTGGCTCGGGCATCTTCAAGTCCGCCGATCCGGAAAAGCGAGCCCGCGCCATCGTCAAGGCCACCGCTTTTTATAACGATCCTAGCGTACTGGCGCAGGTAAGCCAGGGCATTGGCGAGGCTATGAAGGGCAAAGACCTGGGCGAGATCCCGCCCGAGGAGCGCCTAGCCGAGCGGGGTTGGTAGCCATGGCTCCGGTAAAGAAGATCGGCGTTCTGGCGCTACAGGGTTCTGTGGCCGAACACCTGGCCATGCTGGAGGCCCTGCCCCAGATCAGTGCCCTTCCCGTCAAAACGCCGGAGGATCTGCGCCAGATCGACGGGCTGATCCTGCCGGGCGGCGAGAGCACCACTATCGGCAAACTGCTGCGCATCTTTGGCCTGCAGGTCCCGCTTCAGGCGCGCATTGCCTCTGGCTTGCCGGTTTGGGGCACCTGCGCCGGCGCCATCCTGCTGGCCAGCGAGGTGTGCGGCGAAACAGCGCACCTTGGTTGTATGGATATCGCTATCCGCCGCAACGCCTTTGGCACCCAGCTGGATAGTTTCCGCTGTGCCACCCCGGTGGCCGGCATCCCGGGCGGGCCATTGCCCATGGTTTTTATCCGGGCCCCTTGGATCGAAAAAACCTGGGGGCGGGCTTATCCGCTTGCTGAAGTGAAGGGCCACATCGTCGCCGCGCGGCAGGATAATCTGCTGGCCACCTCCTTTCACCCGGAGCTGACGGACGATCTGCGGATGCACCGCTATTTTGCGGATATGGTTCTGTCTCAGTCCTAATAAACCTTAAGTTGTGTATAGCAGCGGCTTAGCCCCTGGGTTAAGCCGCCTCTTTTATTCGATCAGCTTCTCTGTCCCATCCGGGTTGCGTTTATCAAAGCATATTACCTTAAGCCCTAAGTTACGGCAAAATCGCCAGGCAACGTAACAAGCCAGCGCATAATCCGCATTGCCCTTAGCCGAGGTTGCGTCTGCTCCGGCATCTGGGTATAATGGATGAAAAGTGGCATGAATAGCGTTTTAGAATGTGATCTAATGCAAATGATAATCAATATGGAACATCGTGCCCGGGCGCTGTGCGCCGCGCATAAGCTAAAGGAGAAGCGCCATGATTTTATATTTTTCAGGGACAGGCAACAGCGCATATGTCGCAAAGCGAATCGGCAAGGCGATCGGCGATGAAGTCATTGATCTTTTTGATAAGATCAAGCATCATGATTTTTCACAAATGCGCTCATCACGTCCGTGGGTGGTCGTCGCGCCCACTTACGCCTGGCGGATCCCCCGTATTTTACAGAACTATTTGGAGCGTACCAGCCTGACGGGGAATAGAAACATTTATTTTGTCATGACCTGCGGCGAAAGCATTGGGAATGCGGAAAAATACCTAAAGAAACTCTGCGCCGCAAAGGAGATGCGCTATTGCGGCTGTGCCGGGATCACCATGCCTGAAAATTATATTGCTTTATTTACGACGCCGGCCAAGGACGAGGCCCTCCAGACCATCGATCAAGCCGAAAGCGCGATCGATCGCGCGTCTCTTTTAATAAAAAGCGGCGACTGCTTTGCGCCCTCTCACAGTTCTTTAAGTGATAGACTAAACAGTGGTATTGTAAATGATCTGTTTTATCCTTTTGTCGTGCATGCCAAAAAGTTTTATGTTACGGACCGCTGTATATCCTGCGGCAAATGTACCCACGTCTGTCCTCTCGGCAACGTCCACCTGGCAGAGGGCAAACCCGTCTGGGGCACGCACTGTACGCACTGCATGGCGTGCATCTGCCGCTGCCCCGCGGAAGCCATCGAATATGGTAAGCACAGCCAGGGGCTACCGCGCTATGTATGCCCCAAACAGAGCTAAAAACAGATAGATGGGAGAGGACACGGGGCCCGTATCCTCTCCCTTTTTTCAGCGAATCCAGCGCCCGTGCGTATAGGCCGGGCCTATCCTCGTTTTTAAGCGCATCGCACGCATGTAAGCCCTATATATCTATTTACCGCGTCCTCTTATCTGAATTTTACCGCCGTACCGTAGGCGATAACCTCGGCCGCGCCCTGCATGATGGCCGAAGAGGCATATCGGATGTTGACTACCGCATCGGCCCCTATCCCCTCGGCTTCCTCCACCATCCGCTTGGTCGCCAGGGCGCGCGCATCGTTCATCATCTCGTTATAGGCCTTCAGCTCTCCGCCTACCAAGGTTTTAAATCCCTGGGTAATATCCCGGCCGATATTTTTGGATTGAATGGTGGAGCCCTTCACCAGGCCCAGCATCTCCAGCTCTTTGCCGGTGATGTAATCAGTATTGACTAAGATCATCCTCTTCCCCACTCCTTACTTCTTTAATTCGTTCAACAAGCACAAAAAGTGAAACGCCTATGAGCGCCATCGGTACGATCAGTCCGGTCCACTTTGCCCATAGCGGCATCGGCAGCACAAAGCACAACCCCGCGAAGATCAAAAAATAAACGATCAAAAATGCCGTGATGACGATGGGCGCCACTAACCTTTTATCCAAATGCCTTCGCCCGCCTTCCGCCTTTTTTATCATTATAAGAGCCCCGCCACCACTTTACAATGCACCCTAGGTAAATATTCATTTTCACGCCCTGCCTTACATGGTTTGAGTGTTGACAGGCACTTGCTTTGTTGTTATAATTATAAACGCTTCTTACCTGAATTTATCCTACTGGTAGGATAGAGGCGGGAATGGTCTTGCGGTCATGCTGGAACAGGCAGACAGGCGCGTTTGAGGGGCGCGTGTCGAGAGACGTGTGGGTTCAAGTCCCACTGACCGCACCAAGGCAGACAGCCCATAAACACAGCGAAACCGGTGTTTATGGGCTTATTTTTTAATAGTATCTAGCGATCCGAAACGCCATACATAGCAAAGCGACGCGCCGCTGGCGCAAAAAACAAGTGGGCCGCGTAGAAAAAATAAAAGTCGAAGGGGAGGCGCCGCGAGAGATGATGCAGAAAATAAGGGCACTGGGTAAACACCCGCTTTTGGAATTGCTCAGGCGAAACAAAGGTAACCCACGCACACTGGTCTTAATTGAACCGCTGTGGGGGATCCCTTATAACCTGATCGCCCCCTTCTCCACGCTATACATGTATACTCTGGGCGTAACGGACGTGCAGATCGGTTTGATCTTATCGATCGCCATGTTCGTCCAGGTGTTTTTTTCCTTTTGCGGCGGTATCCTCACCGATAAGCTGGGGCGCAAGTTCACCACCATGATGGGCGACTTTTTCGGCTGGGGTGTGGCCTGTTTGATCTGGGCCGTTTCCAACAACTTTTGGATGTTTTTGATCGCCGTTCTCTTCAACAGCTTTGAACAGATCAACCAAACCGCATGGTATTGCCTGCTGATTGAGGACGCCGACGCTAAAGACCTTGTTGGCATCTATACCTGGTGCAATATCGGCGGTTTGATCGCCGTATTCTTCGCACCGATCTCGGGCTTGTTTATCAATGCGTTTTCGGTCGTCCCCGTCGTCCGGGTCTTATATCTGGTATTTTCGATCAATATGATGATCAAAATTTTGATCACCTACAGGCATTGTAAAGAAACCCGGCAGGGGCAGGCCCGGATGGCGGAAACAAAGAACCAATCATTTGCCAAGATCCTGTTTGAATACAAACACTTGGTGCCCCGGGTACTGAAAAACAGGGAGATCATGAAGGTGATCGCCGTCTTTGTCATCTTATATATCACCAACATGGTCAGCGTAAACTTCTTTAGTCTATATGCAACGCAAAAACTGGGGCTGCCGGATAGTTACCTGGCGTTGTTCCCCATTTTAAACGCAACGGTCATGTTGATCTTTTTAATCGGGATTCAACACCGTATGGATTCGATGAAATTTAAAGCGCCTATATGGGCCGGGCTGGTACTTCACGCAATTGCTTCCGTTTTGCTGATATTGGCGCCGGCAGAGAATGTATTCTTCGTCATGATTTATATCCTGGTGGGCGCGGTAGCAAGCGCCCTGATAACCCCTCGAAAGGACGCGCTGCTGCAGCTGAATATCAATCCAAAAGAACGGGCCCGGATCAATGCCCTGATCATGGCCTTTACCATTGCCTTTTCTTCTCCCTTCGGCTATTTCGCAGGCTGGCTTTCAAGTATTGACCGCCGTTTGCCCTTTGCCTTTGCTTTTGCCCTGTTTATTACGGCGATCGTCGTTATCAGCCGTATCCAAGAGCCCGAGCTGCGCCATGATGACGATAAAGAAGAAGGTATTGTATCTGCCAGCGATGGCGATCTATCCTGATTTTCTTCAAACCTTTTACCAGCATCTTCCGACAACCGGTAATCCATAATGGGTTGCCGGTTATTTTTTACATCCTTTGCCCAAACACGCCCGGCTTTCGGCTTTTCTTTGCGTAAAAAGGCCGGGTCCACCCCAAAGCCGTTTGGTTTATTTATTTCTTGTACCAAGAAAGTATTGACAACTGTAACTTTATTTGATATGTTTTAAACAGATATTAAATATCATTAAATATTTTATATCAAATTTATTCTTTATAACTATGGTAAAAGCAACAGTCCTTTGGTTGAGATAGACGCTTCATTATCTTTCGGCCATAAAAACATTGACGACCGAACCCCTCTATAGTATAGAAGACAAAGATATTCCGCTTTTCCCTCTCAATGAACATCCCGCGAAGGCTACATCCTCCCAACGATTTTAGTTTTGTGCACATACGGGGGCAGGATACCCTCCCGTAAATTAATAAAAAAGGAGAACGATGATGAGAAGTATTACGAATCTGGAACTGCAGTACGCGCACCGGTTTTACGGGTTTAAAGGAGAGGCCCAGTATTTGCATGGCCACACAGGGTCTTTAACCATCGAGGTGGAAGATTCCGTCGAACCCGGCGTCAATATGGTTTTCCCCTGTAACGAGATTCAAAAGACGGCCTGGGAAGTGCTGAAAAACTTTGACCACGCATTAATCCTGCGCGAAGATGACCCGCTGCTGCCCGCAATACTTGATGTGTACGAAAAGCAGGGCATAAAAGACGGCGCGCCGACCAATAAGATGAAGGGCCCCGCCTTTAAGACCGAGCTTGCCACCGCCTACCCGGATTGCCGTCTGGTCGTAACCAAGGAAACTATGACCGTTGAGGGTATGATCAAGATCGTGTACGATCTACTCAAGGATAAACTGAACATCGCCAAGATCACTTTCACCAGCGGCGTCAATGCGGCTTGCGCCGAATTTGAAACCCATAACGATATCGCCCGCTGTCCGCTGTGCGGTATTGCGCTGAACCAAAACGGCGTATGCCCGAAGTGCGGATATAAAAAGTAAGTTTCATAGCCTTATCCCCTCCTAAAGGATAGAACCGGCAGGGCGGCAATGGCAAAGGCTGCGCAGATCGCGCGGCGCCATGGCCCGCCCTGCCGGTCTTTGGTGTTCGGCCGGCCGTTCACGCATGCGCAACTGCCTCACGCCCCCGCCCCCTTCTACATACACTAAAGCAAAAAGGTTGCGATGAAGATGAACGAACCCTTGTTTTCCGTCATTCTCCCCGTGCACGATACGCGGGATTACCTGGATGAATGTCTAAACAGCGCGCTGACCCAATCATTAGATGATTTTGAGCTGATCTGCATCGATAATGGCTCTACCGATGGATCGGGGGAGCTGCTGGATCGATACGCCCAGCAAGACGCCAGGATGCAGGTTTTTCACCAAATGGATCGCGGGCTTTCCAACGCGCGCAACGTAGGACTCGCGGCAGCCCGCGGGCGCTATATCGCCTTTTTAGACAGCGATGATGTTTTAAAGCCGCAGGCCCTGCAGCGTATGTATGCAGCCATGTCCTCCGGAATGCTGGATCTGCTGTGCTTTGAGTTCGATATACTGCCCGAAAAAGATGGCTGGACCATGGGTGATGGCTCCCCCCAGGCGTGGCGCAGGCAGCGCGAACATCCAGGACTTATGGACGGCGGAGACATGTTTGTGGATATGTACCGGGTGGGAGATTACCGCTGCATGGTCTGGGCCTTGTGTTTGAGCCGCAAATTTTTGCTGCAAACCGGGCTGCACTTTGAAGAGGGCATCATTAACGAAGACGAGATCTTTACCCTCAACGCGCTGCTCAAAGCCCGGCGTACACGCCATTTATACGAGAGCTTGTATGTTTACCGCCTCCGGAAGGGCTCTCTGATGCAGACCGCTTCCCGTTCGCCACTCGGGCTGCGCTCCCGCCTACGGGTTTTGGAGGAACAGATCGCCTTGTGTTCCGACCCCGGCCTGCCCGCTACCGTGCGGGAATGCGTTGCCAGCCAGGCACAGGCGCTGGTACGGGATACGCAAAGACGATTTGCCGTCCAGTTTTCCAGTGATGGAACATCGGGTAAATAAAAAGCGAAAGCCCGCCCCAATAGCAGCTACCGGGGCGGGCTTATGTTATGGCGTACGGGGCCCATGGCCGCGTCAGCTCATTATTCTTTGTCCTGGTTCAAGCGCCAGCAGTTTCTCAAGCGGAACCGCCGGTCCATACAGATAACCCTGAAAAAGGGTAATCCCCAGCTTCAGCAGCTCATCCTGAATCGCTTCATTCTCAACAAACTCTGCAATGACCTGAAACCCCAGGCTGTGCCCCAGGGTAACGATGGAACCGATGATCTCCCGGGAGCGCTGGTTTTCCACCACTTGGCGCACCAGGCCGCCATCCAGCTTCACAAAATGGAAGTGGTTGCTGCGCAAATAGCTTAGCGACGTCTGCCCCATGCTAAAATCGTCGATCGCCAGCTGAATGCCGCTAACGCCCAGCAGCTCGATATTGGAGGCGATATTGGGTAGATTCACAAGCGATGTCTCCTCCGTTACCTCCAGCACCAAACTGCCGCTTACACCTGCATGCTCCGCCAGCTGGATGATCCGCCTTGCCATCGCCCGGTCATCTAACTGTTGGGCGACGATATTGGCTGAAACATGGATGTTGGGGCCAAAGCGTTCTCGCAGGGGCGCAATATCCCGGCACACAGTGTCCAATATGCACCACGTCAGTTTTTGAAAGCAGCCGTCCTCCTGCGCCAATGCGACGACCAGCGGCGGAAAAACCGGCTTTCCATTATACTGCCAGCGCAAAAGCGCCTCCGCGCCGATCACGTGCCCCTGCGCATTGACCTGGGGCTGATAGCACATCGGTATCCTGTTGGCATCCACATCCGCGCGCAGCTGAGAGGCCAGGCCTTTGGCGATGATCCCCAGGCTGTCATAGCGCTCTAAATAATTCATGTGTTCGCCGTTTTCCATCCGTTTGCGAAAATCCCGGGTCAACTCGCCGATCAAATAGTCCTCCCGCCCTTCCTGGATGCGCTCGGACAGGCGCACAAACGGGATATATAACAGCGTGCCCAGCGCTACGATCACCAACTGCACCACCACCCCGCTAAAGGAGCCGGTGGCCAGGTAGCCGCTGAAAAACACCGGGGTGGTCCAGTTTACCGCCTGGGCCGCCACCGGCATCAAGCCCAGCATCACGGCCCCATAGGCCACCAGCATGGAAAGCAGCGGCGTTAGGATAAAGGGTATGAACAGTATGGGATTTAAGACGATAGGCAGGCCGAAGACCAGAATCTCATTTATATTGAACAGCGCCAGCGGCGTAGCCGAATAGGCTAACTGGCGGTTACCCTTTTGACGTGAGGCGATCAGCATCGCCAGCAGCAGGCAGAGCGTAGCGCCGCTGCCGCCGATCACGGCAAAGTTATCCAAAAAGGACTTGGTGATCACCGTGGTCGATGCGCCCGCACCGGCAAATACCGTTTGCGCCACCGGGTCCAGCGCATTGCCCCCATGGATGCCCAGGGCCCAAAGCAGATCCAATAAAAAGAGAAACACTAAACCGTTTGCCGGCTCATAGCGCAGCCCGCCAAAGGCCCGGAAAAGCAGCCCGCTGATCAAATCGTTGAGGTTTCCCTCATGGAAGCATATCTGCAGCAGCAGGTTGCCTAGGGCAAACACCGTAACGCAAACGGCCACCGGCAATATTGCCGCCATAGAGCTGCGGAAATGGATATCGTTTCCAGCCGCATAGGAGCGGTAACGGCGGTAAACCAAGCGGTTAAGCGCAAAAAACAGACGTGTAGCGAGGATAGCGCAAAGCATTGCCGTAAATACGCCGATGGTGCCAAAGCTTTCCAGCGACAGCGTGCCGCTCTCCCCACCCAGGGATACGATGAAACAGGCGCAGGCGGAAACCATGGCCACGATACGCACGACAAAGTTTTCCCCAGCAAAGGGCGCCGTATAAAAATAGCTGATGGCCAGCGTTAAATAGAGGGATAAAAAACCGGTAGTGGAATCAATGATGAACTGTAAAAGAACCGGCACAAGGCCGCCGCAAAAGCTTTCTAAAAAGCCTTGATAGGCCGGTATTGGCAGATTGAGCAACAACAAGGCAAAAGACCCGGTCAGCACGATGGGAATGATCAATAAGAATCCTTTTTTGATCGCGCTTAGCACCTGGCAATTCTCTATCGCATAGAGAATTTTAAGTATCCGTTTCGTCACTTCCCCAACCTCCCCACCCATTGTGTTCTATTGTAACATAAATGCGGCACTTTATCTAATCTTTAGATCGGTCTTTCGTTTTTAAGAAGAGTTAGGGTGTAATCGTATACCGCTCGCTCCGCTTTCTAGACTGATTACGGGTTGTATTCCCTTTCCCCAGTGGGTTATAATGAGAATATACAAATAATCCATAATCAGGAGGCCTAAGGATGTTTTGTTATAAATGTGGAACACAGATCCCCGACGGAGGGAAGTTTTGCCCAGCTTGCGGCACGGCCGCACAGGGTAGCACCGCCGCTTCCCAGCCTGCACCACAACCGGCGGAGCCCTTTCCTCAGCCTAGCCCTATCACTCAGGCGACGTCTAATGGAGCCATGCCTTTTGAGGATTACCGCTCGCTGCTTGAAGGGCGCTTGGGCATCGGCCAGTTCGTGCCTGAGCTAAACGCCTGGATGTATTATTCGGAGGAGTTCAAAATCAAATGGGGCGCTTCCAAAATGAAAAAATATGTTTTTCTCTCCTCTTTTGAAAAGCTAGACGCCCAAACGCTGCGCGCCTATTCCGACGCCTGCATCAAGCATGCCCTCAAGATATATCAGGGCCTGCCGCGCGGCTTCCAGACCGGCGTTAGCAGCTTTGCCATTGCCGCCAGCAACGCAGTGGGACAGGACGCAGTCGATCTGGCGCTGCAGATTCCGCCCAAGCACTACGCGGCCTTTGAGCTGCCTGTGATCGCCGATCTGCAAAACCGCAGAATCTGCCATATGCAGCGCACACCCATGTGGGGCGCACTGTTGTGGAAAGATATCCGCAATTTTGCCACGGCCTGCGCAAAATTTGAGTAACCAAGCGGACGCCTTACGGCGTCCGTTTTTTATCCGGCGTTCGCGGCTGGGCCGCGCTTGCACATACCGTACACATTGTATATGATGAAAGAAATATGTCTAGCGTGCAACCACTAATCAATTTAAAAGGAGGCTGGTTTAATGGAAAGGCCCAATATCCTCTATATCCATACCCATGACAGCGGCAGATATTTTGAGCCCTATGGTTACCACATCCCTACGCCGAACCTGATGGCTTTCGCCCGGGAAAGCGTGCTGTTTACCAATGCGCACTGCAGCGCGCCCACCTGTTCGCCCAGCCGGGCAGGCCTGCTTTCGGGCATGGCTCCGCATTGCACCGGCATGTTGGGCCTGGCCCACCGCGGCTTTCAAATGAATGATTACAGCAGGCATATGGCCTCCTATTTCCGCGATAATGGATACGAAAGCCTGCTTTGCGGCGTGCAGCACGAGGCGCCGGATTCCGCCATGATCGGTTACAGCCGCATTCTGGCCGCGGATGATCTGGGCATCCGTGCGGCAAGGGATGGCGTAGTCACCCGCCGCGAGGAAAAAACCAGCGTTCCCAAAGAGGTTTCTGACCGTCAAAACGCCCGCCTGGCCGCAAATTATATTGAACATGAAGCGGGCGATAAACCCTTTTTCCTGTCCTTTGGCATGAGCAATACCCACCGCATCTATCCCGAGCACCCCGCGGATATAGACCCCGATTATGTTTTGCCCCCGTTTCCCATCGCCAACACGCGGGAAAACCGGGAAGATATGGCCAATTATATCTATTCCGCCCGCATTGTAGACGAGTGCGTGGGGCAGGTGCTCGCTGCGCTAGGGCGCTCCGGCCGGGCGGATAACACCATCGTGATCTTTACTACGGACCATGGCCTGGCCATGCCGCATATGAAATGCAACCTGACGGATTCCGGCACGGGCGTTGCCCTGATTTTGCGCGTGCCTGGCGCGCCGGCTAACGGACAGGTATCCGATTCACTGGTATCCCATCTTGACCTGTATCCCACCCTTTGCCAGCTAGCCGGTATCCCCAGCCCCGATTGGCTGCAAGGATACTCGCTGGTCCCGATCCTGCAGGACGTGCAAGCGCAGGTGCGAAATGAGCTCTTCTCCGAAGTGACTTATCACGCCGCTTACGAACCTATCCGCGCGATCCGTACGCAGCGCTATAAGCTGATCCGTTACTACGATTATCATAACCAGTATGTCCCCGCCAATATCGACAACTGCCCCAGCAAGAGCGATCTGATGCGCGCAGGCTTTTTAAACCTGGTACGCCCGCGCGAGCAGCTCTATAATCTGATGATCGATCCGGCAGAGGGGCACAACTTAGCGGATAACCCGCGCTACAGCGAGGTTCATGATACGCTTTCCCGTCAGCTAAATGATTGGATGCTGCAAACACACGATCCACTGGTCGGCGTATTGGACCGGGTACCCGCTACGCCGGACGCTTTCGTCAATACTCTAGCAACCTGGGATCCGGAGGGTTACGACTGCGAGTAAGGCTGAGCGCTCTTCACAGCGTTTGGATTTTTTTACTGCGCATTGTACGCCCCAGGGAGGATATAATGGCTGTATTGCACTTAATGGTAGGTCTGCCCTGTAGCGGCAAGACTACTTACGCCCGCGGGCTTGCCGCTACGGCAAACGCTCTGCTGCTCACGCCAGACGCCTGGTATCTGAAGCTGTTCGACGATGACGCGGGACATCCCGATCATGACCGTAAGCACAGCCAGATTGAGGCCATCATGCTGGATGTGGCGCGGCAAGCGCTGATGCTGGGATGTAACGTTATTTTAGACTTTGGCTTTTGGGCCGTGCAGGAACGAGAGGCGCTCCGGCAAATGGCTCTCAGCCTGGGTGCCCAATGCCGTTTGCATTATATGGACGTGCCCATAGATGAACTGTACCGGCGATTGGATGAGCGCAACCGCTTGCAGCCAGAGGGGACATTCTACATTCCTACCACCGAGATGAACGCTTACATCCGCGTTTTTCAGCCCCCAACGCCAGAGGAGCTTGCCCGCTTTCTTTGACATATAAAACAAAAATATATGGCACAAAATTTCCAACAAAACTGCCTCGCATGTTCGCATACCAGGTTGCTTTCTCTGGCAATACTGAAGCAAGCAGTCGGAGGTATGCATCGTAGAGATATATCCTAAATCAAATAAAATTAAGTATTCAATGTTAGTATATGTAAATTTATTTGACCAATCTAATGTGTACATGCTATAATGGTCTCAAGAATTGCAAAAGGACGTGGCACCTCGGAAAGCGACAGCAATTGCAGAAAGGAGGTTGCGTTAATGAAAGAAACTATCAGCTTCCATGATCTAATGGAATTTTGCTCTTTTATAGTTCATTTATTAACGCTTGCAGTGCTGATCGGCCATTAACTTTTCGGGTACATTCATTGTTAAATTCCTTTGTGCTCCTATCACTAGAAAACCTGTCTATAGAATGGATCTAAACCATACGCTGGGTGCAAAACTTATTCTACTGTGCTATAATTTTAACGTCGGTCGTTTTGGCCTGAGGATTGAAAAAATGTTAGTATCGGTAAAGAAGAGGTTTTTACCTCTTTTTTACTTCTATTGGATTTTAGTTTGTACGACCTTTAGTTGTATAAAAGGCGCTGCCGCAATTGCGGCAGCGCCTTTTTACTGATATTGTAATCAGCCTATTCTCCGACCTTTTCCGGCTCCGGATAGCTTTCGCCAAAAAGCTCTACCGTAGCTTTACGGATGCGCTGGTCCTCATGGGGCCGGTCGCGCATATCCCGGGGCTGGTTGACGATCTTATCGGCCTGCTCTATGCCCTTGGTCACCTTGCCAAAGGCCGCGTATTGCCCATCCAGATGGGGCGCATCTGCCACCATGATGAAGAACTGGGAGCCGGCAGAGTCCGGCATCATGGCGCGGGCCATGGAGAGCACGCCGCGGGTGTGCTTCAAATCGTTCTCCACGCCGCCCAGTTTGAACTCGCCCTTGATGCTGTAGCCCGGTCCGCCCATGCCGGTGCCATCCGGGCAGCCGCCCTGGATCATGAAACCGGGGATCACGCGGTGGAAGATCAATCCGTCGTAAAAGCCCTTTTTCACCAATGAAATAAAGTTATTGACCGTGTTGGGCGCGACCTCGGGGTACAACTCCGCCTCGATACGGCCGCCATCCTCCATCTCAAAGGTCACAATAGGATTTTTTGCCATTTTACAATGCCCCTTTCTTTATTAACGCATGCCGCTCTATTATAGCTGCAAGGCCAGGAAATCGTCAAACGCGCCGCCGAAGAGCTTATCCACATCCCGGTCGATCTCCTCATCCGTCACGCGCCAGCCGGTGTCGTACAGGTCGCAATACTTATCCCGCAGCACCTTGGCGATGATCCGGCGCGAGTGGGTCCATTTGTAGATCAGCTGATCCAGCACCCGCGCATCGCTGTGCTGGGGCACGACGCTCAGGCCCAGCAGCTCAATGCGCATACGGGTCATCTCCTCGATAAGGCTGGGGTTGTTTAGGAACCACCAACAGCCAAAGACCAGAAGGTTGCGGAATTTACGGGCGGCAACGGCCAGCTCGTGCTGGTTCTCCCTTGCCAGCATGGTGCAAAGGAATTTGTTGTGGGGATAGGTCCGGCACAGATACTCCACCGTATCGATATCGCCCTTGCCCTCAGAATCGCCGGCCAACTGCAAGTCGGGGTTGCTCAGTTTCTTCACGCCGATCATCATCGCAAAGGGGATGTTCATCTCCCGGCAGACCGGCAGCACCGCCTGCTCCACCAGCCGGGCGCAAAGGGTGTTATCCGGCACCTTAAAGGCCGGCGGCAGGCTGGCAGCCATGTACTGGGCCTGCATGCGCACCGCCCAATCCCGAAGGAAGCGCTGCACCTCGATCACGGCCTTAATAGAGAGTTCCGCATCCACATCATAGCCCCAGCCCTTGATCTTCTCCCAGTTTTCAGGGTAGTGCAGCAGCAGTTGATCGATGCGCAGCGCGGCTAAAAAGCGCGCGTCCGTCTGCGGCTTTTCCCAGTGGGGGCGCTCCAGGTCGTCAAAGGGATCATTGGTCATTACCACCCGTTTGATGCGGCCCAGTTCAAACACCTTATCCGTATAGTCTTCAACGGTCAGCTGATCAAAATACTCCCGCCAGGCGGCAAGGTCGCGGCTTGCCGGGTCCAGCCCCAGCTTTTGCAGCACTGTGAGCACCCCGCGGCAGCTCTCGCTGATGGGAGAATGGTCGATAAATAGCGTCTTAAAGATCAGGTCCGCCTGCTCGCGCTTGCTCAGCGCCCAAAAAGCGTCATAATCCATGTCGATATAGCGGAAGGTCTCCGCCACCAAATAATGATAAGTCAGCAGTTCATCCACGTTCCACAGCAGGATGTCCCCAAAGGACGGCGGGTAAAGGTGGGTATGTACATCGGTCACCCAAACATTTTTCACAGCCTCATCCACCCGTTTGCAAATCGCCTCTTTACTTTGTAATACAGCCATGGTTCTCCACTCCTTCTTGCTTTATCTCTCTTTATATTCGATTCAAAAAGCGCTTTATACCGTGACCCCGCCTTTAAACAGGGCGATCTCCCGGTAACCGTTGCGCTCGGCGCGGGTTTCTGTCTCCCCGCTGGCCAGGGCGATAATATAGTCAAAAAAGGCCGCGCCCACTTCATC
Source organism: Luoshenia tenuis (assembly GCF_014384745.1). NCBI lineage: Bacteria > Bacillati > Bacillota > Clostridia > Christensenellales > Christensenellaceae > Luoshenia > Luoshenia tenuis. Next base: position 224,541 of record NZ_JACRSO010000001.1, read on the forward strand.
CATGCTATGCCCATCCAGCAGAAGTCCGGCGTCAAAGTCGATCCACCCCTTCTTTCGGGCGGCCATGGCCGAATTAGTGGCCACTTTGACCGTGGGCGCCGGCGCGCCAAAGGGGGTACCCCGGCCGGTGGTAAACAGGATCAGGTGCGCGTGGGCGCAGGTCAGCATGGTGACGGCTACCAGGTCGTTCCCCGGGCCGTCCAGCAGATTGAGGCCGTGCTCCCGGGCGTGCTCGCCCAAGCCCAGCACGTCTACCACAGGGGAAGATCCGCCCTTTTGCGTGCAGCCCAGCGATTTATCCTCCAGGGTGGTGATCCCTCCCTCCTTATTGCCTGGCGAGGGATTCTCGTACACCACTTGGCCGTGGCGGATAAAGTATTCTTTAAAGCCGTTGATCAGATCCACGACCTTATGGAAGGTCGCCTCATCCTTGGCCCGGTTCATCAGCAGGGTCTCCGCGCCGAACATCTCGGGCACCTCGGTCATCACCGTAGTGCCGCCCGCGGCGCACAGCCGGTCCGAAAAATCTCCTAATAAGGGGTTGCCGGTAATGCCCGAAAACCCATCGGAACCGCCGCACTTAAGGCCTACGCACAGCTCGCTGACCGGGATGGGCTCGCGCCGGTCCTCCCGGGCGGATGCGATCATCTCATCGATCAGCTCCAGGCCCGCTTCCACTTCGTCCTCAACCTCTTGGGCGATGAGGAACTTGACCCGGCTCTCATCCACCGGCCCCAGCACCTCTTTAAACACGCCCAGGTGGTTATTCTCACACCCCAGGCTCATCACCAATACGCCCGCGCAGTTGGGATGGCGGCACAATGCCGCCAGCAGCTTTTGGGTAAGCTTCAGGTCTTCCCCCATCTGAGAGCAGCCATAGGGATGCGGGAAGGTATAGACGCCCTCGATGCTGGTGCCGGCTATGCGCTGGCGCGCCTTTTCTGCCAGGCGCGCGGCCGAGGTGTTGACGCAGCCCACCGTCGTGATGATCCAGATCTCGTTGCGGATGCCTACACGCCCATCCGCCCGCCGATATCCCATAAAGGTGCGTCCGGTATCCTGATGGTGAAAGGCTGAAGGCTGCGGCTGATAGCTGTATTCCAGCGTCCCGTCCAACAGTGTTTTCACGTTATGGGTATGCACCCACGCGCCGGCGGGAATATCTGCCGTGGCTACGCCGATGGGGCTGGCGTATTTGATGATCTTTTCCCCCGCGGCGATGGGTTTAAGCGCCATCTTATGCCCGGCAGGGATGCCCTGCAGCGCCGTCACCCCCATAAAACTCTGCCCTGCCTGCTGTGCTTGCAGGGCCACCGCCACGTTATCCTGCGGGTGGATGCGGATAAAATCTTGCATGAGCCCCTCCTATTTCAGCGCCGCGCAGGCCGCGCGCGTACCCTTATCGAGTATGGTCTGCAGCTGCTCGGTCACGCCCGCCGTCAAACCGGGCAGACGCGTCAGATCCTCGCCCCAGAAATCCGCACGGGCGCACAGCGCGCGGACCAGTGCGGCCGCGTCAGCATTGGCGTCATACGCCGCCCAGGCTTCGGCAAAAGCCTGCAATATCTCCTGATCGTCCCTGATGGGATACTCATCCCCTCCTGCGCGGCGGCCAAAGAACGCGCCATCCGCCTGCCTGGCCGGCCGGTAGAAGGCAAAAAGCGCGGCCAGCGCCAGCAAGAGCCGGCGGGGCGTCTCCCCCCGCTCCAGCGCCGCCTTGATAGAGGGGAGATTGCGCACCTTAAACTTGGATACCGAGTTTAAGGAAATATCCAGCAGCTTATGCTTCATAAAGGGGTTGGAGAAGCGCTCCAGCACCGCGTCCGCAAAGGCCTGTTTTTCCTCCAGCGGCAGCGCGACCCCCGGGATGATCTCCTGATAAAGGCCGCTGCGCAGGAAAGCGCCAAAGTCCCCGTCGGCCACCATCTCGCCCACGATATCCAGCCCGCCCAGGTAGGCGGCCAGCACGCTCATGGTATGCGCGCCGTTTAACAGGCGCACCTTCCTGTCCCGATAGGGCGCGATATCCCGGGCCCACACCACGTTATAACCGCCTTTGACCAGCGGCAGCTCCTCGTCCCAGCTTGCGTCCCCCTGGATGGCGAAAAAGTGGAAGATCTCGCCGGTATCGATCATGCGGTCCTCATAGCCCCAGGCGGCCTGCAGGCTCTCTGCCTCGGCGGCCGGGTAACCGGTGACGATGCGGTCTACCAAAGTATCCAAAAACGTGCAGGCAGATGTGATCCAGCTTTCAAACCCAGATTCCAGCCCCCAATCCTTGGCATGGCGCAGGATGATCTGCCGCAGCTTCTGCCCGTTTTGCTCGATCAGTTCGCAAGGGATGACCACCATTCCCTTATCCTGTGCGCCGCCAAAAGCCCGGTAGCGCTCATACAGCCAGATAGCCAGCTTGGCCGGGAAGCTCTCCGGGCAGGCATCCGGCCTGGCCTGCGCCACGTAGGCAATGCCGGCCTCCGTGGTGTTGGAAAAGATAAAGCGCATCTCTTTCTGGCGCGCGCTGGCCAAAAACGCTTCATACTGCTGATATGGGTCCAGCGCCCGGTCGATAGCGGTCACGATCTGGCGGTCGTCCCGCACCTGGCCATCGATGCGCGAGCGCAGGATCAGTGAATACAATCCATCCTGGGCGTCCAGCTGCGCTGCGTGGCCCCGGGGCGTAGGATGCACCACCAGAATGCTGCCGTTAAAAAGGCCCTGCCGGTTCAGCCCGTCGATCATCCAATCCACAAAACCGCGCATAAAGTTGCCCTCGCCGATCTGCAGCACCTTCTCCGGGTATTGTTTCAGCGACCCTACCGCGATGCCCTGCGGGGTATGCTCTTTTAAGTACGCGCGCGTAAGTAGTGCCATTTTTTATTCCCCCTCTTTCCTGAAAGTCAAGCCTCGTCGTCAAATTCATGTTCAAGGTACTCCCGCAATTCGCGGGAGAGCTGTAGTTTGCCTACCTTGGGTGCACGCACGCTCTGGCCCGTGCCCATGCAGGCGTTGCAGGTATGCCCGCACTGCGGGCAGATGCAATAGCTGTTCATGCCCTTGGGTACCTGAGCCATCAAATCCCCACAATGGGGGCAGCCACACTGCATTTTTGCGCCTCCTCTATCCCCTATGGTCTATAGCCATACATGTATATATTGTATCCCTTTTATCGCGTCGCTGTCCATACTTTCACAGGGGATTGCATAAGTTAAAAAAAGCGTGATAAAATGACTTTAGAAAAAAAAGCAAGGGGGGCAACGGCGTGCGCAAAAATGCTGTAAAATGGTGGATCAGCCTGGCGCTGCTTTTATGCCTGGGTGTGATAAATGTCTTTCCGTGCGGTGCCGTGGCCGCGCCGGAAACGCAGCAGGAGATCTTTAATAACGGCAGCCAGGGGGACGGCGTTTTGAACCTGCAAATGCGCCTGCGGGATCTGGGCTATTATAATTACAAAATCACGGGCTATTACGGCCTGCTTACAGTGGATGCGGTATGCGCCTTTCAAGACGCCAACGGCCTGACGGTGGATGGCTCCGTGGGCCCCGAGACCGCGGCCTTTCTCTACAGCAATGCCGCTAAACGCAGACCGCCTTGTTCCGTCGCCCCCAAAGCGCCGAAGTTGACGCCCGCGCAGGCTGCCGAGGCTGCTGCCGCCGCGGTGCAGACCGGCGAAAAGTGGGATTGGTTTACCCAGGTAGAGAGGGCCTTCCCCCGAGGAGGCAGCGCCCTGGTTAAAGACGTGTGGACTGGCATTACCTACACCATGGTGCGGGTGGGCGGCAGCAACCATGCCGATGTGGAGCCCGCTACCCAGGAGGATTGCCAGCGTTTGAAGGCCAGCTACGGCGGCGTTTGGGCCTGGAACCGGCGGCCAGTATTGGTCAAAATCGGAGATACCTGGGTGGCCGGCTCTACCAACGGCATGCCCCATGGGTATGAAACCGTGCCCGATAATGGGATGACCGGGCAGGTGTGCATTCACTTTTTAAACAGTAAGACCCATATCCGCAATATGAAGGATTCAGACCATCAGGCCATGGTACGGGTGGCGGCGGGAGAGTGACAGCTTTCACAGAGGGGCGCGGCTGGTCGCCGCGCCCCTTTTTCTTGCTTAAAAATCGTCATAAAGCATAAATAAGCAGACATAAATGCTAGACTTTGCCCGCCATTCTTGCTATGGTAGTGTTACTGGTCTCAAAACGTTTTGATAGCGCTCCGGCGCTAAAGCACTAGGAGGGTATGTGGGATGAAGACCCCTTTGCTCGGGAACCGGACTTTTTACGATGGCGTGCTGCGCATCGGCCTGCCGGTGGCACTGCAAAATCTGCTGATCTCTTCGGCCGGCATCGTAGACACGCTGATGATCAGCACCCAGGGGGAGACTGCGGTGGCCGCCGTGGGGCTGTGCGCACAGTTCATGTCCCTGTTGTTCAGCGCTTATTTTGGGTTCTGCCACGGCGGCGTGATCTTTGTGGCCCAATATTGGGGCGCCAACAACAAACAGGGTATCTGCCGGACTTATGGCCTGATGATCAGCTGTATGATGTTTTTCGGTCTGCTCTTTGGCGCGCTGGCGGTGCTGGCGCCCCAGGCCATCATGCAGGTCTATACGGATAAAGCGCCCATACAGCAGGCCGGCGCCCTGTACCTGAGCATCGTCGGCTTCAACTATCCCCTTCAGGTGCTGGCCTATGGGATGAGCGCCCTGCTGCGCGCTACCGAGCGGGTACGCATCCCCCTTTACGCTTCTATCGCCGCACTTTTGACCAATACCGCGCTCAACTGGGTGCTGATCTATGGGCAACTCGGCTTCCCTGCCCTGGGTATTGCGGGCGCCGCCATCGCCACGCTGATCTCCGGTGTGGTCAACCTGGGTTTTATCGTGGTGGCCTGCCTGTGGGATCGCAACCCTTATCTGTTCCGTTTCAGCGAGCATTTCCGCTGGAACAAGGCATTTTTAAAGCAGTTTTTCGCCAAAAGCTCGTTTATTGTGGGGAATGAGGCGGCCATGGGCGTGGGGAATATGATCTTAAACGCCATTATCGGCCGCCAGCCCGCTGCTGCTTTGGCCGCGTTGGCAGTGTTCCGGGTGGTGGAAGGGCTGGTCTTTGCCTTTTTCAGAGGATTTACCAGTGCTGCGGCCGTCATGGTCGGCAAACAGGTGGGCTCGGGCAACCATCTGCAGGGATATACTGATGCCAAACGGTTCGTGCTGCTCTGCCCAGCAGTGACGCTGCTGGTCTGCCTGCTCATCCAGCCCTTCCGCGCCGGTCTGCTGGGCCTTTTCAGCTTAAGCGGCGAGGCGCTCTACTACGGGATGAACATCCTGGCGATCTATACGGTATTCGCCACGCTGCGCTCATGCAACTGGATCTCTAACGATTGTTTCCGCGCCGGCGGCGATTCATCCTTTGGAACGATCTTGGAGATCGTCTGCCTATACTGCTTTACCCTGCCCGCGTTGGGGCTGGGCGCGGCGCTGCACCTCCCCTTTTTGGCGATGTACTGCCTGATGTATCTGGACGACGTGGTGCGGTTCGGCGTGGTGCTGTGGCGGGTCAATTCCGGGCGCTGGTTAAAACCCGTTACTGACGAAGGCCGCGCCGCCCTGCCGGACTTCCGGGCGCTGTTGGTAGCGCATGGGCATCGCTTAAGGAAGCGCGGTATTAAATAACCGTTCGGCGAACATGGCCTACACAGAGTAGACCATCTCCCCTACTTGCAAAATAGTAAAAGGGAGGAAGCGGTTAACCGCTTCCTCCCTTTGCTTTTAACTGTTCTGTGCTGTTTAGTCTTGCTCGTCGATAATCTGCTGGAATTCGGTATTCAAATCCTCCAGCGTCTTTTTCATACCCGCTTCATCCATCGTCAGCGCAGCCTGCATGAGAATCATATCATACTTCTGCCCTTCGGCCATGGACGCACTGGGCGTACCGCTCAGCAGAGGATAGCACAGCGTGATGCCATTGTTGAGGATCTTGGTGATCCCTTCCTGGCGATAATCCTTTTGGAACTCATCCAGCTCATTCATAAAGCTCAGGCGTGCCGGGAAACCGTCCTGGGCGCCTTTATCAGAATCCCACAGATCCTGGCTGTTCTCAGAGAACCATTTCAGGAATTTCATCGCTTCCTGCTTCTGATCAGACTGTTCAAAGACCATGTAGCCATTCACACAAAGCTGAGCTTTCTGCACGCCGGAGGGCGATTTCAACGGAGGCATAATCTTGACCTGATCCGTCGTGAATCCGTCCGTGGTCACGGCGTTCTTATAGTCACCTACGCCCTTGTAGCAGAATACCGCCTGGTTGGCATTAAACAGCTTCACCGCATCCGGTCCGCTATACCCTTCAATACCCTCGGGCAATACGCCTTCATCCAGCAAAGTGCGGAAAAATTTCATAACCTGCAGGTTACGTTCGTTATTGATGTTTGCGGAACCATCTTCATTGTACAACATACCGCCGTTGCCAGTAGCATAGTTGCTGAACGGTCCGGCAGAGTCCGAAACGACTCCGAACGCAAACCCGTAGATCCCCTTGTCACGATCCGTCATCTGCTTTGTCACACTAATGAACTCATCATAAGTAGTGGGGCACTGCAAGCCTTTTTCTTCCAGCATGTCCGCACGATAATAGGTCGCACGCGGGTCGTAGTTAAAGGGGATGCCTACTACCTTATCATGGTATACATAATAATCCAGCATGCCCTCAAGGAAGTCGTCATCCGTGCCTTCCTTTTTCCACTCGTCAACGATCCAGCTGATATCGGCCGCTTCGTCGTTTACCGCGAATTGGAATGGCATGAATCCGCCGCCGATGGCTACATCAGGCGCACCATTGGAGGCTACAGCAGTTGAATACTGCTCAAACCAGCTTGTCCAGGGTAAGTTTGTGTAGTTGATAGAAACATTAGGCGCTACCTCGGAGGTATACTTCTCAATGATGGCCTCGGCTGCCGGCGGATATTTTTCTGCCTGGCCCCAAGCCATATCCCAGAACTCCAAGGTTACCGGTTCAGCATTGTCCGTACCGGCCGATGTGGACGCATCACCCGACGGAGCCGAACTGGCAGAACTGTCTGCCGGCCCAGAAGAACATCCTACCATTGAGAATGCCATCGCCACGACCAACAGTAGACAAAAGACGACAGAGTTACGTTTTGACATGTATGTTCCCCCTTTTCGCTCTTACGAGCTGATTATAAATCATACAGGCGTTCCATTTCTAAATTATAGAACCCTGTGTGATTTCACATCTACATATTCTCTGATATAACGCTATTTATTTGTATAATTCATCAGGCGGTATTTGTAGTCTTACTCATCAGGTCGCTGCCCGTCGAAAAGGGGCCAGAACTGCGAAGTAGCGGCCCCTTCTCTAACAAGGAACACACCGCGAATCTCTCCCTATTGCTCAACCATCTGCAAATATATCGACATGTTGTATATATTCTTACATAATTTACAATTTGTACCTTTTATTCAAATTTACAACCAATTCATTCGATTTTCTAGGGCAATATTTTTACACAAAATTATTTTATTTTTACTTCATTATTCCTTCGTAGGCTATTGCTAATACGTTTTAGGTAGAATGATGGCCTCAACAATTCGTCTAAATCATACAACTTCAATTCACAGATATAAAAAATGCGCTGAGAGCGAACTCTCAGCGCCTCTAAAACATATCTTTACGCTATCCCGCGGTATCGTCCCCATTGCCGCTGACGGGGATGGCCTCCCCCAGATAGGTGGGCGCCGGTTTGAACAGGCCGAAGAAGAAGTCTTTGACCCGGGCAAGCGCCTCCCGCCCCTGGCGGGCCCACTGCCCCTGGTAAGGCTGCAGATCCGCTGTTACGCCATAGGCCTCCAGCCCCAGGGCGTCGGCTACGTACAGCGCCCGGTACAGGTGATAGCCTTGGGATACGATGATCACCTTCTTGGCCTGGAATACGGCCTGCGCGCGGTACACGCTTTCATAGGTTGAAAAGCCCGCATGGTCCATAAACACCTTTTCCGAGGGGACGCCGCTGTCGACGGCGAACTGTTTCATGGCGTTTACCTCGTCGTACTCCGGGGTGCCATGGTCCCCGCTCATCAGCAGCCGGTCGCTGGCGCCGACCTGATAGAGAGCGATGCCCTGGGTCAGCCGGTCTTTCAGCATGGGAGTAGGCGCTCCATCTCCCCGCACGCCGGCGCCCAGCACCAGTACGCAATCGGCCTTGATGCCGGCCGCCTGTTCCAGCGGCACGATGCGCCCTTTGACTTTAAAAATCACATATAAATTGATCCCGCCCAGGATCAGAACCAAGATCAAAATCCAGCCCAGCAGCCTTCTAATGATCCCTTTTCTTTTGAACAGTGCCATAATAACCTTTTCTCCGCTGTCGTTTTCTCAAGTTAGTATATCATATTTTGGCAGTGCTTGAAACGCCGGGGCCCAGGGCCCAACCTGCGCCCGCGCGCAGGCTATCGCTCTACCTCTCCTTTCGGCTGCTCCGGCGCAGGCCGTTCCGGGCACTGAGGCAAAACCAAATAAGCCTTAAACAGGTCCCCGTCGATCTCCAAAAGCAGGCGGCCCTTTTGCAGTTCCATCAGGCTGCGCGCGATAGCCAGCCCCAGCCCGCTGCCCTCGGTATTGCGCGAGGCGTCGCCCCGCTTGAAGCGCTCCATCAATTCCTCTGGTGGAATGTTCAACTCATATTTTGAGATATTTTTCATCTCCAGCGTGGCGTTCCCATCCTCCAGATAGGTGCGGACATACACGCGCGAGCCCGGCAGCGCGTATTTAACGATGTTGACCAGCAGGTTTTCCATCGCCCGCCACAGCAGTTTGCCGTCCGCCTCCACCCAAACGGGCGCTTCATGGTAATAGATTCTAAAGTCCAGTCCGCTGCGGTCGATCTTATCCTGCAGCTCGCCCACGCCCTGGCGCAGCAGCGCATTGATATCGAGCCTTTCCAGATGTACCTCGATATTGCCGCTGGCCGCCTTCGCCGCCTCAAACAGCTCTTCTGTCAGCACTTTCAGGCGCGCGCTCTTTTGCGCCAGTACCGCCACATATTCGCTGGCCTTTTCATTATGCAGCTCTTCTTTTTGCAGCAGGTCCACATAGGCGATGATGCTGGTCAGCGGCGTTTTCAGGTCGTGGGAGACGTTGGTTACCAGCTCGGCCTTCATGCGCTCTGCCCGCACCTCCCCATCCACCGCGGCCTTAAAGCCCTCGGCAATGTGGTTGATGTTCTGCGCCAGCGCGGCGACCTCTCTGGGGCCTTCCTCGGGGATGGGCTGGGAGAAATCCCCCTGACGAACCCGCTCGGCCCCATCCAACAGCTCCTGGCCAAAGCGCTCGTTACGCAGGTGGATAAACAGCACCACCGCGGTTACGATCAGCGCCAGCAACATTAAAAAGCTATTGAGCATGAACAGCACAATGATCTCTAAAATGCCAACGGCCACAAAGGCCAGGATCACCCGAATCTGCCGGGGCTGCCCATTATACACCTCGCGCCATTTCTGCGCCAGTTTTTTAAACCAGCAAATGATCTTACAGCTCAGCGTATGCCGCCAGACCTCCCGGCGTTTGATCCGCTTCCACAGCGTGACCCAAAACCACAGGGCCAGCGCGCTGGCGCCTCCCATCACCACCAGCGCCCAAATCAGCGCAAAGGTCGGCGGGGTCTGCATATAATACTGGCGGCCAAAATCCCGCATGAGTAGCATACCAAAGATACAAACCCCCGCGGTAGCCAGGGCGCCCAGGTCCAGATAGGGGCTGTCAAAGCTGGTCAGCACCACGCTCTCGCCTGCGCCCTTGCGCCCTGCCGCCCAGGCCAGGTAGGCAAGTGCCGCGCACAGCAAGAGAAACGCCGGGATAACATAGTATTGCTGTACCGCCATCTCCTGGCGTTCTACCTCGTAGGCCGCGCGGTTTGTTTGAAAAAAGTCCGGAGTCATGGCGATTTCCACCCACAGGTCGCCCTGGTTCGAGCTGTAGCCATAGGATGAGGTGGAATACTGGTATGTATTGCCGCCCGCGGGCTGGCTGGCGCCAATGCTCCAATAATAGCTGCCATCCAAAAGGAAGTATATCTCTCCCCCAGTACGCAAAATCTCCTGCCCCTGCTGGTCATCCAGCGAATCCATATTGCTGTAGATCAGCCCGTCCGAATCCTTGATGCGGAAGTAATAGTGCTGTGCGCACAGCGATTTGATCTGATCGCCACTTTCCACAAAGGCCTTGCGGATATCGGCTTTGCGCACGGCCACCTTTTCATCCCACTCGCTCTGCAGCGCGTCGATGGCCGCCCGGGTATCTTGCAGCTCCCCGCTGACCAGGGCGCTATTCCCCTGGCCGGCCTCGATCAGCTGGCCATACTTTTGCTGGAGCTGTTCCATCCGCACATCAAAATTTTGCCGCTGCTGGTTCCACCAAATATAGCCCCGATCCCCCATGCGATTCTCCACGATGGAAGAAATCTGGCTGCTTATGTCCCCCATAGCCTGCGAATAAGCTCCGCTATCTCGATAGTCCTCGCTTTGAAAGGTAGATTGGATCCCGCCTCCCGCCAGGATCCAAAAGTAGATGGCCACTACACAGGCCAGCGCCACCAGCACCGCCGTGAATTTGAGCCATGGGCTAACTTTCCAGCTGTTCGATTTTGTATCCAATTCCCCACACCACCTTCAGGTATTTTGGCTCTTTAGGGTTGATCTCGATCTTTTCCCGAATCCTGCGGATATGTACGGCAACGGTGTTGTCGGGGTTATAGGCGGGTTCGTTCCACACGTTTTCATAGATCTGCTCGATAGAGAATACCTGCCCGGGGTGCTCGCACAGCAGTTTAAGGATGCCATACTCCATCGGCGTGAGCTTGACCGGCTCTCCATCCACGGTCACCAGCTTTTTCCCATCGTCAATGCTCAGCCCCCCGGTGGTAAAGATATCCTTTTTTACCGGTGGCAGGCTGCCAAGCCTGGTATACCGCCGCAGCTGCGATTTGACCCGGGCGATCAGCTCTAAAGGATTAAAGGGCTTGGTGATATAGTCGTCCGCGCCAATGTTCAGCCCCATGATCTTATCCGTATCCTCCGACTTGGCCGACAGGATGATGATGGGGATGTTCTCCTTTTCGCGGATGGCCATCGTCGCCCGCATGCCGTCCATCTCCGGCATCATGATGTCCATTAAAATCAGCTGCACCGGCTCCTCCTCCAGCGCCGAAAGGGCCTCGCGCCCGTTAAAGGCCTTTACGACCTCATAGCCTTCGGCGCGCAGGTAGATGGCGATCGCCTCTACGATCTCTCTATCGTCGTCACAGACCAGAATTCGCATTTTTTCAAACCCACCCAACGTCTTTGTTTGTGTCATTTTACCACAACCCTCAAAGCCACAACCCTATTCTCCCATACTTTTCTTAAGGCGAAAGGGTGCAGTTTCTTAAAGCTTTCTTAAATTGGCCCCTTTCGGGGCGTTCCACTTTCCAGTTTTCTATTCTATAATAGACTTGTCAACGTATTGTATCCAAGTTCATAAATTTAGTTAAAAGATAAGGGGGATAAAAAGATGCTCTCTGTAGTGCGCTATGGTCTGGGCAAGGGCGAAGTGGAATTGCGCGAGGTACCCATTCCACAGATCGGCGAGGGCGACGTGCTGCTTCGCGTACACTCCGCAGGGCTGTGCGGTTCGGACATCAACACGTATATGGGGCGCGGCAGCGGTAAGATCGTGCCGCTGATCATGGGGCATGAGTTTGCCGGTACCGTGGCCGCGGTGGGCCGCCGGGTCACCCGCTGGAAGGAGGGCGACCGGGTGGTATCGGATAACACGGGCGCCGTTTGCGGCAGCTGCTACGCCTGCATGCGGGGAGAATACCTGCAATGCCCCAACCGCCTGGGGCTGGGCGGCGCCATTGACGGGGGCTTTGCCGAATACGTGCGCATTCCCGAGCAGGCGCTCTCTCCCTTCCCCAACTGCCTGTGGCGCGTGCCGGATGATATGCCCCTGGAGGTAGCCGCCATTTTGGACCCGCCTGCCAACGGCTATAACGCCATCATCCAGCAGGGCGGGTTGATCGCCGGGGAGACCGTCGCGGTCCTGGGCGTAGGGCCGCTGGGGTTGGGCGGCATCGGCGCGGCCAGCGCCGCCGGGGCCTCTAAGGTGATCGCGCTGGTGCGCGCCTCTACCAGCGCCCTGCACCGCGAGGCAGCGCGCAAAATGGGCGCTACCCACATCATCGAGACCGATACCCAGGATGCGCGCGCCGAGGTACTGCGCCTGACCGAGGGCGAAGGCGTGGCCATCACCAACAACTGCGCCGGGCCGGCCTCCACCTTTCCCCTTTGCGTAGATATCACCCGTAACGGCGGCAAGATCGTGATGACCGGTTACGACTGGGAGCATCCGCTGAACCACGAGATCACCACCATGACCGACCGAAACATCTCGCTGGTGGGGCATATGGGCTATAATCCTACCTCCTGGCGCAACGTCATCCGCCTGATCGAAGCGGGCAATCTGGATATCCGCCCCATGATCACCCATGAGCTGCCGCTGAAGGATTTCCACGAGGGCGTGCGCCTGATGCAAAACCGCCAGGCGATCAAGGTCATTTTCCATCCCTGAGCGTACAGAAAAAACCAGCCGTGCATAGGCGCGGCTGGTTTTTTTATTGATAAAGGCAGGTATAGCCTTGACCTAGTTCATCAAATTAACTATAATATAGTTCATTATATTAACTATTAAAGGCGGATATGCAAATGGAATCTCTGGCGATAAAAGGCGAGCAGAGCATCTCGCTTTTCTCCCGTCTGATGCTCAATGGAAAGCGGGATCTGCCCATCCGTAACAGCGAGATGGGGCTGTTGATCTTAGCAGACAGGGGCAACGGAACGGTTACCCCAGCCATGGCAGCCAACTATTTTCACGTATCCAAGCCCATGGTCACGGCTATGGTGCGCTCTTTAGCGCAAAAAGGGTATCTGGAAAAAATACCATCAGAAAAGGATCGGCGCAGCTTCGTATTACGCCCTACCCGCGCGGGCGGGCTTTTGGTCAAGAGCACCTACCGGGATTATTACAGTTCCATGCAGCTGCTACAGCAGAAAATGGGAGAAGATCGCTTTTCGTCCTTGATCGCGCTGATCGACCAGGCTAATTTGATTTTAGAGGAGGATCGACAAAATGGCTAATATTATCGTGACCGGTGCCCTGGGAAACGTGGGCGGCTACGTTGCTAAGTATCTCATCGCCGCCGGGCAGTCCGTCACCCTTGCGGATATCGACGTAAAGGCGCTGCAAAAGCGGTATGGACAGGACGTAAAATGCGCGCCCTTTGATTTTACCGACCCCGCTACATTCCCTGCGGCTCTGGAGGGGGCGGATCGTGTGTTCATCATGCGTCCCCCGCATCTGGGCAAGCCCGAGGATCTAAAGCCCTTTATCGACGCGTTGAAAAGTGCGGGTACGATGAGACTGGTCAGCTTTTTATCTCTGTTGGGGGTGGAGCATAACCCCATGCCCCCGCATCACAAAATCGAAAAGTTTATCCAGCAGGCGGATCTGCCCTACTGCCATATCCGTCCCAGCTTTTTCATGCAGAACATCAGCGGCGTGCACGCCTTTGAGATCAAACACTTTAACCGTATCGTCATTCCCGTAAAAAACGCGGTAACCAGTTTTATCGACGCTGAGGATATCGGCCAGCTGATCGCCAAAGTGCTGTGCGAGCCGGAAAGCCACCGCAACCAAGCCTATTCCATCACCGGTCCGGAAGCGATTGATTATCATCAGGTGGCGCGCATCCTCTCAGAAGAATTGCACCGAACCATCGTCTATGCCAACCCCAGGCCGGGGCTGGCCAAGCGCTACTGGATCGATATCCGCGCCCTGGAGCGGGAGTATGCCACTGTAATGGGCATGTTATATTTTATGACGCGCAAGGGAGGCGCCAAGCAGGTCACCCCCGTATTTGAGCAAGTGATGGGGAAAGCGCCGCAAACCTTCCGCCAGTTTGTGCGCAAAAACCTGGACGCCTGGCGATAGCAGTGCAGCCATAAACGCATGGATAAAAAAACAGCCGCGCAGATGCGCGGCTGTTTTTGGAGTCCTCACTATTAAAATGGCGGCAGGGCGGGGGTGAAACGGCGTGTGGTAAGCTCTGCCGACCGCTAATGCATGGGATTCTTCGCTCCGGCTTCGCCTACGCTCTGAATGACAGAGGAAAATCCGGCGTCAGCAGGCCATCGTTCTTATTCCTCCCCCGCAAAAGGACGAGACGAATAGCGGGCTCTACTTTTTCTCTTCCCACTTTTTCCATGCGCCCGGCGCCAGGCGGCTGACCAGCGTGCCCATCCGGCGGCGCAGCGCCATGCCCAGGTAGGGAATGGTGGTCACCGCCATCAGCCCTTCGATATACCAGTAATTGTGATAACGCCCCTTTTGGTAGCTGTGTTCAAAGCTGCCCATCAGCCCCCTGGCCTCGGCGATCCCTTCTTCGTAGGCTTTCTCCTGCCCCCACGCCCGGTAGCCCTTGCGCTGGCGGCGCGCCCCCAGGGCCAATAAAGGCTTATGCAGCTTGAGCCAGAAGGGCGGCAGGTTTTTGTGCAGCATCAAAAGGCAGTTGCGCGCGCTCAAGCGCACCCGAAATGCACTGGTGCCCTTGGAGATCGCATCTGAAGTGGCGCTGCCGTAATGATAGACGATGGAACCGGCGCAGTACCAGTTGCGATATCCGTGCACCAAGGCGCGAAGGCCAATGTCCACATCCTCACAATAGGCAAAAAACCGCTCGTCAAAAAGGCCGATCTCATCCAATATCGATTTGCGGAAGATGCACGCGCCGCCGCAGGCCGAAAGGATGCGCCGGTCCCGCTTGTAGCGCGTAGCTTTTGCCCCGTGCCCCATCTGCGCGGGCACGCCCATTAGCGTCAGGGTATCCCCCGCATCGTCAATGCGTGTAGGATTATGGTACTGGATCATCTTGCTGGAGGCCGAAAAAGCATTGGGGTGCGCATCCATCAGGCGTACCAGGGCGCGCAGAAAGTGCTTGTCCGCCTTGGTATCGTTATTTAACAAAGCCACATACTCGCCTTTGGCCGCACGTATCCCGGCGTTGACCCCGCCTGCAAAGCCCAGATTTTCTTCCTGCACCAGCACCCGCACTTCCGGGAACTCCCGCGCCATCAGCGCGCAGCTGCCGTCCTTTGAGGCGTTGTCCACTACGATCACCTCATGGGGCTGGCTCTGTTCCCGCAGGGATTGCAGGCACTCCCGCAAAAATTTTTCGCCATTGTAATTGGGTATAACGACGCTTACCTTCATCGCACTACACCTCTTGCGATGCGATAAAGGCGCGCAGTGCCTCCCGCCAAGGGCGCATCCGGTCGCCCACCGTCAATCGCAGCATCATATGTTCTAAAGAGGAATACGCCGGCCGGTTGGCCCCACGCCCCAGCTGAGCAGTTGTGATCGCCTCTTTTTCACAGGGCACGCCCGCCTCTTCCACGATGGCACAGGCAAATTCATACCAGCTGCACTCGCCGCTGCCCGTACAATGATAAATGGCGTATTCCTCCGTCAGGGCGATCAGTAGCAGATGGTGCGCCAGATCCTCTGCATAGGTGGGGTTACCCCGCTGGTCGTCTACCACCCGAATCTTTCCCTCTTCCCGCGCCCGTTTCAGGATAGCGCGCACAAAATTGCCGCCTACATCCCCATACAGCCAAGCGGTGCGTACCACAAAGCTGCGCGGGCAAAACCGCTGCACAAATTCCTCGCCCATCAACTTGGTCTTGCCGTATACGCTAACCGGGCCGGGCCGGTCATATTCGCGGTAAGGCACATTGCCAACGCCGGGGAACACGTAATCGGTAGAGACCTGCACCAGTTTAGCCCCCAATCCATCGCAAACCATGGCCAAGTTACGCGGCGCCAAGGCGTTGGCGGCGTAGGCAGCGTCCTGGTCTATCTCACACTGATCCACCTTGGTATAAGCCGCACAGTTGATCACCACATCCGGCCTACAATCCTCAAGCGTTCTCTTAACGGCTGCAAGGTCGCTTAGATCCAGATCCTCTAAATCAATGCCTGCCACTTCACAACCCGCGTATGCCGCCGGCAGTTCGCCCAGCTGGCTATGCCCCTGTTGCAGAATCTTAAGCAACTGGCGGCCCAACTGGCCCTTGCAACCAGTGATCAGTAATTTCATAAACCTTCTCCTTAATCGATTTATATTAGATGCTGCTCTCCATCAGTGCCGCGAGCAGGGCCACGCTCTGCTCCAGATCCTTTTTGGATACGCACTCGGCCTGACTGTGCACGTAGCGCGTGCTTAAGGAGAGTGCGCCGCTGCGGATGCCCGCCTGGGTCAGGTGGATGGCGCCTGCATCGGTTCCACCCGCAGTCAACACCTCTTTTTGTACCGGAATACCTGCCTCTTTAGCCACCTTTTCCATCCACTCTACGATCTGCGGGTGGCAGATCACTGAGTGATCCTTGACCTTGATAGCCGGCCCGCCGCCCAGGTGGGTGGACTGGGGCGCCGCCTCGGGCGTGTCTCCGCTCAAAGTCACATCCAGCGCCAGTGCCGCCGCAGGCTTTAAGGCAAAGGCCGCGGGCCCCGCCCCGCGCAGGCCCACCTCCTCCTGCACAGTAAAGACGCAGGCCAGCTCCATCGCATTGTTCTGCACTTTTTTCAGCGCTTCAATCATCATGGCACAGCATACCCGATCGTCCAGCGCGCCGGAGACATACTGCGTCGGCGTTTCCATAAAAGGGGATTCAAACACCGCCATATCCCCTACTTGCACCATTTTTTCCGCTTCTGCCCGGTCGGTAGCGCCGATATCCACAAACAGCTTTGAAATTTCCAGCTTGGCATAGTCCAGCTTCAACTGTTCTACGCCCACCACGCCCTGCGCGCCGCTCTCAAAGCGCACGGTGCGGTACAACGCGTTGCGGGGCGATACCCCGCCGATAGCCGCAAAGCGCACATAGCCCTTTTCGTCAATATGGGTGGCGATCAGGCCGATCTGGTCCATGTGGGCGGCCAGCATCAGCCGGGGCGCCTCGCCTATGGCCTTGCCGGAAGCGGCCTTGTAGGCGATCAGGTTTCCCAGCGCATCCACTTCGACCTTATCGCAATAAGGCACCACTGCCGCGTGGATCACTTCACGCACGCCTTCCTCCCGCCCGGAGGGGCCAAACGCCGCGCATAACTGCGCCAATAATTCTTTCATGCCTTTAAGCCTCCTTAAAATATCCGTCCATGCGTTCCAGTACGGCCTGCACCAGCTGCACCGCCGCCTCATAGTCCCGCAGGTTGACCGCGCTGACCGGGGAATGGATGTAGCGGCAGGGGATTGAGATATTGGCTACCGGCCGCCCGGCGCCGGTGCGCTGGGCCAGCCCCGCGTCCGTTCCGCCAAAGATGCCCTCCCGGTTTTGCCAGGGGATGCCCGCCTGTTTGGCCGTCTGGATGATAAAATTTCGCAATCCTTTATCTACGATGGCCGCATGGTCCGTAATGCCCAGCGCCGGACCATGGCCCGGCCGAGTCACCCGCAGGTGCTGCGGCACCCCCGCCATATCCGCACAGGTGGTGCCCTCCAGGATCAGCGCCGCATCCGGCATTACGCCAAATACCGCCGTGCCCGCGCCGCGCGAGCCGATCTCCTCCTGGGCGGTAAAGGCCGCCACCAAATTGACCGGATAGCGTTTTTCCATAGCCCGGGCCAGTACCGCACAGCCCGCCCGGTCATCCAGCGCTTTGGCCTTAAACATGTCCTGTCCAAAATAACGGGTGCGCGGGTCAAAAATAATATAATCGCCCTTTTGTACCAGCTTTTCCGCGCTGCGCTTATCCGCCGCGCCGATGTCGATGTACAGCTTATCCACCTTGTGGGCCTTAAACATCTCCTCCCGGGATTCAATCAGGTGGATGGCCATGCAGCCGATCACCCCCGGCACCCTTTTTTCGCCGATTAATACGCGTTTGGAGATCAGCACCCGTGGGTCGATCCCCCCAACCGGGCGGAAGCGCAGCGTGCCGTCCTCCCGGATGCCGGTGACGATCAGCCCCACCTCGTCCATATGGGCCAGCAGCATGACCGTTGGCGCATCCTTACCGCCCTGCGCCTGCCGCGTAGCGATCAGGTTGCCCATAGCGTCTACATGCATTTCATCAGCATAGGGTTTTAAATAATCCTTCAGGTAACCGCGTACCTGCCCTTCATCCCCCGTTACGCCGCTTAAGGCGCACAGTTCCTCTAAAAGCATAGCTTCGCCTCCCAATCCTTGCCAAGCGCAGTAGCGATGGCGTGCAGCAGCTTGGCCGAATCCTTTACCGTCTTGAGATCCAGCGTTTCTACCGTAGTATGCATATACTTTAGCGGCAGCTCGATCAGCATCGTGGGGATGCCGGTTCGCGAGATCTGTAAGGGGTCGGCGTCGGTCCCCGTCACGTGGGCCTCCACCTCGATCTCGTAGTCGATCTTCTCCTGCCTTGCAATCCGCTGGGCCTCCTTGACCAGCTTAGGATGGATGTTTGGCCCTACCGTCAGCACGATATTTTTCAGCGGGAACACCAGGTCTGCCGGCGCATCCGGCGTTTTGCCATGGGTCACGTCGATGGCAATGGCGATGTCCGGCTGTAGGCCGTAGGCCGCTACTTTAGCCCCCCGCGTGCCCACTTCTTCTTGCACGCTGGTGACAAATACCATCCGGCAGCTCAGCTTTTCCTCCCGCAGCGCCAGGCAGGCCTCCAGCATCGCCAGCACGCCGGCCCGGTCGTCCAGGGTGTGCCCGGCCACCGTGCGGCCGGAAAGCTCGTGCAGCGGCGCGTCAAAATGGATGCGATCTCCCGGGGAGACCAGTGCGCGCACCTGTTCGGCATCAAGTCCTACATCGATGGCCAGCTCGTTAATCGGCAATACCTTTTTGCGTTCTTGCACCGTGGTGACGTGCGGCGGCTTTAAGCCAATGATCCCATACAGGGGCTTTTTGCCCTCCACGCTCACCTCCTGCGCTGGGAGGATGCGCGGATCGATCCCGCCGATCTGCGAAAAAAAGATGAACCCATCTTCGTCGATGCGGTCCACCATCATGCCGATCTCGTCCATATGTGCCGAGACCATGACCAGCGGCCGCCCCTGCTTGGGGCCCACCGCAGCGTATACGTTCATCAGCTCATCCTGCCATACTTCGGCCCCTGCGGCGCTAAAGGCGGCCATCACCTTTTCGGCCATCTCGCCTTCGTGGCCGGAGAGCCCGGGGGTCTGCAACCAGTCGTCCAGCGTCTTTTTCATTTGCGCCTGCTGCAAAGCCTCTCCCTCCTTTATCATCCTAACCAATAAAACCCTTTATGGGCAGTCTTTGTCAAACCCGGTCTTATTATACCGTAAAGCCCGCCGCCCGGCAACCGTCCCCACCACCCGGCTAAGGGTGCGCAAAAGCTCCGCGCTTCGCGCGGAGCTTTGTGTGGGTATTAGCGTTTATGATTCTACAATCCGGTTGGTCAGCCCGGGAACCAGCGCCTTGAGCCTTTCGCGCCGCTTGCTCCCCAGCGGAAGCAGCATGTCGGCCAGACTACGCAGGCGGGATTTTTCGGAAATGGGCGAGTAGACCACACGCGGGCCCTGAGCCTGCGCCGCAGGCTGCGGCGCGGCCACTGTCCGCTCGCTGGCCAGCACGTCCGGATAAAAGGCGGTTTTGGCCGCCACGCTCCAAAATTCATCCGCCCACTCGAACGCCGGATAAATCCACGGCTTTTCGTTACCCGCGTAGTGAATAATCCAAGGGTCCTTTGCCGCCTCGCGGAAAGCCTGATACGCTAGTCGGGGAGCGTACTGCTCTACCCAACCGCGGTAACTGTCCACCGGATCGGCAAAAAAGTTCCACCGCGGATCCAGCCAGAAAATGTGCTCTTCACACAGGATGTTGAGCGCATCCTGATCCTGAAAACGGAAATTACCCGCTTCGGCAAATTCCAATAAATACCGGGTGGTAAAATTTTCACAAAACGCACGGTTGTTCAGCACCAACACGCCCGCATTAAACTGCTTCCATATCGTGCGCAATTGCATGCGATCCTTCACGTATTGCGCAGATTTTAAATCATAGCCATTGGTCACGCCGGCCTCGCAGATATCTAAAACGGCGCCCAGCCAATTGTCCCCTATATCGGTATGATAGAGCTGCGCTACATCCCGTTTAATAATCAGGTCGCCATCCAGATAGAGCAGCTTATCAAAACAACCAAGTAATTCCGGAATGATCAGCCGGAAGTAGGTTTCTATACTGATCGTGGGCGACTCGTAAAGATTATACCGCTCTATGTAGCTTTTAACATTAATAAAGCGAACGGAAAAATTAGGCAGCCCTTCAAAAATCTTCTGTATGCGCCGCTGCGTGTCCGCTCGTATATTACGCTGAAGGATAAAGATGTCATAGTTATTCTGCGGTTCAGCACAATCTTTTAACGATTGCAGCGTTATAGCGCAAAATTTTGCGTATTCCTGGCTAGACGACATCACAATTGGAACGCAATTTTTGCCAAAAGCAGGCTGCACTGTTGTATATGGGGCGGTATCAGAAAAACAAAGCAATGGCAGTTCTGCTAACCGGTAGCCGCCCTGCATTTGCAACCAAGTATAATAAATACCGAAAAGCCGTTCCCCTAAATGCCCGGGCGTCCTATAGGCCTCCACAGAGTAATCCGACATATCCACGCGTTTATCAAACTCAGCCAGAATATCAAATAACCATTGGCTATATGAGAAAAACAGCTCCTTTCTCATAATAAATATGTTGCCGATATACTGCTTTTTACCAAAGATATATTTTTCTGCTGCCTCGGCATAGTCCGGGTGCCTTTCCCGGATGATATCGAGCATAATATCCAGGTCGCGGATATGCAGGCGCACGCCATCCTTTTCATATTGTTCGTAAGCCGAGGCGCGATGGACCTTCTCTAATTCAACCGGGCACATCGTCACCACATCGTAGTTAGCGACAAAGCCTTTTATACCCTTCTCATCGTCCAGCTGATGCTGGTGGATGGCATCCTCATCCAAACGAGGGACGATATAATTACTCCACTCGTTCAACCGCTTTTTATCTTCCGGCAAAAAAGAGAGATAGCGCCGATAGTGGCATAGGCCATAATAATCTGCTTGCATATTTTTCCAGGCCCAATACTGCACAGTCAGTTCACAATAACTCTCGCGCTTATTAGAGATATTATCGCCCGTATCGTCGCCTGCCATATCGGTTGCAGGCCGCTTATCAAACACCGCGCCACAACGCACGGGGAAAAACACATCATTTTCTACGGCAACGCTATTCAGATCAATCCTGTGCGATACAAAAATTTTTACGTTCATTTGCATCCTCCATTTTAATGCCGTATCGAATCGGGGAATACCTGTCTTAGAATGTTCCGTGCCCCCGTAGGGTCGCCCGCTTCAAGTCGCTTTGCATAATCCTGCTTGCTTACATCTTTAAGCTGTTTGCAGAGCGTATACATCCGTTCATCAAACAACGAGCGTGCAGCCACAAAAAAATCTTTGTACTCTTTTCGCGTTTCACAATATGCGTTATGCATCATTACCTGGCCTATAAAATGATCCAGATGCGCGCTCCAGACCGCGTCGCTGTAATCGCCGGCGCGCATCATTTGCTGGGTATATCGGTGAATCTCAATAAAATCACTGCGATGTTTTACGCCACGCCTGGATTCCTGGCCGGTAATGGATTGATCGCGCGCTTTACGATAATAATAAAGGTGGTCCGGCACGAGCGCCATTCTCTGCGCTTTGAGCGCCGTTTCGACAGAAAACGGCACATCCTCGTAAATCTTCCCCTCGATGAATCGCACGCCACATTCTCTAAGAAAACTATGCAAATACAGCCTGTCCCAAACGGCGATGCAGGCCACGATCTTAGGTGCCTGTTCTACTGTAAAAACTTTATTTTTCAGATGATAGTATAGGACCTCATCTCGATAATAGCCATATTTGCCCGTATCTTCAAAATATAATTTTAAATTGCAAATCGTAATATCAGCCTGTGCCTGCTCCGCACGCTGGTACAGGCGTTCAAACATATCCGGGGTGATGAAATCATCGCTATCGATAAAGCTGATGTACTTCCCCTGCGCCGCTTGCAACCCTCTATTGCGCGCACTGCTCATTCCACCATTTTCCTTCGAAATAACGTGGACGCGTTTATCCTTTTTTTCATATTCGCGAAGAATATTCAGGCTATTATCCGTCGATCCATCATTAATGCAGATCACCTCGAAATCGCCAAACGTTTGTGCCAAAATGCTGTCCAGACAGTACGCCAGACAGTTTTCCACATTATAAACTGGTATGATAACAGAAATCATCGGATTGGACATTTTCTTGCTGATTCCCCTTTAACCTAGAATAAGCCTGCGCCAAATTACAGCAATACTTTGGACATTTTACCATGTGGTCCCGAAATATGCAACAAACTGCTGTTTCCATACGATTTTTACAAGTCTTCCCCAGGCGCGCAATTCTTATCATGTTCATGATAGATTTGCCCATTTCATACTTTCTCTGACACGAAAAAGCCCTCCGCTAAATCGGAGGGCTTTAAACTTGCGTTAATGCAGCGGCCTTGTGCGCTTGCGCCGGCGCTCCGGCGGGTACGCGGGCGCTTCCTTGCCCGGGGCTTGGAGCGTAAAGCTCGCGCGGTTATTGCGGATGCGCGCCTTTTGCATGGTGCGCAGCACCTTGCGCGCATCCTCCGGCGTCAGCTCGATCAGGCTGTAATCGCCCCGCACATCGATCCGTCCAATATCCCGGGCGGCAATATCCGCCCCATCGCACAGCGCGCTGACGATAAAGTTAGGTGCCATGTCCTGACGCTTACCCAGGTTCAGCCGTACGGCTACCCGGCTGCGCACAGGCTTGCGGGCGGGCTTTTCGGCCGCCGTAACAGCGCGCACCTTGGGCAGCTTCATACGCCGCTCCTTTTCGCCCATCATGCTCAACAGCGTCGCTGCAATCTGGCGCGCGTCGTATCCCTCCTGTATTAGGGCCTCCACCGCCTCCATAGTTTGGGGTTGGGGCGGCTCATGAAGCGCCTCGCGTACCTTATCCATCCGCTGGCCGTGGCGCAGGCTCAAGATCTCTTCCCGGCTGGGCAGGGCCTTTTCCTTAATGTCCGCGCGGATATAATTGCGTATTTCGCGGATGCGGCGCACCTGCCCCCGGTTACAGGCCAAAATGTGGGCCGCCCCCCGCTTACCCGCCCGGCCGGTACGGCCGATGCGGTGGATATAGTATTCATCGTCCTGCGGGATATCGTAATTATATACCCCTTCTACGTCCTCTACGTCGATACCGCGGGCCGCCACATCGGTGGCCACCAAAATCTTGGTCAGCCCCAGCCGGAAATCCTGCATCACCCGGGTGCGGGCCATCTGGCTCATCTCCCCATGCAGGCCGGTGGCTTTAAAGCCGCTTTTGACCAGGTATTCCACCAACTCGTCCACCATCCGGCGGGTGTTGCAAAACACCAGCGCCCGCTCGGGCCGGTGGGCCTGCAGCAGAAGGTTGAGCGCGTCGGGCTTTTGGCCCGGCGGCACCAGGTAATAATATTGTTCGATGGCGTCCAGCGTCTTTTTGCCGCCATCCACCGCCACCATTACCGGGTCGTGCTGGAACTCGCGGGTGATCTGTAAAATAGCCGGCGGCATAGTGGCCGAAAACAGCAGCGTCTGCCGCTGCTGCGGCGCGTCCGCCAGAATGGTGCGGATATCGTCCAAAAAGCCCATATTGAGCATCTCGTCCGCCTCGTCCAAAATCACCATTTTTATCGCATCCAGCTTCAGGGTGCCCCGGCGCATATGGTCCATCACCCGCCCGGGGGTACCCACCACAAAATTGGCTCGGCGCAGCTGCTCAAGCTGGATAGGCATGGCTTGCCCGCCGTATAGAGTGGCCAGGTGTACATCCCGCTTAAACCGGGCAAACTTGGCCACCTCGCCGCTAATCTGCATGGCCAGCTCCCGTGTGGGGCAAAGCACCAGCACCGCCGCGCTGCCCGGCTGGGCGCTGAGCATCTCCACCGCCGGGATGCCAAAGGCCGCCGTCTTGCCCGTGCCGGTAGCCGAGCGGCCGATTATGTCTTTGCCCGCCAGCACCGCGGGGATGGCCGCGGCCTGGATATCCGTCATGCTCTCATAGCCCATCGCCTCCACCGCGCGCGAAAGCTCCGGCGAAAGGCTGACGGCCCCAAAGCCCGCCTGCACCGGCGTATCATTGTGTTCCATTGGTTGAATTTCCGTTTGCATTGATCCTCTCTTTCCTACAAAAAGGCAAGGACGGTAAAGTCCTTGCCTTTTCAAACAAATCCTTTTGCAACCTTAATATTATATCAGCTTCTAAGCCGCTTTTCAAGGCCTCTATCCTTTGCGGTAAAGCGTCCTGCCCTCTTTGAGCGTCTCCAGCACCTCGATATCCTTGATCTCCATCGGTTCCACCTTGAGCGGGTTGCGGTCCAAAATCACCAGATCCGCCAGCTTGCCGCTTTGCAGGCTGCCCTTTTTATCCTCCTGGGCATACTGCCAGGCCACATGCTCGGTAACGCCCTGGATGGCCTTATAGGGGCTGATGCGCTCATCCTCCCCCAATACCTGGCCGCTCTTGGTCAGGCGGTTGACCGCGCACCAGACCGTGTGCAGCATTTTGGGCGGCACCACCGGCGCATCCTGATGGAAGGTATAGCGCACCTGTTTTTGGACCGTGGTGCCCACAGGGCTAATGCGCATGGCCCGCGCGCGCCCCAGGTTTTTGATGTGCACATCCCCCCAGTAATAGGTATGGGCCACAAAGTAGGAGGGGATCATGCCGATCTGTTTCATCTCATCCAGCTGGTCGGGCCGCAGGGTCTGCGCGTGGATCATGACGGGGCGGATCTCGTTTTTCACGCCCATCTCCCCTAAGGCCGCCTTGAACGCGTCGATATACTGCTGGGCGGCCGCGTCCCCATTGCAGTGGGCCAATAGCTGCTGCTTTTCGTGCAGCGCCACCTCGCAAAACGCCTTTACCTGGGCATCGGTATAAATGGGGTAGCCCCTATAACCGTCCGGCGCATTCTCATAGGGTTCGCTCATCCAGGCCGTGCGTCCCTGGGGGGAACCGTCCAAAAATATCTTGTACCCGCCGATCTTTAAGTGGTTGAGGTAATTTTGGGTATAGGGGTGGTTGGCGCGCAGCAGCCTGCTGTTTTCCGCCAGGTCGATATAGGCTACCACGTCGATCTTTAACCGGCCTGCGTCGGCCATGGCCTTGAGCAGTGCAAAGTTGCCCGGCACCACCATGCCGTCCTGCGCGGTAGTGATCCCGTTTTTCAGGTATATCTCCTGCGCCTCGTCCATAGCCTGCATCATCTCTTCCAGCGTGGGTGCCGGAATCAGCGCGCTGACTTTGGTAAAGGCCGTTTCCTCCAGATAACCGTTGGGGTCCCCGCCGCTATCCCGGCCGATCACCCCGCCCGTCGGGTCGGGCGTCTCCCGCGTTATGCCCAGCTTTTGCAGCCCCAGGCGGTTCACCGCGCCCATGTGCCCTGAGGTATGGGTGACCAGCACCGGGTGATCCTCTATCGCGTCCAGCGCTTTACAGGTCGGGTGCATGCCGCTTGCAAGCTCGTTATGGTCGTATCCGTAGCCGATCAGCCAATCCCCTGCCGGGACGCCGTGGGCCTTGGCAAATTCCCTCAGGCGCAGGATGATCTCATCCTCGTCTTTGCAGCCGCTGAGATCCGCCACCCGCAGGTTGCTGGCCACATTGGTGATGTGGCTGTGGGCGTCCATAAAGGCGGGCATCAGGGTTTTGCCCTCCAGATCGATCATTTCCGCCTCGGCTCCGGCCAGCTCCCGCGCCCGCTCCAGCGAGCCGATAAAGGCGATTGCGCCGCCCTTGACCAGCAACGCCTGGGCGTAGGGCTGCTCTTCCCGCATGGTGATGATATCCCCGTTAAAGAAAAGTTTCTGCTCCATTGCGTGCTTTAACCTCCTTTGTGGCAGGCATTTCCAAGCCATACGCCTAGTGTGTACCTTTGCCTGCGCTTTCATACCGTCCCCCAACGGCCCAATCTCTCTGTATAGGATGCGCCGCCCCCGCTGGGTTTAGGCGCACGTTCTTTCTTTATCTATTGTTACACGGTTTTGCCCTTGCGTCAAATCCAGCCGGTCATTTTGATAAAATGGTTGCATTTGCGCCTCATTTCGCTATAATAGAGCGTGAACGAGGCAGAGTAGATGTTTGCGCGTAAAGTGTCAGCCGGACGGGGAGTTGCCGGCCGAACGAAAAGCCCACCCGGGCTTGCGGTGCAAGCGTCGCATCCCGCTGCTGCATATCGAAGGAGCCTTCCTAAGTTATGTGGCAACATATTTTTAGGAGGTGTTTTTTTATGCGAGATTTTCTCCGCCGTTTTCGTGAATCCGCCGCCCACTACAAATCCATCAAGGCCCTGACGTTGTGCGCCATGTTTATCGCGCTCAATATCGTGCTGGACTTTTTTTCGCTCCAGCTTACCCCAACCCTGCGGTTGGGTTTCGGCTTTTTGACCTCGGCGATGGTGGGCATGCTCTTCGGGCCGGCCATGGCTATGGGCACCGGCTTTGCCACCGACATCCTGTCCTTTTTGCTGATCAATTCCCGCAGCGGCGGGTACTTCCCCGGCTTTACCATCAGCGCCATCGTGGGTGGGCTGATCTATGGCACCGTGCTCTACAAGCGGCCCATCAAGCTTTGGCGCTCTTTTGCGGCTAAGGGGCTGATCAACGTGGTGGTCAATATCGGTCTGAATACCCTCTGGCTCTCCTTTACCCAGGGCAAGGCCGTATCCATTTTGATCATCGACCGGATCATCAAAAATGCCTGCCTGTGGCCGATCGAAAGCATTTTGCTGTTCCTGGTCTCCGTTATGGTCTATAAGGTGGCTCAGCGCTCGGGCATCGTTCGGGCAGGCGTTTAAACAGAGAGACGATCCTAACTCCCAAGATAAAAAGATCCCGGGGCGCTTTGCCCCGGGATCTTTTTCCTATCAACTGCATTTATTCAAAGATGCAGTACTGCTCCATATACCGTGCCATGGCCGGCAGCACCTCGTCATAGCCGCCCTGCTGCTTAAGATATTCATAGATATCCTGCACCGTGACCAGCGCGTGTACCCTGATGCCAAACGCCTCGCCTACCTCCATCACCGCCGTTTTGCCCGGGGTAGCCCCCACCTCGCAACGGTTGACCGAGATGAACATATCCCTTACCTGCACATCCGCGCACCCGGTCAGGATGGGCATAGTCTCACGGATGGCGGTGCCGGCCGTGATCACATCCTCGATGATGATCACCCGGTCCCCATCCACCGGCTTATAGCCTACAATGGCGCCGCCCTCGCCGTGGTCTTTGACCTCTTTGCGGTTAAAGAAGAAGGGCTTATCGATGCCGTAATTGCGTGCCAGCGCGCCGGCGGCGGCAGTCGCCAGGGGAATGCCTTTGTACGCGGGGCCAAACATCGCATCAAACTCCCCGCCGATAGCATCATGAATGGCGGCGGCGTAAAACTCGCCCAGCTTTGAGCTTTGCAGCCCCGTTTTATAATTGCCCGTATTGACAAAGTAAGGGGTATTGCGGCCGCTCTTGGTCACAAAACTGCCAAAGCGCAGCACATCCGCCCCCATCATAAACTCGATAAACGCCTTTTTCTCCTGCGTCAGCATAAGCCAGACCCCAACCCTTTCACTTATTTTCAACAAGTATATCACAAAACCGCGGGCCGTTAAAGCGCTTTGGCGAAGAACGCCGCCGCTTCCCCCCGCGTTTATCCCTTAAAAAAGGGACAGCTCGCGCCGATGCACTGGCGGTTTTGTTTTGAAAACGTACACGCAATATCCCCTTTGGGGAGCGTTATACCATATTGGCGGGATACAAAATCTATGGCGGTGAGGATCGATAGGTACGCATTCCGCTTGCAGCACCTGGGACCTCCAATGTCCGCTATCTTGTCCAAGGCCTGCGAGGCGAGGCGCAGATTGTCTTTATAGTATTGTCCACCTGAAAGCGGCCCTGTGCCATGGATGATGGATAGCGCCGCCCCCATCGAGGCGGCCGAACCACAAACGCCCCATTGTCCGCAGGTCGCCCCCGGCATTTTACTGCCCCTTTCGATCATTTCATCCAAGGCCGCTTCAAGGTCAAAATCCATGCCCGCATTATGCAGCGCGGTAAGCAAGCAGGCCCCATCGAGCACGTGATGCTCCGGCCCATGGATGGCGATATAGTCCTTTTTCATCAATTCAATCAGCAGCGCCACCGGGTCTTTGGATGCCGACTTTAGGCATTCCCTTTTTATCTGTGCAAAGCGCTCGTCCATTTCATGCTCCCTCTCATTCATCAATACTCTTATTATAACAAAAAGGCAGCCGGAAAGCATCGCCATCCTGCTGCCTGAAAGTCTATTTACGCTAAGTCGTTGTTTCTCAAATACCAGCTAAGCCTTTTTCATATTCTGGCGCAGCAGCCGCAATATCTCGCGCGGCTTGGGCGGGTTGCCGTACAGCAGCACGCCCATGCGGTAGATGCCAGCGGCCAGATAGCCGATGGCTACCGTGCTGACCAGCAGGATCGCGATGGAAGCGATGATCTCCCCGGGCGGCACGCTGCCCATGGCAATGCGGGTAAACATAGCCATAGGTGAGGTAAACGGGATATACGAGCAGGCCACCATCAGGGGGTTATCCACCGCCCCGGTGCCCATGGAGAACATGGTCACAAAAAAGGCGATGATGAAAAGGAAGGTGACCGGCAGCGTCAGGGTGTTGATATCCTCCGTGCGGGTAGCCAGGGAGCCCAGCGCCCCGTACATGAAAGCGTAAATGAAAAAGCCCAGTACAAAGAACAGGATGGTGTAGAGCAAAATGCTCAGCGGCATGCCAAAGATCGAGGTTACGATCATGTTGTCCGCCCAAAAGCTTTGATTGAGCTGATAAAACACAAACCCGCTGCCCAGGATCAGCGTCATTTGCAAAAGGCCCGCAAGTCCAGAGCCGATGACTTTGCCAAACATCAGCTGTGTCGGCCGGGCGGCGGTGATCAGCACTTCCATCGCCCGGGAGCTCTTTTCGGTGGCCACGCTGGTGGCCACAAACTGCCCATACATCAAAATGGCAAAGTACAGCGCAAAGATCAGGATATAAGTGTAAAAGAAGCTGGACATCTGGTTCTTGCCGGTCTGGATGGTCTCGTTTGTGATCTGCACATTTAAGACCGATTGCGCCTGCTCGGGCGTAAGGCCCAGCTGCGTCAGCGCGCTTTGCCGGTAAAACTGGGTCATCAGTTCATCCGCTATGTTGGTGGTCGCGTCATACATGCCCAGGTCGTCCACGACATAGAGGTACTCCGTAGGCGAAAGCAGCACGATGGCCCCGGCATATTCGCCGCTGGCGACCTGCGCCTTGATCTCCTCCAGCGAAAGCTCCGGGTCGAGGTAGGCGATATTTTGGTCCGCAAAGCCCGCGCCAAACAGCGATATTAGCGTCTCGCGCTGCCCCAGGTTCGCGGCGTCCTGCAGGGCCAGGGTGGTACGCTCCTCCGGCGGGGGCGCCGCCTCATCCCCCTGCGCGGCAAAGCCGGCGCTGATGCGCGGGTAAAAGAGCACCGCCCCCATCACCAGCACCAGGCATACCGTCAAGATCACAAAAGATTTGCGGGTCAGATAGGTGCGCAGCTCAAACTTCATGATATTCCAAAAATTGCTCATAGCCCCTCCTCGGTATACTGCACGAAGATGTCGTTCAGCGTAGGCTCATAAACCGCAAAGCCATCCACCTCCAGGCCGCTTTGGGCCAGCAGCGCCAAAAGGCGCGCCTTATCCTGTGCGCCGGGCAATCTGCAGGCCAGCGCCTCGCCCATCGTGCGGCTCTCCAGCACCAACCCTTGCGCGTTTTGTTTCAAATAGTCTTCCAGCCGCGCAAGCTCCGGCGACTGGATCAGCACCGTGCTGCGGTCGTATCCCCGCTTGATCTGGCGCAGGTTGCCGCCCAGTACGATGTGGCCGCCGTTTAGGATGGCGATATTTTCGCAAAACTCCTCCACATAGCTCATTTGATGGCTGGAGAAGAGCACCACTTTGCCCGCCGCCAGCAGCTCGCCCACCACGTCTTTGAGCAGCTGGGCGTTGACCGGATCAAGCCCTGAAAAGGGTTCGTCCAGAATGACGATCTCCGGATCGTGCATCAGCGTGGCGGCCAGCTGCACCTTTTGCTGGTTGCCTTTGGAGAGGGTGTCCAGCGCTTTTGTGGCAAAGGCGTCCATTTCCAAACGCTTGAGCCAGGCCAGCGCCGCTGCCCTGGCCTGCTTTGCCCGCATGCCGCGCAACACGCCCAGGTAGACCATCTGCTCTAAAATCTGCTTTTTGGGGTAGAGCCCCCGTTCCTCCGGCAGGTAACCGATGCGCACCCGCGCCTGGCGGATGGGGACGCCATCCACCAGTATCTCTCCGGCATCCGCGCCAAACACCTGCATGATGATGCGGATGGTCGTGGTTTTTCCCGCGCCATTGCGCCCTAAAAGCCCCAGCGCCTGCCCGCTTTGGGCGCTAAAGGATACGTTTTTCAGCACCTGATGCTCGCCAAAGCGCTTATCGATGCCTCTGACCTCCAGTTGCATGTTCTGCCTCCTCATCTCCTGTTCTTATCAGTTTGCCTGCCAATCCGCCGCCTGGCCAAACTGCACGCGGATGGCGCCAACGCCGCCCTGCAAGCGCAAGCGATTTGGCGCCCCGGCGCTATCGCCCAGCTCTCCGGAGATCTTCTCCCCGTCGATACGGATATCGCCCAAGCCGCTTTTGGCGGAGATGGCATAGGCGCTGCGCGCGTCCGCAAGGTTCAGCCGCAGCTCGCCCACGCCGCATTCCACCCGGCTATCGCCGGTCAGCCTGCCGCTTAAGCGCACTTCTCCCACCCCGGTCTTGGCCGTCATATCCTTAAAGTCCATATTTTCGATGCGTATCTCGCCCACGCCGCCGGAAAAATCCACCTTATCGGCGGCCATGCGATCCGCACGGAAAGAGCCGGCCCCGCACTCCAGCTTCAGTTCATCGCAAATCAGCTGCTCGACCTGCGTCTCTCCCGCGCCCAAATGGATGGAGGCGCGGGCCAGCCGGGTACCGGCCGGCAGGGTAATGACGATGCTGGGCGTAGCATTGCCGCCAAAGTTCCAGTTGAAAATATTAAATGCGTGATAGATGCTCTCATCCTGGATATACAGCGTCCCGTCGTCCCGCCGCTGGCAGGTAAAGCGTCCCTCATCCACGTTAAAAGCCTCCACGCGGAAAGTCTCTCCGCTTTTGATCTCCAATTTACCCGCCGCGTGGGAAACATCCAAAGACGTAATATCCTCAAAATCCCTAACGATCTGTGTCGTCATCTGCTGTTCACTCCCTTGCACGTCGCTGAAAAATCCGGCCACGCCAACTACGGCGCTCAGTATCCCCGAGATGATGCCCAGCGCCAGCAAAAGCCCCAGCCCCATGGCTATATATTTGATGGTTCTCTGTGTCGGGCTCATTTTACCTCCAGGCCTCCAAACAGCGTAAAGCCGTTAATGTAGATCGTGGGCGCATCCGGCGCCGGAACGGTATTGGTCTTGTTTTCAGCCCCGCCAAAGATGGGGGTATTGCTCAGCTTGACCTTGACGCCGGCAGGCACCCATACATCGCACCCGCCAAAGATAGAGGTCGCCTGGATGGTCACATCCTCCCGGATGATGGCCGCGCGCAGGTCCAGCTCAATACCGCCGAAAACAGCCGTAAGATCCGCTCCCTTAAATTCCTCCTGGGCGTATAGTTCTTTTTGTCCGCTGAAGATGGCGCAGTATTCCCGAATCTCGCCCTGGTGGCGGCTGCGCACCGTGCGCGCCTGGCGGTTGAACATATTTTGGAAGATCAGCGCCAGCCCCGCTACGATCAAAAGCAGCGGCAGGATCAATTTACCCATCATCTGCCAGCTGAGCCACCCCTGCGCGGCGGCCAGCAGCAACGCGCCGACCAAAAGGCCCCCGCAGTTGCCCGCATTAGGCCCATGCTGGATCAGCCCGATCAGGCAGGGTACCAAAATAAACAGCGTCCACCAGCCCGCAAAAAAGAGGCTGAAATCCCATAATCCGCTGATATTGCCGATAAAGATCACACCTAGCGCGATTAGCACCACGCCCCAAAGAATGCCGCCAGAACGATTTTTCATACCACAACGCCTCCTATACGCCCAGGATACCCCTCGGGCGATTACGCTTCCATTAAACCATATCTGGCCGGTATCATGCCACTACCCCTAGTAAAGTCGTTACAGATGTCACCCGATAAAAGGCCAGATGTAAACGCGGGAACGATATGCAAAAGCGCCGCCGGAGTTTTTCCGTCGGCGCTTTTGTCCGCTCTTTCTAACCGGATATTTTTTTCTCGATCAGGCGCAGATTTCCCTGCAGCCGTTCATCCTGCGGCGCGGCCTCTACCGCCAGCCGCACCCGCTCCAGCGCCTTTTCATACTGTC
Source organism: Luoshenia tenuis (assembly GCF_014384745.1). Classification (NCBI taxonomy): domain Bacteria; kingdom Bacillati; phylum Bacillota; class Clostridia; order Christensenellales; family Christensenellaceae; genus Luoshenia; species Luoshenia tenuis. The sequence goes on from NZ_JACRSO010000001.1 coordinate 257,121, forward strand.
CGGTATAATAATAGCCTAAAGAAGCCAGGTCATAAGGCAGGCTGCCCCAGGCCGCAGCTTCGCAGATATACGTATCCGGCCGTACTGCGATGGCCAGCGCACATTCGGCCATATACACCACCCCTTCCCACTGCTTTTGGGTATAGAGCAGCTGGGCCAGCTCCACATAGGGTTCGCGCAGGTGAGGCGCCTCGGCAATTGCGCGCAGGTACCAGTCCCGCGCCTGGTCTGTTTGCCCTTTTGCCTGCAAGCTGCGCGCTATAAAGCGCATGGATGCGCTGCGCTCATCCGCCCAGCGGGCCGTCGGCATAGCCAAATGGCGCATAAGGGTTTCGATACATTTGTCCCACTGGCCGTGAAACATATATTCCCGCCCCAGGTAATGCATGTTGCGGTCATCCTGGGGGCACTCGGCCACAGAAAGCTCCAGCAACGGCAGATATTGCCCGCGGGATTTGCCGGGGTCTGCGTGATGGTCCAGCTGCATGCCTACGGCCTTGACCTGACGCATGGGCGCCTGGCCAAAGTACTCCAGCACCTCATGTACGGGATGGGTCCAGCGGAAGCCTTTGCGCGCATGCGCCTTTTCGATCCAAAACACCACGCCCTCGCTGCCATCGGGGTTAAAGTTCCAGGTATAGCGGTAGCGCGCTTGCTGTGTGCCAGGGATCCACGCGCGCTCCAGCGCTTTTCGCCATCCCGGCTGAAAGCGCTCATCCAGGTCAGTACAGATGCAGATATCCGCATCCTCATCCACCAGTTCCAGCGAGCGGTTGCGCGCCACATCAAACCGCCAGGGAACGATCACTTCCTGGGTCACCCGGACGCCCAGCGCCCGCAATTTTTCCACCGTCCCATCGGTCGAACCGGTATCCAGCACGACGATCCCATCTGCCTCGGCCATGGTATCCACCCAGCCTTGTACAAATTTCTCTTCGTTCTTACAAATCGCATAGACGATAATCTTCATAAAAGCCCTCCCTACGCATCCACTCTATTCGCCATCCGGGTGGCGATATTCTAACATGCGCTATACAAAAACAGGGCGGCACATAAGCGCCGCCCTGCCTTCAAAGATAACTTCTTACCGCTTTTACATCAGGTACTCAGCAAACCAGCCGCGCGCATATTGGCCAGCAGCGTGTTAAACTGCGTAACCACATCCGTCGTGCTGGTCGCATCCGTCACCGCGGCGGCCGGGGTGATCGTCCCAGTGGGGCCAGTGGGCCCTGTAGGACCCGTAGGACCTTCAGCACCAGCGGCGCCCGCAGCTCCGGTAGGACCGGTGGGGCCTTCGGCACCAGCGGCACCCGCAGCTCCAGTAGGACCTGTCGGACCTTCGGCACCAGCGGCACCCGCAGCTCCGGTAGGACCGGTAGGACCCGTAGGACCTTCAGCACCAGCGGCGCCCGCAGCTCCAGTGGGGCCAGTGGGCCCTGTAGGACCTGTAGGACCTTCGGCACCAGCGGCACCCGCAGCTCCGGTGGGACCCGTGGGGCCTTGCGCACCAGCAGCGCCCGCAGCTCCAGTAGGACCTGTCGGACCTTCAGCACCGGTGGCTCCCGTAGCTCCAGTGGGACCCGTGGGGCCTTGCGCGCCGGCAGCGCCAGCAGCTCCGGTGGGACCCGTGGGGCCTTCAGCACCAGTGGCGCCCGCAGCTCCGGTGGGACCCGTGGGGCCTTGTGCGCCAGCGGCGCCCGCAGCTCCGGTAGGACCGGTGGGCCCCGTCGGGCCGCCCGCAGGGCCAGCGGGACCGGTAGCGCCCGTTGCGCCCGTTGCCCCCGCAGGGCCGGTGGGGCCTGTAGCGCCTACGCCAGCAGGGCCGGTCGGGCCGGTAGCACCCGTTGCGCCCGCTGGGCCGGTAGCGCCGTTTAAGCCGGCGGGGCCGAGGGGACCGGTGGCGCCAGTCGCACCCGTGGGGCCAGTAGCACCGGTATCGCCCGTTAAACCTCTGGGGCCGGTGGGACCCGTCGGGCCAATAGGGCCGGTAGACCCCGTAGGGCCGGTAACCGTTACCAGGGTAAAGTCCGGCGACGTACCCGGTGTGCCGGAGGGGTTATCCCGGTTGACGCGATAGATCGCGCCGTTGTAGAAAACAAAATCGCCCGCGTCATAGGTAGCATTTGGATCAAAGGGATACACATCATCCAGCCCAGGACCCATGGGCCCCGTCGGGCCGGTAGGCCCTACACAGCCCGGCGGGCAGGGGGGCGGACAGGGCGACGGGCAAGGCGGCGGACACGGCGGCCGGCAGCCAGGCGAGCAGCTGCTGCAAGAGAGCCCCGGGCGGCTGCACCAATCTACGCGGCCCGTCCGTCCATTGCCGTTGACATAAAAGCCGTTTCTGTCAAACATTTCTTTTTACCCTCACTTCTAGGATCAGATTAGGTTGCGCCGCCACCTTCGCGGTGCGGCTATACCGAACCTATCCTCAGTATATTCATTCCCCGCCAAGGTGTTACTGCGCCCGGTATATCCCCTATGCCTTCCCGTCCCGGCCGCTATTGCAGGCGGATACCATGCCGCCCCCTCCCTTTGCCGCAGCCCTATCCGGCTCCGCACGGAAGCTAGGTATCGGATATATCTCCTTTTTATCTTTTAAAGATATAGAATATCAATAGCAAAAATGTTTTATCAGGCTTGACAGCGGTGCTGTTTCTCTCGTATACTGAGATTAATCAAAGCCGCTTTATGTGACTGACGGATGATTGTGGGTTACCACAGTGAAGCATAAAGCTTGTAAAAGGCCGACCGTCTGGGCAACCCTGATATCCAAGGGCTGCCCTTTTTTATTGGGCGCCAAAGGGTTTGGGGCAAACATCCAAAGGAGGCTATACTGATGGAGTTTAACCAGTGGCAGGGATTTAGGGGCGAGCAGTGGAAGCAGCGTATCGACGTACGCGATTTTATCCAGGCCAATTACACCCCTTATGCAGGGGACGCATCCTTTCTCGCCGGGCCGACGGAGCGCACGCAGGCCCTGATGAAACGGCTGCAAAATCTGCTGACGGTAGAGCGGGAGTTTGGCGGCGTGTTGGATATCGATACCACCACCGTCTCCTCGCTGACCAGCTATGAGCCCGGTTACCTGGATAAAGAGAACGAGCTGATCGTAGGCCTGCAGACCAACCGGCCCTTAAAGCGCGGCATCAATCCTTTTGGGGGCATCCGCATGGCGCGGGCGGCCTGCCAGGCCTATGGCTATCGCCTGTCTGATAAGATCGAAGACGAGTTTACCTACCGTACCACCCATAACGACGGGGTATACCGCGTCTATACTTCGGAGATGCGCAAGGCCCGCAAGAGCGGCGTCATCACCGGCCTGCCGGACGCCTACGGCCGCGGCCGCATCATCGGGGATTACCGCCGGGTAGCCCTTTACGGCATCGACGCGCTGATCGCCGAAAAGCAAAAGGACAAGGCCCGCATCGGCGAGAACCTGATGGATGTGGATAACATCCGGTTAAGCGAAGAGCTGTACCAGCAGATCAACTTTCTGGGCAAGTTAAAGGAGATGGCCGCCATGTACGGCATCGACATCAGCCTGCCCGCTGCCAATGCCAAAGAGGCCATCCAATGGCTGTACTTTGGCTATCTGGGCGCTATTAAAGAGCAGAACGGCGCCGCCATGAGCCTGGGGCGCACCGCCACCTTTATCGATATCTACTTAGAGCGGGATATGGCCGCCGGCCGCCTGAGCGAGCAGGGCGCGCAGGAGCTGATGGATGATTTCGTCATGAAACTGCGCATGGCCCGCCATCTGCGCACGCCGGAGTATAACGAGCTGTTCGGCGGGGATCCCATGTGGATCACCGAGTCGGTGGGCGGCATGGGCGAAGACGGGCGCACGCTGGTCACCAAAAATTCCTTCCGCATGCTCAATACCCTGTATACCCTGGGGCCGGCGCCCGAGCCTAACTTGACGGTGCTCTGGTCCCCATCCCTGCCGGAAGGATTCAAGGATTTCTGCGCCAAGATCTCCATCGATACCGATTCGATCCAGTACGAGAACGACGAGGTGATGCGCCCCCTGTATGGGGATGACTACGCCATCGCCTGCTGCGTTTCCGCCATGAAGGTGGGCAAGCAAATGCAGTTTTTCGGTGCCCGGTGCAACCTGCCCAAGATCTTGCTGCTGGCCTTAAACGGCGGGCACGACCCGGTAAGCGGGCTGGAGCTTGGGCCGCAGATGCCCCCCTATGAGGGCGACCAGTTGGAGTATGGCGCGGTCATGGACCGGTTCGAGCAGTATTTGAGCTGGCTGTGCAAGCTGTATGTCAATACCATGAACGTGATCCACTACATGCACGATAAGTACGCCTACGAAAAGACCCAGATGGCCCTGCACGATACGGATGTGGAGCGCTTTATGGCCTTTGGCGTGGCGGGCTTAAGCGTGCTGGCGGATTCATTAAGCGCTATCCGCTACGCAAAGGTGCGCCCCATTCGGGATGCCCAGGGGTATATCTGCGATTTTGAGACCACCGGCGAATTCCCCCAATACGGCAACGATGACGACCGGGTGGATCAGATGGCGGTAGAGACCCTGGCCAAGGTGAGCGCAGAGCTGAAAAAGACCCCCGCCTACCGCGGCGCGCTGCACACCCTGTCGGTATTGACCATTACCTCCAACGTGGTGTACGGCAAAAAGACCGGCGCCACCCCGGATGGCCGCAAGAAGGGCGAGCCCTTTGCCCCCGGCGCCAACCCCATGCACAACCGGGAGAAGATGGGGGCGCTGGCCTCCCTCAACTCGGTGGCCAAGCTGCCCTACGATTGCTGCCGTGACGGCATCTCCAACACCTTCTCCATCGTACCCAGCGCCCTGGGGGCCGGCCGGGAAGCGCAATCGGCCAACCTGGTCGCCATTCTGGACGGCTACTTTACCAACCGGGCGCATCACATCAACGTCAACGTGTTGGACCGGCAAAAGCTGATCGACGCCTATGAGAACCCGGAGGCCTATCCCAACCTGACCATCCGCGTTTCCGGCTATGCGGTCAACTTCCACAAACTCAGCCGGGATCAGCAGCGCGAGGTCATCAGCCGCACCTTCCATGCGGCGCTGTAAAGCATGGAAGGGCTGATCCATTCCATCCAGACCCTGGGCGCGGTGGACGGGCCGGGCGTGCGGTTCGTGGCCTTTGTGCAGGGCTGCCCGCTGCGCTGCGGGTACTGTCATAACCCGGATGCACAGCCCCTTACCGGCGGGCAGGCCTATACGCCCCAAGCCCTGTTTGCGCTGGCCAGCCGCTACCGCAGCTATTTTGGCCGGGCGGGCGGGGTCACCCTTTCGGGCGGCGAACCATTGCTGCAAGCCCCCTTTGCCCAGGCCTTTTTTGCCCTGTGCCGGGAGGGCGGCATCCACACGGCGCTGGATACCAGCGGCTGCCGTTTGGATGAGCCGGTGCGCGGGCTTTTGGATGAAACCGATCTGGTTTTGCTGGACATCAAGTTCACCATCGAGGCGGACTATCAGCGCTATGCCGGCTGTTCGCTTGCGGCCCCGCTGCGCTTTTTAGACGAGCTGACCGAGCGAAATATCCCCTGCTGGATACGCCAGGTGATCGTTCCTACCCTAAACGACGACGAGGGGAATATCGCAAGGCTCAACGCGCTCCTTGCCGGGCACCCCAATGTGCGCAAGGTGGAGCTGCTTCCCTTCCGGAAGCTGTGCCAGACCAAATACGATGCGCTGGGGCTGCCCTTCCCCTTTGGGCATCTGCCCGAAGCCGGGCCGGATAAGGTCGCAAAATTGCAGGAGAAGGTCCTGCTTCCCCATAAATAAGCGCCCGCTAAGTGCAAAAACGGCGCCGTCTGCTCAGACGGCGCCGTTTATTTTACGCGCTGCTACCCTTTCTCCGCGTTCGCCTTTTTCTTTGCGCTGTTTTACGTCCCCGGCCCAGCAGGCCCAGGACCAGCGGAGCTGCAAAAAAATAGGGTACATAGGGATCCAACCCGGGATGGGGTTTATGGAAAGAGGCCAGAGAAGGCTTGCCGGGATCGTACCATATCTCCACCTGGTCTCCCGCCGCAAAGTCGCTGTCATAGCCGGCATAACTGTCGCTGGCGGTATATCCCACCCCCGAAACGGTATAAGCGTAATCGATGCGGTGGTGCCGCTTGCTGCCTGGACTTTTGCCCCCAGTGGTATAGCGTTCCACCTGCAAAACCACGCCGTTTGCCATTTGCCAATCCGCATACTGCTGGAGCCGGGCAATATAGATGCAAATAGAAATCGCGACGGCAAAAAGCACCACAGTCAGCGCGGCCCACCGCTTTTGGGATGCCTTGCTCAGCCGTTTCAACCGTTCTTCCCTCCTGTAGCCAGGTTTAGTTCATCTTGGTCTTGCCCTTGGTCTCGGAGATATACGCATGGTCAATGGTGACTACCGCGTAGCACTTCCCCTCCATTTGACTTACCGCGCTATAGATCGCCTGGGTGATCTCATCATCTGCCTTTTTGCACGCAAAGGGCACGGATACGTCAAAAATCAGGTTGCTGTGGGTCTCCCCCAGCACTACGCGGAAATCGTGCATGGACAGCAGCGGGTCGATGCTCCGGATGATCTGCTCCATTTTAATGCGCAGCGCGTTGACCCGCTCGTCATCGGTCACGATCGGGTCCAAATGGATCACCAGATGGATGCCGCAGTCGGTATCAAAGTCCCTTTCAATATTGTCGATCACGTCATGGCTTTTCAGGATATCCACGCTGGAGGAGACCTCCACGTGCGCCGAGGCGAAGCACCGCCCCGGGCCGTAATTGTGCACCATCAGGTCGTGGATGCCCAACACCCCGTCATAGCTAAGCACCTTAGTTGCAATCATATTGGTCAGTTCCTGATCCGGCATCTGTCCCAACAACTGGTTGAGGGTATCTTTAAGGATGCGAATCCCCGATACGATGATGAACAGCGCCACCAGCGCCCCCATGTAACCATCCAGCTGGAAGCCGATCGCCGGGCTGATGATCGTAGAGAGCAGCACCGCGCCGGTGGCCAGCACGTCCGAGAGGCTGTCGGTAGCCGTGGCCTGCATCACCATCGAATCGATCCTTTTGCCCAGCGTACGGTTGTAGGAGAACATCCACAGCTTGACCAGGATGCTGGCCGCCAGGACCCCCACGCTGACCCAGCTGAACTCGATGGCCGGAGGATGGGCGATATGATCGATGGACGAGCGGATCAGCTCCACCCCCAGCGTCAGCACCAGTATCCCCACCACCATAGAGGCGATATATTCGATGCGCGCATGCCCAAAGGGATGGCCGCTGTCCGCCGGGCGGCTGGATAGGCGAAAGCTGACCAGCGAGATCAGCGAGCTGCCCGCATCCGAGAGGTTGTTGACCGCGTCCGCCGTAATAGCCACGCTTTGAAAGAGCGTGCCCACCACAAACTTGCCGCCAAACAGCAGCAGGTTGCACAGCACCCCAATGCAGCTGGCCAGGTTGCCATAGCGCTGGCGCACCCGCACATCCTGCACTTTATCATAATCCCGCACAAATTTGCGCACCAGAAAATCGATCATACCCGCATCCTATCCTCTTTGTCTATCCGTTTTATTCTATATCCCCGGCCAGCATCTCCTCGATAATGGCCTGCCAGGCCGCCTTGTCCCGCGCGCCCAGATAGCTCGGCCCCACCTGCCGGCCCGCCTGATTCACAAAAAACGTCTCCGGCACTGCGGAAACCGCGTTCAGCTTGGCCGCATCCAGCGATTCGGAGGGCAGCAAATGCCGGTAATCCGCCCCGGTAGCGCTGATGATCTGGCGGGCTTGCTGCAGCTGGCCCATGGAGAGCGAGCCGTCCCTATTCAGCACGTCCGTCACGATGCCGATCACCTGAAACCCTTGCCCGGCATAGGCATCGTTCAATTCGCCCAGCGTTGGCATCTCGCTGATGCAAGGGCTGCAATAGGTCGCCCAAATGTTGACCATGGTCAGCTTATGCTCTTTAAAAATGCTTGCGTCGACCCGCTCGCCAGTCAAATCCAGGGCATCCAGCGCACCCAGGTCCGCGCCGTCGCCCGCCGGCGCGCAGGCCGCTACCAGCAAAAGCAGGGCCAGCAATAATCCTACTATAGTCCGCTTCTTGCGCATAAATTCCTCCCATTGCAGGCGCAAAGCCTGTTTTATTAATTGTAAGGACTCACCCCCTTCCTGTCAACAAAGGGCGGGACGAATCCGTCGATTTGCATCAAAACTACATAATCCGTTAAAATAGGGGGGTAAGTATACCGCCCTGATGGGCGTAAATGGGGAGATGTAGGTTATGAAGGATGGTTTTATCAAAGTCGCTACCGCCTCGCCGGAGATCCGCGTGGCGGATTGCGCCTATAACGCAGGGCAGATCGTTTCCGCCATGCAGGAGGCATCCAGTAAGGGCGCAAAGCTGCTGGTGTTGCCAGAGCTGTGCCTGACCGGGTATACCTGCGGCGACCTGTTTTTGCAGCGCGCGCTGCTGGACGGCGCGCTTTTAGCGCTTGCCCAGATACTGCGCCAGACGGCACAGCTGGAAATGATAACCGTTATAGGCCTGCCCATCCGCAGCCAGGGGCAGCTTTACAACTGCGCGGCGGTGCTGTATCAGGGCCAGCTGTTGGGGCTGGTGCCCAAGAGCCATCTGCCCAATTACGGCGAGTTTTACGAGCAGCGCCACTTCTCCCCCGCGCCGGAAGAGAACCGCACTTTCCAATGGGAAGGGCACGAGGTGCCCTTTGGCAGCAAGTTGCTATTCAGGTGCAACCAGCTGCCGGAATTTACGCTGGGCGTGGAGATCTGTGAGGATCTATGGGTCCCCATCCCGCCATCGGGCCCGCTGGCCCTGGCCGGTGCCACGGTGATCTGCAACCCCTCGGCCAGCGATGAAACCATCGGCAAGGCTGCCTACCGCAGGCAGCTGCTGTGCGCCCACTCGGCCCAGCTGGTGTGCGCCTATCTGTATGCGGATGCCGGGGAGGGCGAATCCACTACGGATATGGTATTTTCCGGCCATTGCCTGATCGCCGAAAACGGTACGCTGCTGGCGCAGGCCCAACCCTTCGCCCCCCGTCTGTTGCTGACCGAGATCGACGTACAGCGCCTGGAAGGCGAGCGCCGCCGGCTGACCAGCTTCGGTTCTGAGCCGGCGGGCTACACCGTCCTCCCCTTTGATATGCGCCTTTCTCAGACCCAGCTGACCCGCGAGGTTTCATCCTTTCCCTTCGTCCCGCAGGATGGCCCCAGCCGGGACGCCCGGTGTGAAAGCATTTTGGCCATGCAGGCTGCCGGGCTGCAAAAACGCCTGCGCCACACGGCCGCGCACACCGCGGTGATCGGCATCTCCGGCGGGCTGGATTCCACACTGGCGCTGCTGGTAACCTGCCGCGCCTTTGACCAGCTTGGGCGCCCGCGCGGCGAGATCATCGCCGTGACCATGCCGGGGTTTGGCACCACCGGCCGCACCTACCGAAACGCTCAGGCCCTTTGCCAGCGCCTGGAAATCACCCTGCTGGAGGTCAATATCGCCTCCGCCGTAACCGGGCACTTTGCCGATATCGGCCAGGACCCTGACCTGCGGGATGTAACATACGAAAACGCCCAGGCCAGGGAGCGCACGCAGATACTGATGGATATCGCCAACCAACGCCAGGGATTGGTGATCGGCACGGGCGATCTGTCCGAGCTGGCGCTGGGCTGGGCCACCTATAACGGAGATCATATGTCCATGTATGCGGTCAACACCTCCATCCCCAAAACGCTGGTGCGCCACCTGGTAGCCTATGCGGCCTCCCAGGCCGGAGAGGCGCTGCGCAGCGTATTGCAGGATGTTCTGGATACCCCGGTAAGCCCGGAGCTGCTGCCCGCAGCGCAGGGGCAGATCGTCCAAAAGACCGAGGAGCTGGTAGGCCCTTATGCCCTGCACGATTTCTTTTTATACTATGCCATCCGCTGGGCCTTTCCGCCCGCCAAGGTCTACCGCCTGGCGCGCTATGCCTTTGCCGGCGCATACGATGGCAAGACCATACTCCACTGGCTGCGCACCTTTTACCGGCGCTTTTTTGCCCAGCAATTTAAGCGCAGCTGCCTGCCGGATGGCCCAAAGGTGGGTTCGGTCACCCTCTCGCCCCGGGGCGATTGGCGCATGCCCAGCGATGCCTGCGCCGCCCTCTGGCTCGATGAATTGGAGCGCTTGACGCCGCAGTAAACTGGCTTTTTCCAACCGCAGGCCGCCCGTCATCTTTATGCGGGCGGCTTTTTTGCACATAAAAAGGCGTTTTCAGCGCAAAATACCGCTTTTTTCTGCAAAAATCCCTTCCCACAGGCCGCGCTATCGGTTACAATAGGAACTGTTTGTTAATTTTTTATCAGGAGGGGTATCGTTGGACGCTGTGATGCAGGTAGTAAACGGGATCAATATCGTATTGTGGGATTGGGTGCTGCTCATCCTCCTTTGCGGCACGGGGATCTATTTTACCTTCCGGCTTAAGTTCATCCAGATCGCGAAGTTTAAGGATAGCTTTAAGGCCACCTTTGGCAATATCCGCCTGCGGGGCGACAAGGCGGGCCGGGATGGGATGAGCTCTTTCCAGGCGCTGGCCACGGCCATCGCCGCGCAGATCGGTACCGGCAACATTGCCGGCGCGGCCACGGCCATCGTATCCGGTGGGCCGGGTGCGGTATTCTGGATGTGGGTCAGCGCCTTTTTCGGCATGGCGACCATCTTTTCTGAGGCCACGCTGGCCCAGGAGTATAAAACCACGGTGGACGGCGAGGTGGTTGGCGGGCCGGTCTACTACATCAAAGCGGCCTTTCGCGGACGCTTCGGCAAATTTTTAGCCGCCCTTTTCGCCGTGCTGATCATTTTGGCGCTGGGGTTCATGGGCAATATGGTGCAGGCCAATTCCATCGGCGAGGCCTTCTCCACCGCCTTCAACATCCCCGCCTGGTGCGTGGGGCTGGCTGTGGCCGCTGTGGCCGCCTTTATCTTTATGGGCGGCGTGGGGCGCATCGCCTCGGTAACGGAGAAGATCGTGCCCTTTATGGCGCTGCTATACATCCTGGGTTCGCTGGTGGTGGTCGGGGTCAACTACCAGCAGATCGGCCCGGCATTCCAATCCATCTTCATCGGCGCCTTTAACCCCCAGGCCGTAATGGGCGGCGCTTTGGGTATCACCATTAAAGAGGCGGTGCGCTTTGGCGTGGCGCGCGGCCTCTTCTCCAACGAGGCCGGTATGGGTTCTACCCCCCATGCCCACGCCATCGCCAAGGTCAAGCACCCCTGCGATCAGGGTATCGTGGCCATGATGGGTGTTTTTATGGATACCTTTGTGGTGCTCACCCTCACGGCGCTGACCATTTTGACCACCGGGGCTCTGGGCAGCGGGCAGACCGGCACCGCGCTGACGCAGGTGGCCTTTTCCAGCGTGCTGGGACAGGCGGGCAATATCTTTATCGCCATCTGTCTGCTCTTTTTCGCCTTCTCCACCATTGTAGGGTGGTACTTTTTTGGACAAGCCAACATCCGTTACCTGTTCGGGCAAAGGGCGGTCAAATTCTACTCATTGCTGGTGGTGGGCTTTATCGTGCTGGGCTCCTGCCTCAAGGTCGATCTGGTATGGACGCTTTCGGATATGTTCAACGGCTTTATGGTCATCCCCAACCTGCTGGGCGTGCTGGCCCTGGGTGGCGTGGTGGCCAAGCGTTACCGCGACTATCGGGAGGATCCGCTGCGCAACCGTTAACGCCGTCGGCAAACTAAAAAAAAGAGCAGGCCAGCCATGCCGGTCTGCTCTTTCTTATTGCCGTCATTCCCCCGCCTGGGGCTGTGCCTGGTCGCGCAGCAGCTTATATTCCAGCGAATCCACCAGCGCCTGCCAGCTGGCCTCGATCACGTCCGAGGATACGCCGATGGTGGTCCAGCTGCCGGTCTCGTCGCTGGATTCGATGATTACGCGCACCAGCGCGGCCGTGGTATCGCTGGAGTCCAGCACCCGCACCTTAAAATCGCTTAAATGCATGGTCTTCAGGCTGGGGTAAAAACGCTCCAGCGCCCTGCGCGCCGCCTTATCCAGCGCGTTTACAGGGCCGTTTCCCACCGCGGCGGAAATCTCCTCCTCGCCGTTTACGGCGATCTCTACCATAGCGCTGGCCACATGGCCATCCAGCGCCGGTTCATTGATGATGACTTTAAAGCCCTTTAGATCAAAATAGGTGTGCCCCAGCCCGGTCATCCGCCGCACCAAAAGCTCAAAAGAGGCGTCCGCCCCTTCGAACTGATAGCCGCGGTTCTCAAGGGCCTTCAGCTCGCTTAATATATTCCGGGTCTCGGGCGAGTCCTTGGTCAGCTCCGGCAATATCTGCCTGGCGCGCTGCAAGACTGCCATACGACCCGATATCTCGGAGAGCAAAAACTGGCGTTTAGCCCCAACCGCCTCCGGCGGGACGTGCTCGAAAGAGCGGGGATCCTTCTTGACCGCATCGATATGCATGCCCGCCTTGTGGGCAAAGGCATTGCGCCCCACATAGGGGCTGCCCGAGTAGAGCGTAATGTTCATCGTCTCTGCCGAGAGCTGAGCCAACGCGGCCAGGCGGGTAATGCTGCTCTCCGGCAGGCAGGGATAGCCCAGCTTTACCTGCAGGTTTGCCGCCATCACCCAAAGGTCGGTATTGCCGCAGCGCTCCCCCAGCCCGCAAAGCGTACCCTGCGCCATCGTAGCCCCGGCGCGCACCGCCTCAACGGTATCGGCCTGCGCCATGCCGGTATCATCATGGCAGTGGATGCCCACCGGACAGTCTACCGCGCCGCAGGCCGCGCGTACCGCGGGCCCGATCTCGTGGGGAAAACTGCCGCCATTGGTATCGCAAAGGCATACCCAGTCCGCCCCGGCTTGCGCGGCAGCGCGCAGGGCGGCAAGAGCATAATCCGGGTTATGTTTGTACCCGTCAAAAAAGTGCTCCGCGTCAAAGATCACTTCCCGCCCGTTGGCCTTCAGGTAGGCAACGGTATCCGATATGATCTTCAAGTTCTCCTCCAGGGTAGCCCGCAGGATATCCGTTACATGAAAATCCCAGCACTTGCCAAATACCGCCACCGCCGGCGTATTGGCCGCCAGCAGCGCCTTCAGGTTCTCATCCTGCTCCGGGCTTGAGCCCAGGCGGCAGGTCGCCCCAAAAGCTACCAGCCGGGCCTGGCGCAGCTTCAGCTTGGCGGCGGCCGCGTAAAAATCGCGGTCCTTGGGGTTAGAGCCGGGGTTGCCGCATTCGATATAGGGCACGCCCGCCTCATCCAACAGCCCTACGATCTTCAGCTTATCCTTAACGGTAAACGCCGCGCCCTCGCCCTGCGCGCCCTCGCGCAGCGTCGTATCATACAGCGTGATCTTCTTTTGCAAATAGCATCCCTCCTAAGGCACGAGGCCTTTTATCATTATACCGTATCTTGCGCCCCTTGCCTATAGAGAGAAAAAGGCGGGCCCAGCCTCTTGGGTCCGCCTTATAAGCCGTATTCAGCGCAGTGCCCCCATTGGGACGCGCGCCACCTGCCTTGTTACCGTCAGCTTGGCGTCCGGATGCTGCTGGAAGAAAGAGGCTGGCACATGGCAGCTGACCTCCCCATGCAAAATCTTGCGCACGATGCCGCACTGCCATTCCCGGTTGCAATAAAAGCGGATCTTTTTGGCCGAGAGGATCTCCTTCATGCCAATGGTGATGCAGTATTGCGGGATCAGGTCGATCGCGCCGCGCGCGCCGGTAAAGCCGTTGATGGTACGGGTCTCCCGGCTGATGCGCAGCACCCGCGTGCCCAGGGCCTTAAAGGCCGCATCGCTGATGGATTCGCCCGGCTCGGGCGGCTCGTTAAAGGCAATATGGCCGTTGATGCCGATGCCGCCCACCGCCATATCCACCCCGCCCAGGCGCTGAATCTCCGTCCAATTCTCCGCTTCCCGTCCCCGGGTGGGGATGTGGTGCTGCTCCGGCGCGGGACGCAGCTCCGGATCGATCGACTGGAAAAACCGCTTGAGAAAGCCGGTAAAGCTCAGCGGATGATCCTCAGGGATGGAATCAAGATCGTCATCCAGGTATTCGTCCATCTGGAATACATGCACATTTTTAAAGTCGATACGTTCAGCATTGATGCGCCTGGCCAGCGGCGCATACTGCCCTACCGGGCCCACCGGCCAGATGAATACCGTATGCCGCCCGGCCGCGTTATTCTCGCGCACCAGCGCCAGGATCTCCTCCGCCATGGTCTGGCACATCATTTCGTCATCCTGCACCACTTCAAGGGCGATAGGGCTTCCCTTGCCCAGTTCTTCCTCCGGGATATTGAGTACCGCCAACAGTTTCTGATCCATCCTTCTATACCTCCTTTTGATAGACGACCTCGCCTGCGATAATCGTATAGCGCACCTGCAGGTCCTGATCCAATATACAGATATCCGCGTCCAAGCCCTGCTCTATCCTTCCCTTTTGTCGGGCGCCGATGGCCAGGGCCGGGTTCTCGGTAGCCATGCGCGCCGCCGCCTCCAGCGGAACCCCATCCTCCACCATATTGCGCAGCATCCTATCCAGCGCCGTGATGCCGCCGGCATTATGGTTGCTGCCCGCCAGCTTGGCCGAGCGCGGGCCGATCTCCACCTCCAGCGCCTTTTCGACCCCCGGGATGCGGATGCTGTACGGCTCCTCCTGCGGGGGCAGGCCGCCCACGCTGAGCATATCCGATACCAGGCAGACCTTATCGGCTGGCTTACATTTACAGGCCAGGGCGATCAGCGCCGGGGTGGTATGCGCCCGGTCCGCGATCAGCTCCACGCTCACCCGGTCGTCCAGCAGGGCCATCTCGGTCAGGCCTGCGACCTTTTCTCCCTGGCGGAAGCGCGCGCTGCTCATGGCGCAAAACAGGTGTACGGCGTGGCGCATCCCCGTGTCAAAGCATTTGGCGATCATGGGCTCATAACCGTCGTCGTGTCCGCCGGCCACCTTAACGCCCCGCTGGCAAAACGCCCGCACCATCTGCTCTGCCTGCGCGCAGTGCGGCGAGAGGGTGATCATCCGTATCGCATCGGCCTGCGCCAGCAGCGGGGCGTAGGTTTCGGGCGCAATGGGCAGCACCGCATCGCTGGCCTGCGCGCCGCAGCGCTCCGGGCTGATGAAAGGCCCCTCTAAATGCAGGCCCAATATTTGCGCGCCCTGGGGGTGGCGCCGGTAGCCCCTGGCAAATTGGATACAGCGCAGGATCTGCGCCATGGGCATGGTAAACAGCGTCGCCACCTGAGAGGTGACCCCGTGGCGCACGGCAAAACGGGTGATGGTATCAAACGCCGTTTGCGTCCCTTCGGTAAAATCCCGTCCTAAAGCGCCATGGGTATGGATATCCACCAATCCAGGGAGGATATAGCCGCCCCCCGCGTCCAATATCCGGGCGGGTTCGGCCTGCGCTGGCCCGGCAATCTTTCCATCTTTCAGGAAAAGCCCCGGATTTTCGCGTTTCTCTCCGCCGGACAGGATCGTCCCGCCTTTGATCATGATCGCCATTTCGCTTCCATCTCCTCTCAGGCTGCAAACTCGTTAAACCCATCGTACCGCGCTTTACTAAACCCGTCAACATCCTCTGGCGCAGGGCTGGAAATATATCTATGCAGCCCCGTTTCATATCCACCAGCATGCACCGGCAGTATCCACAGTGCATATATTGCTCATGTAGCCTTCAAGCTTAGGCAGAAAGGAGTTGTCTCACTTTGATGCGTTATTTAAAGCGTGATTCACGCGATCTTGGCGGACTGCCCATCGGTATGGCTTATGTACCCTGGCAGCAGTGGCGGGCCATCTACGACGATGCCCAGGCGCTTGCCCGCGGGACTATTTTTAGCGAACTGGACCTGCCCTTTTTGGGTAAAGGAGGTGTCAATCCATGTGCCGTGAAGCGCTATTAGAGCAGATCGATCAGGCGAGCTTTGCCGTGGATGACGTCAAGCTCTACCTCAATACCCACCCCGACGACCAGGAGGCGCTGCGCTTTTATGAGCAGCACCGGGATGCCCGGCTAAACCTTTTGCAGCAATATGCCCAGCAATTCGGCCCGCTTACGGCGGACCTGGTGTACAACACGCAGTGCTGGACCTGGGCGCAAACGCCCTGGCCCTGGGAAAAGGAGGCGTAAGGACGATGTGGATCTATGAAAAACGTTTGCAGCACCCGGTAAAGATCAGCCGCCCCAATCCGGCGCTGGCCAAGGTGATCATCACCCAGTTCGGCGGGCCGGACGGAGAGCTTTCCGCCTCCATGCGCTATCTTTCTCAGCGCTATGCTTCCCCTTACCGGCAGGTGACCGGCGTGCTCAACGATATTGGCACCGAAGAGCTGGCCCACCTGGAGATGGTGGGGGCGATCATCTATCAGCTGACGCGCAATTTAACCATTGACGAGATCAAGGCCGCCGGCTTTGACACGTATTTTGTGGACCATACCAACGGCGTATGGCCGCAAGCCGCCTCTGGCGATGCCTTTACCAGCGCTTACTTCCAGTCAAAGGGCGATATTATTACCGACCTGATGGAGGACATGGCGGCCGAGCAAAAGGCGCGCACCACCTACGATAATATCCTTCGCCTGATCGACGATCCGGATGTATGTGACCCCATCCGCTTTTTGCGCGAGCGGGAGATCGTGCACTTCCAGCGGTTTGGCGAGGCGCTGCGCATCGCCCAGGATAACCTGGACGCGCGCAATTTCTATGCCTTCAACCCCGGGTTCGATCTGCCCCAGTAAACCAAAGCGGATATTCAAAAAGGGACGCGATCGCGTCCCTTTTTGTCGTTTGAAGTGATCCGGCGCTCAAGTATTATTTTATAATAAGCGTTTCCAGAATCTGGGTCAGCATCGTGCGGGCATCGGCGCCCTCTCCATAAAACAGCTCCATCGCAACGCGGGTATGGCCATTGTCCGCGCAGGCGATCATCATCTCCCGCGTAGCGCCATCCTCACCCTGGTACAGCGCCCCGGTCATCACCACCGTATAGCCGCCGATCTGCTCGGTACCAAAGGCCCCGGCGTTGACGATGGGGACGCTGATACAGCCATAGGTGTATTTTTCAATGGCTACCGTCAGGTCGTCTGATACGTCGGCGATCTGAAATTCGTACGCCGCCCCGTCCACTTTGCCGCGGTAGAGCGGGTTTCCCTCGGCATCCTTTTGCGCCAGCAGCCACTGCTCCGGATAGCAAAAAGAGAGCCGCTCATCTTCGTACAACCGCATCCCTTCCGGCACCGCAGGCGCCGAAGGCGAGGCCTGCGCAACCTGCACCGAGGGCAAAGGCTGCCCGTTCCCTGTCTCAGCCGGGGCGCGGGCGGTGCGCTGCATCCCCCACCATATGCCCGCGGCCACAGCCAGCGCCGTCAGCACGCACACCAGCGCCAGCAGCCACCTCTTTTTCTTGCGTTTCGGGGCAGGTGCCTTAAAAAACTCGATCAACTTTTCCAAAAACGCGTCAAAAAATTCAGCCGAGGCTTCCAGACCGTTGCACCAGCGCACCGCGTCGATCTCTTGGGGCAACGTTACGGGGAAGGAAAAGTTGCGCAGCATCACCGGGATGATATTCTTTTTCTGTGCTATGGCGTAGGCCAGTTCCTGGCGCACCCAGTCCTGCGGATCGCCGCACCGGTCCAGGCTGCCGGGCGAAAGCACCAGCAAAAAATCCGTACATTCGTCGATCACCGAAAAAAGCCGGCGGTTGAACTCGCCCGAACGCAGGGATTCCACATCAAAAAATACCCGATAGCCCCGCTGGGTCAGTTTATCGTGCAGGATCTTGGCGGTATACTCTCCCCCAACCCGCCGGTAGCTGATAAAAATATCGTAAGGCATCGTTCTCCCCTCCCGTCATAGTTTGGTAACGGATGCCGCCGCGATCTGGTCATACCAGGCGGCCGTATCCTGCACCAGCATGGATTCGGCCAGCTCGCTGATCATGGCGGTCAAAATATCCACCGGAATCTGGTTAAGCGCCGCCAGCTCCTCTAGCCGCGCGCGCTCCTGGCTCAGGCGCGCTACGGCCCGCTCATGGTTCTGCGCCAGGTAAGCATAGTTGCATTGGCCCAGCTTAGAGGTAAAGTAGGCCGCCCAAGCGGGCAGCATCAACGCCAGCATATTGGCAAAGGATTTGATAAAGCTGGCGGCGGATATGCCGTTATTTACCCCCTCCATGGGGATATAGACGATAAAAAACTGTAGCAGCCCGCGCAGCAGCACCAACGTAAACCCGGCAATAAAGGCCCATTTGGCCCATTTTTGCAGATTATCGGCCACCCGGCGGTAGCGCGCAGCCGCCTGGCTGTTATAGGCAAGCTGGTCTTCCACCATCTGCGCCGCGCTGGCGACCAGTTCCCGCGCCGCCACCTGGTCCAGATGGGCGGAGCAGGGCTCAACGCCCCGCACGATCTTGCGCGCCAGAGCATATACGCCCGCGTTTGCGCCGCATAGCCGCCGCAGGTCCAATCCCACCCCAAAGGGCATAAAGTGCGTCAGTACTCGCAGAACTTCTGCCAAAAACCGGTCTTTTAAAAAGCCCAGGTGCCAGGAACGCACGCTTTTGCTGCGCGAGAGCACATAGACATACAGATTCAGCAGCGCGTGGGCCAAAAAGCCCACGCCCGCTACGATGGACCACGGGCTGATCGCCATGCCAGAGGGGAGGTAGAGGTAACCCAGTAGGGTTTCCGCGTAAAAGCCCACCGCCAGAAACGCCGTCGTGATAAACGGCAGGATCGCCCGCCAGTAGATCGTGGCCCGGTACCGCGCGCTTAGCTCCAGCGCCGGCCGGTCGAACCGCTCAAATGCGGCCAACAACCCCTCGTGGACCTGCTTTTGGGCCGGTGATTCGCCCGCAAAGGTATAATCTTGTTTAAGCGCTCCATCCTGCTGCGCCGGCATGGCGGAGGACTGCGCGCGGTGCTTTTTTAAAAAGCGCGCCTGCCAGCGGCTGCCAAGGGCGATGAGCGGCGAACGTTTGGGCGCATAAGTACTGGGGGCCACAGGGCCAGCATCCAATCCATCGCAAAGCGCCTGCAGGCGAACCGGCGAATACGGGGCGTAATAGGTCTCCAGCGCCCAATACATCCGGCCGCTGGCGGAGGAAAGCCAAACACAGGGCGTCTTTTTTCGGTGCGCCGTCTGCATCAGCTCCCAGGTTGTGCCCGCGCACTGGGCCGCCTCCTCGTTCCAGACCAGCAGCACCAGGTCCGCCTGGTCGCACAGCCACTCTGCCGCAATGCTGCGTACCCCGCTGTCAAAGTTCACGCACGTGCGGCATTGGTCCAGATAGGGGCTGTCCTCATCCAGCAGGCGGCAGGCGTGCAGTGTAAAGCCGCCAAGCGCGGCCGCCTGACCCCATGCCGGGCTGGTAAAAGCCGGGCTTGCCAGCATTTCGATCTGGCTGGCGGCCTCTCCTTTGCGCGCCAGGCAAGCCCTCAGCTGTCCGGTAAAATCATCGATCTGCCGGCGGAGTTTTGGGTCATCTGGCAGCTCGCCCCCGACGGCAAGGTTAAAACGCTCCCCCATCGCCATCCTCCTTCTTTTTAATTTCATAGCCCATCTTAAGCAGCATTTTGACCGTTTGGGTCACCGTTGCCCGATCTACATCCTTCTCGCTCTCGGGCAATTGCTCATAGGGGATCAAACTGGGGTGCAGTTTTCTCTCCCCATCGTATTCCGGCCCATACCGCCACCCCTCGGCCATGCGGCCCTGGGCCCAGACCTCGTGAATATTGCGCGCCACATCTTCTATCGCCCGGCAAAGTGTACCGCCCAGGGCCACATCCCGCGTATCCATGGGCTTTGGATCATATGCCATTTCTCTCCCCCATTTCTTTACCGATATCGTCTGTTAGCGTACCTTTATTATAATCTATAATACCGATAAAATCCATAATGTTCCCCTGCCGCACTGGCCTTGCCATCAAGCCAGTGTTGACAGAATTCGACGAATGGACTAAAATAGAGGCGTCCATAAAAGTCTATGCCAATGACAGGGAATTAAAAGCGGCGGCAGTCTTGAAAGAGAAACGGGTCTTAGGCTGAAAGCCCGTAAGGAACGCACCGTTTAAATGGGCCCTGGAGGCCCGCAGGGGAAAGCGAAAGCCGGGTATCCTGCGGCGGTATCCCCCGTTACAGGGAAGGGAAATGACTGGTTTCCCATACGTAAGCGCGGCGCAAGAGGCGTTTTATTGACGCATCCCATACCGAAGCAAGGTGGTACCGTGAGATTAAAAGCTCACCCTTGATACAGGGGTGGGCTTATTTGTTGGAAAAAAGCGTGAAAGCAAAAGGGGTAAGGAGATTGAAAAAGCTACTGATGGGCAACGAGGCCATCGCCTACGCTGCCGTAAATTGCGGGGTCAACCTGGTGTGCGGTTACCCCGGCACCCCCTCGACAGAGGTGCTGGAGACCGTGGCCAAGATACGAGAAAAAGATACGTATGTGGAATGGTCCATCAACGAAAAGGTGGCCATGGAGGTAGGCGGCGGCGCAGCCTATGCCGGCGCGCGGGTACTGGTGACCATGAAACAGATGGGGCTGAACGTGGCGGGCGACCCGCTGATGTGCCTAAGCTACATCGGCGTCAAAGGGGGCATGGTCATCCTGGTGGCGGACGACCCGGGCCCCATCTCCTCGCAGACCGAGCAGGACACCCGGCATTACGGCATTTTCTCCAAGCTGCCGGTGTTCGATCCCTCCACGCCTGAGGAGGCCTATGCCATGACGCAGGACGCCTTTGCCTTAAGCGAGCAGATGGGCCTGCCGGTATTGCTGCGGCCTACCACCCGCATCTGCCACGCCTGCGCCAGTATTGAACTGCCCGAGCAGAACGAATGCCATCCGGTGGAGGGGTTTGTGAAAGATCCCAAGTGGGTGATCTTCCCCCCGCTCTCTTACCGCAAACATACCGAGCTGGAAGGCAAGAACCTGGAGATCGCCCGGCAGTTTTCCGCCAGTCCCTATAACCGTGTAGAGGGCGATGGGCCTTTGGCGGTATTCGCTTCCGGCGCGGCTTACGGGTACGCCAAGGAGGCGTTGGCCGCCTCTGGGCACAGTCTGCGCCTGGTCAAGCTGGGCTGCGCAGTACCCTTCCCTAAAGATTTCGCTTTGCAGGCGCTTGAAGGTGTGCAAAAAGTGCTGGTGGCCGAGGAGCTGGACCCGGTGATCGAGGAGGCGCTTTATCGCCTCAAGGGCAAGTACGCCCTTCCGTTTAAGTTGCTGGGCAAGCGCACCGGCCACATGCCCTACGCGGGCGAGTATTCCGTCCCCATGCTGCAAAAGGCCTTTGCCGCCTTTGGCGGCTGGGCGGCGCCTGAGGGCGCGGCTATAGCGCTGCCGCCGCTGCCCACCCGCCCGCCGGTGCTTTGTGCGGGCTGCCCGCACCGGGCCTCCTTTTACGCGGTCAAGCAGGCCATGCAGGGGCAAAAGGCGGTATTCTCCGGCGATATCGGCTGTTACACCCTAGGCAACGCAAAGCCGCTGGATATGACGGATACCTGCCTTTGCATGGGCGCCGGGGTAACCATTGCCCAGGGACTAAGCCACGTGGAAGATGGGGCGCACTTCGCCTTTATTGGGGATTCCACCTTCTTCCACAGCGGTATTACCGGCCTGGCCAACGCCGTGTATAACGAGGCGGACGTCAACATCGTCATCCTGGATAATTCCACCACCGCTATGACCGGGCACCAGCCCCACCCCGGCACGGGCAACACCATGATGGGGAAAGTCAAGCCCGGCATCGACATCGCCGGGCTGTGCAGGGCCTGCGGCGCAGCGTTTGTGGAAACGGCAGATCCGCTAAATCTTGAGCAGGCTGTAGACGTGGTGCGCCGGGCCAACGCACACAAGGGCGTATCGGTCATCATTTTCAAAAGCCCCTGCATCGCGCTGAACAAGGCTAGCTACACCATGGCCGTAAATGCCGACAAGTGCGTGGGCTGCAAAAAATGCATCCGCGAGATCGGCTGCCCGGCCATCTTCCCGGATGGGAAAAAGGTGCGTATCGACGGCGGGCTGTGTTATGGCTGCAGCCTGTGCGCCCAGGTTTGCCCCACCGGCGCGATCGGCAAAAAGGAGGATGCATAATATGGCCCAGCAAACAAAAGCAAACGATATACTGATCTGCGGCGTAGGCGGCCAGGGGACGGTGCTGGCCTCCCGCCTGATCGCCCAGGCCGCCATGGGCAGGGGCCAGTTCGTGCGCACGGCGGAGACCATCGGCATGGCCCAGCGGGGCGGCTGCGTGGTCAGCCATGTGCGCATCGAAAGCCAGGATAAGGGCGCGCTGATCCCCCCGGGCGGCGCGGATACGCTGATCGCCTTTGAAATAGCCGAGGCCGTGCGCTGCCTCCCCTTTTTAAAGCCGGGCGGCCGGGTGATCGTCAACCAGCGCACCATCGTGCCGGTGACCAGCGCCCTTGGCGCCGCACCCTATGAAAAAGAGGCCATCCTCGCGGCGCTGCAGGCGCACGCGCCGGACGCGCTCTTTGTGCCAGCGGACGAGCTGGCGCTGCGCGCCGGCTCCGCCAAGGCGGGCAATACCGTGCTGCTGGGCGCCTGTATCGCCTGCGGCCTGCTGGACTTTGACCTGGAGTATATGCGCCAGGTGCTCGCCCAGAGCGTGCCCGCCCGTTTTAAAGAGATCAACTTGCAGGCGTTGGAAAGCGGATACCAATATCTGCAGGCCGGGAGGTAAGCAAAATGATGACAGAATTGCAGTTTAAAAAATTCAAAAAACAGCTGGACTATGTGCTGAAAAACAGTCCTTTTTATCAAAAAATGTTTGCCGGGATCGAAGCTGCGGATATTAAGACCCCTGAGGATATCCGCAAACTGCCCCTCTCCAACAAGGGCGATTTGCGGGAGGTCTATCCGCTGGGCCTGCAGGCAGTGCCGGACGAAGAGGTGGTGCGCATCCACTCCTCCTCCGGCACCACGGGGCAGCCCATCATCATCCCCTACACCGCAAACGATGTGGACGTATGGGGCGAGATGTTCAAGCGCTGCTATGAGGTAGCGGGCATCACCCGGCAGGATCGCATCCAGATCACCCCGGGTTATGGGCTGTGGACCGCGGGCATCGGCTTTCAAAACGGCTGCGAGAAGCTGGGGGCCATGGCCATCCCCATGGGGCCGGGCAACACCGAAAAGCAGCTCAAGATGATGGTGGACCTGAAAAGCACCGTGCTGGCCAGCACCTCCTCTTACGCGCTGCTGCTGGCCGAGCAGGTGCAAGCCCGCGGCATGAAGGATCATATCTGCCTGCGCAAGGGCATCATCGGCTCCGAGCGCTGGGGCGATAAGATGCGCGCCCGCATCGTAAACGAGCTGGGCATCGAGATCTACGACATTTACGGGCTGACCGAGGTATACGGCCCCGGCATCTCCATCGATTGCTCTTTGCATAGCGGCCTGCACTATTGGGACGATTACCTCTATTTTGAGATCATCGATCCCCAGACGCTGGAGCCGGTACCGGATGGCAAATACGGCGAGCTGGTCATCACCACCCTGTGCAAAGAGGGCGCGCCGCTGATCCGCTACCGCACCCATGATATGACCCGTCTGCTGCCGGGGCAGTGCCCCTGCGGGCTGCCCTATCCCCGGCACGACAGGATCATCGGCCGCACGGACGATATGATCAAAGTCAAGGGCGTCAACATCTACCCCGGGCAGATCGATGAGCTGCTGCGGGATGTGGAAGGCGTTTCCAGCGAATATCAGGTGTTTGTGGATCATGTAAACGGCCGGGATGAGATGCTGCTCAATTTTGAGATGGATCCCGGCGTGGTGGCCGAAAGCCTGGAGCAGCAGGTCATCCACTTTTTCAAGAGCCGCATCGGCATTAAGATCAGCGCCCGCGGCCACGCCATCGGCGAGCTGCCCCGCAGCGAGAAAAAGAGCGTGCGCATTATCGACAGGCGGTATGAATAGGCGCAAAATTGCAGCTAAGCAAAAGCCCCGGCAAAATGCCGGGGCCTTTTTGCGTCTTGCGCTTATTGCTTACGGGATTCCAGCAGCGCCTGGGCCTGTTCCGGTGAGCCTTTGACAAAGCCCGTTTTATCCAGCAGCACTGCCACATTGCCCTCAAACTCGGCAATGATCAATCGCTCGGTTCCGTACACCCGCTTGACGTTGGCATACTGCAGGCGCGCCCGGGCGCCGTTGCTGGAGAGTACCTCCACCTCGTCCGCATAAAAATAAGTGGTCTTTCGGATCGGCTTGCCGCTGTTGAGCGCCAGCATCTGCTTATAGCCCCGCTTGGCCATCACCCGCGGGAAGAGCGCGCACACCCATACGAACACGAAAATGCCGATCAGCAAAAAGAATACCGCCTCGAGGATGGATGCTGTGCTGCCCATCGCGATGCCCAGCCCCATCAGCAGGGAGGCCGCTACGATCAATATCCCGCCCAGGATATAGCAAAGCCATTTGTACCAGCCCTTTACGCTTTTGCGCACGGCCTGGCCATACAGCTCGGCCGTAAGATCGCATACGTTTTCAGCCAAAATTTCCACTGTCGCATCACCTTCCTTTACCGCCTTATCTTACCACCGATCTGCGGATTTGAAAAGCGAGCGCATGCGCCTTAAAAATGCGCTTCCCCCTGGCGCTCCTTTTCGGTATACATGCTGTACAGCTCAAAATACAGCCCCTGGCGCGCCATCAGCTCCTCATGGGTGCCCCGCTCGGCAATACCATCCTCCGTCAGCACCAGGATCAGCGTTGCGTTGCGGATGGTGGTCAGCCGGTGGGCAATGGTAAAGGTGGTGCGGCCCTTGGCCAACTCCTCCAGCGAGCGCTGCACCAGCCGCTCGCTCTCATTATCAAGGGCGCTGGTGGCCTCGTCCAGGATCAATACCGGCGGATTTTTGAGGAATACCCGGGCGATGGAAATGCGCTGCTTTTGCCCGCCGCTAAGCCTTACGCCCCGCTCGCCCACATCGGTGTCATACCCCTGGGAAAGCTGGGTGATAAACTCGTGCGCGCCGGCCTGCTTGGCCGCGCGGATCACGTCCTCCCGGCTGGCGCCCGGCCTGCCGTAGGCGATATTATCGTAGACCGAGCCGGCAAACAGATAGACCTCCTGCTGCACCACGCCGATCTGCGCCCGCAGGGATTGCAGGGTTACGTCTCGCACATCCTGCCCATCGATCAGCACGCGCCCGCCCGTTACATCGTAAAACCGGGGGATCAGGTTGCAAAGCGTGGTCTTGCCTCCGCCGGAAGGGCCTACCAGCGCCACATTTTCGCCCGGGGAGACCTGAAGGACGATGTCCTTTAACACCATCTCCTCCTCGCCGACATAGTGGAAGCTGACATGGTCAAAGGCGATAGCCCCCTTGACCTGCCCCAGCGCCCGCGCGCCCGGCTTATCCTCGATATCCACCGGCGCGTCCATGATCTCCAAAAAGCGCTCGATCCCCGTCATGCCCCGCTGGAACTGCTCGGTAAACTCCACGATGCGGCGGATGGAGGTGAGCAGGGTCGTGACGTAAAGCAGATAGGCCATAAAATCCGCCGCCGTGATCTTGCCATAGATCATAAACAGCGCGCCGGCCACCACCACGGTGATGTACATCAGCCCATCGAACAGCCGCGTGCTGGATTGGAACAGCGCCATGTAGCGGTACATCTGCTTTTTGATATTTAAAAAGCCCTGGTTCCCCTCCCGGAACTTTTCCTTCTCCAGCTCCTCGTTCGTGAAGGATTTGACCACCCGCACGCCCAGCAGGCTGTCCTCCACCTGGGCGTTGAGCTCGCCGATCTGGTTGCGCGAGCGCTTAAAGGCCCGGCGCATCCGCTTGTTAAAGAACATGGCCGCCAAGAGCATCAGCGGCAGCACCGCAAAGATGATCAGCGTCAGCGGCATGTAGATCGAGCCCAGAATAGCGAAGGATACCGCGATCTTAAGCCCGGCGATAAAGAACTCCTCCGGGCAGTGGTGGGCAAACTCCGTCACGTCGAACAGGTCGCTGGTAATGCGGGCCATGATCTGGCCGATCTTGGTATGGTCATAATAATTGTAGGACAGCCTTTGCAGGTGGCCAAAAAGATCCCGGCGCATATCGGTCTCAATGCGCGCGCCCATCACGTGCCCCACCGAGGCCATGTAGTAGTTGGCCACGGTATCGATAATGCGCAGCACCAGATACAGCGCCCCCACCGACAGGATGACCTGCACCGTCAGGCTGGCCATATCCTCCATCCCCTTGCCGGTAATAAAGCGCACGATCAGCGGCAGCACCAGCTCGCATACCGTGGTCAGCGAGGCGCAGAACAGATCCAGCACCAGCACCCATTTGTACTTTTTAAAATACGGCGCAAACCGGCGGATCAGCTCCGAAGTCTTGCGCGTCGCGTTGCCCGTAGTATCCATGGTATTTCCTCCCCCTCTAAGTCCATTTGCGCGCCCTTCTAAAGCAGCGCGGTCTGCTCGGCATGGTAGCCGCTGCGGTATTGTCTAACGATCTCATCCATGCGGTAGGCGATGCCCGCCGCATCGCATTGCTTTTTAAAAAACTGCCACAGTGTCTTTGCACGCGGGCTGGCGCACTCATACTGAGCGCCGAACCGGCGCACATACCGGCCGCGCAGGCCGGGAAAGCGCGCGTCCAGCTGCGCGTAATAATACTCGCGCTGGCCCTGGCGCAGGGTCATGCCAAAGGCGGGATAGATAAAGTTGGCCCCTGCCTGCGCCGCCAGGGAAATGATGGTACCGATATTCTCCTGGTTATCCTCTATAAAGGGCAGCACCGGCATCAGCAAGATCCCCGCGTACAGCCCCGCCTGGCGCAGCGCATGCAGCGCCTCAAAGCGCGCGCAAGACGGCGGCGCGCCCGGCTCTACCTTTTGCGAAAGCGCGTCGTCCGCCGCGGTGATCGTCAGCTTGCACAGCACCGGCGCGTGCGCCCTAATTTGCTGCAAAAGGGGAATGTCCCGTACGATCAGTGTCCCTTTGGTAGCGATGGCCACGCCAAAGCGCCGCCGCGCCAATATCTCCAACGCACCGCGAGTCAACTGTTCCTGTTTTTCATAAGGATTATACGGGTCGCTCATCGATCCGGTGGCGACCACGCCCTTTTTCTGCTTAGCGGCCAGCTCCCGATCGATCAGCCAGAGCGCATCCCGCTTGGCGCGCACGGTATCGAACCGCTCGATCCCGTAACAGGCGCTGCGGCTGTCGCAATAGATGCAGCCGTGGTTGCACCCCCGGTAGATATTCATGTTGTAATCTACGCCGAACCATGCGGGGCTTTGTGCCCGCGAAATGATACTTTTGGCGGCGATCTTCTCCAAAAGGCGCCTCTCTCCTCCCAAGCGGCAGTATATTTATTATACCGCCTAGGCTATGTTGGTGCAAGGCACGACTAACCCAGAATCTGTTCTTGGCGCTTTTTCGGCAGCTTGTGCAGCACCAGCGTATATGCCGTATCCAGCCGCTGTTTGATCACCGTATCCGGCACAGAGCCATCTAAACGAATCGAGATCCAGTGCTTTTTATCGCAGTAATACCCGGGCTGAATGCCGGGATATTCGCCCTGCAGCAGCAAGCTGACCTCCGGCTCGCACTTGAGCGAAACGATAGGCTGACCCGCCTTGTTTTTGCACAGCGCGGCAAACAGCTTTTCCCCGATCTTGTACCGCTCCCACTGCCACTCCACCTTAAAATCCCATGTCACGCCCTTTTTGGCCTTGAGATAATCCGGTATCCAGGTATAATCCGCCGCCAAGATCCGCAGATAGACGCAAAGTCCGCCCGCAAGCCCCTCGATGGGCAGCACTTCGTGCAGGATAAAGCCATTTCTCTCCAGCGCCCTGCGGCTGGCGGTATTGCCGGCTGCCACGTGCGCCGCCAACTGAGCGATGCCCGCCCGGGCGGCATAACCTATAGCCCAGGCGAATACCTCGCCGGCGCAGCCCTTTCCCCACCAACTTGGCGCGAGAAAGATGCTGATATCCCGCCGGCCCGGGACCTTGGCCTCTTTCAGTGCAAATACGCCTATAAAGTCTCCGCCTTCCCGCTCCCGCAGGGCAAACCCCTGGCCAGCGCCTGCGTTATACTGCTCGATCAACGCCCGGGCCTGTTCCAAATCTGTATGGGCGCTAAAGGCCATGTACCGCGCCACCTGGGCGTTCCCAGTCAAGGCGTATACATCCTGCGCATCCTCCTGCCGCAGGGAGCAAAAGGCAAACCGCGCGGAGAACAGCTCATAATGTTCCACCGTTACACCCTCTTTTCACCTTAGATCCCTTCAAGTATAGCATATTTCGCCGCATATCCGTGCCGGGATAGCCTTTTTCTCCCCGCTTTTTCGCCCCTACTTGACAGATTTATCATCCGAATATATCTTATGTATATATACGTTATTTATACATACAATCATCTCAAAACACGTTTTACGCTTTTGTTTGCGTTTTCCCCAGTTTCTGATTTTTCATGCCCCATCTTTAAGCCTCGTTCTCCAACAGCGGCGTGCTGTTCATAACATATCGAGAGAGGGAGTTAACATGTTCCGAAAGATCCTATGCGCACTGCTCACGTTTCTCTTGGCCCTGGTGTTGCTAGTCCCCAGCGGGCTGGCCCACTCCGGCAGGACCGATGCCAACGGCGGCCACCATGACCGTAAAAACGGCGGCTACCACTATCACCACGGCCACCCGGCGCACGACCACCCCGGCGGCGTATGCCCCTACGGGGATTACGGTTCCTCCAGCGGAGGCTCCGGCAGTTCGGGCGGTAATTCGGGCAGCTCATCCAATTCCAGCAAGCAGGGCACGTCCTCCGGCAGTACAAAGTCCAAAGCTACCCCCAAGGCAACGCCGGTCCCCACGCCCGCGCCTACCCCCGAGCCTACGCCCACCCCCACGCCTTCGCCTACACCTACACCTACTCCCACGCCCACACCCTCGCCCAGCCCTACGCCCACACCAGCCGCATCTCAATCGCCAACGATGGCGCTTTTATCCGCATCCGCCAATGTGGATGGCGCCTCTGGCAATGGCGCTGGCGCAGCCGTTGTGATCTTGCTGATCCTGGCCGCTGGCGCCGGTGGCGGCTACTGGTTCTACCGGCATAAAAAGGGCCATAACGGTTAACAACATAAAAAAAGCGGGGCCGCTGCGCCCCGCTTTTTATTTGATTGTTCAGGCCTCATGGATCTCCAGCGGCAAGCCATCCGGATCCATAAAAAAAGTAAACCGCCCGCCGCTGTATTCATCCTCGCGTACCGGCTCGCAGCAGATGCCTTTTGCTGATAATTCTTTCACCGTCTGCGCCACATCCCTTACGCAAAAACACAGGTGCCGCAAACCCCTGGCCTCCGGGTAAGTTGGCCGCGGCGGGGCTTTGGGAAAGGCGAACAGCTCAATGGCGCAGTTGCCTGCCCTCAGATCCAGCTTATAGCTATCCCGGCCTTTTTGATAGTGTTCGCCCAAAACTTCAAAGCCCAACAGGTCTACGTAAAAATGGCGCGAGGCCTGATAGTCCGACGCGATGATCGCGACATGATGCACGCCCTCAAACAACATCGTTTCCTCCTAAAAAAGAGCCGGCAGTTTTTGCCGGCTCTTACTCATGCAATAAAGCGCGATACTACTCGACCTTTGCGCCGCAGGAACCGCAGAACTTGGCCCCCGGCACCAGCGCGCTGCCGCAATGGATACAAAACGCGGGCTGTGCGTCCGGCTCGGGTTCGGGCTGCGGGACGGTTTCTGCCGCAGGCGCATCCACCGCCGGGGCGGGCTCTGCCGCAGGCGCAGCTGCCTCTTTCTCTGGCTGTACGGGCACTTCGGTCACGACTTCTTCGGCAGGGGGTACTGTTTCCTCCCCCAGTTGCGGGGCCGTATCCGGCACGGCCGCTTCGGCCGGCGCAACGCCTTCAGCCTGCGTCTGCTCTACAGGTGCCTCAGCTTCGCCAGCACCCTCGGGCCTATCCTGCACTTCTGTGGCCAGCGGCACATCCCCTTCTGCGGGCATGCCTGCGGGTGCGTTCCCCGCGGGCTGCGGGCGGCCATAATCAGGCTCGGCCATTACCGCACCTACAAAGAACGCCAGCGAGGCCGCAAAGGCCAACCAGGCCGCTACGTTAAAATAGCGAAAACCCATCACCAGCAGGATGGCGATCGTCACCGGTATGGCCACGGCGCTCAGGCTGCACATCAACTTATTATAGTTGCGCGTAAACAGGCACACGACCGGGTATGCCAGAAAGACCAGCACCAGAAAGCGGAACATGTTGCACACGCTGGCCATCGCCGCGCCGCTGTAATGATTGGCCCCTTTTCCAAAGGCGCCCAGAATATCCTCCAGATCCGCGCCGCTGTAGCTATAGCTGCCATAGCGGGAAAGCCCGCTGGACATATCGGAAAGGTTTATCGTGTACCATGGTATGAATGTGCAGATCAGCAGTACAATGCCTGCGATAAACATGATATTTTTACCCAGTGACCATTTGCTGTAGAGCGTCATCGCCTGTTTCCTCCTTATTCGGGCCGCACGCGGGTGCCGCACTGTACGCAAAAGGCGGAGTCTTCCATCAGCTGTGCGCCGCAGTTGGGGCATACGTCCGCCGCCTCGGCCTGCGCCTGTGCATCCTCGGGCTGGGGCACCTCGTTTTTATGCCCGCAGTTGGGGCAAAAAGCCACGTCGTCGCCGATCTCCTTACCGCACCCCGGGCAAAGGCGCACGCCTTTTATCTCCCTGATCTGCTCACGCGTCTGGGTGATGCGCTGCCGGGCGCTTTCCACCTGGCCAAACAGCTCTTCAAACGCCGGTTCCACCGGGCCATCGCAATGGCTTTCATAATAAGCCTTGCCGATCTTAAAATACAGCTCGTTGATCGTCTTTTCCTCCGCGCTGATCTGCGCGCTCAGCTTGGTCACATCCGTTAAGTCCTTCGCCTTTTGCGCCACTTCTTTACTCTTGCTGGAGATCGTCTCGCCCAACTTGTCAAAAAAAGCCATATTCCGCACTCCCTTATATTTGATGCCCGGGGTTGTCCCGGTCAATAAATCATCCTATTCTAAATATACTCAAATTAGGACAAAATGCAAGAATATCTGTGTAAACAAACCGTGAACGCCACTTTACGCCCATTCGGCCCGTGCCGGGCGGGAAATTTTACTTGACAAACCGCGCGCTGCAGGTCTACAATGCCACTAAACAGATGTGCCATTCCATTTGAAAAAGAGGTTTGTATTG
The DNA here is from genome assembly GCF_014384745.1 of Luoshenia tenuis. Classification (NCBI taxonomy): domain Bacteria; kingdom Bacillati; phylum Bacillota; class Clostridia; order Christensenellales; family Christensenellaceae; genus Luoshenia; species Luoshenia tenuis. Next base: position 288,343 of record NZ_JACRSO010000001.1, read on the forward strand.
ATGAACAATGCCGTTTGGGCAACGAAATACGGATATTATTATTACCTGTTTACCGATTGGGGCAGGTCCGTTTTTGTTGTCTAAAGTGTAGCGCAGGCATAAGGATATTTCGATAAAGCGCAGCCTTTGATAACAAAGGCTGCTTTTTTAATTCTTATTTTACCTAAAGGAGCGGATGAACATGATCGTCATACTGAAAAAGGATGCACAAAAAGCCAAGATCGATTCTCTTTTGCATACCATCGACGCCTGGGGCCTGAAGGCTAATTACTCCAAAGGCGATGAAACCACCATCATCGGCCTGATCGGCGATACCTCCAAGGTGGATACCGATTCTCTTTTGGCCAACGAGATCGTTTCCGACGTGCGCCGCATCTCCGAGCCCTACAAGGCCGCCAACCGCCGCTTCCATCCTGAGGATACGGTGGTCGATGTGGGTGGCGTCAAGATCGGTCAGGGCTTTTTCAGCGTTATCGCCGGGCCCTGCTCTATTGAGAGCGAGGCGCAGCTGACCACCATCGCCAAAAGCGTCAAACAAAGCGGCGCGGCTTTCCTGCGCGGCGGCGCATTTAAGCCCCGCACCTCCCCCTACTCCTTTCAGGGCATGGAGAACGATGGGCTAAAGCTGCTGCTGGCCGCCAAAAAGATGACCGGGCTGCCCATCGTCACCGAGATCATGAGCGAGACCCAGATCGAAGATTTTGAGGATGTGGACGTCTTGCAGGTGGGCGCGCGCAATATGCAAAACTTCCGCCTGCTCAAAGAGCTGGGCAAGACCCGCAAACCCATCCTGCTCAAGCGCGGCCTCTCCAGCACCATTGAGGAATTTTTAATGAGCGCGGAATACATCATGGCCGGCGGCAACCCCAACGTGATCCTGTGCGAACGGGGCATCCGCACCTTTGAGACCATGGTGCGCAATACCCTGGACATCTCCGCCGTGCCGCTGCTCAAGCGCCAGAGCCACCTGCCGGTGGTGATCGACCCCAGCCACGCCGCCGGCATCGCCTGGATGGTCGAACCCTTAAGCCGCGCCGCCATCGCCGCCGGGGCGGACGGATTGATGATCGAGGTACACAATAACCCAAAAGAGGCGAAATGCGACGGCGCCCAGTCCCTCACGCCGGAGAGCTTTGACGCCCTGATGGGGCAGGTGGCCGCCCGGGCGGCATTTGAGGGCAAGGTCATGTCCCGCCATGGCTAAAGCCTGAGCTTGCGGCGCAAAACGCGCATATCCCGGCAGGGAAAGCAAGGCTTCCCGGTCCCGGCAGCGTTATCCTTAAATCAGGCGGCCATGCCGCACTAAAGTGACGGGAGGTGATGGCAGATGGAGTGGATAAAGCGGCTCAACGCATCGATCGATTATATCGAGCGTCATTTGGAAGGCAGGGTGGATTACCAGCAGGCGGCGCAGATTGCCTGCTGCTCCGTTTTCCACTATCAAAGAATGTTCTCCTACATCGCGGACATTCCTTTAGGCGAATATATCCGTCGCAGGCGCATGACGCTGGCCGCCTTTGCCCTGCAGCAGGAGCGGGGCGAAAAGGTGATCGACATCGCGCTGCGTTACGGGTACGATTCGCCCACCGCCTTTTCACGGGCGTTTAAGGCCGTACACGGCGTTTCACCCTCCCGGGCGCGGGAAAAGGGCGTGCGGCTTTCCGCCTATCCGCGCATCGCCTTTCACGTGACGATTAAAGGAGAGGTTCAAATGGAGTACAGGATCGTGGAAAAAGAAGCGTTCAGGATCGTGGGCGTAAAGCGGCATTATAACCTGGCCGTTGCGCAGGAGGCCGATACAGGCATCCCGGCTTTCTGGAGCGAGGCGGGCGGGGTTATCCCCAAGCTGTGCGAGTTGATGGATCGCTCGCCCGAGGGCATCCTTGGCGTATGCACCTGTATGGATGGCAGCGACTTTGACTATTATATCGCCACCGCTACCACTAAGGAGGCGCCCGAGGGTATGGCCCAATACGAAATACCCGCCTGCACCTGGGCGATTTTCCCCTGTGTGGGCCCTATGCCCGGGGCGATACAGCGCCTGCAAAAGCGCATCGCTTCCGAATGGCTGCCCACCTCCGGCTATACATATGCCGATGCGCCGGATATCGAATGCTATACAGATGGCGATATGTCCGCGCCGGATTACCGCTGCGAGGTCTGGCTGCCGGTAGTCAAAAAATAGGCTATGAAGCAAAACCTCCGCCCTTTTGGCGGAGGTTTTTTCTATTACTCACCGTAACCCCATTGCTTTGCCTGCGCGATGCGGCGCGCCGTCGGTACCCTTTGCGCGGGTAACAATTAAATGCCTCCTTTCATACCCTAATGAGGACGAAAGGGGGCCAAAAAGTGCATATCTTCTCCATCTTACTGGTTGGGATCGTGACGAATCTGGATAATCTGGTGCTGGGCGCGGCCTTCGGGCTCAAGCGCCGGCATATCCCAATAGGCGCCAACGCCATTATCGCCCTGCTCTCCGGGCTGGTCACCTGGGTATTCGGGCATCTCTCCTTCCTGCTGGCACAGCTGGGGCGCTGGCCCAACTACCTGGGCGGCGCCCTTTTGATCCTGCTGGGGCTATGGTCCATGCGGCCCGGGCCCCAAAAGCAGGAGGAACCCGAAAGCTGCACTTGCACGCCTCCCTCCCAGCGCATTGCCCCGGGCCAAGCCCTCATGCTGGGCGCGGCGCTGGCCGTCAATTGCCTGCCGGTGGCGCTGGGCGCCGGGCTTACCGGCATCGCCGCGCTGCCCACCGGCCTGTGCGTTGCCATCTTTAGCTTCCTCTCCGTGGGCGCGGGCAATTACCTGGGGTTACATACCGGCCTTCGCCTGCGGGAGGACCGTCTGAACCGTCTTTCCGGCTTGGGCATGGCCGCCTTAGGCATTCTGGAGATGTTCGTTTAGGCCGCATCAGGCCATGTACAGGCCGATCAGCTGCATATCCCGATCAAAGCTGACCGTAAAGCGGGCCTTGCCGCCTGCGTATTCAGCGATCATCACACAATAAGCGAATTCTTCGCCGGTCTGCTCCACCCGGTCGCCGGCCGTCAATCCCTGCCCAAACTGGGTAAAAGCCCCCAATTCCGCCAGGCGCGGGCCTACCGCCTCCTGCAGGGATTCGGCCGTCAGCCCCTGTGCCTCGGCATCCCGCCAGCGGTCGATCACACCCTGATAGTCTCCTGTATTGATCTGGGTGATGACCTCCTTGCAGGCCGATTGCACCGCAGCCTCTTCAAAACCCGCCGGCATGGGCGGCAAAGTACCACAGCCCACACAAAACAGCAGCGCTGCCAGCAGCGCGCACCATCCGATGGCTAAAAACTTACGCATCCCCATTCCTCCTGATTTCACACTTCGAATTTTATTATAAATATTCCAGCTTCATCAGCGCGCGGTTGCCGGTACCTGCGCCGTGCTCTGGCGGGGGATCAACCGCGCCTCCAGCGCAACGCCGCCCACATCCTCCTCCCGGTCCAGCAGCCGGCAGCAAAGGACTACACAGGCCCGCGCCATCTCCTCGATAGGCACCTGCACCACCGTCAGCGGCGGCGCGCTGGTCGCCGCATAGCCCTCTTCCCCATTGCCCACGGCGATAAGCGCCCGCTGCCGCGGCACGGCTACCCCTGCCTGACGAAAGGCGTGCAGCGCCCCCAGCGCCAGCGCGTCAGAAGCGCAGAAGACGGCCTGCGGCCCCTCCTGCCCTGTAAAGGCCTGGGCGGCCTTAACGCCATCGGCAATGGCGTGCCCTGCGCGGACCAGCCACCGCTGCTCCACCGCGATCCCCGCCTGGCGGCAGGCGGCAATAAACGCATCCTCCCGCAGCGCCATGCCCTGGAAGGCGGCGGGCGCGCCCAAGACCCCGGCCGTACGGTAGCCGCACGCCGCCAGATGCGCGGCGGCGAGTTGACCGATCTGCTCATCCTCTACATAGGCCGAGGGAAACCGCGCGCTTTTACGGTTATACAGGATCACCGGCCCGGGCGGCGGGTTTTCTTCAAGATAGCGCAGGTCCTCCTGCGCTGCGTTGGCGACCACCGCCGCATGGAAACGGCGGAAACTCTTTAGCGCCTGATCCTGGCTCAGGCGGCCATTCTCATAGGGATAGATCACCCATTCCATCGTTCTGCCGCAGGCGGCGAGCTGCTGGCGCACCCCTTCCAAAAAACGCGCCATCATCGGGGCGCGAAAATCGCTGGCCCAATACAGTGCGATCGTCACGCCGGGCGCATCCTCCCCGCCGCCGCGCAGCTTGCGCGCGGATACGTTGGGCTGGTAGCCCAGCGCGCGTACCGCCTCCCACACCCTTTGCTGGGTCGCCTGCGGGATCTTGCGCTGCTGGCTTTTGCCATTTAAAATGATCGACACCGTGCTGACGGATACCTTCGCGCGGGCCGCCACGTCCTTCATCGTCGCCAAAAGTCATGCCCTCCCTCAACTGCTAAGCCCACGATACACGCCGCCCGGGGGTTTTGTCAAGCGTCCCATCCGAATCGGCTTTACCCCCTTGACAGACCGTAAGTACAACGTTATACTTATGTTAGGTAAAACGTTATACTGAAAGGTGGAAGGAAGTATGAAGACGATCCGCATCGGCTCGGGCGCCGGTTACGGCGGAGACCGTATTGAGCCGGCCATCGACCTGATGAACCACGGGGCGCTTGACTACATCATTTTTGAATGCCTGGCCGAGCGCACCATCGCCCTGGCACAGCTGGAAAAGCTCTCCGCCCCCGAGAAAGGTTATAATCCCCTGTTTGAAGCGCGCATGGCGCGCATTTTAGCGGCATTGCAGCACCGGCGCACCAAGGTGATCACCAATATGGGCGCGGCCAACCCCCTGGCCGCTGCGGAAAAAGCGGTGGAAATGGCCCGCGCGCAAGGCCTTGCGCACCTGAAGATCGCCGCCGTTACCGGGGACGATCTGCTGCCCCAGCTGGAGCGCTATCTGGACGAGCCGGTGATAGAGACCGGGCGGCCGCTGCGCCAGCTGCAAGAGGATATCGTTTCCGCCAACGCCTACCTGGGCTGCGCCGGCATCGTCGAGGCGCTGCAGGGTGGCGCGGACATCGTCATCACCGGCCGTGTGGCAGACCCCGCGCTGGTATTGGGCCCCTTGGTATATGAATTTGGCTGGTCGATGCAGGATTATGACCGGCTGGGCAAAGGCACCATCGCCGGGCACCTGCTGGAATGTGCCGGGCAGGTCACCGGCGGCTATTTTTGCGACCCCGGCGTAAAGGATGTGCCGGAGCTATGGAACCTGGGCTTCCCCATCGCCCAGGTGGATGAAGAGGGGCATCTGATCATCACCAAGCTGCCGCAATCCGGCGGCCTGGTCAGCGAACAGACGGTCAAAGAACAGATCATCTACGAATTACAGGACCCCGCCCAGTATTTTACGCCCGATTGCACGGCGGATTTCCAATATGTCAGCGTAGCCCAGCAGGGCAAGGACCGCGTGGCCGTCTCCGGCGCTACCGGACAGGCTCCTAATGGCAAATACAAGGTCAGCGTGGGCTATCAGGACTGCTTTATCGGCGAGGGGCAGATCAGCTACGGCGGCTCTACCGCGCTGGCGCGCGCCCGGTTGGCTGGAGAAGTGGTCAAAAAACGCCTGAGCGCCATCGGATGCCGGTACGACGAATTGCGCATCGACCTGATGGGGGTGGATTCCCTCTATCGCGAGCAGGTCGCTACGCCCCTGATGGCCGGTATGCCCTGCGAGGTGCGCCTGCGCGTTGCCGCACGCTGCCGCAGCCAACAGGATGCCGCCCTGGTGGGCAACGAGGTGGAGACCCTTTACACCAACGGCCCTGCCGGCGGCGGCGGCGCGGTCAAGAGCCTGCGCAAGATCGTCTCGGTGGCTTCCATCCTGGTACCGAGGGAGGATGCGCCGCATTTTGTACATTATTGGGAGGTTTGATGAAGATGAAGCTTAGAGAACTGGCCCATTCCCGCACCGGCGACAAGGGCAATATCTCGGTGATCAGCCTGATCGCCTACCGTCCGGAGGATTACCCCCTGCTGGAGGAAAAGGTGACGCCGGAACGGGTGGCGGCTTACTTTTCCCAGATCGTCCACGGCAGGGTCACCCGCTACGCGCTGCCGAATTTGCACGCCTTCAACTTTGTGATGGAGGACGCGCTGGGCGGCGGGGTCACCCGCTCGTTGGCCGTGGATATGCACGGCAAGACCCTGGGCAGCGCGCTTTTGGAGATGGAGGTGTAACGATGGAGCTGCAAAAACTGCGTACCCTTGTCATCGCCGGTGCGGGACTGATGGGGGCCTCCATGGCCCAGCAATTCGCCGGGGCTGGTTATCCTGTCACGCTGTACGACATCTCCCAGCAGGCTCTGGAAAAGGGCCGCCGGCTCATTGCCCTAAACCAGAGCCAGGCCGTAGAGAGCGGGGCCTCCACCCCCGCCCAGGCCGAGGCGCTGCAGGGCCGCATCGCCTGCACTACAGATAAAGCATGCTTTGGCCGCTGCCAGTTGGTGGTGGAATCCATCGTCGAAGATATGGACGTCAAGCAGGCGTTCTGGCGGGAGGTCTCCGCCCTCACGCCGCCGGACTGCGTGCTTGCCACCAATACCAGCGGCCTTTCCATCACCGCTATCGCCACCGCCGTGCAAAACCCCGGGCGCTTTGCGGGGATGCACTGGTTCAACCCGGCGCATTTGATCCCCCTGGTAGAGGTGATCAGCGGCCAGGAGACCGCGCCGGAAACTGCGGAATTCATTTATGCCCTGGCGGAAAGCATCGGTAAAAAGCCGATCCGCGTGCAAAAGGACGCGCCCGGCTTTATCGCCAACCGCCTCCAGCTGGCCATTCTCCGGGAGGCGCTACATATCGCCGAGAGCGGCATCGGCAGTATCGAGGATGTGGACCGATGCATGAAGTACGGCCTTGGGCTGCGCTACGCCTGCCTGGGGCCCTTTGAGGTGTGCGACCTGGGCGGGCTGGATACCTTTTACCACATCGCCCAGTACCTCTTTGGGGATCTGAGCAATGCGAGCCAGCCTACCCCGCTGCTGGCGGACCTCTATCAGTCCGGGGCGTACGGGGTCAAAACCGGCCGTGGCTTTTACAATTATCCCGATGGTAAGGCCCAGGCCGCCGTAAAGGAGCGGGATCGCCTCTTTCTAAAGGCTAAGGGTATTTTAGACGGCGAAGACTGATGCCCCCCTGCAATGTAAAACGAAAGCCCATCCCGTTGTTCGGGATGGGCTTTTTACCGTTATGGTTTTAGAACAGGGGCAGCACGCCGCCGTCATAGGTCTCCTCGATATAGGTCTTGACCTTATCGCTCTGTAAGGCCTTGACCAGCGCCTGGATGGCCGGATCGTTCTCCTTGCCCTCTTTCACGGCTACGATGTTGCCATAAGTGGTGGCCGCCACGCTCTCGGCGTCCTCCTTCGCCAGGGCGTCCTTATTGACGCTTAAGCCCGCCTCAATGGCGTAGTTGCCGTTGATGACCGCGATATCCACATCCTGCAGGGAGCGGGGCAGCTGGGCGGCCTCGATCTCGATGATGTTCAGGTTCTTGGGGTTCTCCACAATGTCGTTTTTGGTGGCGTTGATGTTGGTGCTGTCCTTGAGCTTGATCAGGCCCTGGGCCTCCAGCAGCAACAGCGCGCGCGCCTCGTTGCTGGCGTCCGCCGGCACGGCTACCTGCGCGCCGTCTTTCAGCTCATCCAGGGATTTGGTCTTGCCCGCATAAATGCCGTAAGGCTCGTAATGGATGGCAGCGGCGGAGACCAGCTTGGTACCGCGCTCCTCATTAAAGTTATCCAGATAGGGCTTGTGCTGGAAGTAGTTGGCGTCCAATTCTCCGCTATCCAGCGCCAGGTTGGGCTGCACATAGTCCACAAACTCGGTGATCTTCAGGTCGTACCCTTCCTCTTTCAGCACCTCTTTGGCAACCTCTAAGATCTCGGCATGGGGGGCCGGGCTGGCGCCCACATTGATGACCTGCAGCTGCGTGGTATCTCCCTGCTGCTCGGCGCCGCCGGTACTGCTGGTAGAGGTGGCTGCATCCCCACCAGAGGGTGCGGCGGCCTCCGGCGCGGCGCAGCCGGCAAAGGCGAAGATCAGGGGCAGCGCTAAAAGCGCAGCAAGTACTTTCTTTTTCATGGGTCCTCTCTCCTTTTGTTATGTCAAAAATATTTTATACAATCTTGTTTATTCCGTCAGTTCAGGCGCTTATCGTGCCGGCGGCTGAGCCGCGTGCCGACCTCCTGGAATATCTGCACGATGATGACCATGATCGCCACCGTCACCAGCATGATATCCACCTCGTAGCGGTGATAGCCGTAGCGGATGGCGATATCGCCCAGGCCGCCGCCGCCCACGAACCCGCTCATGGCCGTATAGCCCAGGATGGTGGTGACCGCGATGGCGCTGCCTACCAGCAGCGAGGGCTTGGCCTCGGGCAGCATCACCTTCCATACGATCTGGAAGGGCGAGGCGCCCATGGACTGTGCCGCCTCGATCACGCCCGCATCCACCTCTTTAATGGAGGATTCCACCAGACGCGCGATATACGGGGCCGAGGCAATGACCAGCGGCACCACCGTGGCCGTGGGGCCCAGCGTAGTACCCAGGATAAAGCGGGTGACCGGCATCACCGCAATCAGCAGGATGATAAAGGGAACCGAGCGCAACAGGTTGACCACCACGCCCAGCACGCTGTTGACTACCGGCTTGGGTTTAATGCCGCCCTTATCCGTCACCACCAGGATAAGCCCCAGGGGAAGGCCGATAATGTAGGCCAGAAGGGAAGAAAACAGCGTCATATACAGCGTTTCTACGATGCCCCAGCCGATCATTTGCATCACTTGCGGTTCAAACATGGGCTTCGACCTCCTCGTACGGAATCTGGTGCGTCTTAAGATACCCTAGGACTCGCTGGGCCGCCAGCTCGTCCTCAGGCAGCTGGATCACCATCTGCCCCACAGCCTGCCCCTCGATATCCCGGGTGTCGGCGTACAGAATGTTGACCGGGGCCCGGCACTCCAGCACCAGGTTGGCGATGACCGGCTCAAAGGATGAGCGCCCGTCAAACACGATGCGGTAGACCTGCCGCTTGCTAAAGGGCACCTGCGCCGAGGGCTGGGAGAACACCAGCTGTTTGGCAATGCCGCTTTTGGGGTTTGCGAACACCTCGGATACGTGGCCCACCTCGGCGATATTGCTCTGGTCGATGATCGCCACCCGCTGGCATATTTCCTCGATCACCTTCATCTCATGGGTGATGACGATGATGGTGATGCCCAGGGTCTGGTTGATTTCTTTGAGCAGCGCCAGGATGGACCGGGTAGTGGTAGGATCCAGGGCGCTGGTAGCCTCGTCGCACAGCAGCACTTTCGGGTTGGTGGCCAGCGCCCGCGCAATGGCTACGCGCTGCTTTTGCCCGCCGGAAAGCTGAGAAGGATAGGCGCCCGCCCGCTCTTCCAGCCCGACGATCTTGAGCAGCTCCATGCCCCGCTGCCGCGCTTTGGCCTTATCTACGCCCGCGATCTCCAGCGGAAAGCATACGTTGCCCAGCGCCGTGCGCTGCATCAGCAGGTTGAACTGCTGAAAGATCATCCCCATGGAGCGGCGGGCCTGCCGCAGGGCCTTAGGGTCCAGCGTGCCCAAGTCCATCCCGTCAAAGATCACCCTGCCGCCGGTAGGCACCTCCAAAAAGTTGATGCAGCGCACCAGGGTGGACTTGCCAGCGCCGGACAGGCCGATGATCCCAAAGATCTCGCCCGCGCCGATCTCTAAGCTGATGTCATCCAGCGCCCGGACGGTACCGCTCTTGCCCTCAAACACCTTTTGCAGGTGCTCGATGGTGATGATCGGTTTTAAATCACTCATACTCCCTCGTCCCTTTTCTAAAGAATTTGTAGACGCCTTACCCCCGCCTCCTGCCTGTAAATATAAAAACAGCAGGGCCATCATCTGCCCTGCTGTTTCAAGACACGCTAAAACGGAGATCGCTTAACCCCGGCGCAGCGTTGAACCTTTACACAAGGAGGATGACAGGCGGAAATAAGGCATTAGCATTCGCATAGCCATAGTCCCCGCGGTGTGCATCATCTTGCGATCCGTATTCACGCGCATCAGGCTCTCCCTTTCCAAAAACCAAAACGGCTTTTTCTTAGGTAAGATGATACGACGCTAGAGCGGGGTTTGTCAAGAACTTTTTTCACAGCGTCCCCCATCGATGGGGGGCATACGCTCTTATTATAGTGGCCTGCAGTACAATCCGCAAGGCAAAATCGCCCCAATATGCCACAATCCGCCATAATCTCTCCGGCAAAGGTTTAAAGGCCCGCATCGGCGCCATTTTGGGGCGCATACGTTGTATTGCAGGCGGGTTTATGGTACGTTGTGGATAAAAGATAGAAATTTTGGCTAAAGCCAAAACCGAAGGGAGGACCAAACAAATGAACACCCAACTGAAGATCGCCATCGTCGGCGCAGGCACCTGGGGCGAGAACCACGCTGCGATCTACAAGGCGCACCCCTTTTGTCAGGTCGTCGCCATCTGCGACCGGGACGAGGCCAAAGCGCAGGCCGTGGCGCAAAGGGCGGGCATCCCCCGGGTCTACCGGGATTACGAGGAAATGTTCCGCCAATCGGGCTGCGACGCGGTCGCCGTGGTCACGCCGGACTTTGCCCACGCGGATGTAGCCATCAGCGCGGCCCGGCAGGGCAAGCACCTGCTTATCGAAAAGCCGCTGGCCACCACCCGGGAGGACGTCTTTCGGATGCTGGACGCCTTCCAAAAGCACCATGTGCGGGTGATGGTGGATTTCCACAACCGCTTCAGCCCGCCCTTTAACGCGGCGCATGCAGCCATCGCCCGCGGCGAGCTGGGCGAGGTGTACAGCGCCTACATGCGCTTAAACGATACCAAATGGGTCGCCACCGACCTTTTGCCCTGGGCGGCGCGCTCCTCCATCCTCTGGTTTTTGGGCAGCCATAGCTTAGATACGCTGCGCTGGATCATGGGTGATGAGGTCTCTCGGGTATATTCGGTCAGCCGGGAGGGCGTGCTAAAAGGCATGGGCGTGGATACGGTGGACGAATACCTCACCACCATCGAGTTTGCCGGCGGCGGCATCGCACAGATGGAAAACGGCTGGATCACCCCGAACGCCAACCCCTGCGTCAACGATATCAAGTTTAACGTTTTGGGCACCAAGGGCATGATTAGCCTAGACGCCAGCCACCATAACCTCATCCAGCAATATACGGATGAAAAGGTCAGCGTGCCGGATATCCTGGTACAGCATACCGTATTTGACCAGCCTAAGGGCTTTGCCTTTGAGAGCATCCGCAGCTTTGTAGATTGCATGCTCTCGGGCGAGCCGTTCCACGTCTCTCTGCAGGATGCGGCCCATACGACCCTGGCGCTGCTGGCCATTATGGAATCGGCTAAGACGCGCATGCCGGTGGAGGTACGCTATTAAGGGGGTACTTTACCGTTCGATTCATTGTCATTGGGGCGGGAGGGCAGCTTGGAACAGGGGCTATGCGCCTGGCGGGAGAAGACGCAAGGGACGCATGTAGTAAAGAGCGGTTAGGTGGGACGAAGTCCCCCGGAACGTAGAATCTCGTGTATGAGCAGGAAAGCGGCGTGTGACCTGCGACTGTGCGGTGCAGATACGGCCGGCAGGGTGTAAAGAGATTCCTCGCCTGCGGCCTCGGAATGGCAGAATTGGAAATGATAGCCTGCGTGGGAAAGTATTGGTTTTTGTTCAGTAGAGAACCAAGGCTTAATGCGAAACAGGGAGAAAAGTTAAAGAACGAATTTTATTCGTTAAGGAGGAAGGGGGATTCCGATTTCCCCCTTATCCCCCTTAACAATCCCTTAACCCCTTGAAACGGCCACTCCGTGGTGGGGACGGAGGTTTTACAAGCCCTCCGATGCTAATGAACCAATTAATTCTCCAACCGTTTCGCTTGTGCTCTGCCATTCGGATCAACCCCCACTTGCCTCCCTCTGATGAGGGAGGTGGCGCACCCAAAGGGTGCGCCGGAGGGAGAGAATACCTTGAACAAAAACCAATACTTTAATACTCGCTCTGTCATTCAGAGCGCAGCTAAAGCTGCGCGAAGAATCTCTGCATATGCCGTTGGATGTACCAGAGCGGCTGCTGCAGGGTGATGTGGCGCGGGCTAAGCCCAGCGGTTACAAAGAGATTCCTCGCTCGCGCTTCGGAATGACAGTTTCGAATGTTGTTAATGAATTAAAGATATATAAAAAACGGCGCGGACAGATATAACTGTCCGCGCCGTTTTTTTGTTCTCAGCGGATAAAATTCGTCCACGCGCGGGGTTCTCCCTCCGGGTAGGGGATACCCGCGGCCTTCCCGACCTCGATACAACGCAGCAACCAGGCCATATTGCGGCCCAGCGTGCGCATGATCTGCATGCCTTCCAGATCCTGGCGCACCTCGTCTGGCGTATTGCCGTGCACCATGTTCCAGTACTGGGAGGACACCAGCGGCATCTGCGAAATGGTAAAATACTTGTTGAGCTGATCCAGCGTCGCGGTAGAGCCCGCCCGCCGGCAGGTAGCCACCGCTGCCCCGGGCTTATGGGCAAAACCCGCCCCACCGGCGTAAAACAGCCGGTCCATAAACGCGGTGATCGCGCCCGCGGCGGAGGCGTAGTGCACCGGCGCCCCTACGATCAACCCGTCGATCTCGCCCTGGCGGTCCAGTATGGCGTTGACCCCATCGTCACGGTGTACGCATCGGTCGGTCTGCTCGCAGCCGCCGCAATCCGTACAGCCCCAGATGGCCTTGGCACCGATGTGAAAGATCTCCGTCTCAATGCCGGCCTTTTCGATCTCCCCGGCAACCTCGCTAAGCGCGGTAAAGGTGCAGCCGTTCTTTCGCGGGCTGCCGTTGATCAGCAATACTTTCATCCTTTTCTCCCCCTGTTACTTATTTCATATTTTTGTTTAGATCACATGTGCCGCCAGATCCGCGTATTCCGCCGGGGGCAGCACGGTTTGCAGCACTTCCAGGGCGGCCTCAAAATCCCGGCAGGCTTTGGGCGAAAAATCCGGTTGGCGTACCACCTCAAAGCCCAGCTTGCGGTAAAGGCGTATCGCCCCGTGGCTCCAGGTCTGCGTATGCAGGTAAACCGGCGCTTCCCCCGCCTGGGCAAAGGCGTAAAGCGCGCGCGCTACCAGCGCCCGGGCGATCCCCTTGCCCTGGTACTCCGGCCGCACGGCCACCCAGTGCAGCGTCGCGCGGGTGTTTTCCCCATCGTCCCAGGCGTTGCAGGTGCCCGCATAGCGGCCCTGCGCATCCAGGGCAAAAAACAGTCGCTGGGCCAGTTTCTCGCTTCTCGGCGCATAGTGCTCCATAAAATATGCTTCTGCTGCCTTGGCGGTATCAAATTCCCCTACGGAGGATTCGATCTGCGCCCAGTGCACTTCGTCCCCAGGGGCGTAGGTCTTAAAGCGGAACCCCTCGGGCGGCAGGTCTGCCCCGCACAAGGGCGCATCCGCCCGCATGATCAGTTCCTTATAAGGCAGCCCCTTATCCAGCGTGCGCACCCGCACCGGCTGCCCGCTCTCCACCGGCGGGTAGGGCTTATCCTTCCAGTACCACCACTTCAGCTTTTCCGGCTCGGGCCGCTCGGTATCCGCGTAATAAACCGCCGCACGGTATACATAGAGCTGGCAGCGGTCGATCATAAAGCCCCTGCGCGCGCAATCCTGCAGATAAATCATCTCCGGATCCTGCCCGCGCAGGGATTCCACCGTGGTATACCCCAGCGCCTGCAGATCCTCCTGCGTCTTTATCCCTACGCCGGGAATAGCCCTAAAGCCTTTATCCGTCTTTTTCAACCGGTTTCCCCCTCATCCGCTCGCTATTTCCAAAGCACATCCGCCGCGCGCCGGGGCGCGGTACGCTTGTAGGATACCGCCGGGTAGCCCACCAGCATGACGGCGGCCAACTGCTTATCGCCCAGGCCCAGCCATTCCTGCGCCGCGGGATTGTGGTTGATCGCCCGCAGCACGAATCCATCAAACAATACGCCCAGCCCTTGGGCTACCGCCATCATCTCGATATTGGCGCTGGCCAGCCCTCCGTCCAGCGGCGCATCCGAAGCTACGGCGATCACGCAGGGAGCGTTAAAAAACAGCCGGTCCCGCGTGGGGTCTTTGCGGTAAATTTCCTCATATCCTTCAAAGCCCTTAGCGCGCTCCGGGTCCTCCGCCTTGAGGGCGCAAACATGGTTGTGCCAGCCCTCCCAGGCCAGAGGCTTAAACTGCTCCAGCTTCTCCTGCACCACGATAAAGCGCACCGCCTGGTGGTTGACCGCCGTCTCGGTATAGCGGCCGGCCTGGATCAGGCGCTCCAGCTTTTCCCGCTCGATGGGCTTATCCTGAAAGCGGCGCACGCTGCGGCGGAATTTGATGGCGTGCAGCACCTTATCCGCCTCCAGATGGAAGCTCTCCGGGTCATAGCTTTCTATATCCGCCATCTCATACTCGGGTATGGAGACCGCCTGCTCCGGGCAGATGGCCACGCAGTGCCCGCACTGCATGCAGCCCTGCACCACGCGGGCCTTGCCCTGCGCCACGGTCAGGTTATGAAATACACAATCGGCCACGCACTGGCCACACCCCACACATTTTTGTTCGTCAATCACAATCATATTACAAGAACCTCCGTCTTTCCCCTTTAGTCCCCCTTATTATATCAGATGCGCGCCGCGCTTGAAAGCATTATGCAAATGGCCCCCGATTCTGATATACTTAGATTTAGTCCTGATCCGCTTTGGCGCAGCTCGCGCCCGCTTAAATCCTTTTGGCATCAGCTTAATTTAAAAGTTTTATGGAAAGGAGCAAACCGGTATGCAACCTAAAACCATTTTAAGGGGCAGGCGCATCTGCCTTGCGGTACTGGCGCTATTGTTATTGGCCATGGCGGGCCTTGCCCTCTACCTTGTATGCTCCACCCTGAACGATCCTTCCACCAGCTTTCCCTGGTATACGGGCGTTGTGGTATCCGCGTGCTGCTTTGCGCTGCCCATCGCCGCCGTGGCGCTGGCTTACGGGATCTTCTGCGCCAAAGCTAAGAAGCTGGGGCTTGACAGGTCTGGGGACGATTGATAAAATAAACCCGTCCTCCCCTTAAGGGCGAGGGGCACAACTATATAACAGCGTAGCCTTGGACCGCCGCCGGGTGGCCAGGGCTGATAACGCCGGTTCGTTCATGCCGTTAGGTCATCGGGCATGGGCGGCCGGTTATTTTTGTTTACGCTGTTTTTTAAGGAGGGCGACGATGCACACACAACACAACACACTTTTGTCCACCGCGGCCCGCTATATCTCGCTGAACGTGATGGGGATGCTGGGGTTATCCTGCTATATCCTGGCGGATACCTATTTCATCTCCGCCGCACTGGGGGCGCCAGGCCTTACTGCGCTGAACCTGGTGCTGCCGCTCTATGGCCTGCTCAACGGTCTGGCCCTGATGTTGGGGATGGGCGGCGCCACGCGCTTTGCCATCGCCCAAGGGCGCGCGCAGCCCGATCATGCCCGGGCCGCCTTTACCCATACGCTGATCCTTGCCCTGATCGTGGGCGGGCTGGCCACGCTGGTCGCCCCATTATCGGGCGTCATCCTCCCGCTATTGGGGGCAGATGCGGGTATCGCACCGCTGGGGATAGCCTATCTGGGCGCGCTCTTCCCCTTTTCCTGCGCCTTTATGCTCAACAACGTGCTGGTCTGCTTTATGCGCAATGCCGGGCACCCCCGCCTGGCCATGGCGGCGATGTTAGTGGGCAGCCTGAGCAATATCCTGCTGGACTATCTGTTTCTCTTTCCTCTGGGTTGGGGGATGGCCGGCGCCGCTGCCGCTACGGGGCTTGCACCCTGCCTGGGGATCCTGACCCTGGCGCCGGTCTGCTTGGGCCAAAAAAGCCCCCTGCGCCTTTGCCGGCCGCATCTGACGGCGCGAAAGATCAAGCACCTGCTCTCCCCCGGGCTTCCCTCCCTGGTCAACGAGGCGTCCGTAGCACTGGTGATGGCGCTCTTTAACAGCATCCTTCTGGGGCTGGCGGGCAATCTCGGCGTGGCGGCCTACGGTATCGTCGCCAACCTGGCCTTAGTCGCTACCGCTATGCTTACCGGCGTGGCACAGGGCATCCAGCCGCTGATCTCGCGCGCCTACGGCGCGAGGGACTGCGCCGCTATCTTGCAGGCGCGCCGCATCGCCATGGTTACCGCGCTGATCTTTGGCGCGCTGTTTACGGCGCTGGCACAGGTCTTCCCCGCCCAGCTTACCGGCCTGTTCAACGCCGGGCAGGATGCCGCGTTGGGCAACCTGGCCACGCAGGGGATGCGCCTTTATTTTACCGCCTATCCCTTTATGGGCTTTAACGTGATCCTGGCGGCCTATTGGGCCTCTACGGGCAGGGGAACGCGGGCCTTTTGGTTCTCCCTAGGGCGCAGCTTTATACTGGTCGCCGCCCTGTCCCTGCTGCTCTCCGTCCTTTGGGGCATGCCCGGGGTGTGGTTGACCGTACCCTGCGCCGAGGCGCTGTTCGCGCTGGCCGGTCTATTTTATATGAAGAGCAGAAAACCTTCTAAACCTGGCACATTCCCACCGCCTTTACAGAACCGCCAATAGCTGCTATAATTTGTTTGTTAACATATCTTTCAAACTAATCAACCCAAACAACTGGAGGGAATATCATGGAAAAAATGAAAGCTGGCGTTACCGGTTTCATGCCCAAGGACGTGGACTATCTGGAGCAGCTCCAGAAGTATGCCAAATTGGGGTACTCCTATTACGAGAATGCGCGCTATGCGTTTACCCAGCCCGATCCCAAAGCGGTGATCGACCGGGTGCACGATATGGGGCTGAAGTATCTGGCCCTGGGTACCACGGTGCATAAGGGCGCCTATCCGGATGTTAAAGAGCTGGTTCGCCAGGCCCGCATTGCCGATGTGCATATGGTCGGCATGTACCACAGCGGCGCGACCTTCTGGCGCTTTGCCGACCGGCCCGACCTGCCGGAATACGACGAGGCCATGCTGGAGATCGAAAATATGGAGAAGCTGGCCGTGGAGCTGGGCAAAGAAGGGATCGATTTCTTCTTCCATAATCACGATCAGGAATTCCGCACCACCTACAATGGCGTGCCGCTGTTCTGGATGATCGCCGCCAAGGCTGAGCATGTGAAATTTGAGGTAGACCTGGGCTGGGTGCACTATGCCGGTTGGGATCCGGCCCAGCTGATCCGCCAGCTGGGCGACCGGGTGGTCATCCTGCACGTTAAGGACTATACCCGCGGCGAAAATTGCGAGAACAAGCCCACCGGCAAGGTCATCGTCCCCCGTTACACCACCCCGGGCACCGGGCTGGTGGACTTGGAAGCCTGCTTCCACGCGGGCGTGGATGCCGGGGTTAAATACGCGGTGATCGAGCAGGATATGCTCTACCACCTGTCCACGGAGGAGAGCGTGCGCACCGCTTACGCCATCATGAAGGAGACCGGTTACGTAGAATAACGCCAGAGATTCTTTTGTGTTTTAAGGCGGTGGGCCCAATGGCCCGCCGCCTTTGTGTTATAATAGTGGTGTAAAAAAACGATCTGCAAAGGGGGAAATACCGATATGTTGGAAGAATTTGTCGCGCAGGTAGCCGCGCAGGGGCTGACCCTGCACGGCGCCGCCGTGATGCAGCACGGAGAAAAGCTGGAAGAATACCGCTGGGCGCCAGACGTGCCCTATGAGCTGCACTCGCTGAGCAAGAGCTTTACCGCCATGGCCATCGGTTTATTGGTGGAAGCGGGCAAGCTGCGCCTGGATGACGCGGCCATCTCTTTTTTCCCGCGGGAGAAGCTGCCGGAGGTGATTTCGCCCCGCCTGCAGGCTTTGACGGTACGCCACCTGTTGACCATGGCGCCCGGCCACAGCACCTCGCTGATGCTCTCACCCCAGCGCAGGGCGCTTACCACCAGCGATTGGGTGCGGTATTATTTCTCCGTCGCACAGGATCTGGAACCGGGCGAGCGCTTTGTATACGATAGCGGCTGCACCTATATTCTCTCCGCCATCATCCAAAATGTTACCGGGCAGAAAACCCGGGATTATCTCATCCCCCGCCTGTTTGAGCCCATGGGCATGGGCGCCCCGCGCTGGGACGAGTGCCCCTTGGGGATAACCGCCGGCGGCTGGGGACTATGGCTGCGCACGGATGAGGTACTGCGCTTTGGCCAGCTTCTGCTGCAAAAGGGCGTTTGGGAGGGCCAGCGCCTGATTCCCGAGGACTGGATCGCACAAGCCACCTCCCGCCAGATCGATACGGCATCCTTTAGTGGGGGCGCGGATAACCACGTGGGCTACGGCTACCAGTTTTGGATGAATACCGTAGGCGGCTACCGGGCGGACGGCGCCTTTGCCCAATACAGCATCGTGTTGCCCGAAAAGGACGCCGTTATCGCCATCAACGCGCATAATGAAAACCAACCCGTGCTGGATGCCGTCTGGCAGACCATTTTGCCCCAGTTATAGGAAAAGGAGCGCTCAAAAGTGAACGCTTTTAATCGTGCCGAACTATATTTTACCCGCTCTATGCCCGAACAGGCGCGCATCACCGGTATCCTGGCCCAAAACGGGATCGAGTACCAGGTGATCTGCCGCAGCCGCGACGCCGCCGCCTTTATGCCGGAAGGGCCCGGTCCCGGCGGGCAGCGCAGCGCCTGCGGACAGGATTTGGCGCATTACTACCAGTACCGGGTTTATGTGCGCCGAAAAGACCTGGCGCGTGCGCGTTTTCTCACGGGCCTGGCAGCAGGAGGTTCTCGATGAAGGCCGCCTTTCTGGATCGTGACGGAACCATTATCCGGGATTATCCGGATGCTCTTTGGGCCTCCGTCTCCTATCCTGAGTTTCTGCCCGGTGCGATCGATGCGCTGAAACTGTTGCGGCGCAAAGGTTATCATATAATCGTGGTGACCAATCAGTATCTCATCGGCGAAGGGCTGCTTTCTTTCGAACAGTACAGCGCATTTTCCCGGCGTTTTGAGCAGGCGCTGCGCCTGCAGGGGCTTGCGGTACCGGACATCTTCTACTGCCCCCACGCGCGCGGCGCGGGCTGTGCCTGCTGCAAACCGGCGCCCGGCCTGATCCACCAGGCCCTGCAGATGTACCCGCAGATCGCGCTTTCCGCCTCCATCGTCGTGGGAGACTCCACCGGGGACGAGGGACTGGCCGCCGCCTTTTCGTTGGACTTTTACGGCATCGGCTTCACCCCTTCTCGCGGACGCCCGGTTGCCTCGCTGTGGGAGGCGGCGCAGCTCGCACCCTGAAAAGCGCAATATAAAAGGCCTTCCGAAGCTTCGGAAGGCCTTTTTCATGTCATAACCTATTTGTTACTTTACGCCGATGCCCTTACCCGGCTCAGAGCCGCGTGCGGATTGATTAAACACTTTATTGACGTCCATCATCGCCCAAACCTGTGCGCGGGTCGTAGGCTGGCCGTTATCCTTTTTACCGTTGGGGCCCTCTTTCAGGCAGCTGCGCATGGTCATCCCATCGATATTCTTCCGGTCGTCAAAGGTATAGCCCTTCTCATACACCTTTTGATAGGTGTTCAAGCCTACGCCTGAAAAATAATCGAACCCGAACTCCAAAAAAGCATTATACGCATCGCTGCCCTGTTTGGGATACTCGCCATAGGGGAACAGGTAGATATGGGTTTTCCCAATGAGGGATTCCACCTCATCCTTCCACTTCTGGCAATCTTCCCGCACCTTAGCTGCATCCCATTTAGACATATGCGCGTGGGCGTAGCTGTGGGAGGCAAACTGGAACCCGTCGTTCTTCAGGCACTCGATCACCGGTTTGACCGCCTCAATCTCGCTCTCCCGGTTTTCGGATTCGCGGTTGGTGCGGTAGCCCAATATCCCGTCGTACCCGGTCAGACCTACGATGGCTTTGGAACCATCAAAGGAAAAGTCCGGATGCTCCTCTAAAAACTGATTAATGATAGAGAATACCTCGTTGCCCTGGGTCACCACTTCCTGGCCGGTCTTGGGGTCCACGCTCATCTCGGCGATGTGGCCGTCCTCCCCCACCACCATTTTCCAGTTGCAGCCGTTTTCGCGCATATACTGGTAATAGTTCATATCGTCTGTGGAGATAATGACCGGCTTTTTACCCTCCGGCAGCTGGAACTTCAGCCGTCCGTAGGTCATATTCCCATTTTCATCGGTCTTTTCGCCATACATCTTATCCACGTTCATCAGCACATAGTCGTTGGCATACAGCTCTTCCAGCATGGTTCGGAACTCATCCACCGTCGTCATATAATCGTCCATGCCCTTGGATTGGGCGTCCCCATCAAAGGCCAGCTCGGGGTAGACCACCAGCGGGTGGACGAACACGTGCTCGATGGGGCCCGTATAATCCACCAGGTTCGTGGGCGCAGGGGTAGGCGCGGGCGTGGCCTCAGGCGTAGGGGCCGCCTTCGAGGGTACCGGCGTCTCTTCCGGCTGCTGGTCCAGCACAGCTGCAGCGCTTTGCACCGCGTCGCCATTGGCGGCTACGGCTCCGCTGATATTGCGGATAGCGGCCGCCAGGCTGACCGTCGCTGCCGATCCTAAAACGATCACGGCGATCAAAAAGGGTAAAAAGCGCTTTTTATTGACTCTGCGCTTTTTTCTCGTGCGGTAATGCTGATTATACGGATTCATCTCTTCACCTCTAACACTGTTTACCACTAGGGCGGCGTCCGCCCCTCGCGCCCGGCGTTCTGTCTTGGGCCGAATCTATTTTGTCGGATTTTGTCCTAATAACCATTTTATTATAGCCCTTTATACAAACCGCTGTCAATCTCAGGTTCCTCCGCACCATTATATGTGTACAAAAGGCCATTCATCCGCGGGTTTTGTCCGAAAAGGGCTAATTTTCTTTTATTATAAAGCGGACATGTAAACAAAAAGCCTCCAATTCATAAAAGATTGGAGGCTAAATATCGACTTTACGGCCTGCCCAGGGGATTATGCCTCGCCATAGGTAGGATCCAGCCGCTTCAGTTCCCGATAGGTATCGATCTCGCACAGATCCTCAAAAGTGCACTCCCTTACGCTGATATTATACTCTTTCGCGTAATACTCGAGAGCCACCTGATCCCAATAGCGCTCTTTTCCGCCGGGCATTTCATATACCTTTTTAATGTGTTCAGCCAACCGCGCTCCGTCGTACTCCGTCCAGTAGGAGATGCCAAACATATGGTGGCAATTCACCCCGCCGATGCTCAGCTCCTTAATCACCCCGCCAGAGGTCGTAAAGCACCAGTCATCGGTTTTTTCCACCGGCACGGCCAGGTAGTTAGAGCTATACTGGTATTTGCAGATCAGCTTGGGGTTATAAAGCAGCAGGTCCGCCTCGCAGACATATGCGCCGCCGATATGGTAGCGCGCGCACATGGCCGAGGAAATATTATTGGCCTCGTTATAAGCCGGATTTTCGATAAACTTGATATTGGGGTACTTGTACAATAGCTGGTCGAACTGCTCGGCCAAGTATCCGCGCACCACATAGATCTCCTCAATCTCCGCCGCTACGGCAGCGTCCAATAACGTGTCGATGATCCGCACGCCGTTGACCCGCACCAAGGGCTTGGGGGTATTCAGGGTGATGGGCACCAGCCGCGAGCCAAAGCCCGCCGCGATAAATACCGCCCGCTTGACGCGGTAGGGTTCCAGCGCCTTGATGCCCGCCTCGGTAATGCCCCGCTTTTCCACATAGCCCATCTTCCCCAGTTCCGTCACGGTCTTATTTACCGTACCCAGGGACTTATTTACCCGGCTCACCAACTCGCGCTGGGTCAAGCTCGCGCCTTTTTCCTGCTCCAGGCAGGCTAAAATATCAAACTGATTTTTTGTTAAGCTCATTTATGCCACAACCTCTTTACTGATTTTACGCTTATAAAGGGCGATACCGCCCTTGAGCAGCACGTTGATCGTCAGGATCAAAATCGAAACAAACGCGGCGCACTCCAGCATCATCTGTGCCTCAAACATGGTGATCATCAGCGATACCGGCTGAGTAGCCTGTACCGAGAGGAAGGATACCGCCGAAATGGTCATCATGGAGTTGACAAAGAAATAGGAGAACATCTCCGCTATGGTGGATTTGGACTGGGGCACCAATACGTTGAGAATGATGCGCATCCGGCTGATCCCCAGGGTCTGCCCCACCGCCTCCAGGTTGCCGTTGAGCTTGCCGAAGGTATTGTACATCATCAGGTACGGCGAGGCGAAAAAGTGCATCAGGTTGACCAGGATCAAAATGGCCAGCGTACCATAGATCATCGTTCCCTTAAAGAACAACACATAGGAAAGGCCCAGCACCAGGCCCGGAATGGCCAGGGTGATCACGCTCATCAGGTGCAGCACCCGGCTCTGGGGAGAGTGGGTGCGCGCTGTAAGATAGCTTGTGGCATAGGCCACTACAACGCCGACGACCGATACGCCGATGGCGATCAGGATCGAGTTGATCAAAAACTGGCCCGCGTTCATATCCATGGCCCGGGCGATGTTATTCATTGTCACCGACATATCGATGGGATACTTCTTCACAAAGGTGAGCAGCGCAAACGATACGATGGGCAGCACCACGCAAACCGATACCACCGCGCAAAGCAGGTAAGCCACGCCATCGCGCAGCCGGTTTTTGGCAATGGTAAAGGGCCGTACCACAAAACCGCTGTTCCCCTTATCTTGATTGATCAGGTCCAGCACAAAGGCGATGAAAGCCGGCACCAGCAATACCAGGCCGATCACGCTGCCCTTGCCAAAGTCTAGCAGGCCGATCACGTCCTGATACATCATCACCGGTAAGGTAGTAAACTGGCCGCCCACCATCAGCGGCACGCCATAGTCGGTAATGATCAGCGTGAAGACCGCAAAGATCACCGAGATCATGGGCCGACGCAGATACGGCAGGGTAATGGCCGTAAACTGGCGCACTTTAGAGATGCCCAATACATTGGCTGCCTCGTAGGGCGTGCTGTCCTCATAGCGGAAGATATCCGCCACCATCAAAAACGCCACCGGGAAGGAATACATGACCGACCCTACGACCACGCCCCAGAACCCATAGATCGATCCGCCCAGGCCCAGCAGGTTGGTCAGCACCCCGTTGGCGCCGAACAGCACGATCAGCCCCATTCCGTGCGAGATGGAGGGGATGAGCATCGGCAGCACGAACAAAAAGCTCCATACGCCCTTGAGGCGCACCCCGGTACGGGCAATGCACCAGGCCAGCGCTGTGGCCAGCCCCACCGAGATCACCGTGGAGGTCAGCGTTACGCTCAGGGAATTGAGCAGCGCCGTATTAAAATTGTCCGATGTCAGAATCGCGCCGATATCCGTGCCCGCCATGGAAAAGAACATGCGGATCAGCGGAAAGAGCACAGCCACCGCAAAAAAGACGATCAGCAGCAGCTTAACGCCGGACATCGCCTTGCTTTTACTTTTCATTTTGCACCCTCGCATATTGGATGAGCGAATCAATTTTGAGCTGGATGTTATGCAGCACAAAGCGCTCTACATACTCGTTGGCCGGATGATCGACGATGCCCGCGGGGGTATCCAGCTGCTGGATCGTGCCCTCGCGCATGACCATGATGCGGTCGCTCATGGCAAAGGCCTCTTCCTGGTCATGGGTAATGTAGATCATGGTAGAACCAAATTGCTTCTGGATGCTCTTAAGCTCCTGGCGCAGCGAAAGGCGGGTATCCACATCCAGCGCGCTCATGGGCTCGTCAAACAAAATGATATCGGGATTGAGCGCCAGCGTGCGGGCGATGGCCACGCGCTGCTGCTGCCCGCCCGAGAGCTTGCCCGGGCGCTTATCCATATGCTCGCTCAGGCCTACCTGCTCGATCAGGCGCAGCGCCGTTTCCCGCGCGGTAGCCTTGCGCTCCGGGTTAATGCGCAGGGCGTATTCCACATTGCCCAGCACCGTCATATTCTCGAAAAGCGCATAGTTTTGGAAGACGATGCCCATCCCCCGCTTGGCCGGGCTGAGGTTCGTAATATCCTGTCCGTCTTTTAATATGCGTCCTTTGCTCGCCTTTTCAAGGCCGATCAGGATGCGCAGAATCGTGGTCTTCCCGCAGCCGGATGGGCCGAGGATCGACAGAAACTCGCCGTCGACCACGTTAAAATTGATGCCTTTTAGCACCTCGTTTGTCCCAAAGGCCTTTTCCAGCCCTTCGATAATCAGTTTGTCCTTCGCCATTTGCATTACTCCTATAGCGCCGCCCGTTAATGACCCAGTATCCGCGGGCAGCTTTTTTCTGCAAGATATGATGAGCATGCAAGCCCTATTGCCTGCTGTTTTTCCCATTGACCCATACTGTTACAATGCAGGATTATAGCACATAAAATGAACATATACAAGCGGCGTTTCCTTCCATTTACCCGCGTTTTAACATTATTTTTACAGGTTTCGCCATTTTACCATGTTCACATTCATTGGCAGGGTATTAAACGCATAACAAAACGGGGCGAACCTTCTTCGCCCCGTTTCAAATGTTTCACTGCCATCAAGCGGCTTTCTCTAATACTGCCACTTGGCCAGCAGCCGCTCTTTCTCCGCCGCCGTATCGTTCGACATATCGGCATACTGGATATCCGTAGGATAGTTCGTGATGGTAAAATCCTTATCCTTATAAATCTTCTCCGGGAAGAATTTCTCCTTTTCCATGGGCACCAACGTATTGAGCAGATAATCAAATACCGCCTTTACGCTCTCGCGCTGTTCTTTGCCCTTGACCATAGCCATTCCATAACTGGAATAAGGCGAGCCCTCTTCAAAATACAGGATCTCAAGATCCGCGCCGTTGTTGATCTCGGTCACGGTCTGCGCCGTCATCGCCAGGCCGATGGCCGCCTCTCCTTGTACCAGGGCATTGACCGGTCCGGAGCCGGAGGAAGTATACGCCAGCACGTTGGGGGTCAGCTCTTTGAAGTACTCAAAGGCTTCTTCCTCACCCCATGCGTTGACCAAGCTCTTAAGGAACATATACCCCGTGCCCGAAGATTTCGGATTGGGCATAGAAATCAATCCCTTGTACTCGGGCTTGAGCAGATCCTGATAAGAGGCCGGCACCGCCACACCCTTATCCGCAAGCAATTTGCGGTTGATGGCAATGCAGCCGCCGTTGCGCAGCTCAGGCAGCACGTTCATGCCCGGATCTACCAGCTCGTCTAAAAACTGCGTGGTATCATAGCTCGAAAGGTCGGCCAAAACGCCGCGCAGCTTGTCCACATAACCATATTCCAGGTCATAGGAGATATCGCACGCAGAACCCGTACCCTCCGCCAACAGCTTGGCGGCCTGGTTTCCGCTGGTCATGTATTCGATGGTGATCTGATAATCCGGAAACTGCTTGTTCAACTCCTGCTGCAAAAATTCGTTGCGGTATTCCTCCGCGCTGGAATAGATGACTACCTTATTATCCGCACCGCCTCCGGCGCAACCCGCCATGGAAAGCGCCATCGCAAGCGCCAACAGGCATGCGGTCAATCGCTTCTTCATCTGCTATACCCCTTTCGCTAACGTTCTGTTTTCGCATTTTAGCATGTGAAATGAACGTCAACAAGGGGATGTACCCACGGAAGTCCTACATTTTACAGAATGTTTACAAGAGTTACTTATAAATCAGTCACTTCTGTTTACATCCGGTATTAGAACATACGTTATTTTAGTACTTCCATTTCGTTAGCAGCCGCTCTTTTTCTGCCGCCGTATTGTTGGACATATCGGCATAGGGGATGTCCTGTGGGTAATTATCGATGACAAAATCGCGATCTTTATAAATCTTCTCCGGGAAAAACAGTTCCTTGTCTTTTGCCACCAGTGTGTTATAGAAATAGTCGAACACTTCTTTCACACAGGGCCGTTCATCCTTCCCCTTCACCATCGCCATAGCATACAGAGAGTATGGCGATCCCTCTTCAAAGAAAAGGATTTCTAAATCAACTCCGTTATTGATTTCAGTAACCACCTGCCCTGTCATTGCCAGGCCGATAGCGACTTCACCCTGTACCAGGGCGTTGACCGGTCCAGAACCAGAAGAAGTATATTGCAAAACATTCGGCGTTAACTGATCAAAATATGCATAAGCCTCTTCTTCACCCCAGGCATTGACCAAGCTTTTGAGGAACATATATCCCGTTCCTGAGGATTTGGGGTTGGGCATCGAGATCAATCCCTTGTACTCCGGCTTTAATAGATCCTGATAACAGGTCGGCGCCGCCAGTCCCTTCTCCTCTAACAGCTTACGGTTGATCGCAATACAGCCGCCATTGCGGTAATCCGGTAAAACCTGATGCTGTGCGTCGACCATTTCGTCAACAAAAATCGAATCATCATAGCTCGAAAGGTCCGCCAAAACGCCCCGAAGTTTATCGATATAACCATACTCTAGATCGTAAGAGATATCGCAAGCCGTACCCGTTCCTTCTGCAAGCAGCTTAGCTGCCTGGTTACCACTGGTCATATACTCAATGGTGATTTGATAGTCTGGAAATTGCTTATTCAATTCCTGTTGAAAATACTCATTACGGTACTCTTCCGCGCTGGAGTAGATCACCACTTTATTATCCGCTCCACTTGTACAACCCGCCATCGGCCATAGCATTATTAAACATAGTACTGCTGCAAACCAACGCTTTTTCACTTATGTGCCCTCCTAAAAAGTTCTATTTTCAAATTATAGCACATATAATGAACAAATTATCCTATTTTTACAGCAGATATATTAATATTATATTTCATTTTTCGAATCATTGTCTTTGAAATGTACATTCATCTTTGTTGAGCCAAAATATTCAACCGTCTTTTCCACCTGCCCCGCACAAAGCGCAGCAGCAAAAGGCAGCACCTGCAGGTATTATCCGCCACCATACAGCACCAAACCGCCTGCAACCCTCCATGAAAGACGCAAACGCACATCAGCGTCCCTGCGATGCGCACGCCCCACATCGTACCGGCCGAAATCATAAAGCTCGCCCGTGTATCGCCGATGCCGTTGCATACGCCCTCCATAATGATCGCTACGGCGAACAGAGGCTCGGACACGGCAACGATGCGCAGTACCGAGGCGCCCAAGGCCATCACCTCCCGGTCCCCGGTAAAGATCCCCATTAAAGCTTCTGGAAAAGAGAAGAGCGCCGCACCCATCAAGGCCATCAAGGCAGCAGCGATAAAGGTGATGGTCAAAGAAGTGTCCCGCAGCTTCTTTTCATTGCCCTCGCCCAGCGCGTTGCCCGCCAGCGTGGAGGCGGCCGCCTGCATACCGTAGCCCGGGATATAAAAAGCCTGCTCGGCGGTGAGGGCTATGGAGTGGGCGGCCAGTGCCAGGGTACCCAAGCGGCTGACCAGTCCGGTAAAGACCACCTGCCCAAGGCAAGCGGCCACGCGCTCCCCAGTTACCGGCAGGCCGATAGAAATAATCCTGCGCATCAGCGCTCTGTCCACGCGCACCCCGCACTGCCTGGGCGAGAGGGTGGGATGCCGCCAATAGGCCCGGGCCATCAGCGTCCCGCCCAGCACGTGGGACAGAGCCGTGGCAACGGCCGCGCCTCGCACGCCCATCCCCGCGCCCCAAAGGGGAAGCGCAACAAATCCAACATCCAGCAAATGCGCCGGGTTAATCAGCAGATAATTGAGCAGCACATTGCAAACATTCATCGCCAAATTGATCAGCATCGGGCGCCTGGAATCCCCCGCGCCCCGCAAAGCGGATGCAAATACGATATTGCCGGCGCGAAATACCATCGGCAGGCAGGTAATGGCAAAATAATCGCCCGCATCCTTGGCAAGCGCTGCCTCCGCCCCCAGCCAATATGGAATAAAGGGTGCCAACGCAACCGTCAGCACCCCCATCAATATGCCTAGGAACAGTACCAGAAAGACGCCTTGCGCGCCGGCCTTTCGGGCGCGCGTTGCATCGCCTGCGCCCAACGCCTGGGCAATACAGGCCAGTACGCCTATCCCCATGGCAAACAGCGGGCCGTTGACCAGCCAGGTGCAGCTCATCGTCAGCCCCACCGCGGCCGAAGCCGCCGCGCCGATCTGCCCCACCATGGCGGTATCGGCATACTGCACGGCAGTTTGCAGCGCCTGTTCCAATACAGCAGGACCGGCCAGGTTGCCGATCCGCCGCAGCATCTCCCGATCTTTCAGAACAGCCCCGGAAAACATATGCTCCTACTCCTTACCTGCAGGCAGCGTCCCTTTATTCGCCCCATACGGCGCGCACGCAGTTGGCAGCGGGGAAATCCTTATTTCCCATGCCATAACCTACAGCCATCATCCGCATGCCCGGCATAGGCCCAAACTCAGTGGCAAAATAGCGCAGCAGCGCCGCGCCCGTAGGGGTGCAAAGCTCGCCGCGGATCGCGCTGCCGTAAACCGGCAGCCCCATCAGGATATGCGCTGTCGCCGGCGCGGGAACCGGGAGGATCCCATGGGCGCAATGGACCTGCCCACTGCCCAGATTGATGGGCGAGGCCACAATTTTATCGGGCGAGAGCATCTCCATCGCCAGGCAAACGCCCACGATATCCGCCAGCGCATCCACCGTGCCCACCTCGTGGAAGTGAATCTGCTCCACCGGCGCGCCGTGCGCGTGCGCCTCCGCCTGAGCGATCAACCCATAGACCGCCAGCGCATCCTGTTTGACGCGCTGAGATACCGGCAAATGGCCGATCTGATGCGCGATGTCCGCCACGCTGCTGTGGGTGTGCTCATGGCTGTTTCCATGCTCATGTCCATGATTATGCTCGTGAGCATGTTCGTGCTCGTGGGCATGTTCATGGCTGTGCCCATGCTCATGTTCGTGCTCATGGGCATGAATATGGTTTTCCTGCCCCTGCGCCGCTTGCTCTGCAGGATGATGCACTTCGTGGGCATGTTCGTGTGTATCCAGGCTCAATTCCTCCTGTCCCCCAATCGTAACTGCCATGTGCGTACCATGGATACCGCACTTGACGCTCTCCTCCCGGGCCACCCTTACGCCGGGAAGGCCCAGCGCATTCAGCTGCTCCAGAAAAGCATTACCATCCGGCAACAACTCATATAGGGCTCCCATCAGCATATCGCCCGAGGCGCCCATATTGCATTCCAAGTACAATGTCTTCATCGTATCTCTCTCCTTTGCATTTGTGGGGTTCAGCCATCCTTCCACTGATTAAGCGGTACTGCCATATTCGTAATACACAAAAAACAGCAATACCAACTTGACTGGCGTTATTTAAGCGGCTCACCCGGCCTTAGCATTCTCTTTCGCGTGCAATAAAAAAAGGCACACGAAACACGCAGCCTTCTGGCATCAGCGCCGGCTCCTGTCCGCACGCTGTCTGAATAAAAAAGCGGCCGCCACGGCCGCCTAATACCCTTATGTTCGCCTGCCCTCATACGGGGAAACGCCCTGATATGCCTAGTATACAAAAAGAATACTGGCCTGTCAATTCTCACAGGCTTGTGGAAATGCTAGATTCTCTCCGCAGCTTTTTTAGCCGGCCGGCCCCGCTTTTTGTGCTGGGCCTCCTCCTGCTTTTTCGCATCACCTGAGGCTGATGCCACTTCATCTTCATCCAGCATCGTCATCGCCACGCGCACGGCCTCTACCACAAAAGCCGTAAAGGAACAGTTTTTTCCGCTAAGCAGCGTTTCCACCTGACCAAGCAGATCATTGGGGAATCGAATGCTCTTGGTCGTCGTTTCCGGCGAAATCGGAATCTTAAATTTCTTAATATCTTCTTTCACTGGTAAACACTTCCACTCTTTTACTGTAAACTTCCTTTAATGCCATTATATCCCAAACTCTTTGCTTCTTATAGCCTACAGTTATATGAGTTTAATATGACAAACGTATTACAAAATAATTGCAACATTATCCCTTTTGCAACTGTAAAACGATATCTCGGTCGGCCGGGCAAAAAGCATAGTTGCCTAGCTCGCCAGGCGCAACCCATACCATCTGCGCATGGACGCGTTTTTCCAAGGTTCCTTCCAGCCACTGCGCCTCCCAAAAGGAAAGATGGACGGTTCGCTCCGGGTAGGTATAAACCGTTTCCGCTACCGGCCGCACCGCGCGCACCCGTATGCCCAGCTCTTCCCGGCACTCCCTCTCCAGGCACTGGGCAAAGGATTCGCCCGCCTCCCTTTTTCCACCAGGGAACTCCCATAGATTCGCGCAATCGCCATCCGCCCCGCGCTGGCAGATCAGCAGTTTATCCGCCCTGCGGATGATGCCAGCCGCCACTTCAATCATAGCCCTGTATCCTTTCCGCCCTTATCTAGAACCAATACTTTATTATTCTACCATAGAACCCTATCCCCACGTATCGACTTATACGCAAGGTATCTAAAGGTCTAGTCTCTATAAAAAAGCGCCGGCTAAATGCCGGCGCTCTGATACGCTTTGCCCTATTTTCCCTGCTCGCGTTTAGCCGCTTCACGGGTCAGCTTTTTCTCCAGCGCCTGCATCTTGCGCTTTTTAAAGAAGAAGGAAATCTTCTTCCAAAAGATACCTACCGCTACACCGCCGGCGATGAACACGCCCGCCACCACCTGGATCAGGTAGCTGGTCGTTGCCGGGTCGAGGTAGGCAAAGGCCGTACGGGAGAGCAGCAACGTGGTAAATCCAAAGAAATAGGTGAAACAAAACAGCTGTTTGGCAATCCTCTTTTTCATCATAGACCTCCAAATATTCTCTAATTTATTGCATTTCCATCATTTTTCGATAGGACGAGTCCGCCTTAGCGGCCACCGCATCCATGACATAATGCGCCGTAGCCTCGCCGCTGTGCCCCAGGTTGAACACATTTTGATCCAGCACCTCAGCGATATGCTGGGCGTAATCCTCACGCTTGTCCAGCAGCTCGGCAACCACCGCGGCTACTCCATCCATCTTGTCCGGATCGATCGTGGTCCCCAGCTCGGTGCGCAGCGCCAGCTCCAACGGCACGATTTTGATCTTATCGTGTTCGGGATTGAGCACCTTCATCGGCGTATTGACGAACAGACTGGGGCGCTTAGTGGCATAACTGAACTCATGGGCGATGCCCGACCAGTCGGTAATCACCAGATCCGCCGTAAAAATAGTCACATTGGAGGAAAAATCCGTTTCAATGCGGAAATCTTCGCCAAAGCGATCCTCATAACGGTTAATCAACTGCTGCATCTTTACCGCAAAGCGCTTTACATATTCCGGGTGCGGGCGCACGGTGATATCATATCCCTTATCCAGCAACGCGGCCAGCATCTCGTCAATGCAGCTGTCCAGGATATTGCCATCCTGCCAGGAAGGGGCGATCAGGATCTTCTTCACCGGATTCTCGGTCTTCTCCATGGCCTCATAAGCGGCGCACAGGTTGTCCAACAATCCGTATCCGCAGGGCACCAGTTTTTTCTCCGGCAGCCCGTAAACTTTTTCGGTTTCCCGTATCTCCGCCATCTGCTGGGGACCAACGCACAGTACCGTATCAAAATAGTCAAACGCGCCCTTGGGTACGCCCATGTGGGTGCTGAGCGGATCGTGAGGGATATAGATATACTCTATATCCTTGCGCACATACGAGCGCTTGAGGTGATAGGTCTGCAGGTTCGGCGTGGTCATCACCACCACATCCGCGTCGATCTTCATGAACAGCGGGATCAGCCGGTTATCATCTACATAATAAGGCACGAGCCGTGGGTTGTCCATCTTAAAGATCGCATCGTTCGGGTCGCTGGTCAGGTAATGGATGGTAATATCGCTCTGGGCCAGCAGCACGTCGATCATATTTTCAAAGTACTTATAAAAACCGCTCTTTTCCGAGTAGATCAGCAGCTGCTTTACTTTTTTGCCTTCGAAAAAGCGGGCATAATCCGTCTTAGCCTTGGCCTTTTGCTCCTTGGAGGGTTTGAGCTGCGCCTCAATCTTCTTGCTTTCCGCCAGGTGGACTTTGCTCTCCTCCAGCGCGTCATAATCGATGAACTTTTTGGGATCATACATCCAGTTGAGCAGGTACAGGGTAAAGATCGCAAATACGTTGCCCGCGATCCAGTAAAGCCCTACGCCTACCGGCACGATAAAGGCGAAGTAGGTGGAAAACGCCGTAAGGAACACAGCCATGCCCCACCGGCCCAAGAAGCCCTGCTCGCGCTGGAGCACGTTTTCCTTGTTTTGGAAAAAGCACAGCAAAAACGCGCTGACGCCGCTGAGTACCGGGATGAGAAAATAGCCGTCCAGCCGCGTGATATTCGGCAGCAGCGACAGGTTCAGGCCCAGGAACTCCAGGCGCATGCCCTGGATCTGACTGATGGCGCCGGCGACATCCACCCCCGGCACCTGAAGGCCGGAGAAGAAGCCTACAAAGCTTGGATCGTTGATCAGCTCAATCACTTTTAGCTGCGCAGTAGAGCCCAGGTCCACCCCCGGCAGCAGGGCCGCCGCCTGGTTGACAAAGGCGTTGATCAGCTCCGTATCCAGGTGCAGCAGATGCTGCAGCGGATTATATACCACCATGATCAGCCCGAGGATGATCGGCACCTGGATCAGCATGGGGATCATGCCAGCCAGGGGATGGTAATTTTCACGCTTGTAAAGCGCCAGCTGCTCTTCGGCAATCTTATCCTTATCCCCTACAAAGCGCGCGCCGATCTCATTGAGCTCCGGCTGGATGCGTACCATCTTGATCGAGTTTTTCTGCACCCAGATGTTGAGCGGAAATAAAATCACTTTCGTCAGCAGCGTAAAGGCCAAAATTGCAATTCCATAATTGCGGATGAGCACGTAACACAGCCACATCAAGTATCCAAGCGGGATACCTACTACCGTGTTGATAATATCCATCGCCCACTATCCCTTCTCAAACAATAATCTGCTTACGCAAGCGCCAAACCGACACTTTGCGACAAAACACATTTAGTATAGTACAGCCGCCCCGCAAATGCAAGAAGCATGAAAACATACACCATAGTTTGCCAGTTAGGACAGTTTGAACCCCTTAAGCTCCAGCGCTGAATGATAGCCTTGATAGTGGTGTTCAAACCAGCCCTTTGGATAAGAATCCGGCATCTCAATGCGTATCAATAGTTTTCTGTCCTCACTCACCAGTTCTGTGGGAATCTTAAAGGTCAGTGTTCCATTGTTCTGGGTCACGGTTTCTGAAAATACTTTTTCCCCTGCCCCTTCTCCGGCATAAATCATGATGCGCTGAGAACCATGGGTTACTTCTCCATACTGTATCTCACCTGTCAGCTCGCCGCTCTGCGGCAATTCTCCTTCTAGCGTCATGGATATCAAGGCTTGCTTCGAGCCTAAATGGACCTGGTCAAAGTCAAGTTTTAATGCGCCATAGTCAAAGATATACCGGTCATCTAAGTCATCTCCAGAATAGCGCAATTGTTCTCCCAACGTATATGGATTATACGCCGGCAGGGCCCGTTCGCCTCCTTCTACAGGGTATAATTTGCCTGTAGGTACAACATAACCAGCATTATTGCTATCATCTGGGAACAACAATTCTATGCAGTCATACGGTTCTCTTCCGGTGTACGCCTCGTCCTTCGCGCTTGCATCCACCAGGGTATAGCGGTAAAACACGCGCTGTTCCTGCCCGCCAACCGTCGTATCGAACGCAGAAACGCCATATTTACCATCTTCATTCATGCCTATCGCATCCATTAGCGTGGCCTGAAAATTGTCGTGCGATACAGGGTTGTCCGCCTCGGCCAGCGGGCCGGTATCGCCCGGGCGCTTCACCATCAGCAAGGGATTGGTGACTACGCCATTAAAATAGCCATGATCCGCCAGAAGGATAATCGTCGCATCATCATATAGACCCAGATCCTTGAGCTGTGACATATAATCAGATACGATTTTCAATACGCCACGGCTGGTATCAATAACATCTGCACCTTCTACGGGTTGTACATTTTCATCGATCGTATTAGGGTAGTGCGCGCCATGGAGGTGAATAAACTTCATCTCTTTCGCGCTTTCACCTATCTGTATCCCGTCTTCCATCATTCCCTGATAAAAATCAGCATTGTTATTATCCGTAGAATAAGCAGAATCTCCGCTCTCGACGCTGCGAATCTTTTGGAATTCATCCTCCCAGAACCAAACGTATTTCTTTAGCGTCTGCGGAAAATATTTAGATGCTGTAAAGCGATATAGCTTTTTAAACATCGCCCAATTAGAGGTGGGTACCAATTTTTCTTGTGCATAGTTGTTTACCGTGCCTAACATCGTCTCAGGCACATAGTCTTCAGAAGTATAGAGATCGATCTGGTAGCCGGCCTCCTTCAAATCGGTTAAAAAGCTATTTTCCGCATACGCCTGATTTAGATACTCTCCATAATCCTGCTGGGGTATATTGGCTTTGTTTGTCAACAGATATGGAATTGAGTAGTTCGTGGTGGAGAATTTACCTACTGTATTAGAAAAATGTGTGAATCCATCAAAACTCTCCAGCGCTTCAGGATGTTCTTTTGAAATCATTTGGTAATAATCCTCATCGAACATGTCCAAAACGAAGACGATAACATTGTCCTGCTGGCCGACTTCATACAAAGCTTTGTCGGTTAAGAACAGGTCGGCGCCGCGGTTTTCAAACGCTCCGTCCGTGGTGAGAAGTAAAATCCCCAACGTCACCACCTGAACCGCTACTAAACCGCTAGCCAGGATGCGCAAAGCATTCTTCCAAAACTTTTTACGCAAAAAAAACAAAAACACCGGTATTGCCAAGCACAAAAACCAGATACCTAAATTAATTATTTCCTGTTTAAGAAACAGATCCCACTGGATGCTCTGTCCGTTAAAAATCCCGAGATCCAAATTGAGAAAATTTCCTTGCAGCCAAAAGCCTAGCCCCGCTCCAAAAACAAGGCTTGTATAAACGCCCCTTACTTTACCGCGCAGCAGGCACCCCAGGCCAAAAGAAAGGCCAAATGCGACTAGTCCTGCCAGTACAACGATCCACCATATTTGGGAAACTGAAAACCACAGCTCTTCAATATTGCCAAGTACCAAATCCATCGGGCCGTATACGCACAGCGTAAAGGACAGCAGTAAACAAGCTAACGCCAAGGTTAATAGCTTATGTTTTCTTTTTTGGGGAGCATTGCCTTGCTCTTCCAATTCTTTTTGCAACCGGGCTATACGCTGCTCTATGGTTTCTTCGTTCATTGATAGCTTCTCCTTAAAATCCTATTTTCACCAAGGCCTAGTTTATCACGCGCTGCAAATGAAGTAAAGTTACAAACCTGTAACAAAACCATACGCCCTATTTACGCTTCAGCTTCCGCTTTATCTTATTTGGCAGCGCGCAAACGGCTCTGGCCACGCGGTAGGGCGCCGATGAGCGAATCGCATTTAGCTGTTCTTGAAGTGCCCGGGCATATTGCTCTAAAGCCTCAAAGCGGCCGCTGATATCGCCTTCAAGACGCTCTAATCTCAGCGCTAAATCCTGAGTCACGCGCTCTTGCATAGCATCATGGTCCTGCTTCAACTTAGCTAATCGTTCCTCTTGCCCCTGTATCTGTCCTTCAAAATGCTGTATGGCTTTCCCGTGGTAGACTACCGCCTCCTCGTGCCGCTGGACATGCCCCCAAAGCTCGCTTAAGCGCGCATCCAGCCCGGCAACCTCATCTCCTAACAGATCCACGCCCTGTGGGAGCCGCTCTTCCGGCGCTTCCAACGCTGCTTTAAGCCACTGCAGCGAACGCTCACGCCACTCTTCCAGCACCTGATCGGCTTTAGTAAAATCAATGTCATGCAGCAGATCGCCTCTGCTATAAAGCTCCTCCGGGGTTTCGATCAGGCGCGCGCCTAAGCCTAGTTGCTCCAGTAGGGAGTAAAAGCGCGTCGCCCCGCGCCCTTGGTTGACGATGGCGATAAAGGGTTTATGGAAAAGGATCGCCATACAAGTCCCGTGGAAGGAATCCGTTATCACAAAACGGCTCTGAGCAAAATTCTGCACCCAGTCCTCCATCCTGGCGCCCACATGCACGCCGGGATGCTGCCGGGCAGCCCCCTCGCCTTTAAACGCATCGGTCACAATGCTGGGCTTGAGCGCCATTTTTTCGGCCGCAAAGGAGAGCGCCCGCACTTTTTTCTCATCCAGATCCAGCAAGTAGGCGCCCAGCGTCCCCTCGTCCACATCCAGTTTCCCCTGATGGGCCAGCGCGCTAATGTGCTTACTGTCACACAGAAACAGGGGGTCGAGCACCCACTCCGCCTGCACGCCGAACAAGTCGGCGCATAGCGATTGGCCGCTCTTTTCCCGGACGGAAACCGCGCTAAACCGGGAGAGCAGATAGGCTACCTTGCGCCGCTGCTCCGGGCTGCCCTGCCAGTATTCCCGCCCAAAGGAGGCCGCGTAGGCGATCTTGCGCTTATCGGTATGGATCGCGTCCAGATAGAATATCTCGCCAAAGGGGGCGTCCAGCTCCGGATGCCAGATCTGGTCAGAGCCCACCATCACCGTATCACACTGCCCGTTTAGTTTACGCATCTGCAGCTTGTTCTCCGGCCGCACAGTAGCGTAGGAGGGGTAGGGATTGTGCGCAAATAAAGGCGGAGCATCCTCACCGCCCCAGGCGGCTGTTTTTGGCCGCTCAATCATCAATACATCCTTCCCCATGTCCTGCAGCACGTGATACAGCGCCCAATAGGTCAATTCTGAGCCGTAATTCCGCTCGCTCCAAATGCCTACAAGGCCGATATCAAACCGCCCCTGCAGGGCCTTTTGTACAGCAGTATCGAATTTCTCGGTTTCCAGCAAATTGAAAAACCGCTCCCGCGCAGGATGCGCCTGGGAGTGAAAGGGACGGTTGGTCTCCAGCAGCTTTGTGGGCAGCTGGCGCAGGGTCTTGAGCTTGGGCGCAATGGTTTCAAATAATTGTGCGCCCTTTTCTGAGTTGACCAGCACCATACTGGTCCCTTTCTGGTCGTCCAGCTCGGGATCGACCCGGTCCACATACCAGAAATCGCCAATCGTCATATCGCCGGTGCGCGGCAGCGCGGAATAAAGACATTCCTCGCACACCTGCGGCATGAAGAGCCTTGCATGGTAGCCCTGCTGGTACGCATCGTTAGACAGATCGCGCTTGATCTCCCCTCCATCTTTCAGCATGGCTACAGCGGTCACGCAATTCCATCCTGTATTCTTTTTATCGCGGAATTGGTAGGATAAAATCGCGCTCTCCCCGAAAGTATCCTTTAAATAGCGCTTGAACACCTGGGGATCCGGCGCGTAATGGCAAAGCAGATCGATAGTGGTCAACCCCTGACGGTCACCGCCCAAGAAGGCGTACAGGCCGGCGACCTGGCAGGGGCAGCCCACAAAGAGCACGGGCTTACCGCGCTCCAGGCATTCGCGTACGTCGCGAAAGGTCAGCCCCATCTCGCTGCGCATGTATTTGCTGCGCTGTAAACGCGGCAGATCGGCTGGATCAGTACTGAGGATATGCTCGGCTAAAAAGTCCTCCCCATATACTGCGCCGCATACGCCCCCGCCGAGACGCCATATCTCCTGCGCGGCCAGTGCAAAGATGCCGCCCGAGGAGCTTTGCATCCGCACATCGTCCTGCGCCATCGCCGCATAGCAGGGCGGTTCCGCCGCCCGCTGGGGCAGGCGCGCCTTGAGCTGCGGGCAGACCGCCCGGCAGCGCCCGCAGTTGATGCACCGCTCCTCATCGATCCCGGCAGCCGGGCCCTGACCTTCCACATGGACCGGCAGGATCGCATCAGTCGGACAGGCATTGCGGCACGCGCCGCAAAAAGTACATTTATTTTCTCCTGCAAGCAAGACCCGCTTCATCTGCTGTTTTCCTTTCCATTTATGTCAAATAAACAATGGACCGAGCGCCGCATGCAGCGTTCGGTCCTTTCATCCAAAAACTATGCGCCAAAGTGCGCACGAATCTGTTTGCAAACTTCCAGCGCACGCGCCAACGCATCGTCCATATTGTAATAGCGGTATTCCGCCAGCCGGCCGCACAACACCATATTCTTGACGCTATCAGCCTTAGCTCTGTACGCAGCGTAGCTTTTGGCCGATTCTTCGGTTGGAATCGGGTAATAGGGCTCTGCGCCGTTATCCTTCGTATAGGTCAGCGGATATTCCACCGCGATGGTGCTGGCCCCCTGAACATCCTGCTCGGGCAGCTTCTTATACTCCGTAATACGGGTATAGCCCGGCGCCTGCGGATAGGCCACTACCGGCGCCGCCTGGTAGCTGTCCACAGCATGGGTCTGCCACTCAAAGCGCAGTGAGCGATAGGGCAGCGCGCCAAAGCGCTGGCCGTATAGTTCATCCAGCGGGCCGGTATAGACCACAAGCCCCGGAGCGGCGCCCTCATAGAGCAATTCGCAGCCGTCCGCAGTAAAGGTCAGTTTTTCCGCCGCATCCGTATGAAGCTGTACCGTAATATTGGGATGGTCCAGCATGCGTGCTACCACACCGGTAAATCCCCCCTCCGGCATGGCCTGATAGGGATCGGAGAAATATCCGTCCTCATAGGAGAAAAGCACCGGCACGCGTTTGAGCACGCTGATATCGATCTGCGAAGGATCGATCCCCCACTGTTTGGCTGTATAAAGGCTGTAATCCTTGGCAAAGAGGAAATCCGCATAGGCCTTGACCACCGGGTCTTGGCTCTCGAGCATCTCCACGATGGTGGCCCGGTCCCGTCCCGGATATTCCATGGCCAGATGCTGCTTGATGCGCTCCCCCTCCTCCCCGGGGAAAAAGTCGTCGATCGTCTTAAAATTAAAGGGGGAAGGCGTATAGCGTCCATCCATCTGCACCATGCACCGCAAATGGAAAGGTTTCCATTCGGCAAAGCGCTGC
This sequence comes from Luoshenia tenuis, assembly GCF_014384745.1. Classification (NCBI taxonomy): domain Bacteria; kingdom Bacillati; phylum Bacillota; class Clostridia; order Christensenellales; family Christensenellaceae; genus Luoshenia; species Luoshenia tenuis. Next base: position 327,241 of record NZ_JACRSO010000001.1, read on the forward strand.
AGGTAATCAAACACCTCTTTTTTGCGGGTATGGAAGATGTGCGGCCCGTAGCGCTGCACCAGGATGCCGCTATCGTCCACATAATCGTAAATATTGCCTGCGATATGCTCCCGCCGCTCGAGAACCAGCACTTTTTTATCCAATTCCTCCGCGATAAAGCGCGCCGTCACCGCTCCACATAGCCCCGCGCCTACCACAATGGCATCAACCATTTTTCGTTCCACCTTCGCCATTTAATTTCGCGCGGTAATGCGCGATGACCGCCGCGATCCCCTCGCGAAAAGGAACCTGGCAGGTAAATCCCGTATCCGCTTGCAGCGCCGCCGTATCGATGGCCGAATTGGGCAGCCGGCTGTCTTTATAAGGCACATCCCCCACGCCCAGCGGCAGCGCAGGATCGATCAGATCCCGCACGATATAGAGAAACTCCGCCAACGGGCGGTTATCGCCATTGCCCACCGCATAAAAAGCGCCGGCTTTCCCCTTTTCTCCGCCCGCGATCAGCGCCGATACCGCATCGTCGATCTGTACAAAATCCCAGCGCTGCTCCAGCTTGGTTACAGAGGGACGCTGCCCGCGCAGCAGGGAATCGATGGTATAGAAAAGGACGTTTTTATCCTCCCGCCCTACGCCGTAGATTCCGGTAAAGACCATGTAGACCATCGGCAGGCCCAGGCTCGAGGCCAGTTCGCCGCACAGATAGCGCGCCGCCACTTTTGCCGCGCCATAGGCGTTCTGCGGCGTAGGCAGGCTGTGCGGGCCGATGGGCGCCTCGTTATAGAGGTACTCCATCGTCGACCCGGGCAGGATGATCCGCCCCGCATTTAGCTGCGCCGCCAACCGGACGCAGTTCAGGCTATAGTCGATATTGGCCTTTTGCAGCTCGAAGTCTTCCCGCGCATCTGGCGCAACGCCCTGCCAGGCCAGATGATAAAACACATCCGGCCGGGGTATATTCGTCGTATCCAGGGCCGCAATGCCGCTCAGCTCGCAGGGCAGAAACGTCACCAGCGGATCCTGCGGCAGGTTGCCGCAGCACCCTTCCCGGTCCAGCGCGGTCACCGCTACGCCATGCTCTACCAGAGCGCGCACCAGGTGGCTGCCTAAAAAACCGTTGGCGCCCGTCACAAGGACTGTCTTCACGTTTATAGTACCTCCCGGCTACTAAGCCAGATATGCCTCAATCTGGCGCTTCATTTCCTGGGCCACGTCGCCGCCGGCCAGGTACACCTTGCTAAAGGCCACCGTCATCTCGATGGCATCGGCGATGTGCCAGCGCGGCTGCCAGCCAAAGGTCCGTTTGATCTTCGCACAGTCCAGCTTGAGCAGCCCCGCCTCGTGCGGCGCGTTGCTCTCGGAAAGGTTGATCCATTTGGCGCCATCGCCCCAAGCGCTGCAGAACAGATCCGCCAATTCACCGGTGGTCACGCAGTCGCAGTCATCCGGGCCAACATTATAGCTCCCCTCGTACGCTGCGCGCTCCTCATACTGCCGCTGGGCTACCATCAGGTACGCACACACCGGCTCTAACACATGCTGGTAAGGCCGGGTAGAGTAGGGATTGCGCACGACGATGTCCTCGCCCTTTTCCATGGCGCGGATGCAATCGGGAATGATGCGATCCTTAGCAAAATCGCCCCCGCCAATCACGTTACCCGCCCGGCAGGTGGAGACCGCCACATCCATCCCGCTAAAGAACGCCTTTTTATAGGAGCTGGTCACAAGTTCCGAACAGCTTTTGGAATTGGAATAGGGGTCATAGCCGTCCAGCACATCGTTCTCCCGGTAGCCCCAAACCCATTCATTGTTCAGATAGACCTTATCCGTGGTCACGTTGACCACGCTTTTGACCGAGGGGCACTGCCGCACGGCCTCCAGCAGGTTGACGGTACCCATCACATTGGTCTCATAAGTATATACGGGGTTGACATAGCTCTCCCGCACGATGGGCTGGGCCGCCATATGGATCACGATCTCGGGCTGAGCCTTGTCCATCGCCTCTTTTAAGTGGGCAAGATCCCGCACATCCCCGATGACAGAATCGATCTTTTGCGCAATGCCCGCCGCCTCAAACAGGCTGGGCTGCGTGGGCGCTTCCAGCGAATAGCCGGTTACCTGCGCGCCGGCCAAATACAATACCTGGCACATCCAGCTGCCCTTAAAGCCCGTATGCCCGGTGATAAATACCTTTTTGCCCCGGTAAAATTCCAGATCCAGCATCTACTTATCCCACACTTTCCAGGGCGCGGTGCCCTTTTCCAGCAATTCTTCCAAGTATAGTTTTTCGCGCAGGGTATCCATGCACTGCCAGAACCCGTCATGCTGATAGGCCATCAACTGACCGTCCGCACCTAAACGCTCCAGCGGCTCGCGCTCAAACATGGTCGCATCCCCGTCGATATAGTCGATCACCTGCGGCTCGAGCACCATGTAGCCGCCGTTGATCCAGCCGCCGTCCTCTTTCCGCTTTTCGGCAAATCGCTCTACCATGCCCTGGCCGTTGATTTCCAGCGTGCCAAAGCGGCCGCCGGGCTGGATAGCCGTCATCGTAGCCAGCTTGCCATGCTGTTTATGGAAATCGTACAGCGCGGCGATATCAATATCGCACACCCCGTCGCCATAGGTCAGCATAAAGGTCTCATCGCCGATATAATCCCGCACGCGCTTAACGCGGCCGCCCGTCATGGTGTTCAGGCCAGTGTCGATCACCGATACCTTCCAGGGCTCGGCTACGTTGTTGTGGATAATGATCTTGTTATTATCGGCAAAATCGTAAGTGATATCCGAGCGGTGCAGGTAATAGTTGGCGAAATACTCTTTAATTACCTGCGCCTTGTACCCGCAGCAGATCACAAACTCGTTAAACCCGTAGTGGGAATAGCTTTTCATGATATGCCACAAAATCGGCTGTCCACCGATCTCGATCATCGGCTTGGGCTTCAAATGGCTTTCTTCCGAGATACGCGTACCGAACCCGCCGGCTAAAATAACGACTTTCATAGTTTTTTCCTTTCTTCATACGATCAATACTTATTTTTTCAAGCCGAAGCTTGTCCTGAACCTCAAATCAGCTAAATCTGATATCCATTCTCCGGGATGCCGCGCATCCGCCGATAGGCCTTTACCACTTTATCACGCCGCGCAGAATGCTGCGGCAGCACCCAGTTGATTGCCGGCATGATCCCTCGCTTAACGCTGCGCAAAAACCGGTATAGTAATTTATTTTGTCTACTTAGCAATGCCTGTTGCTGCTCTTTACGCTTTTGAAGTTCGCCCGCTTCCTGCGCCAAAAAAAAGAGTAACTGTTCATAAAACTGCGTTTGCCGGGCATATCTCCAAAATATCCAGTAAAGATCTGCATCCGGTGCATAACAGGGTATAGCGCGTCCAGCATAATGAATCAGTTTGGGCTTCTCCTTTGCTTTGTTATATGCGTCCTGCAACCACTTAGGCGCAAAGCCCTCCGGCTTAGCATAAGGGTTAAGGTCCGCATGGGCCATCACATTCCATTCCTGACTAAGCCATTTTACCCGTCCATCACATATGCTGTTGAGCACATCCTGATCCAGCCACATCCACTTGTCATCACATGCCAGATCCAGCAGGTCTTTAGCAGAAAATCTGGCGCGCATGGCGTCTAAATTCATCAGCAGCACGCCCGCATTAAAGTAGTTAAAGGGATCGCGCATCTTGAGCACCGTATCCATGTACTGCTTTTGTGGGTGCCCAGGCATTTTATACCAGCCAGCCACCACTGTATCCCGTACAGCGCCCACCATATAATCCTCTATATCCGTATGGTACAACTCGGCAATATCTACATCTGCAACGATATCCGAATCTAGATACAGCACTTTATGATAGTTCGGTAAAAACTCCGTCAACATATAACGCGCGTGTGTCGTGACCGAGATATGATGCTTGGAAGGCAGGTCGCTACTGGTTAAAATCTGGCTGACCTCGATAAAGCGCAGCGCAAAATTCAGCCGTTTTTCCAGCACCATTTCTAATATTTGACGGTTCGTGGGGCTGATGCCGTTGCTCAATATGATAATATCATAGTTATTTTCCCCGCTGGCATTGGCAATGATCGAGCTGAGCAACACGCCCAAAAAGGGGACATACTCGTTGCTCGACGCCATGACGACCGGCACGTTATGCTCGTCAAACGCGGGTTCAAGATAAGGCTTGTCCAAACTGGAAAAAAAACTGTTTTGCAGATAGCGCACCTTTAAATCTGGCCGGGTGCGCAGCAAATGCGTAAAGTAAATACCAAATAGCCGCTCTGCAATAAAGCCGCATTTGCGCATCTCATAATTAGAAAAGTTTGTATAATCCTGTTTAGCGCTAAACGCATCCAGCACATCAAAAAGCCATGCGCTGTAGGCATTAAAATGTTCCTTGCGCATGATATACATATTGAGGTAATAGCCCTTATCGCCATTAAGGTAATTGACTGCATCCTGCGCATAATCGGGGTATTTTTCGCGCAGGATTGAAATCAGCAGGTCCAGGTCACCCGTATCGTGCTGCTGGCCCGATGCGTATTGTCCGCGCACTGTGCGTTGATCCTTGGGCAGCCAGGTACACTTGCTGATATCCAGCGGCGCCAGCGCCACAATATCGTTCCCTTCGATCATTCGGCGCATATTGTCGGGCTGGTAGCCCAACTTGTCCAGTGCGGCTGCGTCGATCATCCCCATGACGACATTGCCATACATATCTTCTTTCAAGTGTTCCTTTGAAAACGAGATATAACGGCGATTATGCATGAAGCCATAATAATCGGCATCCATGTGCTTCCACACCCAATACTGGGCTGTAAGCTCACAATACGTGGTATTGCGCTGCGATATCTGATCCTCTCCCTCATCATCGTGCAACATGCCCTCAAAACGGCAGTCGGCATTGGCCGCGCCTGTCTGTATGGGGTACAGCAGCGGATGCTGGGGCACATAACTCTCCCGATTACAGGAAATAAAAATCTTGATATCGCTCATCTAAGCTCATAACCTCTTAATACCGTATTCATTCGCACCGCCCTGGCTTTCACCCGTCCAAAGGCTAGTTTATGCATACCTCCAAATATTATAGAGCCTTGTGCATGCCCTGTCAAATACCGACAAACTCCATGTTAACCCTTTTCCTTGGCATAGGCGCATTGCCATAACCGCACACCCCATGCTTTCTCCATATCACCTCACCCCGCCATACCCGACCGAGGAATATAAAGAAAGCGACGGCAGAATTTATCTGCCGCCGCTTTGGCGTTACAACAAGCGCTATTTACAGGTTGATGGTCAGGGACTGGCCCTTCTCGGCGGACTCGAACACCGCCTCCATGAACTTGATGTTGCGCAGAATGTCCTTGGGCTTCACCAGCAGTTCGGCGCCATTGTCCACCACGTCGATCAGGTTCTTATACAGGCGGGAGTACAGCACCGCGCCGTTATCCTCATACGCTACCAGGCCTTCCTCGCTCACATCGATGAGGGGCAGCTCGGTATTGTACTCGGCGCCGGCGGGCAGCGGGCTCATGGTCCGCGTCGGGCCAGCGGGGGTGAGCACTACGATATCGCCCTGAGACTGGCTGGCCAGCTCATAATCGGTAGTGGTGATGCCGCCATCGGTGCAGGCAAAATCCTTAATGTTGAAAGCGCCCTGATCGCCGAATACCACCCAGCGGTCATGCGGTTTGAGGCAGTAGGTACCGGCCTCGACCTCGACGAACAGATCGTTGTCCATGGTCATCTGGACCTTGAAGAAATCCTCTACGCCGGGGTTCTTAATGGAAGCCGTCTGGGCAAAGACGCTGGTGATCTTCTTCTCGGGGAAGGCCGTCAGGATCTGGTCGAACAGATGCACGCCCCAATCCAGCACCATGCCGCCGCCATACTGCTTCTCGCAGCGCCAGCCGTGCATCTCGCCGCGTTTGGCGTGAACCGAACTCATGATGGCGAAGGGTTTGCCGATCAGGCCATCCTCAATGATCTTGCGGACCGTGAGATAATCCCGGTCAAAACGGCGGTTATGGTGGCAGGTCAGCACCACGCCGCACTCTTTGGAAACTTCGATCAGCTCCTCAAAATCGGCCGAGGTGATGGTCGCGGGTTTTTCCACCATTACGTTCTTGCCGGCGCGCATCGCCGCGATCGCCAGCTCTTTATGCACATGGTTAGGCGTGGCGACCAGTACGAAATTGATCCGGTCATCCGCCAGGAACGCGTCCAGTGTCTCATAAGCGGTCAGTCCGGCCTCTTTTGCCTGGTCCAAACGCTTTGGATCAATATCATAAGCCGCTACAAATTCCACCCCATCGATCGCGCTATATACGCGATTGTGCAGGTTACCCATTCCCCCGAAGCCGATGATCCCCATTCTCAGAGACATTTTTGTTTCCTCCTTAATTTAGCTCGTAGTTTTTATACAAGGATGATATATAGAAACGAACCATTTATATAGTACCGCTAACCCCTCCAATGGTCAATAGATTCTCGACAAAAAACCGCCCTGCGAGGACATATTTACATGCTGTAACCTTTTAGCGCTTTTCCGCCTGACGGCAGGCTCTAAACCGTGCACGTGCCCATGTTTTAGGTGATGTTCCGGCGCCCCGCATGCCTCTCTAAAGCCAATATATTGCCTCGCCCGTGCGTTCATGCGCGGCAGAATGGAAAAGATGAAAATCCGGCGGCGGATTGTTCCGCACGCCGCTTATATAGTATAATATTCATACAGAAGGCGTACTTATTGGATTGAACCGTGCAGGTAAGGAGACGATCACATCAATGGATATACAGACCAAACACCGGATCTATGAACTGCTGACTGGGGCCTTTAGCCTGGGGGAAGCGTATCCCCTCAGCCGTATCGCCAAATTTTTAACGGACGCGGACATCCGAAGCGCAGCCTACGGCTACCCCAAAATGCGCGCGCTGTTGGAGGATCTGCCGGAATTTCTTACGGTCACGCCGATCATGCTGGGGCAAAACCCCCAGCAAATGATCACCCTCCACACCTGGACAGACGACGCCCCGAATGAACGGTCCTCTCCGGAGGAAAACTTTTTCCGTCTGGTCAATGTGCCGGCCAAGTCGCTGGCCGTATTCTGCAACCTGATGGGGCTGACCGAACCGGAGGCCCGTGCCGCATTGGAGCAGGGGTACAAGCGCGCCAAAAGCGAGGGTTCTCTGCAAAGCGAGGGCGATAATCTGGCTTATGACGTGGGGCCCGCACATATTGTGCTGCAAAAAAGCTGGTATGCTGAAAGCTCGCAGCCTTGGCATTTCTCTTTCCATATGCAGGACGTCCCGGCCCGCCCGGCGATAACGGATACGGCGCAGACGCCCATTCAGCGCCAGCATACGGCAAAGGCAGACGAGCACCGTTTTACCGAAGCGGAACGCCAGGAGATCTACCACGTACTGACCGGACAGCTGCCCACCGGCGAAAAGCTGCATATGGCCGCCGTCAGCAAGCAGCTGGCGGATAACGGATACCCTAAAGAGCGGTATGGATTTGCCAAAATGAAGGCCTTTTTGCTGGCCCTGGGCGACATGCTGACGCTGGAAGATCAGGTTATGGGCGGCGTGCCGCAAAGCCTGGTCACCATCCATCCGCAGGCGCATTGGGAGCAGCCGCCCGCATCCCAGCCCGCCGCACACGTTGGGGGATCAGAGGAGCCGCCACAGCGCATGGACGAGGCGGTCTTTCTGGCGCCTAAGACATTGGCTATCCTAAACGCCTACCTGACTGGCCAGGAAGCGCCGCCAGCCCCCGCCGTGATCGACCAGCTGCGCGCGGCTTACGAAAAGGCGCGTCTTGAAGGCAACCTGGAATACCGGAACGACGCCTACCGCTTCCCCCTGCCCTTTAAGGGACTGGAAGGCGGGGCGCTGTTTGCCGCCATTAAGCGCTCGAATAGCGACTATGCCGGCGCTTCTCCCTGGTATCTCAATTTTGCAGGGCCGGACCGGTTCGGCCGTGCCCCGGGAAAAATACTGGAACAATTCGCTTTTCTAGGGGCCTGGCCCTCCTTTTTGGAAGGCTTGGCGCAAAAAGCCCTGCCCGAGCCCTGGGATTTCGGGGAAGGCAGCCATAAGCGCTACCACATTCTGCAAAAGTACATCCAATATACCTTTTACCGCCTGCAGCTGGAAGATAAGGTATGCATTGCCGAGGATAAGAGCTTTGCCGCCTTTAATACGGGGCTTGTCACCCCGCACTATGACGATCTGTACGCCTGTTTTGAACCCAACGACGAAGGCGCGGCTACGGCCTGGCACTTTGTCGATTTTTGTACCGCAGCCGGCCGGGGCGTAGGCAAGCGCCTGGTGGACGCCTTTAACCCCCTGCCCCAGCCCGCCTCGTATTTTGAGCGCAAAGAGGACCTGCTCTTTGACCTGGAAAAGGAGCTGCATACGGACTTTGACCATATTCTGCTGGATAACGTCTCCCGCCTGCCCCTTCCCTTTTTGCAGGAGGAAAGCCGGGGCATTCCCGCGGCGCAGGCGGTACTCGAACAGATTCAAAGTACAGATGAAGCCGCAGCCAAACGTACGCTGTATAGCGAGCTAAGCGGCGTCATTGCCGATACGCCGCGATTGTATAACCGGCTGCGCAATCGGGTGGAAGACGCCATTGAACTGGCCAAAAAGCAGGTGCGCTGGAACTTTAAGACCGCCATTCCCTGCTATTTCCCCACCCGAAACGTTATGAGCCTGATGCTGCCCCTCTCTTTGCAGTATGACGGGCGGGCCGATGCCGCTTTGGTGGTGGAGCTGACCCGTTCGGGCAACTATCAGGGACAGACCATCCTTACCCTGCAGCAGGCTTACCTGGATGCCCGGCTGCTTTGCCGGCCCAACAGCGAATGGCTCAACACCGAGGCGCAGGGAGGCGACGCGCTGGACGAGGAAGAAGCTTGATCCGGTTATCCTGTTCAAAAGCCCCGCGCTCAGGCGGGGCTTTTTTATTCCGTAGCAATCGTAATCTTCGTTTACCGTTCTGGATCGCTCGCCTGTTCCAGTGTAGCGGTGAACGCCGTCTGCGCAGACTGTATCAGCTCCATCCCTGATATTACGCGTCCTACCGGTACCAGCCCCGATGCGTAGCCGCGGTCCTGGTAAAATATGGCGATGTTCCCCCAGGGGCCATAGCAGGCCACATCCCCCAATTCTGGGTCATATCCATCTGGCGCCCCCGTAAGATCCAGCGGCGATGGCGGGTCGCTGATCTTTTCTGCATGCGCATAATCTTCAAAGGTCATGGTGCAAGGCAGCTGTGCCAGCAAGGCGTCCGCTGTAGCATTGTCCTCCAAAGATATCAGCACGGTCCCTTCCTCCAGCTGCATGCGGACTATTCGTTCCCCCTCACCCTCCTGCGTCTGCACTGTAGGGCCAGGCGCAGGCGGCGTCCCGGCAGCTCCGGCAGCATCGTCCTTTGGTGCGCCGCAGGCCACAAGGAGCAGTAAACTCCCAAGAAGCAGGGGCAAAATCGCTTTTTTGCGCATTAGCTCATCCCTCCTTTTCTTCTCGGACTCATCCTATCAAATGGAGCGCACTCCAAGTCAAGCCCTTAGCGGCCATTTTCTCGAAGGCTCTCGCCTTTGAAATTTTGCGGGTGAACGCCCTTGGCTTTCTGCAAGCACCTCCGCTTTTCCCGCTCCAGCGCCTCCGGTGCGGCATGCAGCGCATAATGCGTCTACCAGCCGGCATCGGGCTGTAAAGCCCGGAGATGCGGGATGAATTTAGCGGCGCGCATCTTTAAAGAATCGTACGGTAGAATAACAAAGGGCGCGGAAAGCCAAACTTTCCGCGCCCTTTTTATCTCGGGTCACCGTTTCTTTTCTTTATCCATCCGCTCTTTGTGCGCTTCTTGAAACTGCTCACGGTACTGCTCTAGCTCCCTGCGGTAGCTTTCCGGCTCATTGGGGTAATTCTCAGAGATGCTGCGCAGGGCGTTAAGCTCTTCATACGGCGCCGAAAAACCCTTCTCCACCTCCGGTGTCTGGGTCGGCCCCCACTTGAACACGATCTTGAGCAGAATAGGCGTAATGATGGTAGTGATGATAACGGTCAGCACCACCGGCCCCAGGAAGGCCGACCCCAGCAGCCCCAGCGCGGAACCCTTACTGGCCACGATCAGGGCGACCTCGCCGCGCGAGATCATACCCACGCCGATGCGTGCGCTCTGGTAATTCTTATAGCGGCACAGCTTTGCGCCCAGGCCGCAGCCCACCACCTTGGTCAGGATAGCGACCACTACCAGGATCGCCGAAAAGGCGATAACGCTCCCGGTCATCTCCGGCAGCTTGACCTGCAGGCCTACGCTGGCAAAAAATACCGGTGACAGATAAGCGTAACTGAGCACATCGAACTTGGAGGCCAGGTAGCGCGTGCGCTGGGTACAAGAGATCACCAAGCCCGCCACAAAGGCGCCGGTAATATCGGCCACGCCGAAGACCGCCTCAGCCACATAGCTCATCAGCAGACAGAATACGAAGGCTACGATCACGTGCCGGTGCAGGCCGCTCTCGGTAGAGACCACCCATTTGGTGTAAAACTTGTAGAACAAAAAGCCCACCACGCCAGAGAAAACGAAGAAGCCCAGGATCTTGAGCAGCACAAACGCCACGTTGATCGAAGTATCGGCCAGGCTGGTGATAATGGTCAGGGCGATGATGCCCAGAATATCGTCGATGATTGCCGCGCCTAAGATCGCGTTGCCCGAGCGGGTCTTGAGCTTGCCCAGCTCTTTTAAGGTTTCAACCGTGATACTGACCGAAGTCGCCGTTAAAATGATACCGATGAAAATATTCTGTAAAAACAGCGAACAGCTGGCGTCTGAATCGATCACGCCGGGCTGGTTGAAGAAATAGGCCACCGCAAAGCCGCCTGCCAGCGGGACGATCACGCCGATCAATGCAATAACGAACGAAGCGGCGCCGCTCTTTTTCAGCTCTTTAATATCCGTTTCCATCCCCGCGCAGAACATCAGCACCACGACGCCCAGTTCCGCTGTGGCGTGGATGAAGTCCGTCTGGGTGATCACCCCCAGCACCGCCGGCCCCAAGATCAACCCGGCCAGCAGGGCGCCTACTACCTGCGGCATGGAAAAACGCTTGGTCAACAGTCCCAGCACCTTGGTGCTCAGCAGGATCAGCGCCAGATCAAACAGAAATTTATAACTTTCCATTCCCATCGCCTCATCATTCTTATTACGTTTGAATTCAATCCTTCCCCATTATACGCCCGCCGGTGCAAATTTCAAGGAATTGTGACATAGCGCTACATTTGTTCTGCTTTAGTACCAGTTTTGCAATTTCTCCACAAAAAGCCTCCTTCCCATATCGCGGCGCAGTCACTATAATACAAAGTAAAAAGGGGGATGCGCTATGGCTTTTGAGATCAGGCTTTTGCAGGGTGAAGCTTGTACGGCTGCTGGGCCTGCCCCGATTTTGAGCGCTGCGCGCAGATAGCCGATATGCAGCAGCTGCACCCGGATATCCTGCATAACCTGCGCACGATCCGCTGCGTGGGGATCGACCGCTGGGCCGGCCAGTGGGGGAAGCATTACCGCTTTTAAAAAGGGCGCGCCCTCCCTATCTTATGGCTTTTGGGCCTATGGCGTGCATGCCGCTGCCGCGCACATATAAAAAAGGAGAACCGTCTTTGTTATGGAAGAAATTGCATTAGCCGACGCCGCAAAAAGATTAAAGCGCGGCAACAAACTTTTATTTACCCGGGATAGCGCCTGCCTGCAAGAACTGCGCGGGACGATCTGCCAGCAAAAGCACCGTACGCTGGTGCTTTGGGCGTTCGATTGTGTTTCTATCCCGCTCCAATGGCTGGCCCAGGCCTACCCCAACGAGCAGCGGCCCGGACAGGCTGTAGCCCTTTGCCGCCAGTGGGCCCGGGGGGAGATTAAGATGCCCGCCGCAAAAAGGGCGCTGCTGCAAGCGCATGCCGCCGCCAAAGAGGTAGAGGATCCGGTAGCCATCGCCCTCTTTCACGCCGTGGGGCAGGCCTGTGCCACCGTGCACGTGGAAACTCACGCGCTGGGGCTGCCCTTTTATGAGCTGACGGCAATCGTCCACCACTTTGGCATAGCCAACTGTACAGAGCCTATTGAGAAAAAGATCGCCTGGTATTTGCGCCGTCTGCGCTATTGGCAGGAGCATATAGACGATCCCCCGCTGAAATGGGCCTCCTTTTTGCTGGATGACAGCCGCCCGAATAAAGAGCTGCTTTTGCTTCAGGGCAGCGGCAAAAAATAGGCGCCGCTTTTCACCAGCCGGTTTCCTTACCAATAATAAAAGCGTCCGCTACACGGTGCGGACGCTTTTTGCTTTATATAACGCTGAAGAAACCGATTATTGTTCTGCCCGCTGCAAGGCGCGGTTGAGCTTATCAAACAGCTGATCCACGTCGATGGGTTTGGTGATATGATCGTTCATCCCACAATTCAGGCTCTTTTGCACATCCTCCGAAAAAGCGTTGGCCGTCATAGCCAATATCGGCACCCGAGCCGCATCCTCCCGCGCCAGCGCGCGTATCCTGCGCGTCGCCTCGTACCCATCCATTACGGGCATTTGGATATCCATTAAGACAATATCAAAATAGCCCACCGCCGAAGCGGCAAATCGCTCTACCGCCTCCTGCCCGTCTGCCACGCTTTCCACATTCGCATGGGCCATGGCCAGCAGTTCAATGGCGATCTCCCGGTTCAGTTCGTTATCCTCCACCACCAGGACGCGCTTTCCCTCCAGATTTTGCTGGAGCAGCCCGTTCCCATCAAAGGCCTGGCTGCGCTGCTCTACATGCTCCAGCGTTTCGATCAGGGTGGACTCAAAGAGCGGCTTTTGGATAATTCCATCGGCTCCCGCGCGCTTAGCCTCCTCGCGTATTTCGGATGGGTCATATGCGGTGATCAGCACCACCGACAGCGCGTCCCCTACAGCCCTGCGGATGCGCCGGGTGGTTTCCAGCCCGTCTATAAAAGGCATGCGCCAATCGATCAGGCAGATATCATAATCCCGTCCCAGGTCGTGGGCGCGCCCAACCTGGGCCACGGCCTCAAAACCGTTATCCACCCAGGATGCTTCTACGCCGATCTTCTCCAGCAGAAAAGCCGCGTGTTCGCAGGTCTCCCGGTCATCATCTACCACCAGGGCGCGCAGGCCGCCAAAATCCGCTTTGGGCTGCGCCCGCTCCGGCTCGATCCCAAATGGAATCTCCACGGTAAACGTGCTGCCCAGCCCCAGCTGGCTTTCCACGCCGATACGCCCGCCCATAAGCTCTGCAAAACGCCGGGATATCGAAAGTCCCAGTCCGGTACCGCCGTAAAGGTGCGCCACGCTGGCGTTTTCCTGCTCAAAGGCCATAAATATCTTTTCATAATTCTCCGGGGCGATCCCGCATCCGGTATCCTTGACCTGGAAGCGTAGCCAAAGGCCCTCCGCTTCCCCGCAGATGGACTGGATGCGCAGCGTCACGCTTCCATTTTGAGGCGTAAACTTGATGGCGTTAGAGAGCAGATTCATCAAAATTTGGTTAAGGCGCAGGCTATCTCCTACCAGTCTCTCTGGGATCTCGCCGCTCAATACCGTTTCAAAGCTGATTTCCCGATCTCTCGCCTGCCCGTAGATGACCGTGACCAGGGATTCGAGAAAGACCCTGAAATCGAACCGCTCGTTTTTGATCTCGATCATTCCGCTCTCGATCTTAGACATATCCAACACATCGTTGATCAAGACCAACAGATGCTTGGAGGACAGGTTGATCTTGCGCAGGCAGTCGATGAGCTTTTCCTCCTGCCCCACGTTTTGCAGCGCGATGATCGACATACCGATGACCCCGTTCAAAGGCGTGCGGATCTCATGGGACATACGGGATAAAAACTCGCTTTTGGCCAGGCTGGCTCGTTCCGCCCGGTCCAGTGCGTCTTGCAGGGCGATCTGTACCCGCGTCATCTCCGTTTCATCGCTGAACACGGTGATATACTGGCAGTGCCCTTTGGCTGAGCGCACCTCATAGCTTTGTATAAACAGCGTCATCTCTTGACCAGAGCGTGGATGGCGGTAGCGTACGGTAGCGGCGCCAAATTTCTGTTCGCCGCCCTCAAGCATATTATCCAAAAGCTCAAGATCCTGCGCGCTGAACTGGCTGCGCAGTTTTCTTTGGTCCTCCAATAGCTCGGCTGCGCTGAACCCCAGCAGGCGCTCGGCATTTTCGGACACAAAATCCTCCCCCTGCTCACCAGGGGTATAAATCATAAACACATTGCTTATGGTATTGGAGATCAGCTCGAATTGCAGATTGCGCGCCATGATCTCAAAATTCTGCCGCCGCAGCAGCTGCTGATACAGCACCAACGCGCCAATGACCGCCAGTACAATAATTCCGCTCATCACCATAGATAAAGAACGGACAGCTTCGGCTGCGTCATAGATCATAAAGAAGCGATGCTGCGCTTCCATAAAAACAGTGTTTGAGGCCTCCTGTGCCTCATCGTAAACGTGAATCACATTTTCATTGCAATACTGGCTGATCTCCTCCCGGCTGCGCGCGCCGATATAGCCGTACTCCAACAGCCCCTCGTTGGCCTGTTTCAAGCGCGCATAGGCCTGATTGAGCTGATCCACATTCTCCTTTGGGCCCAAGTAGCGCGCTTCTATGACATCCAGCAGTTCCTGTGCCTTACGGTAGTTCTCATCCAGATTGTCCCAAGCATCCCGCACGATATCCTGCGAATTATCGATGAGCAGCCGCTCGACCTGCGCGCGCATTTTAGCCACTTGGGTGTTAAAGTCGCCTATGGCGATCACGACCTTAAAGGGATGGTTGGTCAGCGTATCGACTTGATCCATTAATCGATTGGTATTCCACACCGTCACCCCAAAAAAGGTGACCAATAGCGCTACCAATAAAATACCGGCTCCCAGTGAAATCCGCCCGATTTTTTTGCGGTGCTTGTCCATCATTTCTTCAGCCTTTCTTGTGCGGGCCATCTCTACCACCACAGGGGCTGCTTTCCCGGCGCGCCCGCTGACGCGTGCCGGCATCCAGCGCCGCCCTTAACGCGACCAAGTAGCTATCGTCCTTAAAATAATCTTTGCCATAGTGTAGGTTAAAGGCATAGTCAAATCCCGGGGGATTCTTTCCGGCCTGGTGTTGCAAAATCGTCTCCGCCTTATCTAACGCCTTGGCCATGCGCGCTTCGCAGGTCGTCCCCTCCTCATATTCCTGCCACAGGGAGAAAAGCGCTTCTCTCTCCAGAGCAGACAGCGGTGCGCACAGTTCCTTCATCGCCCTATATTCCTGTGCGCGCTTTTGCGCAGCGTCCGGTCTTGCAGCCGCGGAAACATCCCCCGTCAAGCACTCCGCCAGATCATGTACCAAACAAAGCGCAACCAGCCGTCCCCCGTCAAGATGCTGGTTTTGCAGGGATACCAGCAATCCCAGCATCGCCAGGCGCCAAGAGTGCTCGGCTACGCTTTCTCGCCGGCCAGTCTGCGTCCATGCCGTGCGGGTGGCAGATTTAAGCGGCTCGATTATCTGCATAAAGCTGACCGCCCTGGCAACCTTCTCTGCGATCTGCTCATCCATCGCCTTTTCTCCTTATAGCAGTGATGCCTTCATTTTATCACGATTTGGCAAAGAAGGGGAGGAAAGATGATCGTTTATGTCAATTTTTCAAAATACAAAATACGATGTGGATAACGTGCTCTTTACTTTGTGCCCCGGCCATCGCCTTCCAATCGTGCGATTTTACGCCGCATAAAAAGATGACAGAATCTGTCTCCTTTTCGTGGTATACTTAAGGATAGGAGATAAGGAGGCGCCCTATGCAACAAAACCGGCTGTTTGAGATCATCTATATCCTGCTGCGCCAAGGGCGGGCGACCGCCGGGGAGCTTGCCCAGCGGCTGGAAGTATCCCGGCGCACCATCCTGCGGGATATTGACGCCCTGTCCCAGGCCGGCGTGCCCATCTACACCGAGCCTGGCCGGGGCGGCGGCATCGCCATCATGGAGCATTACGTGCTGGACCGGGCCGTGATCTCCGATGAGGAGCAGGATCAAATTCTTTTGGCATTGCAAAGCCTAGGTGCGGCCGGCCCGCTGGATTCCGCCGGCGTGTTGGGCAAGCTGCGGGCCATCTTCGCCAAGGATGAAACCGACTGGATCGCGGTGGACCTAAGCCGCTGGGGCAATGCCGCTGCGGACGCAGCCAAGTTCGATCTGCTCAAAAACGCGGTCCTTTACCAACATGTGCTATCTTTCACCTACGCCAGCTCCTATGGCGCCATCACCCAGCGCCGGGTCTATCCGCTGCGCCTGGTCTTTAAGTCCAAGGCCTGGTATTTGCAGGCCTATTGCCTGGAAAAGCGGGATTACCGCACCTTTAAACTCAACCGGATAGGCGGACTGGCCGCCGAAAGCGAAACCTTTGATCGAACGGGGCTGACACCGCCCTCCATTGAGAACGAAAGCGCACCACCGCCCGTGGTAGCGCACCTTAGCCTGCGTTTTACCCAGGCCATGGCCTACCGGGTGTATGATGAGTTTGATGTTGAAAATATCGCGGTAGAGCCAAACGGCGATCTCACCGTCACGGTCGATCTGCCGCAGGATAACTGGCTGTATGGGTATCTGCTCTCCTTCGGTGCCGGGGTACGGGTGTTGCAGCCCCGCTGCGTAGCGCGCATGCTGTGCCAGGCTGCGGAGGGCATAAAAAATCTCTATCCGCCGCAATAAGATGACAGGCAGCTGTCATCTTTTGAGGCGTATGCTAAGGTTGTAGCTGGGACAAGCCAGCGCGAAAGGAGAACTGAGTATGCAAGAGAGATATTGCCAGTGCTGCGGCATGCCCCTGGGGCAGGGCGAAGAGATGTTGGGCAACGAGGCCGATGGGCGCAAAAACCAGGATTACTGCAAGTATTGTTATGTGGATGGCAGCTTTACGGCGGATTGCACCATGGATGAGATGATCGAGTTTTGCGTATCGCCCATGGTGGCCTCCAACCCGGGTATGAACGAGGACGCGGCGCGGGAGGCTATGCGAGCCTATTTTCCCAAGCTCAAGCGTTGGCGCAAAGATTAAAAGTAGATGTGCACATAAAAAAAGACATGGCCCTAAATGGGCCATGTCTTTTGTGTTTAAAGCTTGCTGTTTAGCATTTACATCAGCTTGCGGAAGAGGTCTTTTAATTCCTCAACGCTGGTATCCCTGGGGTTACCGGGGCAGCAGGCATCCGCAAAGGCGGATTCGGCCAGGAATTGCAGATCCTCCTCTTTAAGTGCGGGCAGCTTGGCGGGGATGCCTACATCGGCCGAGAGTTTGGCCACAGCCTCTACCGCGGCCTTACGGTATTCCTCCTGGCTCATGCCCTCTACGCCCTGCACGCCCATGGCCTGGGCGATCTGGCGGTACTTCTCTCCCGTGCAGGGCGCATTGTATTCCATTACGATGGGCAGCATCATCGCACAGGCCACGCCGTGGGGCGTATCGTACACCGCGCCCAGGGTATGCGCCATGGAGTGGGCGATGCCCAGCCCCACGTTAGAAAAGCCCATGCCGGCGATATACTGGGCCAGCGCCATCCCATCGCGCCCCTGCTGGGTATTGTCCACCGCGCCGCGCAGGGATTTGGCGATCAGCTCGATGGCCTTGATGTGGAACATGTCGGTCATCTCCCAGGCGGCTTTGGTGATATAGCCCTCGATGGCGTGGGTCAGCGCATCCATCCCGGTGGAAGCGGTCAGCCCTTTGGGCATGGACGCCATCATGTCCGGATCGACGATGGCGACCACCGGCATATCATGGGGGTCCACACAGACGAACTTGCGCTTGCGTTCCACATCGGTTATGACGTAATTAATGGTGACCTCGGCCGCGGTGCCCGCCGTGGTGGGTACCGCGATGATGGGGGCGCAGGGCTTTTTCGTAGGCGCTACGCCCTCCAGGCTGCGCACATCCGCAAACTCAGGATTGGTGGCGATAATGCCGATCGCTTTTGCGGTATCCATGGAGGAGCCGCCGCCAATGGCCACAATATAATCGGCCCCCGCCGCCTTAAAGGCCTCTACGCCGTGGCGCACGTTGTCGATGGTGGGGTTAGCCTTGATATCGGAATAGATTTCATATTGAAGCCCCGCCGCGTCTAACACATCGGTCACCTTTTTGGTAACGCCAAACTGGATCAGGTCCGGATCCGAGCAGACCAGCGCCTTTTTAAAACCCCGTGCCTTTGCCTCGGAAGCGATCTCCCCAATCGCCCCTGCGCCGTGGTAAGATGTTTCGTTGAGCATGATACGGTTTGCCATACAAAATCCTCCTTTAAAACTTTTCTTTTGTCCGGGCAATGCCCCTATGTTTATCATACCCCTATACCCGCCCGGCTACAACCCATAAGGCCTGCCAAAGCACAAAAGGGGTTGACAAACGGCAAAAAAAGCGGTATTCTCCAAACATACCATCGGTATGTATCAGAAAAGGAGGCCTCGCCATGGCGCGCAACAAGTACCCTGAGCAAACCGTGCAGCGGATACTGGAAGTGGCAACGCAGCTTTTTCTGGCCAAGGGATACGAAAACACTTCTATGCAGGATATCGTGCGCGCACTGGGCATGTCAAAAGGGGCAATCTATCATCACTTTAAATCCAAAGAGGAGCTGTTTGAGAAAGTGGTGCTGCATTTCTATTCCCGTGAGGATTGGTTCAGCGCCATCGCCCATGACCCTGCGATGAACGGGCTGCAAAAGCTGCAGGCCCTGTTTCGCCACGAAATGTCGGATGAAGAAAAGCTATCGGTGGATCAGCTGTATTTTACCCAGATCGCGGACCCCCGCGTATTCATGGAACATATGCGGTTAAATATCACCGAAAGCGCGCCGCAAGTGGCGAAGATCATTGAACAGGGCAATCAGGATGGCTCCCTGTCCGTTGCCCAGCCGCTGGAAACCGCCGAGCTGGCCCTTCTGATGGCCAACGTTTGGATCGGCCTTTTCGCCGACAGCCGGGAGAAATTTATCCATCAGATCAGCCTGTGCCGCACAGTGCTGGAGGGCCTGGGCCTCCCCCTGTTTGACGATGCGCTGGTCGCACAGATGCAGGATTATTACGACCGTACTATTTTCTGGGCGAGGGAAGCCAAAAGAGGAAAAATAGCCGATGATTAAGCGTTTTATTCAGGGAAACGATTCCCTTTTTTATTGCCCATTTACATACCGACGGTTGGTATTATAAATTTGATTTGGAGGTACGTGATATGAAAAAAGATAAACACACAGGCCCAAAATGGATGTTCGGCCGGGATTTTACCCTCATGGTAGCCGGACAGATCATCTCCCTTTTCGGCAATGCCATCCTACGGTTCGCCCTCTCGGTAGCGGTATTGGATATGACCGGTTCGGCCGCAGCCTTTGCCAGCATCGCTGCGCTAAGCATGCTGCCTACCATCCTTTTATCTCCGCTGGGCGGCGTGCTGGCCGATCGCGTCAGCCGCAAGGGCATTATGGCGGCGCTGGATTTCATTACAGCCGCGGTATTGGCGTCCTTTGCGCTGATCTTTCGTCAAACTCCTACCACCGCGGCCATCGGCGGCGTCATGGTTCTACTTTCGGTGATCCAGTCCTTTTATCAGCCCTCCGTTCAGGCCAGCATCCCCTCCCTTGTAGATGAACGTGGTTTGATGAGTGCCAACGGCATCGTAGCACAGGTAAACGCGCTGGCCAATTTGCTAGGTCCAATCCTGGGCGGGCTGCTTTATGGCGTATTTGGCCTTTATCCCGTTTTGTATGTGGGGATCATTTGCTTTTTCTTATCGGCTGTAATGGAGTGTTTTTTGCATATCCCCTTTATCCGCCAACAAAATCGCGGCGGTGTGCTGCAAACCATCAAGGGCGATTTTACCGATGCGCTGCGCTATATGGTACGCCAGGGCGAGGGATTAATGTCCCTACTGTTTTTGGTGGCGGGCATCAACCTGTTTCTCTCGGCCATGGTAGTGGTCGGCCTGCCCTATCTGGTCAAGATCTTCCTGGGACTTTCCAGCCAAATGTATGGTCTGGCAGAGGGGGCTATGGGCATCGGCTCGATCCTGGGCGGCGTGTTGGCCGGTGCGGTCGCCAAAAAGCTTAAATTCTCCGCCTCTCACCTGCTATTACTGCTCGCCGGTATCGCGGCTCTTCCGCTAGGGGCAGCAGTATTGCATAACGGTTGGCCGATGGGTTCATTTGCCCTGATCCTTTTGAGCGTTGCCGGGATGATGTGCTGCGCAACGCTGTTTTCGGTCTATGCACAAACGACCCTGCAGCAGCTGACGCCCGCCTCGCTTTTGGGTAAAATATCTTCTGTGGTCACGGTCATCTGCATGTGCGCCTTCCCGCTGGGGCAGGCGTTGTACGGCGCCCTGTTCGATTGGGCGAAACAATACGCCTTTATCGTAGTGCTCTTTGCCGGCCTGGCCAGTGTGGTCATCGCGCTGCTATCTAAGGGTGTGCTGCTGCGGATCAGCCAGCGCCTGCCCCAGCAGACAGAAGGTCAGCCCCTATGAAGGGTAATAAAAGCCCCGTCCGAACGATACGGGCGGGGCTAAATCTCTTTTTATCTCTAAAATACAATATCGCCTGGGCCATAGCCCGCTGGCAGCGGCTCTTCGCTTAAAAACGGCAAGCTATCATCCTTGAGCACAGGCAAAAAAGCGGCGTAGGGCAGCCGTCCAAACTCACAGGCATAATCGCTTGCGCCAAACCATGCGCCCTCCTTGCCGCGCAGGTTCAGCCCCCGAACGAATTTGGTATAGTTGCAGCAATCGTGCACCGCCAGGTCCCAGTCCTCCAGGACTGCCATCTTCATGAATTTCAGGGTCAGCTCCCGGCTCCAGATCGGCGAGATGTACCCATGGCGGGCCAGATACAGGCTCTCCCCTGCATAATTGCCGATGTTGTTGGGATTCAAGTGCAGTTCCGCACAGTTGATAAAGTCCAGCCCTGTTGCCAATATCTGTTGCTTTTTAGCCAGGAACCCCTCATAAAACTCAGGCGTCATAGGGGTCTCGATGCCCACCTGCGGGATGTAGCGCTTGGCCAGGCCGATGTTTTCGATCACCTTATCGGCACAGTTGGATGCGCCCAAGTTAAAGCGCAGCTCGTCAAGCCCCGCCTCCCCCAGCGCCTGAAGCGTTTGTTCTGTTGCCAGCAGCCCGTTGGTGTACAGATGCTGATGCACACCGGCGTTGCTGAACTTGCGCACCACGCCATAATACTTTTCGATCTCCATAAAGGGTTCCAGATAAACATATGAAACCCCAGTGGGTTTATTCTGTACGGAAAGCAGCAGGTCGATATCCTTTTCGTAAAATTTCGTGCCGCCGATCTCCCACATTCCCTCGCCCACCGGCGGAATATCCTCCAGCTCGCCGTAATTATAGCAGAACTTACAGGCAATGTTGCACTTATTGGTCTTGCGGATGGCGCTAAGCCCCGTCCCCAGCAGACAGGAGCGGCAGCCCTTTGGGAATTTCTCCGCGTTGCCCACAAACAGCGTACGCCCCTCCAAGCTTTGCAGCTGTCCGATCTGCGCCATCAGCGCTTCATTGCGCGCATCCACCGCAACCTCGATCTGCGCAAAGGCGGCGTAGGCGATCTCCTGCTGTTTTGGTCCCAGCAGTTCTTCCTCCGGCAGCGCCGCGAAAAATTCAAACCACATCCGTGCGTCTTTTTTGGATATCTTCATTGGGGCCTCCCGTTTATTATGACCTAAAATGTTCTTTATCCCACATAATCTTGTTTTTAGCGTTTTTGTATCCTTCACGCATTATTCAAAGTGTTGGCATATATATAGATCAGTTACCATCTACGCTATCATCAGCTGCTTCTATAGGCCTGGCAGTTGCCTGCGCATCGCCGCAGGGCTTCTCCCCCTCTTCCATCTGCCGCAGCAGCTTGATCTGCTCCATCAATTTAGCAGCGGCGTCCTGCCGTTCCTGGAGAAAGTTTAGCAGCTCCACATTCAGCTTTTTTATCTCCCGCAAAGAGATAATCTCAGCTGGTTCTATCCGCTCATAGTCCACAAAAGCGGATTTCTCCTGCATCTGATCCAAGATATCCTTAAGCCAATGAAAATACGTTTCCAGATCCCAGTTCGCAGGCAAGGCCTTTAATTCCTGGGCTTGTGCTTTTCCCTGCAGTATATACACGCCTCTATCGATGCGCCGGATGCTCTTTTCCCGGCTTTGTATGCGCGATACGGTTGCGTAAAAAGCAGTACGGCTGGGAAAAAGGGTGGGATATTCCTGCAAGACCTTTGCCCTGATCTCCTCTACCTTATGGGGCCTGCCATCCTGTAAGATCTGGATAAAGATCTTTTTTACGATATCGATGGTATTCATATGCCCTCCATTATAACAGCTTTTCCATCTGAACGTCGAAAAGTTCGCCCAACTTTTTACATACAGCCAGCGACATGTCAATATGACCATTCTCGTAACGGCTATAGGTGGCAGGCGAAACTGCCAAGAGCTCAGCCATTTCGCGCTGCGTATAACCATTTTCAACGCGCAATTTGTACAACTTTTCATTCTTAGTATTGCATTTTTCCATCTTGCATCCTCCCCTTTATGAAGTTTGACAACGTTTCTATTTACAGTCATCATAACTCACCTGACAGGAGACCGCAAGAATAGCTATCAAATATGCAACAAGCGGAAGTTGCCTCACAAGTACACCGGCGCGGCTTCTCTAAAGTTCAAGCTGCAGGCTAGCCACCGTCTCCACATGCATCGTCTGCGGAAACAGGTCGACTGGCTGTACTTTTTGCAGGGTGTAACCCTGCCCGCACAGCAGCTTCAGGTCTCGTGCCAACGTCGACGGGTTGCAGGAAACATATACCAGCCTGGGGATCCGCGCTTGAGAGATGGCTTGCAGCAGCGCTGCATCGCATCCCTTGCGCGGCGGATCGACAACTACCACATCTGGCCTTCGGTTGTCTTGAAGCAACCGTGGAATCTCCTCTTCCGCCTTCGCACAGATAAAGCTGGCGTTTCTTATGCCATTGCTTCGCGCGTTGTCACGCGCGTCCTCTACCGCCGCCCTGACGATCTCCACGCCGATCACTTCCCTTGCCCTGCGCGCCAGGAACAGCGAGATGCTGCCGATGCCGCAGTAAGCGTCAAACACCAGCTCGTCCCCCTTCAGGCCGGCAAAGGACAGCGCGGTTTGATATAACTGCTCGGTTTGCAGCGGGTTGACCTGAAAAAACGAGGCTGGCGAAAGGGAGAATGTCAGCTCGTCCAACTGCTCGGCCAGGGTCGGCGCGCCGCATACGCTGATGATTTCCCGCCCCAGGATGGCGTTTGTCGCCTCGCGGTTGACGTTCAGCGCCAGGCCTACGAATCCTTCCAGTCCGCGCAGCTGCTCGCCCAATGCGGCCGCCTCCGGCAAGCGTTGGCAGTTGATCACCAAAGTGACCATAAATTCCCCTCGCCGGTTGGTGCGGATCAGCACATGGCGTAGCCTGCCCTGACGCGTCTTTTCATCGTAAGGCGTGATGTTTCTCTCCCGCATCCAGGCCTTAACGGCGGATAGTACCGCATTACAGGGCGGCTGCTGGATCATGCAGGCGTCAACCGGCACGAGATCATGGCTGCCGGTTGCATAAAAGCCCAGCGCGGCCTCTCCCCCCCGCGTCGCCGCCGGGAAGGCCGCTTTATTGCGATATTGCCAGGGCTCTTCCATGCCCATCACGGGCGGAACGGCGATGTTTTCAAACCCGCCGATGCGTTCCAGACAATCGGCGACCTGTCTGCGTTTGACTTCCAGCTGCCCCTCGTAAGAAAGATGTTGCAGCTGACACCCGCCGCAGCGCGCATCATATGGGCAGGGGGGCTCTATCCGCTGGGGAGAGGGCTGTAAGATCTTTTCGAGTTCTGCCTGCGCATAGCGCGAGGCCAGATAACGGATGCGCACGCGCACGGTTTCCCCCGGAAGCGCGCCGGGTACAAATACCGCCGCGCCTTCAAAACGGCCGATGCCTACCCCGCCCTCGCCCAAGGCATGGATGGGCAGGTCGATCCGCTGCCCGACCTGAAAGGGAAACGCCTGAAATTTCTTTTTTGCCATATTCTCTCCCCTGCTTGTATTGGTTTATCGCTTGGCGCATTGTTTGTCCTTCTCTTGTACCAAAGCCTTTTCCTTTTCGTTGATAATATGGGCAGCCTTGCCTCATACCGGGGCATTTTCTCATTTCGCCGGCACACACACGATCATGCGCGCTCTAGTATCACAACGCACGGCCATGTGCACCCAAACGCTGTCACATATCCTCAGCCGTATCAAAGGCATTTGAAAAACCGGGCGAAAGTCATATCCTTCGCCCGGTTCCATCGGTCAATTTCGCTCCCAGAAAGGGTTAGGCCCACAAGCCCTGCACCAACTCGTACAGTTCTTTATTAAATACCGCCGGCATATCCAGCGCCTCATTGATGTCAAAGTCCACGATCTCTTCCTGGCACTGGCCCAGCACCCGGTTGCCGATGCCCTGATGCAGCAGTTCCACCGCGCGCACGCCCATGCGGGTGGCCATCAGCAGATCCCGGGGCGAGGGCTGCCCGCCGCGCTGTACATAGCCCAGCACGCTTGCGCGGGTATCAAACCCGGTCTTTTCCATGATGACAGGAGCCAGCTCCGTAGCCTTGCCCGCGCCTTCGGCCATCACGACCAGAGCCGAGCGGCGGCCGTTGGCCCGCTGGCGCTCTAACCGCTGGCAAAGCGAATCCACATCCCAGGGCATCTCCGGCAGGATCAATGCCTCGGCGTGCAGGGCGGCGGCGGAATACAGGGCCAGATCGCCGCAGTGACGGCCCATGACCTCCATCACACACACACGCTCGTGAGAAGCCATGGTATCCCGAATTTGGGTAGCCATGCGCACGATGGTGTTCAGCGTCGTATCAAAACCCAGGGTGTACTGAGTATAGGCCAGGTCGTTATCGATAGTACCAGGGATGCCGATGGTGGGCACGCCGTACCCGCACAGCACTTCGGCCCCGCGGAAGGTACCGTCCCCGCCGATGGTCACCAGGCCCTCAATGCCGTGTTTACGGATGGTCTCCACCGCCTTAAGGCGGCCTTCCTCCGTTTTCATCTCGCCGCAGCGCATGGTCCCCAGCAGCGTGCCGCCGCTGGTCACCATTCCGGTGGCCCGCATGGGCTCCATCAGCTGCATGCGGTCCTCTATCAATCCTAAATATCCCTGCTCAACGCCGAATACTTCCATTCCCTTTTGCGTAGCGCTGCGCACCACGCTGCCAAGCGCCGCATTCATGCCCGGCGCGTCGCCGCCGCTGGTCAAAACTGCGATCCTCTTCATACGTATCCCTCTTTCCACATCACTTTTCCCATCCGTGGGAGCCCTTCCTCTATATTCTACCCTGCCAGGGTAACCGGCAAGCAGAAAATACTAAAACAATTTATCCTGCAAGGCGGCGCGCGCCTCCTGCGCCTCCGCCTTGGGGACCTGCAGCTCAAAATAATTCTGCGCATCCTCCCGGTTGCGGTAGACCGCGTGCAGCCGCACCATAAACCCCTCCTGGGTCAGCGCCTGCATGAGGCGCTGGGCGGCGGCCTTCCCCTGCACCATATGAATGACCATCCACATTTGATTAATCCTCCGTGCCGGAAGTGAGCTTACCATACCGGGTCAAAATCTCGGCCCGGCCGCGGATCTTGATAGCGGAGGTATTCTCAGTGAACTGGGCGATCATCACCTCGCCTTTATCCAGCTTTTCGGTATGCAGCAACTTGGTGCTCTGGCCCCGGGTCATCCCGATAATGTTGACCCCGTCCTCCAGCGCCTTGATGCACAGATAATCTTCCCCCTGATACTTATCCACCAGCCTAAGATCCTCCTAACCCCATGTAAACAACAAATCCTCTTTATTATACCAAGCAGCCCCATCTCCGTCTAGGGATATCGTGAATAATTTAACGTTCTTTGCCGAAATTCATCATGTTGCCGTTTTGGCCGCCTCCTCAAAGGTGGGGCGCACGTTTTCCTTGCCCAGCAGCGCCCCCAGCTCCCCGGTGAGCGGCTGCGAGCCATCGCACCAAAGGGCGGTATCCGCCGCAAAGGTCTGCTTTTGGGAGGCAAAGTAGAAGATCACCGGAATCGCCCCCGGGTGGCGGCGCAGCAGGTTCTTGGCCCCTTCCAGCTGCTCTTGTTCCAACCGCAGATACAGCTTTTTCATCTGCGAGCCGCCCAGCGGCCGGGCCGTATTTAAGATCAGCTTGCCCTCCTCATCCTCGCGCAGGCTGGCCCGCCCCTCGATAAGCAGCGGCGTATCCTCCACAAGCAGGGGCGCATAGGTCTGGTACGCGGCTGGGAAAACGATGACCTCCACCGCGCCGTACAGGTCTTCCAGGGTTAAAAAGGCCATCAGCTGGTTGCCGTTGCGGGTGGTCTTGGTCTTGACTGAGGTGACCATGCCGCCCAAGGTCACGCTCTGCCCGTCCCGCAGCGCGCCCTCGCCCTGCGTTCCCAACACCGTCTCCTCCTCGTCCTGATGGAAGTGCTGGGTAGTAAAGGGCAGGCCTTCCAAAGCCTGGCGGTAATCGTCCAGCGGATGGCCGGAGATGTAGATGCCTGTGACCTCTTTTTCCATGGAAAGCCGCGTGTGCATGGGGTAGTCCGCCATTTGAGGATAGACAAATTCCCCCGCGGTATTGGCGGGGCTGCCCGGCTCGCCAAATAAGGAGAGCTGGCCGGCCAGGTTATTCTTGCGGTCCTGCGCGGCGGCGTCGGCAATGGTCTCATAGCTGGCCATCAGCTGGGCGCGGTTAGGGCCCATATGGTCAAAAGCGCCGGCCATAATCAGGCTTTCGAGCATGCGCTTGTTGACCGCCTCGCCCTCCATCTTCTGCAAAAAGTCGCTTAGAGAGGTAAAGGTGCCCTTCTCCTCCCGCACCTTCACCACTTCCTGTACGGCGGATATGCCCACGCGCTTGACCGCGCCCAGGCCAAAGCGAATGTTACCACCCTCCACCGAGAAGCGCTCCATCGACCGGTTGATGTCCGGCGGCAGTACGCCGATGCCGTTTTTACGGCAGTATTGGATGTAAAAGGCGATCTTATCCGTGCGCTCAAGCATGCTGTTCATCAGCGCCGCCATAAAGGCTACCGGGTAATGGGCCTTGAGATACGCCGTCTGGTACGCCACTACGCCGTAGGCCGCGGCGTGGGACTTGTTAAACGCGTACTGAGCAAAGGCGATCATCTCGTCGAAGATATCGTTTGCCACCTGCTCGTCCACGCCATTGCGCACCGCGCCGGGCACAACGACCTGCCCGTCCTCTACCAGCCCGTGGATGAAGATTTCCCGCTCTTTTTGCATCACGTCCATCTTCTTTTTGGCCATGGAACGGCGCACCAGGTCGCTGCGGCCCAGGGAGTAACCCGCCAGATCCCGGACGATCTGCATGACCTGCTCCTGATAGACCATGCAGCCGTAGGTCACGTCCAGCACGTTTTTCAATTTGGGGTGGGCATAGTGTACCGTTTCCGGGTGGTACTTACCCTGCACGTAGCGCGGGATGGAATCCATAGGGCCCGGACGGTAGAGCGAGATGCCAGCGATGACATCCTCAAAGTTGGAGGGTTTAAGCTCCCGCAAAAAGGCGCGCATCCCGGCGGACTCCAGCTGGAACACCCCGTCGGTATCCCCGCGGCTGAGCATCTCATATACTTTCGGGTCGTCATAGGGGATCTGATCCATATCCGGCGGCGTAGCGCCGGTCAAGCGCAGAATGTCCAGCGTATCCCGGATCACCGTAAGCGTGCGCAGGCCCAAAAAATCCATCTTTAAAAGGCCCAACTGCTCTAATATCCCCATGGTATACTGGGTGACGACGCCCTGATCGTTCTTGGCCAGGGGTACAAAATCGGTTACCGGACGGCTGGCGATCACCACCCCCGCCGCGTGGGTGGAGGCGTGCCGGGGCAGCCCCTCCAGTATTTTAGACATATCGATCAGCCGGGTCACCCGGGGATTGTTCTCGTATTCCGCCTGCAGCTGCGGGTTGGCCTTAAGCGCCTTGTCGATGGTCATTTTCAGCTCAAAGGGGATCATCTTGGCCACCACGTCCACCTCGGCGTAGGGCATGTTCAGCGCACGTCCCACATCCCGAATCACCGCGCGGGCGGCCATGGTGCCGAAGGTGATGATCTGCGCCACCCGGTCGGCCCCGTATTTTTCCACGACGTAGTCGATCACCTCGCCCCGGCGCTCGTAGCAAAAGTCGATGTCGATATCCGGCATGGAGATGCGCTCCGGGTTTAAAAACCGCTCAAAGAGCAGCTGATACTTCATCGGGTCTATGGTGGTGATATCCAGGCAGTAGGCCACGATGCTGCCCGCAGCGCTGCCCCGGCCCGGCCCCACCATGATGCCGTGATCCTTGGCGTAGCGGATAAAATCCTGCACGATGAGGAAGTAATCCACATACCCCATCTGCTCGATCACGCCCAGCTCGTAAGCAAGCCGCTCCCGCTGCTCCTTAGTAGGCTGGCCGTACCGGCGCGCTATGCCCTCTTCACACAGCTTGCGCAGATAATCCCGGGCGCTTAAGCCCTCCGGCGGCGCGAAGGCGGGCAGGTGGATGGTGTTAAAGTCAAAATCCACCTGGCAGCGCGCGGCGATCTTGGCCGTATTGGTGATGCACTCCGGGCACTGGGGGAAGAGACTGGCCATCTCCTCCTCGCTTTTGATATAGAACTCCTGGGTCTCAAAGCGCATGCGCGCCTCGTCCTCCACGGTCTTGCCGGTCTGGATGCACAATAGCACGTCGTGCGCCTCGGCATCCTCCTTGCGGACGTAGTGGCTGTCATTGGTCACCACCAGCCCCAGGTCCAGCTTGCGCGCCAGGGCGATCAGCTGCGGGTTAAGCTGGCGCTGCAGGGCGATACCGTGATCCTGCAGCTCGATAAAATAATTGTCCTTGCCGTAGATGTCGATAAACTCCCGGGCCAGCGCCTCGGCCTTATCGGGCTGCCCTTCTCGCAGCAGCCGAGGGATATCCCCCGCCAGGCAGGCGGAAAGGCAGATCAGCCCCTCGGAGTATTGGCGCAGCGCCGCCATGTCCACCCGCGGTTTATAGTAAAACCCCTTGAGAAAGCCCAGGGATACCAGCTTGATCAGGTTTTGATACCCCACATTGTTTTCGCACAGCAGCACCAGGTGCGCGTATTCCCGCGCGGCGGTATTCTTATCCTCCATGCTGCCCGGGGCCACGTATACTTCGCAGCCGATCACGGGCTTGATGCCGCGCTTTAAAGCCTGCTGGTAAAACTCCACCACGCCGTACATCACCCCATGATCGGTGATGGCGATGGAATCCATCCCCAGCTCCTTGCAGCGGTCCAGCATATCGCCGATGCGGCTGGCCCCATCCAGCAGACTGTATTCCGAGTGGTTATGCAGGTGTACAAAACTCATTTTCTAAAATCCCCGCGATTCTACATAATATTCGTTTATCCGAATAATAGTATTATAACAAAAACACGCGCCGGAGCCAATGGCCCCGGTGCGGGATTAAGCCTTGGGGAGATGGGAAGGAACTGTTTCTGGGATCAAGTAGATCATTTTATGCTTTTTCTTTCATACGGCTTACCGTTATCTGTTCTGCCAAGGATGTAATCTGTAGAAGTACCATAAAAGTCGGCCAGCTTCAGCAGATGGATAACGGGAATCGTCTGAAAACCACGCTCATATCTTGAATAGACCGTTTGCGTGATATTCAGCAACTCCGCTATGTCCTTTTGTAAGAGGTCTCGGTCTTCCCGCAAATCTCTCAGCCGTTTAAAATGCATCTCTTTCAGACGCGAAAGTCATCAAACAGGTCTTCCGCGCGCACCTCCAATATCCTGCAAAGGCAGGCCAGCTCATAATCGGTGACGATGCGGGCATTGTGCTCGATCTTGCTGATCATCTGCTGATCCATGTTCGCGCCCAGCGTTTGCATGCGCGCAGCCAGCTGGGCTTGCGAAAGCCCGGCTTTGATGCGGTAGCACTTGAGCCGACCAGAAATAATATTTTTGTTTTCTCCAAAAGTAATCTTTTTCACCGTTTCACTCTAATACCACGTATTTTTCTTGACTTTATCACTAGTTTTGTCTTAAAATACGTTACATAAACGTATAAGAGCGAGGTGGACGATTTTATGGAGCTGTTATGTGATATGGTTATCCGTTTATTTGAAAACGCGCCGGGCGATCCGTCTGCGTTCGCTAAATGTCTTTCGCCTCTGCTCTCTGATAATTGCTATCAGGCTCTGGTTCAGATCAAGGCCGTCCTGGAGGACGACAGCCTGAACGACCGGGAATGTTTTATGAAGATCGAAAAAATCGTTAGCATCTATGAAGGGTTAGGCAGCGGCTGCGGCAACCGGCACGATTTCGGTTAAAATCAAAAAGCGCCCGCGCATCTTTATGCGCGGGCGCTGCTTGTTGTTCTTGCCTTACAGGGCCAATTTGTAGATCTCGTAAATATCGTCGCTATTCAGCGCGGTGAACTTGCCCTGGGTGCCATCCCCGTTGGACTTTTTGCACTTATCGGCCATCTCGCGCAGGTACTTATCGTCGATCCCCAGCTCCGGCAGGCGGATGGGCATGCCGATGCTCTGGAAGAACTTCTCCATGCGGCCGATGCCCTCCAGCGCCGTGAATTCAGGGTTCTCAAAGTCCATCGAGCAGCCCCACACGCGCACCGCAAACTGGGCAAAGCGCATCACGTCCTTCTTATACACATACTTCATCCATGCCGGGAAGATCACGGCCAGGCCAGCGCCATGGGCCACATCGTACCGGGCGGAAAGCTCGTGCTCGATCTGATGGCTGGAAAAATCGCTGACGCGCCCGCAGGAAAGCATGTCGTTATGCGCCAGAGAGCTGACCCACATGATCTCCGCGCGGGAACCGTAATCCTCCGGGTGAGCCAGGGCGATGGGCGCGTTTTTGATCAGCGTCTGCATGCCGGCTTCCAGTAGCCGATCCGTCAGGTCCACATGTTTTTCAGGCGTGAAATAACGCTCCATCATATGGGCCAGGATATCGGTGGCGCCGCAGGCCGTCTGATAGGCGGGCAGCGTATAGGTGAGCACCGGATTCATGATGGCAAAATCCGGGCGGTTGCCGTTTCCGGAAGAGCCGCGCTTGAGCATCCCGTCCTCGTTTGTGATTACGCAGGAGTTGCTCATCTCGCTGCCGGCGGCCGGGATGGTCAGCACCACGCCCAGGGGCAGGCGGTCGGTTACCGTCGGTTTATTGCCGTTTTTATCCCCGCCGTGGAAATCCCACACGTCGCCGTCATATTTTACGCCCACGGCGATCGCCTTGGACGAGTCGATCGTCGAGCCGCCGCCTACGGCCAAAACCACCTCTACGCCCTCTTTTTTGCACAGGGCGATGCCCTCGCGCACCAGCGACAAGCGGGGGTTAGGCTGTACGCCGCCCAGGGTTACCACCTCTACGCCCGCCTCCTGCAGCGAGGCGATCACTCGGTCCAGAAGGCCGCTGCGCTTGACCGAGCCGCCGCCAAAGTGTACCAGCGCTTTTTTGCCGTATTTGGCAGTCTCTTTGCCCACCAGCTTTTCCGTATCCTTGCCAAAGATCACGTGCGTAGGGGCATGGAAATCAAAATTAACCATTCTCTTTCGTTCCTCCTTGTCCTTTTGCGATGCCTGTCGTTCCCCTTATCTATAGCCGAACGGGTTTACCCGTGCGTGCCGATTCGTAGATGGCCAAAATAATGGCCAAAGGCTTGCGCCCCTCTTCGCCGGTGATGCGCGGCGGCCTGCCGCTTAGCAGCGCGTCCACCACATCCTCGATCTGGCGGCGGTGTCCCTCGCCGTAGATGGTCGCGCTCGCCGCTCCGCCGGGCTGCCCATCGTCGCCCTCTACCACATCCGGGCAGGGAGAGCCATCGGCCATACGCCAGTCGATCAGCGCGTCGTCCTGGATCACCGCGCCGCCCTGGTCGCCATAAATATCCAGCCGCGTATAAAAACCGGGGTTAGCCGTGGTATTGCCCTCGATCATCCCCAGCGCGCCGCTTTTGAACTTCACCGAGGCCACAGCCAAGTCCTCCACCTCGATGCGCACATGGCTGCGGGTGGCGCAGTAGGCATAGATCTCCTCCACATCCCCCATGATGTACTGCAGCATATCCACATAGTGCACGCTCTGGTTCATCAGCGCCCCGCCGCCATCCATCTCCCAAGTGCCCCGCCATCCGGCGCTATCATAGTATTCCTGCGAGCGGAACCACTTGGTATGGCTGCCGCCGAAGTTCAGCTGGCCAAACTTGCCCGCATCCCGCCCGGCGATCACCGCCTCGATGGCGTCGTCAAACCGGTGCTGGGAGATGCAGCTGAGCATCACCCCGGCCTCCTTGCAGGCGGCGATCAACCGGTCGGCCGCCTCCAGGGTAATATCGATGGGCTTTTCCACCAACACATTTTTCCCCGCTTTGGCCGCCATCACGCCGAAATCCGCGTGCATGCCGCTGGGTACGCACACGTGCACCAGATCGATGCGCTCATCCTTGAGCATTTGGGCATAATCCGTATAGGCCGTGGCGCCGTACGCCTTAGCCAGCGCATCCGCCTTTTGCGGGTCGATATCGCACACCGCTACCAACTGCGCCCGGTCCACCCCGGCAATGGCCCCCGCGTGCAGCGGGCCGATCACGCCGCAGCCCACGATCGCGCAGCGAATCATCTTTTCCATGTCTTTCCCTCCTTCTATTGCATCAGCCGATTGCTTAACCGGCTTTGGCTCCGATCTGATCGAGCACCTTCATCAGCGCGCCATAGGCCCGCCTGAACTGCTCTGGTCCATCCACCGCCGGGTCTGCCGACAGGTGGGGTTCCAACGTCAAAAACCCTTCGTACCCCGATTCCCAGAAGGCCCGCAGCACCTGGGCGATCTGCCCCTCCCCCTCGCCGGGGGCCCGGTGCACGTCGCCGATATTCTGGAAGCCCATATCCAGCGTACGCGCGGCATTCTCCTCATATACGGCGTCCTTCATGTGCAGATAGCGCACATACGGGCGCATCATCTCATAGGCATGGGGGTAATTGCGCACGTGGCAGTGTACAAAATTGGCCGGGTCATAGGTGGCAAACAGGTTACCGCCCTGTACAGATTTCAGGATCTCCACACAGCGCTCCGGCACATCGCCATAGATATACCGCTCGTTCTCATGCAGCAGGGTCACGCCGCTGCCCTTTGCCGCATCGGCCAAAAGCTGCATCCGGCACAGCACCTCCTCCCGGTAGGCTTGCGGTTGCTCGCCCTCCGGGATAAAAAAGCTAAATAGCCGGATATACGGCGCGTGCAGGCGCTGGGCCAGCGCCAACACGTGTTTAAATTTCTCTAAATGTTCCTCAAAGGGCTCGCGGATATCCACCTTGCCGATGGGCGAACCCACCGCCGAGGTTTGAAAGCCCCGCGCCTGCATGCGGGCAAACACGCCGTCGATCTCGTCAAGCGTATAATCGGCCACGTTCTTCCCGTCGATCCCCCGAAGCTCGATGTGGTGGATATCCAGTTCTTCCAGCACATCCATCTGGCGGTCCAGCTGTGCGCTGATCTCATCGGCAAAGGCCGAGAGTATAAAACGGCTCATCGTTTTATCCCTCCTGTTCGTCAAAAGGATACTTTACGCCGACCTGGCGGCGTACCTCGTCGCTGGCCCGGGCCATGTCCAGGCTCTGCTGCAAGGGCGAGATATCGCTCTCCAGCTGGCCGGCGCGGATGCAGTCCGCCGCGGCCATAAACTCAAACTGATAGCCCTTGCCCTCAAAGGGACAGGCCAAAAGCTGCTCTTTTCCCTGCGCATCGGTATAGCGCAGCACGCTCAAGTCGCTTTCATCCAGCTCTGCCCGGCCCTTGCTGCCTATCACCCGCAGTAGCGGCGGCAGCGCCGTGCCGATGGCCGTGGTGCCCACCGCGATGGTTCCATTATCATATTGCATCAGCATGGCCGTTTGCAGATCCACCCCGGTAGGGGCCAGCTGGGCCGTAGCCAAAATGCTTTGGGGCAGCTTGCCATCCATCATATCCCAGGTGAACGATAGGCAGTAGATGCCCATGTCCAGCATAGCGCCGCCGCCCAGCGCCGGGTTGAACAGCCGCGCCTGCTCGTGCCCCTGCCAGGGGGCGTAAAAGCCGCAGCTGCTCTCGATCAGACGAATCTCCCCCAGCGCGCCCTCGCGCACCATCTGACGCAGCCGCGTCATCGCCGGGAAAAAGCGCCGCCAGTTGGCCTCCATTAAAAAGCGCTTTTGCCTGCGCGCCTCGTCGATCATCCGCGCCACCTGGGCGGCATTGGCGCCCATGGGCTTTTCACACACCACGTGCTTGCCCGCGCGCAGCGCCCGCACCACCAGCTCCTCGTGCAGCGGATGGGGCGTGCCGATATAGACCGCGTCGATATCCGCATCGGCAAACAGCTCGTCATAAGAGCCATAAGCCTTCGGAATACCCCACTTTTGGGCAAAGGCCTGCGCGCGTTCCAGTTCCCGCGCGGCGGCCGCGTCCACCCGCACGCCGGTAGCGTATGCAAAGCAAGGGATCACGCGCCCTGCGATATCTCCGATCCCCAAAAAACCAAAGCGGATTGTTTTCATCCTGCTCCCCCCCCGTTTCTATCTGTTTATGAACGCTATTATTATACCTTTTTACAACAGAAAAGCCAATCCCCCGTCGGGGATTGCGCAAAACGAATTGCCCTGGCCCGCCATCCGTGCTATGATGCCTAGGAAGGGGATTTTTACCACACAATGTTCAAGGAGGAAAGCGCGTATGGAAGATATCAATATTTTTGTATTGGATAGCATCTATCCCGGAGTAGACTTCACCGTGCCGGAGTTTGAGCGACTGCGCAATATCGCCCCCAACCTGAAATTTCACATCGTACCCAAGACGAACCTGACAGATGAGATGGCCGCCCAGGCGGATATCTTTTACGGTTGCGTGCCGGTAGCCTTTCTGCCCCGTTGTAAAAAGCTCAAATGGCTGCACCTGGCCTCCGCCGGCGCAGCCGAGTATTGCGACCCGGCGCTTTATCAAAACCCCGATTGCCTGCTGACCAACTCCAGCGGGGTCTTTGGCATCCCCATTGCCGAGCACGTCATGGCGCTGCTGCTGGGGCTGACCCGCCGGGTGGACGAATTTGTGCGACAGGGCCAACAGCCCCTCTGGAAAAACTGCCAGCCCCTGCGGGATATTTGCGGCAGCACGGTGGGCATTCTGGGTTACGGGGATATCGGCGCACAGGTGGCGGGGCGCTTGCAGGGCTTTATGTGTAAAAAAATCGTGGGCGTGCGCCGGCATCCGGGCGCCTGCCCGCCGGAGCTGGACGCCCTATACGGTATGGATGCGCTGGACGAGGTAGTCGCCTCCAGCGATATCCTCATCATCTGCCTGCCTGGCACCAAGGATACCTATCATCTGCTGGATGCCAAGCGCCTTGGCTCCATGAAAGAAGGCAGCTTCCTCATCAATATCGGCCGGGGCTCCATTGTGGATCAGGAGGCTCTGATCGGCGCCCTGCAAAACGGCCCTCTGGCAGGCGCCGGGCTGGACGTAGTCACCCCTGAGCCTCTGCCGGCGGACAGCCCGCTTTGGAAGATGCAAAATGTGATCATCTCCTCCCACAGTTCGGGCGGTTCCCCCCACAACCCGGTGCGCTCTTTCGCCATTTTTGAGCGGAATCTCAAGCACTATCTGGCGGGCGAACCCATGGAAAACCAGGTGGATTTCAACCTCCAATATTGATCGGCAAATATCAAAAGGCTTCCTCAAACGAGGAAGCCTTTGCTTTTGCCCTATCTAGCGCCTAGCGCGCTAAAAACCTATCAAAACTATGCCGTAAGCAGCCCGCTACTCCAGCACAAAGTCATTTTCGATCAGCTTGACCATGGCGTCCATGGCCTCTTTTTCATCTTCACCCTTGACGATCAGGGTCACCGCATTGCTGCGGGCCACGCCCAGGGACAGCACGCCCATGATGGACTTGGCGTTAATCATCTGGTTGCCCTGTTTGATCAGGATCTGCGAGGAAAACTGATTGGCCGCCTGTACGAACACCGCCGCCGGACGCGAATTCAGCCCCTCTTTGTTATTGATGGTAATTTCTCTTTCCAACATTTAATAGTCCCCCTTTTCCTGCCGCAACTGCTGCGCCATCTCTTCTAAACGCCGCAAGCGGTGATTGACTGCTGATTTCCCCACCGGGGGGTCTAACATTTCTCCCAGCTCGATCAGGCTGGCCTCGGGATTATCCAACCGCACGGCCGCCATCTCTCTAAGCGGAGCCGAGAGCTTTGCCAGCTTTCCGCTGCTTTCCAGCGCCGTGATGGCCTCGATCTGCCGGGCGGCGGCAAACGCCGTTTTAGCCAGATTGGCCGTTTCACAGTTTACACTGCGGTTGACCTGGTTGCGCATCTCCTTTAGCACCCGCACGTTTTCAAGGGCCAGTACGGAGTTCATCGCGCCGATGACCACCAGCAAAGAGGAGATGCTCTCTCCTTCTTTCAAGTATACCACATAGCTGCCCTTTCTAGCTAAGTTTTTTGCCCCCAGCGAGAAAGAATTTATCAGCGCCATCAGGTCCCGGGCGAACTCTTCGGTAGAGAGCACAAATTCCAGATGATAGCCCTTTTCCGGCGTGGTCAGCGACCCCGCGCCCAAAAACGCGCCCCGGATATAGGCCCGGCGGCAGCAATCCCTGCGCACCAGTTCCCGGTCGATCCCCCGGTTAAAGACCAGCCCACCGCCCTTTTTGGAGATCAGCCCCGCATCCTCCAGCGCCTCGCGCGCGCCCTTGGTCACCGTCAGGTAATAGGCGTGGTTCTTTTTTAAGCGCCGCTTCTGGCCGCTGGCCACCTGGGGGGCGATGCCGTACACCCGCTTAAAAAGCCGGAACACCCGCCGCGCGCAGGAGGCGCTCTCGGTCGCGATGCGCAGCGCCATCTCTCCGCCGGAAAGGGTAATGGTGCCCGCCACGTGGATCAGCGCAGCCAGCTCCGCGCGCACGCAGCAGTCCTCCCCAAAGGGCAGGCGGCAAAGCTCCTCCCGCGTTTCGGATG
Organism: Luoshenia tenuis; assembly: GCF_014384745.1. Lineage (NCBI taxonomy): Bacteria > Bacillati > Bacillota > Clostridia > Christensenellales > Christensenellaceae > Luoshenia > Luoshenia tenuis. Next base: position 364,390 of record NZ_JACRSO010000001.1, read on the forward strand.
AAAAGGACATCCCGACCCCTCCTGTTCACGCGGCCCTTTACCGCTTCATATCGTTGCCCATATCCCGGTGGGTGATGCTGACCAACGCTCCATCCTCCTTGAGCGCCGCATAGATCGCCTCTGCAATAACGACGGAGCGGTGCTGCCCGCCCGTGCAGCCGATGGCGATGACCAGCTGGTTTTTACCCTCATTGACGTAACCCGGCATGACCATGCGCAAAATCTCGATATATTTATCCAAAAAAGGCTTGGTCATGGGCAAGTCCATCACATACTCCCGCACGGCCTTTTCCCGGCCCGTATGGGCGCGCAGCGCATCGATGTAAAAAGGATTGCTTAAAAAGCGCACGTCAAAGATCAGATCCGCCTCCTGGGGCACGCCGTACTTAAACCCGAAGCTCATGACCGTTACGGCCAGCTGCCCCGCGCCCGCCTTTTGCCCAAAGATCCGCTCCAAAGAGCTGCGCAGCTCCTTTAAAGTATAATCGGAGGTGTCCACGATGCGGTTGGCGTTATCCCGCAGCGGGCTTAGCATCCTGCGCTCTTGCTCGATGGCCTGATTGACCAGCTCGCCCTGCTTTTGCAGCGGGTGGGCGCGCCGGGTCTCCTTATAGCGCTTGATCAGCACATCCTCATCCGCCTCGAAGAAAACGATCTCATAGGTACAACCGTAATCCTTGAGGGAGTAAAGTACCTCATACAGGTCTCCCATCAGGTTACCGCTGCGCACGTCCATCACCACGGCGACCCGGTCCAAGCCCGCGGCCTGGCCTACCTCCGCAAACTTAGGCAGCAGCTGGGTGGGCAGGTTATCCACGCAGAAATAATCCATGTCCTCCAGGTAGCGCAGCGCCTGCGTCTTTCCCGCGCCGGACAGCCCGGTTACTATCACCAAATGCATCTTAACACCTCCGCTTAGCGCCCGCGCCCCGAAATGGGGCCGGCGTTTTTCTTTCGCATCCTGTAATCCTTATTCTAGCCAGGCGGGCCTGTGCCCGGCAAAGCCCGCGGCATTGACGACGCGCCCCTCCGGCACGCCGGCCTGGCGGCAAAGCGCCATTGCCCGCTCAAATCCGCCTACCGCATCCGCTTCGTGCGCATCCGAGGAGAGGATGAACTGCGCCCCGGCGCTCAATGCCTCTTTAAGCTGCGCCGTTTCAGGCTTGGCATGCCGGTTATTGATCTCGATCAGCGTGCCCTTGGCCTGCGCCGCGGGGGCGATAAGCGCCATATCCACCGGGATATATTCCCCCAGGTGGCAAAGCGCGGCGATGCGGTACTGCTCCAGCGCATTCAAATACGCCTGGGTATTATCCTGCACGGTATCCTCATCCGGATGGAAGGCGTTGCGCAGCCACAGCTGGCCCGCATCCCTGACCCCGTAGGGCAGCGCCCCGCGGTGGAAGCCGCATAACACAAAATCAAAGGCCGGCAAAATACTCTCGGGCACATCCAGTTTGCCGCTGCGGGAGATCAGGTTGGCCTCGATGCCCAAAATCACCCGTATCTCCCGGTGGTACAGGCGGTTAAGCCTGTCCACCTCCCGGCGCATGGCCGGCACCTTGGGCCTGCGCACGCCGTAAGCCGGATGCCCCGGCCCATGGTCCGCAATGCCGATGACCTTCAGGCCCTTTTCCATGGCCGCGATCACATTTTGCTCGATGGTACCCTTGCCGTGGGAAAATACCGTGTGGGTATGCACATCCGCCATGATCTGCATCTTACCCATCCTCCCCCACGATGCGCACCTCGCATTGCAGGGCCACCCCGGCGTTCTCTAACACCCTGCGGCGTACCTGCTCGATCACAGAAAGCACCTGGGCCGCGCTGGCCCCGCCGTTATTGACCACAAAGCCCGCGTGCTTGGGCGAAACCTGTGCCGGGCCTACCGAAAAGCCCTTGAGCCCCGCCTGCTCGATCAGGGCGCCCGCAAAATATCCCTCCGGGCGCTTAAAGGTGCTGCCCGCGCTGCCCTTTTCCAGGGGCTGTTTTTCCCTGCGACGGGCATTTAAATCCTCCATGCGGGCCAAAATAGCCGCCTGCTGGCCCGGCGCCAGCTTAAACGCCGCCTCCAGGGCGATCTCCCCGGTCTCGCCCAAGCGACTGTGCCGGTAGCCCATTTGCATCTGCTCCGCTGCAAGCGTATAGATCTCCCCGCTTTCGGGGTTCAACACGCGCACGGAATGTAACACATCCTTAAGCTCCCCGCCGTAGGCCCCTGCGTTCATAAACACGCCGCCGCCCACGGTGCCGGGGATGCCCGCGGCAAATTCCAGCCCGGTAAGCGCCTTATCCGCCGCCGCGCGCGCCGCCTGGCTGAGCAAGGTGCCCGCGCGGGCGCGCAGGATATCGCCCTGCACCTGCGTGCCGCCAAACGCAGGGCCGATCTGCAACACCACGCCGCGCAGCCCCCCGTCCCGCACCAGGAGGTTTGAGCCGTTGCCCATTAAAAACCAGGGTGCGCCCGCCGCCTTCAGGGCGCGCAGCAGGGCCACGAGTTCTTTTTCATCCGCCACGCGCACGAAGATATCCGCCGGGCCCCCGCAGCGGAAGGTGGTCTCCCGTGCCATGGGCCAGTCGGGGTGTACCCGCTCCCCCGGCACGATATCCTCTACCAGGCGCCGCAGCGCGCCGGTTCGATCAGATTGCATTTTGCCTCCTCGTTACCGTCCTCTATCTAAGGGGCGCGGCCGCCCCCGTTGTTTACCAGTATTGCCCATATCGGGGCAAAGTAAGCCGTTCCCCCTTCTATGGGCACATCGGCTTATAGATCCTCCCTATCATACCAAACTCAATGGGGGGTTTGCAAGCCGATGAGCCCCTCGTACAATTCGCCAAACGCCACCTTATCCGCATCCTCTCCCGTCAGTGCGGTGATGCCCGCCCCGTCAAAGTCCGCCTTGCGCTGGGTGTCGTAATCGTACGCCGGCACGGTCAAAAGCTTCCCCTCCCGCACGGCCTGTTCAAAGGCGTAAAGCGGGTCCTCCTGCTCGTAAAAGCCCGCCGAGGGCGGCACCACGGCGGCAAACCCGCCCACTTTGGTGCAGATGACCTGGCTATCCCGGTTCAGAACGAATTCGACGAACCGGCCAGCCGTTTCGGTTCTCCCCTCATCCTGCCCGCCCTTCATGAGGGCCAGCAGCTGCATCTGGTCGGTAAAGATGCTGCCATCCGGCGCGCGCAGCAGCTGGCTGCTCAGGGCGATGGGGCTCTCCGCCTCCTCCGCCTTTTTGATCAGGGTCTGCATCTCCCCAAGTCCACCGGCCATCATGGCCGTCTGTCCGGAAAGCAGGCGTTCCATGGCTTTATCCTGTCCGCCCCCAAGGCCCTCCTCGTGCAGGCCCTCCGTCGGGCAGGCCACGCCCTCTCCCTCGCGCGCGGCCACCGCCAGCGCGAAATTGGCGCTGCCGCCCTTAGAGCCGGCCTCAAGCCCCCGTATGGGGATCTTATCCCGCGGCCGGTCGGGATTCGGTTTCTCACCCGAGAGCGCTATTAGCGCCTGCGCCCAACCGGCGGCATCCCAGGGCTCCAGCGTGACGCCGGCAGCAGAAAGCATATCGCTGCGGGCGATCAAGGCATAGGCACTGAACAGATAGGGGAGGCCGTATACGCTGCCCTCGTACCGGGCGGCGGTAAGCAGCGAAGGGTGCAGGTTATCCGGCAGGGGGTCTGCCGCCTCCTGCAGCCAGGCGGACGGGTCGTCAAAAAAGCCTGCGCCATAAGAGATCATATCCGGCAGATACCCCTCCCCCGCCTGGGCCTTTTGCAGCAGCGTATGCGCCTCTGTAGCCGAAAGTACCCGGATATCGATAAACACCCCGGGGTTGGCCTTTTCAAAGGCGGCGATGCGGTTGCGCAAAAACGCGGCGGAATCCCCCTTGCCGGTACGCACGCTGGGGATCTCCCACAGCCGCAGTACCCCACCCCAGCCGCTCTGGCTGTTCTGCAGGGATTCGGGCACCGGCGCCGGCTGGGCAGCCCGCCGGAACAGGCCAGGCAGCTGCAGCAGCAGCGCCGCGGTTAAAATACATACGGTAATGCTAAACCACCGCTTTTTTAGATTCGAGACCGGCTTTCTCACCCACACACCCCCGTTTACGCGCCCTTTACGGCCAGACAGCGCCTGACTTCAGGACTATTTTTATGCGTGCCCACCGGCGTTTAGCACCCGTTCTTCCGGGCCGGACGGGCAGCAAAAGGGCCGCGGCGTCATCCATTTCCGCGGCCCTTTGGGGTGAACATCATTTTTGATACAGGCTTTGTGCCTCTGGAAACCGCTTATAAAAGGCCGCATTGGCCCTTTGCAGGCGCTCCGTATAATCCCGGTACGCACAGCTGAGCACCTTTAGATTTTCCAGCAGCACCTCCCTGTATCCGCTGCGCCTTTGGAAATCCAGCAGCATTTGCTCCAGCATGCCCGCTGGCGAATTGCGGTAAGCTTCCGACCTCTTGAATTCCAGGTACTGGCGTATCTGCTCCTCCTGCGCCTCAAGGTATCGCTGGGGATCCTTCAGCACATCCTCCATTGCCGCCTGGTTACGCGCTTGCAGCGCGGCAGCGTCCTGCGCCGCCAGCGCCTGACGCAACCCCTCCTCCAGCTCTGGCGGCAGGTATAGTTCCACCTCGTCCAGGTAGCCGATCACCGCGCGGAAGGCTGCGCGCTTTTCGGGCGTATCCACCGGTTCATTTAAAAAGCGGCCAAAGTGCAGGGATAAAAACAGCCCGTAATTCCCCGGAAAGGCCAGCGCCATCCGCTCGCGCAGGGTATACTCATCCATCTCCATGCACTGCAGGCGGTCAAATATCCGTTCCACATCGTAATCCCGCGCCAAGGTAGATAGACAATCCTGCACGGTTTGCAGCCGTTCCATCTTCAGCTGCGAAAGATAGCGGTACTTTTCCAGCGCCGCCCCCTTATCCGCGCTTTTGAGGATGGAGCCGATCTGCTCCACCCCTATCCCCAGGCGCCGCAGGGTGGCGATCTCCCGCAGGTGCGCTACATCCTCCTCGGAATAATCCCGGTAGCCGTTATCCCGCACTCCGGGTGCGAGCAGCCCCCGGCTCTCGTAGTAATGCACCGCTTTTTTGGTCAGCCCGCTGCGGGCGCAAGCCTCTTTGAGCAACATCGTTCGTCCAGCCCTCCCATATGTCACCTCGTTAGCTCCATCATAATCCGTGCCCCAGGGGCATAGTCAAGACCCGGCGCCCTTATAAAAAAACAGCCGGGCGCTCCCGCCCGGCTGTCCATCGGTATCCGTTCTTATTTGCCCGCCGCCTCGGCGCACAGCATGGCCGCACCGATCAGGCCGGCCTCGTTGCCCAGGGTCGCCAGCTCCACGCGCGCATAAGGCATATCCGGGTGCATGACGCACTTTTTGACCTGCTCGCGCACCGCGTCCAGCAGGAAATCCCCCGCGCGGGAAACCCCGCCGCCCAGCGCCACCACCTCCGGATCCAGGATATGGATCAGCGAGGCGATGCCCCGGCCCAGGGCATAGGCATAATCGTTAAACAGCTTTAAGGCCACCGCGTCCCCTTCCTTGGCCGCATCGATCACGACCTTGGCGTTGACCTTGGCCTTGTCCCCGCCGGTCTTTTGGGCGATCAGGCAATCGGGATGCTGCTCCATGGCCTCGCGGGCAAAGGCGATCAGCGCCGTGGCGGAGGTATACTTCTCCCAGCAGCCCTGCTGGCCGCAGTTGCAATCCACCCCGCCGTAGAGCATGCTGCTCATGTGGCCGATCTCTCCGGCTACCGAGTGGGCGCCCCGCAGCATTTTACCGTTTACCATCAGCCCGCCGCCAACGCCGGTGCCCAAGGTGATAAACACCGCATCCTTGGCGCCCTTCATGGAGCCGACCATGATCTCGCCCAGGGCCGCGGCATTGCCGTCGTTATCCATATGGATGGGCAGGTTGATCACCTTTTGCATCTCATCGCGCACGGGTTCCATATGCCAGCCCAGGTTGACCGCCGTCGCCCGCCCGTTTACATGGTCGATAGCGCCGGGCACGCCGATGCCGATGCCCTCCACGTCCGCCGGGGTCAGCCCCGCCTTTTCAATGGCTTCTACCGCCGCCAGGGCCATATCTTTAGCTACCTCGGCAAAGGGGCGGGTATTGCCGGTGGGCCGCTCCACCTGGCAGAGGATCTTCCCCTCGTCGTCCACAATGCCGGCCACGATATTGGTTCCGCCCAGATCGATCCCTACGTATTTCATCTTCATTCCTCCGTTTCTTATTGAAAAGGCCTTGAGGCCTAAAGTTTATCCATCCTAAAAGTGCATGCCGCTCACGTCGTCCGGGTCCAGCTCCTCGGCCCGGCCGCTCATCATCATCTCCATACGCCGGTCCAGCTCCTTGGCCGCATTATAGCCCTGGGCCTTTAAGCGGAAGTTGCGGGCCGCCACCTCGGCGATGATGGCCAGGTTGCGCCCCGGGGCCACCGGCACGGTGATGCGCGGGATCTTGATGCCCAGCATCTCCTCGTACTCTTCGCTGATCCCCAGCCGGTCGTACACCTTATCGTCGTCCCAGCGCTCCATCTTGATCACCAGGTCGATGCTCTTTTGCCGGATCACCGAACCTACGCCGTACATGGAACGCACGTCAATAATGCCGATGCCCCGCATCTCCATTAAGTACCGGATCAGCTTGGGAGATTCCCCGGTCAGCCGGTTATCCGCCACCCGGCACAGCTCCACCGCATCGTCGGAGACCAGGCGGTGGCCGCGCTTGATCAGCTCCAGCGCCGTTTCGCTCTTGCCGATGCCGCTCTCCCCGGTAAAGAGGATACCCACCCCGTAGATATCCATCAGCACCCCGTGGATGGTGCCCCGGGGGGCGATCAGATTATCGATATAGCCGATCAGCCGGTGCACCAGCTGCGTGGTGGACTGCTGGGAAGAGAGCACCGGCTTTTTGGCCGCCACGGCCAACGCAAGCACGTCCTCGGGCAGGTCCAGCCCCCGGCAGACGATCAGGCAGGGGAACTCCTTATTAAAATAGGTCTCCATATACTTGATCTGGTGGGCGGTGGAGCGGCTGGTCAGGTAGGCGATCTCCGAGCGGCCCACCACCTGCACCCGGCCCGGGGCAAAATACTCAAAGTACCCCGCCATCTCAAGTCCTGGGCGGTTGATGTCGCTGGAAGTGATCTGCATCTCGGCCCCTTCGTCCGCGCTGACCACGCTCAGCCCCATTCCCTTGCAAAACTCCTCTACGGTGATGGTATGCATTTCCCTCACGCCTTTCTTTATCCGCGCATCCTAAGCCAGCACGTATTTTTCGATCATCACGGCCACGCCGTCCTCGTCGTTGCTGGGGGCGATCTCGTCCGCCACGGCCTTGATGCGCGCATCCGCATTGCCCATGGCCACGCCCTTGCCCGCGTACTGGATCATGGTGATATCGTTAAAGCTATCGCCGATGGCCATGACTTCCTCCTGAGCAATGCCCAGCTGGTTTGCAAAGTTGGCCACCGTGCGGCCCTTAATGGCCTCGGGGTGGGTGAACTCCAGAAAGCGGGGTTTGGAGATGGCGATGGCCAATTTGTCCCCAAAGTGATCGATCATCTCCTGTTGGAGGTTTAAGATCACCTCCGGCTGATCCAGGCAAAGCATCTTGACCGGCTCCTGCGTGATCTTTTCGGATACCGGGCTGCCCACCGGGATGCCCCGAAAGCCCGCCAGCGCCGCATAGTAGTCCGCCGGCTCGCCCTCTTTGGCATAATAATAGTTGTCTCCGATATAGTACTGGATATGCAGCCCCCGCGCCTCGCACAGGTCGGCCACCTCCCGGGCCAGTTCCAGGGGCACCGTGCGGCTGTAGAGCACCTCATCGGTCTTAATATCGGTGATCTGCGCGCCCTGGCAGGTCATAAGCGGCGTGGCAAGTCCCAGCGCCTTGGCATAGCGCTTGGCGGCCGCGTACATCCTCCCCGTGACCAGGATGACAGTGCATCCCTTGTCCTGAGCGGCGTACAGCGCGTCACGCGTGCGGTCGGTGATCTCATGCTTGGAATTTAAAAGCGTATCGTCAATATCGATGGCGACGAGTTTGATGGCCATTGGTTTTTCGTCCTCCTCTTGGTTGTATGCGTAGCTTTACGTAAGCCTTATTTATTATACCCTATGGAAAGCTCCGCGCCAAGGGGTGCGCGCCATCCGCTTAGCCATCACTGCTCTGTTTCGTTCGCCGTTTCCGTCTGCTCCCCGTGGAAGTGGGCGTATAGTGCCTGGGCTGCCGGGCGGTTCATGCCCGGCACGGCGCAGATTTCTTCCAAAGTAGCCTTTTCCATGGCCGAAACCGTGCCAAAATGGGCGAATAACGCCCTGCGCCGGGCCGGGCCCACCTGGGGCAACTGCTCCAAGGCGGATTGCACCATGGTTTTGCTGCGCAGGCTGCGGTGGAAGGTGATGCCAAAGCGATGGGCCTCATCCCGCACGCGCTGGAGCAGTTGCAGCGCCAGCGAGTTGCGGGGCAGCACCACCGGGTCGCTTCTGCCGGGCAAAAACACCTCTTCATACCGTTCGGCCAGGCCCAGCACGGGGATATTAAGCCCCAGCGCCTCCCATACTTCAAGGGCTATGCCCAGCTGGCCCTTGCCGCCGTCGATCAATACCAGGTCGGGCAATGGCAAAAACTTGCCCCCCGGCGCATCATCCGGGATACCCTCTTCCCTGCGCTTTTGCAGCTCGGCAAAGCCGTGGGTAAAGCGCCGGGTCAGCACCTCGCGCATGGTCTCATAATCGTTGGGGCCTTCCACCGTCTTGACCTTAAAGCGCCGGTAGGCCTTGGGGTTGGCCTTTCCCCCTTCGGCCACCACCATGACCGATACGGGATTGGTGCCCTGAATGTTGGAGTTGTCGTACCCCTCGATCCGCCAGGGCACTTTGGGCAGGTGCAGGATCTTTTGCAGGTCCTCCATCGCACCGATGGTGCGCTGGTGCTCCACCTGCTCTTTTTGCAGTATGCGGCGCAGCCGCTCCTGCGCGTTATCCTGCGTCAGCTCCACCAGCCTTTTTTTCTCCCCTCGCTGTGGGCAAAGGACATAGACCCGGCTGCCCCGCTTTTCGGAGAGCCACTGCTCGTACACCTCGGGCGAGGGCAGGGGCGAGGCCACCAGGATCTCCCGGGGGATAAAGGTATCCTCCCCGTAAGTCTGGGTGATAAAGTCCGCCAGTATCTCCCCCGGTCCGGCCTCCAGCGGCGGGTTTACGGGGTAGTGCTGGCTGCCGATCATCTTACCCGCGCGGATGTTGGTGACCTGCACCACCCCCAGCGGCCCCTCTTCAGCCAGGGCCAGCACGTCCCGGTCCTCAAGGCCGGTGGAGATGGCCTTTTGCCGCTGCATCACCCGCTCGATCATGGCGATCCGATCCCGGTAGATAGCCGCCCGCTCGTACTCCATTTTCTGGGCGGCGTCCGCCATCTTTTCCTGCAGGCCGGAGACGATATCCTCATACTTGCCCGAGAGGAACAGGATCACCTGATCGATCACCTCCCGGTATTCCTCCGGGGTGACCAACCCCGCGCAGGGCGCCATGCAGGCGCCGATCTGGTAATTCAGGCAGGGCCGCTCCGGGCGCATGCCAGGGGCGATAGCCTTTTTGCAGGTGCGGATGGGAAAGGTCTTTTTTAGCGTATTGAGCACATCCCGCAGCGAATGCGCGCCGATATAGGGGCCAAAGTAGCGCGCCCCGTCGTCCGCGATCCGCCGGGCGATCTCCACCCGGGGATAAGGCTCCTTTAAATTGATACGCACATAGGGGTACTGCTTATCATCCTTGAGCAGAATGTTGTAGTGGGGCCGGTAGCGCTTGATGAGGTTGCATTCCAAAATCAGCGCTTCCAGCTCCCCATCGGCCAGGATGTACTCGATGCGGGCGATCTTGGCCACCATGGCCCGCACCTTGGCCCCGTGTTTCTGGGTGGATTGGAAGTACTGGCGCACCCGGCGCTTGAGCGAGATGGCCTTGCCCACGTAAATAATGGTATCCTGCGCATCCCGCATCAGGTAGACACCGGGATGGTCGGGTATATTTTTCAGCGTTTCTTCAACTTCTTTGGGCCATTGCGCCATAAACGGGGCACTCCTTTTACGATCGGTGTTTTAAAATCACGATAGGGCACGGCTTTTGCCATGCCCTATTATACCATATTTTTGTTTCGCGCAGGGCCAAGGCATTTCCCGTTCTCGTCCCCGGGCCGTAAGCGCGCCTGTTACCCTTACAGCTGCCCATAGACCTTGCGCGCCGCCTCCACCTGCTCTTTATCCGGCGCGCGGCGGCTGTAGCGGGCCAGGTTGTAGCCCTGTGCCAGCGCCTGCAACGTTCCTTTAGGCACGCGCCGCAGCTGCGCCTGCCCGGCCAGTTCATTGGGGGTTAGCAGCGTAAGCGGATTTTGCGCCTCCTGCTCCTCCAGATGATCCAGCACCCTACGGTAGGCCAGGCGCACCCGCTCGGTATCGTCCGCGCAGTCCTTCCAGCCCTTGCGGCGCATCCGGTGCAGCAGGCGCGAAAACCAGCCCCGCCTTTTGGCTTGGACGATATCTTCTTCCTCGTCCACATATCCATCGCCCTGGGCGTAACGGCCGCTGGGCGCGGTGCGCTCCATCAACCGTTTCAGCGCCCGGATCAGCCAGCGTACCGCCATAAAAAGGATAAACGCCACGATCAGCGCGGCCACCACCCACATCACGATCTGCAACCATTGGGGCGTTTCCACCGTGGGCTCCAATTCCAGGCTCTCCGGCGCGGCGGGGGCCAGCCCCTCGGGCGTATTCTGGGCAAACAGGCTCATGATCCATCCCAATCCGGCCACAAAGGCCCCGATCCCCTGGGCGATCACCCACAAAAAGCCTTGCAATGCGCGGCCCACCAGCGGACCGTTCATCATCAACAGCGCCAAAACAATGACGGGGATAACCATCATCCGCCCGCCCCGCCGTACCGAACGGGGCGCGCTGCCGGCCCCCGCCTCCCGCACGGAGGTGGCGTTGATCATCAAAACGGCGATCACCACATAAACCGAGCCAAAGGCCCCCAGCCGCTCCCCCGCGCCCGGCATAGGGAAAAACCACCCGAATACCAGCGCCACAACCAGGTAAAGCCCAAACCCCACCGGCAGCAGCCGCACGTCCAGTGTCGAGGGGATATCCATGCGTGCCACAAAAAAACCTACGGCCGCCACGGCGGGCGCGGCCACCATCCAAACGGTTTGCAGCTGCACGCCCATCCAGGGGAAAAAGGCCGCAAGAAAACTGCCCGCCAACAGCGCCAGCAGCACCAATACCGCCACGCCTACCTTGGCCTTGCGCGTCTCCAGACCGGCCAGCGCGCCCAACAGCAATATGCCCAACAGCAGCGCCGTACCCGGGATACAGCTGCCGCCTGCAAGGAAGCCCTGCAAAGCCGCCTCGCACACCGGGTAAAGCATCAAAAACCCCATACCAATCTGCATGGCCCGCATAACACCCCTGCGCGCGCATAAAGCCTTTATGTCTATCTTCATCTTTCCGCCCCCAAGCTGCATCACTATTTCTGTTTAAGACGCCGCCCTATCCCCTTCGGCCTGTGGAATGGGCAGATACGTTACCGTATTGCCCAGTGCCCGCAGGCGGCCGGCATGCATTTCCAGCGTCTCGTCCCAATAATTGGAGACCACCGCAAAGTCCATCCCGCCCGGCAGCATGGCCTCCACCTGCTCTAGCAGCGTGGGCAGGGTCAGCTTGCGGTGTATCCGCAAATGGGCCAGCGCGCCCAATATGCTGCGCAGCTGGTCGTTGCCGCCGGCCGGTTCGATATACAAAGGCTCCTGCAGGCCGTCGATATCGCCGTTGGTGGTCATCCCCGCCTCTAGCCCCAGGGATACGGCCCAAGCTGCCAAACTGGCCGCGTAGGAGATGCCCCGCTCGATCACCTCGGCCTCCTGTTCGCCCAGTTCTCCCCACTGGCCGGCGTCCCGCTGGACGTTGACCACCATCATCACCCGCGGCGAGGCGGTAAAGTCATGGGTCTTGACCTGCAAATGCCCCCGCCGGGCCGTGGCGGCCCAATGGATATCCTTTTGCCGGTCTCCCGCCGCGTAATCCCGGATTCCGTTGACCAGATAAGGGTCGCTCTGGATATAGCGGCGCACCACCACGTCCCCTTGCCAGCGCAGGGATTCGGTGGGCATCTCCCCGATATCGAACAGCCGGGGATAGACCGTTACCTCCGCCTGCACCGCCCGGCTGCCGCTGGCGTGCTTAATGCCCACCAGGTCGCCCACCGACAGGTTGACCGATTCCAGCTTATAATAGCCCCGCTTCAGGCATTTGACCTTGTGCCGGCGGGTGATGCGCCGGTAACCCGGCAGGAAAAACAAACTGCGGTGATACCGCCCGCCGCTGACCGTCAGGTCGCTCTGGCCGTGGAACTGCAGATTTTGAGAAATGTAGGATTCAACCCGCAGCCAGGGCAGGGGCAGTAGCTTGGCGTTGGAGATCACCTCCACCAGCTCGATCTCCTCGCCCTCGTACGCCTCCGAGGTTGAAAATGTCCTTTTATAGCCGATCTTGAGCGGGCCGGCCAGCGCAAACAGCCAGGCCTGCGCCAGGCACAGCACGCCGATGGCTACCAATAGCCAAACTACGCTCATTTCAGGCCTCCTGCTCCAGATCCTCCGTGGGGGCGGGCACCGCTTCCAGTATTTTGGCGATCACGCCGGCAGCGCCCTCTTTTTGCCCTAAAATGCCCCGGCGCATCATGATGCGGTGGCCCAGCACAGGCAGAGCCATCGCCTTAACGTCGTCAGGCAGCACATAATCCCGCCCCCGGGAAAGCGCCAGAACCTGGCAGGTACGCATCAGCGCCTGTAACCCGCGGGGGCTGACCCCCAGGGATACCCCCTCAAAAGAGCGGGTGCGGGTGACGATCTCGATCATATACTGCGCAACGGGCTTGGATACATAGACCTGGTGGAAGCTGCACTGGGCATCATAAAGCTCCTGGGCGGTAGCCACGCTTTGCAGCGCGCCCAGGGGATCGGCTCCCTTAAAGCGGTTTAATATTTCCAGGCTGTCCTCATCGGAAGGATAGCCCATGGACAGGCGCACCAAAAAGCGGTCCAGCTGGGCTTCGGGCAGCGGGAAGGTGCCCTGGGTCTCCACCGGGTTTTGCGTGGCGATGACGAAAAAGGGCTCCTCAAGTTTATAGGTCTCCCCATCGGAGGTGACCTGATGCTCCTCCATGGCCTCCAGCAGGGCCGATTGGCTGCGCGGCGTGGCGCGGTTGATCTCATCGGCCAGCAGAATATGGGTAAAGACCGGCCCGCGCTTAAACTCAAATACGTTCTCCTTTTGGTTAAAAATGCTGGCCCCGGTAATATCCGCAGGCAAAAGGTCGGGCGTAAACTGCACCCGTGAAAAGCCGGCCGCCAGGCTCTTGGCCAGGCTGCGGGCCAGCAGCGTCTTACCCGTGCCCGGCACATCCTCCAGCAGTACGTGTCCACCGGCCAGCACCGCCACCACGACCTTTTCGATCACATCGTCCTTCCCCACGATGACCTTGCTGATATTCTCGATCAATTTTCCCGGTAACGCCATTAATTGCTGCAATTCCATCATCAGTTCCCCCTTATCTTCGCGCCTGCGCGCCTTTTTTTGTAAAAGGCCCTGCCTTGCGGCGGGCCGGGTTTACGAGCTGTATATCATAAGCTTAATTTATTTCGCCCGCTAATCAACCCCTCATATTTTAGGTTAATCCCCATATTTTTGATATTTACGCCCTCTAAGCCGGCCTATAGACGCGTATAAATCCGCCGTGCTGCTTCTACATGAGCCCGCCCGGCTGCATGCGGGCTGTAGCGCACCAGGTTGTAGCCCTGTGCCAGTAGGTCAAGCTCCTCCTTTGTTACCTGTTCTATCCAGGCCTTGCGCGCCACTTCGCTGGGCGTGGCGGCTGCCAGATATCCCTGGGCCGGGTCCTTTGCCAGCCGCCTTTTGACGCGCTCATAGGCCAGGCGCAGCCGCTGCGCATCATCCTGGCAGTCCTCCCACATCTTTTGGGATGCGGCTGTATATCGCCTGCGGCGCCGCCGGCGGCGCGTTTCCCGCTCCAGAATCTCCTCCTCATCGGTAAATCCGGTTTCCTCCACCCACTGGCTCCGGTCCTTTTTCTCTTTCCGGCCCAGGATCCACCTGTAGACCAGCCGGTAAAGCCCATACACCGCCAGGCAGGCTACTGCCACAAACAAAACCCCGCTGATGATCTGCAATAGGCGAATCAGCCACTCCGGCGCCATGCCCGGCTCAAACTCCACCTCCAGCCCCTCTCCCGGTTCGTCCTCAACCGCGGGCAACGTAAGCCCGATGAGATAGCGTATAAAGCCGATGACCGCTCCGATCCCCTGGCCGATCAGCTCCGTCAGGCGCCAAAGTCCCTCCTGCCACAGCGGCAGGGTCATCACTGCCAGCCCCAGGATCAGCAATGGGATGAGCATCAGCCGCCCCGCGCGCAATATATACCGGGGGATGGCAGCGTTCTCTCCCGCCGCATGGCCGATGGCCAGGCGGTTCAGCGCCAAAATGGCCAAAACGATATAAGCGCCGCCCAGGATGCCTAACCGCGCCTGCACCTCCTTCACCGGGCATAATAGGCCAAAAAGCAGCGCACAGGCAAAATAAGCGCCCAGCCCTGTCCCCAGTATCGCCGGCCGCAAGGGGCTTGGCAGCGGCCGCTCGGTCAATAAAAAGCCGCAGGCGGGCAGGGCCGTCATTCCCAGCACCCAGGCAGCGGCGAACCAGGTCTGCCATACTGTAAATTTGCCGCTTATAAAAATGTACTGATAAGTCAGTGTCCCTACCATCAGCCCCGCAAAGATAGCGCCTACCAACGCCGCCGTTCTGCACCTTACCCGCTCGCCCCGCATGATCCGCCCACAGGCCGCGCCGCAGCCTAGCGCCAGCAGCACTTCGGCCGTGATTTTGGGCCAGTGCCCCTGTGCCAGCAATCCCTGTGCGGCAGTTTCGGCAAAGGGATAAATAAAAAGCAGGCCCATCAGTACCGCAAAAGCCTTTTGCATCCTCCTGTCCCCAACCAAACGCTCCCGTTTGGACAACCTGCCCTGCATAAATTCGCCCCCAATATATCCGATATGCACAATAGAGTATATTAAACTTCATACAGTCGATTTAAAAATAGAATAAGTAAAATAAATTTGAGTAGTATATACAACTACAAAATTCGCTTCTATGCGCAAGGCTCCCCTCCCAATTTTTTTGCTTCTCTTTCATTATTTTTGGAAAACCAGCCTATTTAATTTCGCATCACTCATGCAAACATATGGACATGACTCTTTGTTCACCGAAAAGCGCATTGGCGGGTAGATATATTTCATTTTTTGGAATATCAAAAAACCCGCGTCCCATAGGACGCGGGCAGAAGTACTACCAATATGCTATTTCAGGATACATCGCCGCTGGCGCGTCTTTCCTGCCCGCTCTCGAGATTCGCATCCGGCGACAAGTCCAGCCCCATCTGTGCGGCAGGTGCGATATAACTCTCCCGGGCGTTGGCCAGCATCAGCTTCAGGCGGTTCTCCTGATTGATACGGCTGGCGCCGGGGTCGTAATCCACCGCTACGATGTTCGCCTCCGGATAGCGCTCCTTGATCTTGCGGATCATCCCCTTGGCTACGATATGGTTGGGCAGGCAGCCAAAGGGCTGGGTGCAGACGATGTTTTTGACCCCGCTGTGGATCAGCTCCATCATCTCGGCGGTCAGCAGCCATCCCTCCCCCATCTTGGCGCCCCGGCCGATCATGCCATCGGCCAGTTTTTCCACATCGTCAAACCGGCTGGGGGCTAAGAACCTTCCGTCCTTTTGAATGGCGCGGATCATTTGATCCTGCCTTTTCACCAGGTAAAAGCGTGCGATGGCGCTGGAAGCGCGGCGCACAAAGCCCGCATTGCCGTACAGCCTATGGTCGTTGGCCGCATTGGCGGTGCAGTACAGGCAAAAATCCATCAGGCCGCTTAGCACCGGCTCGGCCCCCTGGGAAACCAGAAAGTCCTCCAGGGCGTTATTGCCCAGGGAGGCGTACTTCATGTAGATCTCGCCCACGATGCCTACCGGTACCCGCTCCCGCTTTTGCAGTGCGATCTGGCCAAAATCGTGCAAGATGCGCTTATAGTTGCGCCGCACCATCAAACACCGGGGGGAGCGGAACTGCGCGGTCAGCTTTCGGGTCCATTTTTCCACCAGCGCCTGGGTCTGGCCCTTTTGCACTTCATAGGGGCGGCACTGGTTGGCGATCCACATCAGCATATCCCCATACATCATGGCAAAGCTGGCCTTGACCAGCGCAAGCAGGCTGAGTTTAAAGCCGCTGTTGCTCTCCAGCTCGCTTTTAAAGTTGATGGAGATAGCCGGCACCTGGGGAAAACCCGCGTTTTGCAGGGCCTTGCGCAGCAGGCTCAGATAATTGCTGGCCCGGCACCCTCCCCCCGTCTGGCTGATGAGCAGCGCCGTATGGTCCACGTCGTACCTGCCGCTCTTGAGCGCGTCGATCATCTGGCCGATGACCAGCAGGGCCGGATAGCAGGTATCGTTATGTACGTATTTAAGCCCTTCCTCCACGATAGCGCTGTGGCTGGTGGTGAGCAGCTCGATCTTGTATCCTTCCTGGCGCAAAATCTCGCAGATCATCTCAAAGTGGATGGGCAGCATATTGGGTACCAGGATCGTATAATCTTTTTTCATCTCCCGGGTAAATTCCACCCGGGCGACCGGTTCATGGTTCATCGTTTTTGTTTCTCTCTTTCTTCCATCGCCGCAAGCAGGCTGCGCAGCCTGATCTTCACGGCGCCAAGGTTATTGATCTCATCGATCTTCAGTTGGGTGTAAAGGCGGTTCCCCCGGCTCAAAATGGCCTTGACCTCATCGGTGGTGATCGCATCGATCCCACAGCCGAAGGAGACCAGCTGTACCAGCGCCGTATCCTCCATCTGGCAGCAGGCCCTGGCCGCGTTGTACATCCGGGCGTGGTAGGTCCACTGGTTGAGCACGTCCAGACGCGCCTTGTCCCCCAGCGGACGGATACTGTCCTCCGAAACCACGGTAAAGCCCAGCGAACTCATCAGCAATTCGATGCCGTGGTTGATCAGCGGGTCGATATGATAGGGCCGCCCGGCCAGGATCAGCACCTTGCTCCCGGTCTCCCGGGCCTTTTGCAGCGCAGCATCGCCCCTGGCAAACAGCGCCTCCCGATAGGCCCGCTGGGAAGCGTACCCCGCGTCGGCCGCCACGGCGATGGCCTTTTGGCCAAAGCCGAACGCCGCAAGCTCCTCTTCCATCCGACGGATGAAAAAGTCCCGGTCGTTCAAGCTGATATAGGGCATCATCAGCTGCCGCCCCGCCAGGTTCATATTGCCGGCGATCACCTCGGGATAATAGGCCACCACCGGGCAGTTGTAGCAGTTATCCCCCATCCCCTCTTCAAAATTGTAGGTCATACAGGGGTAAAAGATGACCTGCGCGCCCCGGTCCATCAGGTCCTGCACATGGCCGTGCATCAGCTTGGCCGGATAACATACCGTATCCGATGGAATGGTCTGGTAGCCCTTGTAATAGATATTCCGCGCCGACGGCCCCGAGACCAGCACCTGGCAGCCCAGGCTCTCAAAAAACGGTTTCCAGAAATAGAGGGTCTCGTAAAAGTTCAGCCCCAGCGGCAAGCCCACCTTGAGCCCGGATGCTGCGGGCGAAGGCGTCTGCGCCAGTTCCAGCACTTTTTCGTACTTATAGCGGAAAAGGTTGGGCAGCCCTCCGCCTTTTTCCCCCGTTACGGGCCGCTCGCACCGGTTACCGGCGATATACTTGCGCCCGCCCGGGAAGGTATTGACCGTCAGCCTGCAATGGTTGGCGCAACCCTGGCAGGTCAGCGGCCGTGCCGTATGGGTAAAGCTTTCCAGCTCTTGCGCCGTGAGGATGTCGCTTTGCTCCCGGCCCAGCGCTCGGGCGTACAGCGCCGCGCCAAAGGCCCCCATCAGCTCCGCGATGCGGGGGCGCACCACCTCTTTGCCCAGCTCCTTTTCAAAGGCGCGCAGCACCGAGTCGTTTAAAAAGGTGCCGCCCTGTACCACGATGGCCTCCCCAAGCTCCGCTGCATCGTGTACCTTAATGACCTTATACAGCGCGTTTTTGACGATGCTGATGGACAGCCCCGCCGAAATATCCGCAACCGAGGCGCCCTCTTTTTGCGCCTGCTTGACGGATGAGTTCATAAACACCGTGCAGCGGGTGCCCAGGTTCACCGGTTGGGTGGCAAACAGCCCCTCTTTTGCAAAATCGCCGATGGCGTAGCCCATAGAGCCTGCAAAGGTCTCTAAAAACGAGCCGCAGCCCGACGAGCACGCCTCGTTGAGCAGCACGTCGTCCACCGCCCCGTCGCGGATGCGGAAGCACTTCATGTCCTGCCCGCCGATATCGATAACAAAGCTGACCTTGGGGTTGAAGTACCGGGCCGCCGTATAATGGGCCACCGTTTCGACCACGCCCGCATCGCACCGCAGCGCGCCGCCGATAAACTGCTCGCCATAACCGGTGACGGCCGCGCCCGCCAGGCGCATCTCTTTACCGGCCGTGGCGTAAATCTTTTTCATCTGCTCGATCACTACGCCCAGCGGGTCGCCCTCGTTGCGGCAGTAGTGGCTGTAGAGGATGCGGCCCTCCCCGTCGATCAGCGCCAGCTTAGTGGTGGTGCTGCCGGCATCGATCCCCAGGTAGCCCACGCCGGAGAAGCCCTCCAGCCTTCCATGCGGGGCGTCCGCGCGCTCATGCCGGGCGGCAAACGCCGCATATTCCCGCTCGCTGGCAAAAAGCGGCTCCAGCCCCTCCAGGCGCCTTGCCGGGCGGCTGGCGGTATCTAGGTGGCGCATCAATTGCGCGTAATCCATCTGCTGCCCGGCGCCGCCTGCGTAGATTGCCGCGCCCAGCGCCACGAAATACCGGGCCGTTTCCGGGAAGATGGCCTCATTCGTTTTAAGTTTTAACGTTTTGCAAAACAGCGCCCCCAGCCCCTTTAAAAAGCTGAGCGGGCCGCCTAAGAACAGCACCGGCGGCTCGATGGGGCGGCCCTGCGCCAGGCCGGATATGGTTTGGTTGACCACGGCCTGGAAAATGCTGGCCGCCAGGTCCTCTTTGCGCGCGCCGTCGTTGATCAAGGGTTGGATATCCGTCTTGGCAAATACCCCGCACCGGGAAGCGATGGGATAGATGCTCTCCGCCTTTAGGCTAAGCGCGTCCAGCTCATCCAGCTCCACGCCCAAAAGCGCCGCCATCTGGTCGATAAAAGAGCCCGTGCCGCCGGCGCAGGTGGAGTTCATCCGCTCCTCGGGCGCGCCTTTTAGAAAGATGATCTTGGCATCCTCGCCGCCCAGTTCGATAACGGTATTGACCTGCGGGTAAAGCGCGCGTACCGCCTGGGTGGCGGCAAATACCTCCTGCACAAAAGGCAGCCCGGTCTCCTCGGATACCCCAAGGGCCGCAGAGCCGGCCAGCGCTACCTGCAGGGGCTTACCCTCCAGCAGTTTTTTAAGTTCGCCCATCCTTTTGGCCAAAAGCGTGCGCACCTGGGAAAAGTGGCGCTCATAACTTTTATAAACGATCTTGTTGCGTTCATCCAGCACCACCAGCTTAAGGGTGGTGGAGCCGATGTCGATCCCCAATTTGTATTCCATCAAAATCTATCGATTCCCCTTATTGCATACGTTAGGGGGCCAGGCCCCTGAACCTGCGCATCAGCTAACAAAATATCTTCTACATTATAGGACAAATTCCGATTAAATGCAAAGTCATTAGCTTGCTAAAAATTATTTTCCCCTTATGGCTGCTTTTTGCGGCGCAGGCGCTCTTTCAGCTGCTCCCACGCCTCACTGTCCCGAAACTTTAACCCGGGAAAGGCCCGCATCAGGCGCCGGTCCTGAAAACGCCGGCTGTCCAGCAATGCGCTAAGCCGCTCGGCATGGGCGCGGACGCTCTCCTCCCGGGCGGCAAGGCTGTCCCGCAGCCCCTCTCCCAAAGCCTCCAGCCTGCGCTGCCCAGCCTCTTTCTGGGCCTGCAGCAGCTTTTGTATCTCCGCCAGGCGGCCCTTTAGCCCCAACAGGTGGCGCACGGTCAGGGTCAAATCCACCATCAAAATAACGAAGATGCCTGCATCCAGCCCATACAGCCAGGCGCGCGGCAGTTTGGCCACCTGCGCGGCCACAAAGGGATGCAGATACCGCACCAGCAGCACCGCCATCGCCCCAAAAACCACCGCGCCCTCCAGGCACACGCGACCGTTGAGGTTGAAGTGCCGCTTTGAATAATCCCACCAGCGGGCGTGGAACAGCTTCTCCAATAAGTAAGAGGTAAAGTATTCCAGTATACAGCACAGCACGCTGCTGGATAAGAACAACTTGACCAGGCTCTCATCCTGCCCACCGGGCAGCAGCAGAATGACCGCCATCGCCCCGAAGCCGTAAATAGGGCAGAGCGGGCCGTTTAAAAAGCCGCGGTTGACCAGGCGGCGCTGGGTAATGGAGCACAGGGTGGATTCGTACACCCAGCCCACCACGCTGTAGAGGATCAAATATAAAAAGATACGGGCTGCCGCCTCCATCTTTGCTCCCCTCCCCTTCACGCCTGTTCTTTACTTTTTTCTGCGTTTATACAGGCTCTCCTGCCGCCCCGGCGCTGGCAAATCTTTGAAAAGTCAAGCTCCGGCTGTAAAAAAGGACGCGATGCGCGTCCTCCTATTGCTCAGGGCCTTAAAGGCCTTCCTGCTGCGCGATATAGCGGGCGCAGTCCGCCACGCTGGTAAACAGCGCCTCCGGCCCTGCGGCTTTTAGTGCCTGCAGGTCTGCCGAGTCGGCCCAGGCCGCTGCGTAGGCTTTAAGCCCCTGCGCATGGGCGATGGTCACGTCCCCTGGCATATCGCCGATATAGACGGCGTCCTGCGGCGCCAGGGCAAAGCGTTCCAGCACCCGCGCAATGCCCTGGGGCTTGCTGGGCCCCTCCGGGATGCCGTACACAACCTCATCAAAGGCGCTTTCCAGACCGAATTGCCGGAAGGTGACTGCGCCCGATAGCGGTCCTTTGCCCGTCACCATGGCGACGATCTTGCCCGCCCCGCGCAGCTGGCCGATCAGCTGGGGGATCCCCGCAAAGGGGCGCGGGCACATCTCCGGGTGCAGGCGGGTGTAATGCGCTACGTAGGCGCTCAACCCCTCGTCAAAATGCTGGGGAA
The DNA here is from genome assembly GCF_014384745.1 of Luoshenia tenuis. Classification (NCBI taxonomy): domain Bacteria; kingdom Bacillati; phylum Bacillota; class Clostridia; order Christensenellales; family Christensenellaceae; genus Luoshenia; species Luoshenia tenuis. The sequence goes on from NZ_JACRSO010000001.1 coordinate 385,662, forward strand.
CCAGCGCCATGATCGTCCCCTCCTCGGAGGGGCCAAAGGTCCCTGCAATCTCCCCGGCGCTGACCTTGCGCCCCACCAGCGGCTCGATCGCCGCCTGAAAGGCAGCGATACACAGCGGCAGCGTCTCGCCAACGGTCCCATCCAGGTCAAATAAATAAGCTTTCATCTTTCATCCTCCCGCTGTGCGCCCTGGGCTTTGGAATAGATGGTCTTCACGCTCAGGCCTTTGACCTGCCCCAGCTTGCCGGAAAGGGAGCTGATCACGTCATTTTCCGCGTCCACCGCTACAGAAATGATGCTGACGCCCTTTTGCCGGTAGGGGATGCCCATCCGTCCGATGATATACGGACTATAGGCGTGCAAAATGCCGTTGAGCTGCTCGGTAGCGTCCATATCCTCCACGATGATGCCGATCAGCGCGATACGCGTTGCCATGGTTGCCCTCCCTGCGCCAAAACCGGCGCATTACCTTATTTAAAGACATTGTACGGCATCCCGGCTTCCCCGTCAATCGCCAGCATTTTGCAATTTTTGCTTTTGTTTCTTGCACAGCGGGGTGAAATGGCGTAAAATGGGATTTGGTATGGGTCTGCGCGCCTTGTGGCGCAACGGGCCGGCCCTCATAATCAAAAATCGACCGTATTGGAGAGGCGCTATTTATGGATAACCTGATCTTATCCCTCAACATCATCCTGCCCCTGTTCGTGCTGATGGCCGTGGGGTATCTCGCGCGGCGGCTGAAAATGCTGGACGACAAGACCATCCGGGTGATGAACAACCTGGTCTTTCGCCTGTTTTTGCCGGTGCTGCTGTGCAAAAACATCATGGATAGCACAGAGGGCAACATCAGCGGCGGCGTTTTCATCTTTGCCGGGGTGGGCGTGGTGGCGCTTTACCTGCTGCTGTTTTTGATCATCCCGCTGATTGAGAAGGACAATACCAAGCGCGGGGTGATGATACAGGCCATCGGCCGGAGCAACTATGCGCTGTTTGGCATCCCGCTGGTGCAGTCCATCTTTCCGGGGGCGGATACCAGTATCGCCTCGCTGCTGGTGGCTATCACCATTCCGCTTTACAATGTGCTCTCGGTCATCGCGCTGGAGGTTTACCGGGGCGGAAAGACCGATGTGGGCAAGATCCTTAAAAACATCATCACCAATCCGCTGATCATCGGCTCTATCATCGGCATCATCCTTTTAAAGACCAAGCTGCCGCTGGCCCCCTTTATCACCACCTCCATCGGCAACCTGGCGCAGATCGCCTCTCCTCTTGCGCTTTTTATGCTGGGCGCGTTTTTCGAGTTTTCCAAGGTGGGGCGCAATGCCCGGCAGCTGACCATCTGCGTAATCGGTAAGCTGGTAATAAGCCCGCTCATCTTTTTATCCCTGGCGGTTTGGCTGGGCTTCCGCGGGCCGGAACTGGCCAGCCTGATGGTGGTATTTGGCGCGCCTACGGCGGTCAACTCCTTTACCATGGCCCAGCAGATGGGCGGGGATGAGGAGCTGGCCGGCCAGCAGGTGGTATTCTCCTCTGCGCTATCCACCGTTACGGTATTCCTTTTCGTATTTGCGGCCAAGTCGTTTAACTTATTCTAGAAATGGAGTGACCCCGCTATGAACCCGTATGTGAGCGACCCTACGCTTTATAACACCGCCCCCGCGCCGGAGGGCCGTCTGCCAAAGGAGATGGCCGTTTACGCCCTGCTGGAGGCGCTGAACATTCCCTTCGTCCGGCTGGATCACGGCCCTACGCCCTCCATCGAGGCCTGCCGGGAGATCGACACGCTGCTGGGCATCGAGATCTGTAAAAATCTCTTTTTGTGCAACGCGCAAAAGACCCAGTTTTATCTTTTGATGATGCCGGGCAGCAAGCCCTTTAAGACCAAGGATCTGTCCAAGCAAATCGGCTCGTCCCGTCTTTCCTTTGCCGCGCCGGAGTATATGCAGCAGTTTCTCAACATCACCCCCGGCGCGGTCAGCATCCTGGGGTTGATGAACGATACCCAGCGCCGCGTGCGCCTGCTGATCGACCGGGAGGTGGTCTCCCACGCGTATATCGGCTGCCACCCATGCGTAAATACCGCCAGCCTTAAAATACGCACAACCGATATTCTGGAAAAGTTTTTGCCCCATACCGGGCACGAAGCCACGCTGGTGGAGCTGTAAGCAGCCTTATATCCATTATAAAACGCCCCATCTTTACCGATGGGGCGTTTGCGCTTTCTGCCCGCGCCTGGCCTTGCCGCGCTTTTTCAAGGCGGCAAAGCCCAGCAGGCTCCTGACGCTGGCAAAAAGGCCCGCGCAGATCAGCAGCGGCGGGATCACCAGCGGAAGGATAAACGAGGTTTGATAAAACCGTATGATGCCGCTTAGCGAATATTCTCCCGTGGTCATATAAAGCGCCCCATAGCCAAACACGACAAAGATCAGGCCAAATGCCAGGCCCGTCGTATCCAGCCGCCCTTTTTTGGGGGCTGGTTTTAAAATGATCCATAGCAAAACCGAGGGGATGACCGCGAACATCCCGCCGATAAACAGCAGCCCGGCGTTTTTATTGGGGCCGACGATCACCGCCCGCTCCGGGTCATCGGGCGCGTAACGGATCTGTGCGCTGGTCCCCATCGCAGGGAGGATGCTGGTGGCGTAATCCGTGACCACTTGGTACTCCCCTTGGCCGGCCGCATAGCTGTAGACCAGATAATAGGTCGCCGCGGTGTGTTCCTTTTTCACCGCATCGTATTGTTCCTCCGCTTGCAGGATGTACCCGGTCAAATAGCCCGTGGTCTTAGCATAACTCCGGGTAGTCTGCTCCAGCTGCCAGGTGCCCCGCAGGCCGAAAAAGATCATGACGGCCCCGATGAGGATAAACAGGCCGAACATGATCACGATCGGAAGCGTAGGGCTTTGTATCTTTTTCTTTTTCACGGTCACGATCCTTTTCTGCATTTCAGGCAAGCCGCGTAGAGGCCAACCACAATCTACCCTGTTATCGCGCGCGGCCCAAAAAATTAACGCCAGAGAGGGGATAAAACCTGCCATTTGACCCGCGTGCATCGTAGCCCGCCGTTTTGCAGCGGCTGCTACAGCAATCTATTGCAGCGCTTTTCCCTGTTTTTACCGCTCCAGCACCCGTTCTAACCAGCAGGCGATGGCCTCGTAAACTTCCTGGCGGTTGGTCTCGTTTAACACCTCATGCCGGGCGCCCGGGAATAGCTTCAGCGCGACCCGGCCATGGCCGGTAGCTTTTAGCCAATCCGCCACCTGTCGCACGCCTTCCCCCATGCCGCCTACCGGGTCCTGATCTCCGCTGACCAGCAGCAGCGGCAGCCTGGGCGGCAGCTTGCGCGCCCATTCGATAGAATTGACGGCGCGGTTCAGCTCGAATAAGTCCAAATACCCCTGGGCGGTAAAGGCAAAGCCGCAGGCCGGGTCGGCAATATAGGCGTCTACCATCGCCTCGTCCCGGCTCAGCCAGTCGTAAGGCGTGCGCGCCGGGGCAAAGGGCTTGTTAAAGCCGCCAAAAGCCAGCTTGTCGATCAGCTTGCTCCTCCCCATCCGGCCGATGCGCAGCCGCTCCAGCTTAGCCAGCATGATCCCCATGCCCACCTGCTTGTTTACGCCCCCCGTTCCCATAAGGATCGCTCCGTTCAGCGCCGAGGCATCCTGTGCCAGGTACTGGCGCACCATAAACGAGCCCATGGAATGCCCCATCAAAATCAGCGGGATATGAGGATAAGCGCCGGACAGCCATTGCGTGAAGCGGCGCATATCGCCAATGGCGGCCGCCATGCCGCCCTCATCGCCAAAAAAGCCATACTCCGCTTGCGTCCGAGCCGAGCGGCCGTGCCCCGCATGGTCCATACAAAAGGCCGCAATGCCGCGCCCTGCCAGAAAGCGCATAAAATCGTCATAGCGCCCGCTATGCTCCGCCATGCCGTGGGCGATCTGCAAAACGGCGCGAGGCGCGCCCTCCGGCACCCATCCGCGGAAATAGCGCCGTCCCCGGCCCTGCACCTCGTCCAAATAATCCTCGCGCAAGGAAACTTCCATCGTCTTATCCCCCTTTAAGCCACATATATCTGCACTATGCATTTCCATACCGTTCGCCCTTTCTCCTGCGCGGGCGGGCGCTTTCGTCAAATTTTCCAAACATTTTGCCCGGTTCCGGCAGGTTGAAACTAAAAATCGTAAAAAGTAGTTGACTTTTAGGACAAGATTGGATATACTAATTTCTGCACCGGTGAGAGCCGGCGTTGACGTCGCGGGGTGGAGCAGTCTGGTAGCTCGTCGGGCTCATAACCCGGAGGTCGTGAGGTTCAAATCCCACCCCCGCAACCAATTTGAAACGCGGATCGATGGATTCGCGTTTCCCATATGGCGGCATGGCTCAGCTGGCTAGAGCAATCGGTTCATACCCGATAGGTCGTTGGTTCAAGTCCAACTGCCGCTACCACGTCGCGATGGACTTCGCGGCAAAAATCCCACTCGATCAATCGGGTGGGATTTTTGCTGCCCCGTCATCGCTCTTTTTCCACAAAAAGTCACGCTCATCTCACCTGCTCGGTTGTAAACGCCTTCGCAACGGTTCGCTTTCGCGACCAACTTTTGCGGTTGAACCATTATGTCAGTTCATATTCGTTAGGTGCAAGCCGTAGCAACGGCTGCGTCGGCTATCGCAACCCGCGTTTGTGGATTGCGATGTTTTTTTATTCCCGTAAGAAGCATCTCTATTGTCAAAGGCAAGCAGTTGTGGCAGCGCCGCCACTTCCAAATGGCAAAACCCGTTTTGTATTCTTCAAAAATTACGTTCGCCTTCTTCAGCTTCGCCTTACTTTCTTGCTTTACCTCCCTTCCTTTTCCCCGGCGGCTGGATAGCGCGGCCCGTCTGTGGTAAAATAGGCTTAAATGGAAATAACAGAGGGACCCAATATGGAAACAGAAAAAATCGGGGCTTTCCAGCACCGGGAGATCCTTCTGCCCCGGCGGGATGCCGAGGCGGCGGTATTGTTTATCCACGGATTTCTGGGGAGCCCATTGCAGTTTGAGGATTTATGCCAGGCCGTATATCAAAGGGGTTATGCCGCCTACGCGCTGCTGCTGCCTGGGCATGGCGGGAGCAGCGCCCAGTTTGCCCGCACGCGGCTGGACGCCTGGGAAGCCTATACGGATGCGCAGGTAGAAAAGATATGCCGGTGCTATAAAAACGTTTATCTGGTAGGCCACTCCATCGGCGGCCTGTTGGCCTTGGAAGCCGCCGCCACCCGGCAGGAACAGGTCGCCGGGGTAGTGGCCATCGCCCCGCCCATGCGCATCAAACTCAGCCCGCGCGGCGCGGTCAACGGCCTTAAATCCGCCTCACAAAAGGATGCGGCGCAAAATGCCATAGCCATGGCTTACCACCGCTCCAACAGCGTGACCCCGCCCAGCCTGCCGGGTTATCTTGCCTATCTGCCCCGGGTAATGGATATCGAGCGGTTGATCGCCAAAAGTAAAAAAATCCTGCCGGCCATCACGATCCCCACGCTGGTGATCCACTCTAAAAACGACGAGGCGGTGCGCTTTAAAAGCGGCGCGATTATCGACCGGCGGCTTTCCCAGTCGCATACACGGCGCGTAACCCTGAACGATTCCTGGCACGCTTACTATGTCGCCAGCGAGCGGGAACGGATGCAGCGCGAGATCCTGCGCTTTATCGGCGCCAAATAAGCGCCGTTGCGCCCGAAAAAGATATAATTTAAGGCCAGAGGGGGCAACCCCATCCGGCCATTTTTAAGGAGGGAAAGGACATGAGCAAACCAAACAATCAAGACTGTCCGGCGTTTTGCCCGCTCTGCGGGGCCGACCTGTACAACGTGGATCAGACCTGCGTATGCAAAAACCCCAAGTGTAACTGGCGCTGCACCCGCTGCCGGGATGAGGACCCGGAAAACGAGTGATCCATCAACCCGGCAATTCCACCGGTGCCGCCCCATCGTAACGAAACAGCCAGTAACATGCCCGCCATTGCAGCGCCCCTACGGCCTCAAAGGCCGCTATATCCAGCCGAAAGGGCTCGATATGGGTAGCGCGCCGCAAAGCATAGGGCTCCATCTCCCCCGCTGCTGGATAGATGGAATGTACCGCGCCCCCATACAGGGCGCGGATTTTTTTGCGTGTTTCCGGGGTATCCAGCGGCGCCAGGGCCAAGGGCAGGCCGCGCCGCTTTTCCTTTTCCAGCAGGTCAAAGCGCAGCAGCTCTGAAAGGGCAGCAAGATCTACCCCGGGAATATGCGCCTTTGCATAGGCATATAAAATCTCCATGCGCTGCAGGGGCGTGCGCCCCTGCCAGGGCAGGCCGATCTCCCCGGCATACTCTCCCAAACCCTGAAACAGGCGAAAGGCGTCCCCCTCCAGCACCGAGATCAGGTAGCGCAGCGTCCTGTCGCACAGGTGGGCGTTATAATAGCGCTCCAGCGCCTCCTCCGCGGCTTTCAGGCGCCGCAGTTCAAGATAAGTAATATCCCGGCTGGCGGTGATCTCGTAAGGCGGGTACGGGTCGTAAGCATAGCCATGCAGTTTTTCTTCCCGGCGCAGGCGGCTGCCCCGCAGCAGCTTTAAAAAGCCCAGCTGGAGCATGTCCGGCGTCAGGGCGTATACGTCGTTAAAGGAGGCCGCAAAGCGCGCGTATCCTTCCCCCGGCAGCCCAGCGATCAGGTCCAGGTGCAGGTGGATGCGCCCTGCGCGGCGCAGCCTTTGCACCGCCCGGGTGATCTTTTGAAAATCGTCCTTACGGCCCACCGCATCCAGCGCCGCACGGTCGGTGGACTGCACGCCGATCTCGAACTGGAAAAGCCCTTTGCGCGCCTCCTCCAGCAGGTCCAGCGTTTCCTCATCCAGCAGCTGGCCGCCGATCTCAAAGTGGAAGTTAGTGCTGCCCTCAAGTTCGCGGTCCAGCGCCATCAAATAACCGAACAATTCCCGCGCCCGCGCCGGGTCCGCGTTAAAGGTGCGGTCCACAAACTTTACCTGCCGTACCCCCGCCGCCATCAACGTGCGCAGCTCTGCCTTGACCCGGGGCAGCGGCAGCTGGCGCAGCTGCGTTTCCCCCGAAAGGCAATAGCCGCAGTGGAAGGGGCAGCCCCGGGAGGCCTCATAGTATAAGATCCGCCCCGGCTCTATCCCCTCCCCGCCCTCGTAGGGGAAGGGCAGCTGGTCCAGCTCATCCACCTGCGTGGGCCTCACATTGCTCCAGCCCGGCAGGCACAGCCCCGGTATCTCCCGCGGCAGGGCCGGGTAGCTTTGCAGCAGGGCGCGCAGCGCCGCCTCCCCCTCCCCGCAGATCACCGCGTCCGCCTCCGGGATGCGCGTAAAGACCGCATCCCCCTCAAAGGAGACCTCCGGCCCGCCCAGCAGGAAAAAGGCCGAACAGCCCGCGGCCCGCAGCAGGGCACACAGCCGGGCGACGAGCGTGACGTTCCAAATCGTACAGGAAAAGCCAACGATCTGCGCGCCGGCGCGCACGATCTGCTCGGCTACCGCGTCTAAGGGATCGCCTATGCTGCGCTCTATGATCTCCACCTGCCAGCGGGTATCCTTGCAGGCGGCGCGCAGAGCGCGCACCGCCAAGCTGGTATGCACGTACTTGGCATTGAGCGCCACCAAAACCAGTTTTTTCTCCTTCAGCATAGCTCCTCCTCCAGCGCGCGCACCAGCTTGGCCTGGGCGCCGGGCAGGGCCAGCGCCTGCCAGCCTCCCTTTTCCACCCAGGCCCCGCCCTGGGGCAGGCTGCCGCCTCCGCACACGCGGATCAGTTCCCCTTCCATCTCCCAAACCAGGTGGGTAAATACGTGCCGCGCCTTGCCCAGGGGCAGCCGCTCTACCGCTGTAAGGCCCAATTTTGCGATGTAGCTTTCCACATCCTCCCCCTGCGCCAGCATGGGCAGCAGCCAAAGCCCGCCCAGCAGCCCGCCCTCAGGGCGGCGGCAAAACAGCACCCGTTCCTTTTCATCCACCAGCGCCAGCACTCGGTAGCGTTCCACCTTGGGCTTGGCCTTGGCGGATTTCACCGGCAGCGCCTCAACCTGACCATTCTCAAAGGCCCGGCACCACTCCTTTACCGGGCAGGCGGCGCACTTGGCCCCCCGGGGCAGGCAGATCAGCGCGCCCAGCTCCATCAGGGCCTGGTTAAAGTCCCCCGCCTGCCCTTGCGGTATCCAGCCAAGCGCTTCTTTCTGCCAGTATTTCTTAGTGGCGGGCAGGGCGATATCCTGCCCATCGCCATACAGCCGCGCCCCCACCCGCATCACGTTGCCATCCACCGCGCAGGCGGGCTGGTCAAAGGCGATGGAGCTGATGGCCCCGGCGGTGTATTCGCCAATGCCAGGGATCTTTTGCAAAAGCGCGGCCTCCCTGGGCATAGCGCCGTCAAACCGCTCCAGCACGGTTTGCGCGCCCCTTTGCAGGTTGCGCGCGCGGGAATAATAGCCCAGCCCTTCCCAGGCCTTATACACTTTCTCAATCGGCGCGCCGGCCAACGCCTTCATGTCGGGAAACAGGGCCAAAAACCGCTGGTAATACGGGATGACCGTATCCACCCGCGTCTGCTGGAGCATGATCTCCGAGACCCAGATAGCGTAGGGGTCCCGGCTCCTGCGCCAGGGCAAGTCCCGCTTATTTTCCCGGTACCATTTGAGCAGCGCCAGCTGCCAGGTCTTTTCCATATCTCACATTCACCCTTTCGCCCCCTCATCATACCACGCAGGAAAGTCCCTTGCCAATCCGTGCGCGGTTTACCCTTGCCAACGGCCCCTGCCGGGGCTAAAATAGGGGAAGATGAGTCAAAACAAAGGAGGACGCCTTGATGAAATATATTATCTTGGTGGGCGATGGGATGAGCGACCGCCCCTGCCCCGACCTGGACGGAAAAACTCCGCTGGAGGTGGCCGAAAAGCCCGAGATGGACGCGCTGTGCCTGCGCGCGGAGATGGGGCAGACCCGCACTATCCCAGGCTCCCTGCCCGCCGGCAGCGATACGGCCAACCTTTCGCTGATGGGCTATGACCCGGCGGCCCATTACACCGGCCGCTCGCCCCTTGAAGCGGTCAGCATGGGCGTTGAGATGGGCGATAAGGACCTGGTATTCCGCTGCAACCTGGTGCATGTTACCGATGAGCCGGCGTATGAGGCGCGCACCATGGTCTCCCACAGCGCGGGGATGATCTCCCAGCAAGAAGCCGAAGCGATCATGAAGGATCTGATGGCCCATTTTGCCGACGAGCCCGTGCGCATGGCGGTGGGCGCCACTTACCGCCACGTGCTGGTGATGGATACAGGCGAGATGCCCTATAAGATCGAAGGGCTAAAGACCACCCCGCCCCATGACATTTTGGGCGAAAAGATCGCCGCGCACCTGCCCCAGGGGCCGCTGAGCGAACAGTTGCTGCATTTTATGAAAAAGAGCGCGGCGTTTTTGGAGAACCACCCGGTCAACCTGGCGCGCAAGGCCAAAGGGCTTGAGACCGCCAATAGCATCTGGCTGTGGGGCGAGGGGCGCAAGCCCAGCCTGACGCCCTTTTATGAAAAATTCCACTTAAAGGGCAGCGTGGTATCCGCCGTGCCGCTGCTGCACGGCATCGGCATCTGCGCGGGGCTGCGCCCCATCCATGTAGAGGGGGCCACCGGAGAGCTGGAGACCAACTACGAAGGCAAGGTACAGGCCGCCCTTCATTGTCTAAAGGAAGGGGACGACTTTGTGTTCTTGCACCTGGAAGCGCCGGATGAGTGCGGGCACAGCGGCATTGCCGCCGATAAGGTAGAGGCCATCCACCGGCTGGATCAGCGGGTATTAAAGCCTCTGCTGGGCGGATTGGCGGATATAGGCGAGGATTACCGGCTGCTCTTGCTGCCCGACCATGCCACCCCGCTGACGCTGCGCACCCATGTGCACGACCCCATCCCCTACCTGCTCTACGACAGCAGCCATCCCCAGCGGCACGCGGACCGGCGCTATACCGAGGCGCAGGCCGCCGCCCTGTGCCCTGACCCCTCCATCGGGCATGAATTGATCGCCCGGTTCCTTTTAGGGTAAACGCTGCTTAAGCCGATCTTAAAAGCCGGTACAGCTTGTAGCTGTACCGGCTTTTGCTACCCATATGAATTCGTTCCCATCGGCACCGGCAGAATTGACCTTATCCATTTTTGCGCGCCGTTTTGTGGTATGATAAGGGTAGGTTATAAAACGAGTGGACAAGGAGGGATTGGATTTTGAAAGCGATCATGATCATGATGGATACGCTCAACCGCCATATGCTAAAGGTCTACGATGCGGCCGGGCGCGCCATCACCCCGAATATCGACCGGCTGGCCCGGCGCAGCCTGGTGTTTGACAGCCACTTTATCGGCTCGGCCCCCTGCATGCCCGCCCGGCGGGACCTGATGACTGGGCGCATCAACTTTTTAGAGCGGGGCTGGGGCCCTATCGAGCCTTTTGACGTCACCTTTCCTACCCTTTTGCGGGAAAAGGGCGTGTTTACCCACATCGCCACCGACCATTGCCATTACGCTGAATTGGGCGGCGAGGGCTATATGCAGCAGTACGATACCTGGGACCTGATCCGCGGGCAGGAGACCGATGTATGGGCCTCCCAAGTGCGGGACCCGCAGATGCCCCGCGCCTACCTGGGCCAGGCTCAGCGGCAGTACCAGTGCAACCGCCAGCATTTTAAAACCGATGCAGACCATCCTACCCCCCGTACCTTTGCGGCCGCCACCCAATGGCTGCGGGATAACGAGGGCGCGGATAACTACTTTTTACAGGTGGAGGTGTTCGACCCCCACGAGCCCTTCGACTGTACGGAGGCGTTCAAGGCCCTGTATCCCGATCATTATCAGGGCCCGCTCTACGAGTGGCCCCGGTACGACGCGTTAAACGCCGATGAGGGGCCCGAGGCGGTAGACCACCTGCGCAACCTATACTGCGCCACCCTCTCCATGGCGGATAAATGGCTGGGCAAGCTGCTCAATGAGATGGACCGGCAAAACCTTTGGGAGGATACGCTGGTGATCTTTACCTCGGATCACGGGCACATGCTGGGCGAGCACGGGGTTACGGGCAAAAACTGTTTCCACGCCTGGAACGAGATGTGCCGCATCCCCCTTTTCATCCACCTGCCTGGGGATGAGCGGGCGGGCCAGCGCTGCGCCGCGCTGACCCAGACCATAGACCTGATGCCCACTATTCTGGAGCATTTCAGCTGTACGGCGCAGGGGCCCATCCACGGCCGCACGCTTTGGCCGCTGCTGCACGGGGCACAAAAGCGGGTACGAGATTATGCGCTTTACGGCTGGTTTGGGATGCCGGTGAACCTGACCGATGGATACTATACCTATTTCCGCGCGCCTAAAAGTAAGGAAAACGCGCCGCTGTACGCCTACATGTCTATGATGACCTCCTACTACAAGTATTGGTGGCGGGATATCCCCGAGGGCGCGCTGGACGTAGGCCGTTACCTCTCTTGGACGGATATGCCGGTATATTGCGTGGACATGAACCAATGCGGAGAGCCCCTGCGAGAGAACGTGCGCCGGGAGGATTCCCTGTTTCGCAGCCTGCTTTTCAGCATCCATGACGACCCGGGCCAGCGCCACCCCCTGCGGGATGACGCGCTGGAAGAAAAGTTCATCCGCGCGCTGCGGGCCCAGCTGCGCGAGCACGACGCGCCGGCTGAGCAATTCCAGCGGTTGGGGCTATAAGCCTGCCTTTTGCGCCGCCGGGTTTGACAAACGGCATTCCAAATGCTAGAATGGACGAAATAAAGCGATGAAGGAAAAAAGTACATGTTCCCCGCGCAGGTAAAAGAGAGAAGAGACTTGGTGAAAATCTTCCCCGCGGCGCATGGAAGCCATTCCGGAGCTGCAAGGCCCAACGGGTTCAAAAGCCCTAAAGCCCTGCCGGGGCCCCGCCGTTACAAGGGGTGCGGTATGTTGGTACCGCAGCAGAGCGCGGGGAGAGGTACCCTTCCCCCCGAATTTAGGTGGTAACACGGATGGCGCTATAAGCGCATTCGCCCTAAGCCGGAGTTTTCCGGTTTAGGGCTTTTTTAATGGAAAAAGGAGGCTATGCCACATGCGAACCTACGATAAATCCCAAAAACTGAACAACGTGTGTTATGAGATAAGGGGGCCCGTGACCCAGGAGGCCGCCCGTATGGAGCAGGCGGGCCAGCAGGTGCTCAAGCTCAACATCGGCAACCCCGCCCCCTTTGGCTTTAGCTGTCCGCCCGATATCCTGCAGGCTATGCAGGAGGGGCTGCGCCTGGGCCAGGGCTATACCGATTCTAAGGGCCTGCCCGCCGCCCGCGCGGCCGTGGCCGGTTACTGCAAGCACAAGGGCATCGCAGGCGTGACGATGGAGGACGTGTATATCGGCAATGGCGTCAGCGAGTTGATCCTGATGAGTATGCAGGCGCTTCTGGACAGCGGGGACGAGATCCTCATCCCCGCGCCGGACTACCCCCTGTGGACGGCCGCGGCTACCCTGGCCGGGGGCCGCGCGGTGCACTATCTTTGCGATGAGGCTTCCGGTTGGCTGCCGGATACCCAGGATATCCGCCGCAAGATCACCCCGCGCACCAAGGGCATCGTGCTGATCAACCCCAACAACCCTACCGGCGCGCTCTACCCTTCCGGGTTGCTGCAGGATATCGCCGCCATCGCCCGGGAGAAGGGGCTGATCCTCTTTAGCGACGAGATATACGACCGTTTGGTGATGGACGGCCTTAAGCACACCTCCATCGCGGCGCTGGCGCCGGAAGTTTTTTGCGTCACCTTTGGCGGGCTTAGCAAATCCCACCGGGTGGCGGGCTTCCGCTGTGGATGGATGTGCTTGAGCGGGGACCGTTCGGGGATGGGCGGCTATATCGATGGGCTGAACCTGCTCTCCTCCATGCGGCTGTGCGCGGGAGTACCCGCCCAATACATGGTGGAAAAGGCCCTCTCCAACCCCGACCAGCCCGACCCCGACCTGCTGCCCGGCGGCCGTATTTATGAGCAGCGGGCCTGCGTGGTCCAGGCGCTGCGCGCCATCCCCGGGGTAAGCGTGGTGCAGCCCCAGGCGGCCTTTTACATTTTCCCCCGGCTGGACGGCCGCTTTAATATTCAGGATGACGAGCGCTTTGCCCTGGACCTGCTGCGGGAAAAACAGGTGCTGATCGTGGCGGGTAGCGGCTTTAACTGGCCGGATGCCGATCACTTCCGCATCGTCTACCTGCCCGAGTGCGATGTGCTGCGCCAAGGGGTTGAAAAAATCGGAGACTTTTTGCAGGGGTACCGGCAATAGGGCTTGCAATCCTCCCGCTTTCGCCGTAAAATCAGGGCAAAGCCGGGCCCGTTCCCTGCGCGCCCGGAGGATAAGGAGGCGGTGCCATGGCGCTGAGCGAGGCGGAGATGGCGCGCATGTGGGAGCACGTGCGCCGCATTCTGGAAGGACACAAGGCCATCCCCTTAGGCGGCGGCCGGGTAGATTTCGCCTTTCGCGACCGGTATGCGCACACCCAGCGGGTCTTTCACTGGGCGCAGCGGCTGCTGCGGGAGGAAAAGGCCGACGGGGAGGCGGTGCGCTGCGCCGTCATTTTCCACGATGCGGGCTATGCCTTTCCCGATCCGGTCCATACCCATCCCATCCACAGCGCCCGCATCTGCCGGGCATATCTGGATGCGGCGGGGTTTGACCCAGGCTTTACCGCCAAGGTCTGTTTTTTAATCGCACGGCATTCCGATAAAAAGCTGCCGCCAAATGCCCTTACCCTGGACCAGCAGGTGCTGATGGATGCGGACGCGCTGGATGAGACCGGGGCGCTGTCCATCCTATGGGATTGTATGGCCGAAGGCGCCCGGCCCCGGGAGGCGCAGAGCTTTGAGGCCACCTGGCGCCATCTGCAAAAATACACCCTGCCTTTGCACAGCCAAAACCCCATGCGCACCCGGAGTGGCCAGCGTTTTTGGCAGGAGAAAAACGCGCTGGTGGCGGATTTTATGGCCAGCCTGCAGCGGGATCTGTTTGAAGGTGAATAAGCGTGCGCAACATGGCGGCCCCGGGGCTGATGGGCGGAGAGGGTTTATGCAAGAAGGCCTATTTTTATGCGCATCCTTTCGCAGCGCCTGCCATTGCGCGCCCAACAAGAGCGGGCTTTTTTTGACCGCCGGGCTTAGCCGATCTCAATGCAGCCTGGGGCAGGTAGGGCAAGCGTGCAACACCACCGGATTCTTCGCGCCGGCTTCGCCTGCGCTCTGAATGACAGGAGCAATGGGGCGCTCAATAAAGCATGAGTTTTTATTCAGCGGATTCTCTCCCTCCGGCGCACCTAAAGGTGCGCCACCTCCCTCGTCAGAGGGAGGCAAGAGAAATGGAAAACAAGCAGCGGAGCACAAGCGAAACGGCCGGAGAATTAATTGGTTCATTAGCATCGGAGAGTTTGAAAAACCTCCGTCCCCACCACGGAGTGGCCGTTTGGGGGGATTAGGGATTGTTAAGGGGGTAAAGGGGGAAATCGGAATCCCCCTTCCCCCTTAACGAATAAAATGCGTTCCTTAACTTTTCTCCCTGTTTCGCATTAAGCTTTGGCTCTCTACTGAACGAAAACCTATACTTAAACGCGCGGGTTAGAATTTCCGATGCGGTCATTCCGAAGCGTCAGCGAGGAATCTCATGGCGGCCACTTTGCCCGGTTCTATCCTGCGCAGGCACAGCCCGACAGTTGCCAAGAGAGTTCCCCCATCCGCAATGGTAGCGGGTTGCCCCAAACGCGGATGAAATACCGTTTTGCCAGTATCTCTTACCTCTTTAGTATATGGATTGCATAAGCAAAACCGCCTGCCGGTTAGACCGGCAGGCGGTTGTTTTATCCTTGCTCCGGCAGGCCCTGCAAGGAAAAGTCCGGAATAAAGGCCTTGCTGGCCGCGCCCCTTTCCTGTACAAAGCCATGGTCAAAATCCAGCTCCATAAAGGTCTGCACCGCCCGGTCGTACTCCCGCGCGGTCAGGGGCCGGTCGATCTCCGGGAACTGGCTGGCCCGGCCGCAGGGCACGTACTGCCCCATCAGGGATACGGCGCACCCGGGCGGCAGGGCTTCCTTTAAATAGCGCAGGATCGCGCGGCTCTCCTTCACATGGCCGGGCAGCACCAGGTGGCGCACCACCAGGCCCCTTTGCAGCAGCCCGTCCTCGTCCAGCTGCAGCGGCCCGGTCTGCAGGGCCATCTCCTCTATCGCCTCTGCGGCTACTGCAAAATAATCCGGCGCGCCGGCGTAGCGAGCGGCGGTTTCGGGCGAGATATACTTAAAATCCGGCAGGTAGATATCCACCAAGCCCCGCAGTGCCCGCAGGGTAGAGGGTTTTTCGTATCCCCCGCTGTTGTACACGATGGGGATACGCGGCCGGTAGCATTTTAGCGCCTGGACGATGGCCGGCACAAAGTGGGTGGGGTTGACCAGGTTGATGTTGTGCGCGCCCTGCCGCTCCAACGACTGGAAAACGCCGGCCAGCTGCTCCACCGTCAACACCTGCCCAAAGCGCTGGCGGCTGATCACATCGTTTTGGCAAAAGACACAGCCCAGCGCGCACCCGGAGAAAAACACCGTGCCCGACCCTCGGGCGCCGGAGATAAAGGGCTCCTCCCAAAAATGCAGGGCAGCGCGGGCCAGCACCGGTAATGTGCCCATGCCGCAAAAGCCCGTTCCTTCTTTCTCTCCACGCGGCGCATTGCAGTTGCGCGGGCAAAGGTTACAGTTTGCCATATACCCCTCCTTACCGGCCGCCCAACCGGCCGCGCACAAGGTAGGTGGCCGCAAAAGCCAGGGCGCAGAGCATCACGATGGCGGCGCCCGCCGCGATATCCATTTCGAAAGCTAAAAACAACCCGCCAACGCAGCACACCAGCGCAATACCTACCGAGAGCAGGTGGTACTGGCGCATATTGCGGGCGATATTGCGCGCCGCCGCCGCGGGCAAAATAAGCAACGCGTTGATCAGCAAAATGCCGATCCACTGGATGGCCAGCATCACCGCCACCGCCACCACGCCTACAAACACGTATTCGTACACCGCCGCAGGGATCCCCCGGCTGGCGGCCAGCGGCCGGTTTACCGAGATCAGCATCAGCGCATTGGAGAGATAGAACCACAGCCCCACCACCGCCACCAGCACCACCAGCAGCGAAAGCAAATCGCTGGGGGAAACGCTGAGGATATCTCCTACCAGGATCTGCGAGTATTTGGCAAAGCCCCCGCCCCGAGAGAGGATAGCTAACCCCAGCGCCATGGCCCCGGCTGAGCACACGGCGATAATGGTATCGGCGCTTTGGGTATTGGCGTTTTTGATGCGCGTGATCACCAGCGCTAAAAACAGCCCAAAGGCCAGCATGCAGATCACCGGCTGATCGATGCCCAGCGCCACGCCCAGGGCGATGCCGGTCAGCGCGCTGTGGCCCAGCGCATCCGAGAAAAAGGCCATGCGGCTGTTGACCGCCATGGTCCCCAGCAGCCCCATTACCGGAGCGATCATCACCACCGCCAGCAGGGCGTTTTGCATAAAGTCATACCGAAGCGCCGGGAAGAGCTGCGCGATCCATTCCATCCCTACTCCCCCTCTCCAAAGGCCTGGCGGAAGGCCGGCGTGCCAAATACCGCCTCCGGCGCGCCCGCCGCCGCTACCCGGCCGCCCTCCAGCAATACCACCTGATCCGCCTGCTCCCGCACCCATTGCAGATCGTGGGATACCAGCACGATGGACATGTGGTAGCTGTCCCGCAGATGTGCCACCAGGGCATAAAAATCCTTTAACCCTCTCTGGTCGATGCCGGAGAAGGGCTCGTCCAGCGCCAGCAGATCCGGAAGGGGGTTGAGCGCCATGGCCAGCAGCACCCGCTGCAGCTCACCGCCGGACAGTTCCCCCATCCGCCGGTCGATCGCCTGGGGGCAGCCCACCTGTCCAAGCGCCTGCTCCACCTGGGCGCGTACCTTTTGCGGCACGCCCAGAAACACCGGGAAGCCCGTATAGCCCGCGGCCAGAAAATCCAGCACGCTGACCGGCGCGCTGCGGTCAAATTCCAGCAGCTGCGGCACATAGCCGATCTGCGCCCGGCTGGGGCGCCCGTCGTAGCGCACGTAATCGATCCTGCCACGATAAGGCAGGTCCCCCAGTAGCGCGCGCAACAGCGTGGTCTTGCCCGCGCCATTGGGGCCGATCAGCGCGGTGAGCTGCCCGCAGTCCAGCGCAAAGGATATACCTGACAGCAGCTGCCGGCCGCCCTTTTTCACGCTCAGCTCCTTGATCTTGATCTCACACAGCCCCTGTTGATGATTATGGTTCATTTTTTCAAAGCCTCACTTATGGTCTGCGCATTTTGCAGCACGGCATTGGCATATGCATCCCGCCCACCCGGGCCGGAAACAATGGTATCCAGGGTGTAGATCTTCGCGCCCGTTTCCCGTGAGATAGCCTCAGCCAGACGGGTGGAATACTGCTTTTCGCAAAACAGGGCGGCAATGCCCTCCTGGCGGATATGATCAATCAGCTCCGCCATATAGCGGGGGCTGGGCGCATTCTCGTCATCGGTCTGCAGCAGCCCTGCCTGGTATAGGCCATAATCCTCTAAGAGATAGGTAAACCCCTCGTGGAAGGTCACCACGCCCTGTCCCTGGCAGGGGGCCAGCAGGGTTGCGACCTGCCCGTCCAGCTGCTCTAACTCCTGCAAAAAGGCCTGGGCGTTTTCCCGGTAAACTTGGGCGTATTCCGGGTCGGCCGCTATCAGCTCATCCCGGATATTCTCCACCTGCGCCATGGCGCGCTTGGGGGAGAGCCAAAGGTGCGCGTTGGCATCGCCATGGTGATGTTCCTCGTGCGCCTCATGTCCGTCTTCATGTTCGTGTTCGTGCGCGGCGCTCTCCAGCAGCGCCTGCCCGGCGCTGGCCTCTATCAGCTTAAGCCCGGGCCTTAACGCGGCGACCCGGCCAATGAACCCTTCCATCCCCGCGCCGTTATATACCAGCACATCCGCATTTTCTAATATCTTCATATCCCGGGGCTGCAGCTGATAATCGTGCAGGCAGCCGGTGTTCATCTGCGCCATGGTGTGCAGGGCGACCCCGGGCACCCCCTCTATCACCCGCTCGGTCAAAAGCGCCATGGGATAAAAGGAAGCCACCACCTGCAACCGCGCCCGGGGCGTCTCCTCCCCGGTGGAAGCGCAGCCGCCCAAAGGGAGCAGTGCCAGCACCAGCGCCAGCAGTACCGCCATCGTTTTTTTCAAGCTATCCCTTCCCCGCCGCTTTATTGCAAATTGCTTGCAGTAAGAGTATAACCGTTTGATCCCCGCTCTTGCAAGCCTTACGTCCCAATTCGATTGATTTTTCAGCCAAATTGATGGATAATAGGGGTGATCTGAAGGATGAAAGGGGTTTTAGGCATGGCAAACTTCCGCCGGACCGCCACGGGCGATGCGATCTATGCGTGCCTGATGCAGGCCAGCGTCCCCCTGACCGCGGCAGATGTGTATGAAAGCGTGCGCGCCCAGCACCCCAAACTGGCGCTGACCACCGTTTACCGCACGCTGGACCGGCTTTGCACCCGCGGGCTTGCGGTGCGCGAGCCGGAGGCCGACGGCGCGGCCCGTTACCGCAAGGCAACCCAGGCCCACCACCATTATCTGGTCTGTTTAAAGTGCAATAAGCGCCTTACGCTGGACGAATGCCCGCTGCATGAGGTGACGGAGAATTTGGCCAAGGATACCGGCTTTGATATTACCGAGCACCAGCTCCTGCTTTACGGATATTGCCCCAACTGCCGCGAAAAAGAACACTAGCACTTAGATATAAAGCTGGTATATCCCCCCGCGAAATAAAAGCGGGGGATTTTAATACCCTGCCGGCCTTTAAAATATCTTAAAAAATATCCCTATTCCATATCACCCAAAACTATACCTCCACATATCTTATGGTAGGGCGGAAAACAAGGCCCGCCCGGCACGAAGATATCTTTGAAGGAGGAAAAACTTATGTCTTGCTGTTCTTCCCATTGCAATTGTAGCTACCCCGCCTGCTCCTGCGGCGACGAGCGTACCCTGGATATGGCCCTGCTGCGCCACTGCGACTGGCGCCAGATCGTGGATGACAATAACCGCGACAACGGCTGTTTTGATAACGACACCTGCCGGTGCAAGCCGTTTTGCACTTATTGCACCAAAAGCAACGGTACGATGAATTGCCAGGCCCCCTGCGAATGCAACTGTGCCCAGACCGCCGGCTATACCGTAGGCTGTAACGACGGCGCGTTCAGCTGTGGGTGCAAATGCGGTTGCAAGTGCGGCTGCGGCTGTGGCTGGTAAAAAGGGCCTTTGCCCCTGCCGCCCCCAGCAGCCCGGCGGCCCCTGCTGCCCGTGCTGGCTCTCTCTCCTGGCACAAGACGCATTTGATGAAGCCTCGGAAACCACGGCTATATTCCAATATACCTATGCCAGCGTCATCCTTTCCATTGGGCATGAAAGCATTGCCCAAGCGCTAGGCAGAATTGCCAAAGACGAAATGCGGCACTTTAAGACGCTTTCTATCCTGATCGCCCAGCGGGGCGGCGACCCCATCGTAGCGGCCTATCCTGACGGACACGTACAATACTGGGATGGCGCAATGCCCTGCTACCGGCAGGATGTACGAGGCCTGCTGCAAAAGAACCTTGCGGATGAAAAGCGCGCCATCGCCCGTTACAGGCGCCACCGCGCCCAGATACCCGATGCGCAGGTACAAAACGCGCTGGATGACATCATCGCCGATGAGAAAGGGCACGCTGCCCTGCTGACCGGCCTGATCGACCAAATAGACGACAACCCGTCATAGACGGCATGCGGCCTCCTTACCGGTTTCAATTTTACCGCGGCGCCCGACCAGCGCCGCGGTTTTTCTTTTTGCGCCCGTCTTTTATTTGGGGACGGGCCTGAATATTTTACCAAACGGGCATCCATACTAATGTAGACCTAGAAAGGGGGAGCGCGAACATGCAGCTAAAACGCATCGTCCGGAAGAAAAAAGCCGAGTTGCCCTACACCGGCATCGACGGGAAACCGCTCAAGGATCTGAAGTTTTCCGCATCGCGGGCAGAAAACCTGGCCATGCTCCGGGAGATCTTTAAGGATATCGACGTGCTGAAAGTACGCGAATTTGCCAACCGGCACGACAGCTCCATTCAAGGGGCCATCGTTTATTTTGAGGGGTT
Organism: Luoshenia tenuis; assembly: GCF_014384745.1. Classification (NCBI taxonomy): domain Bacteria; kingdom Bacillati; phylum Bacillota; class Clostridia; order Christensenellales; family Christensenellaceae; genus Luoshenia; species Luoshenia tenuis. Next base: position 405,899 of record NZ_JACRSO010000001.1, read on the forward strand.
AGCCAATGGAGAAACGGTAAACGAAAACGTGCTTTATCCCCTGATGAAGACCCCCATCGCCCCGCCTGAGGGGGCCCCGCTAAGCGAGATCCTCTCCACCGTGCTGCCCATGGGGGATATCTCCATGGCCAAGGATTTTGAGGACCTGGTTCAGCGGGTGACCTATGGGGATACCGCCTTTTTTATCGACGGCGTGGATCAGATCGTCATCATCGATACCAAGGGATGGCAGACCCGCTCGATCTCCGAGCCGGAATCCGAAAAGGTGCTGCGCGGCCCCCGGGAGGGCTTTACCGAAGGGTTGATGATCAATCTTTCCCTGATCCGCCGGCGCATCCGCTCGAACCGGCTGAAGATGAAATTCCAGTCCCTGGGGGATACCACCCATACCCAGGCCTGCCTTTGCTATATTGAGGGGATCGCCAAACCCGAGATGGTGGAAGAGGTGAAAAGGCGCATCTCCACCTTTGATATGGATGGGCTGTTGGACGTCAACTATCTGGCGGAGTTCATTACCGATTCGCCCTACTCCCCTATTTCCACCGTAGGCATAACCGAAAAACCGGATGTGGTGGCGGCAAGGCTGCTGGAGGGCCGCGTGGCGGTACTGCTGGACGGCACCCCCATCGTGCTGAGCGCGCCCTATCTGTTGATCGAATCCTTCCAGAGCGATGAGGATTATTACGTCAACTACCTATACGCCTCCATCAGCCGCATTTTGCGCATTCTCGCCTTTTTCATCACCATCAGCCTACCGGCTATTTATGTGGCGCTGGTCACCTATCATCAGGAGCTGATTCCCACCCCGCTGCTCATCAGCATCAGCGCCTCGCGCCAAAACGTCCCCTTCCCAACGATACTGGAGACCTTTTTGATGCTGGCGGTATTCGATATTTTGCGGGAGACCGGCATCCGCATGCCCATGGGGGTGGGCCAGGCGCTCTCCATCGTGGGGGCGCTGGTGATTGGGCAGGCTACCGTAGAGGCCAAGATCGTCAGCGCTCCGCTGCTGATCGTCATCGCCATGACGGGGATCACAGGGCTTATGGTGCCCAAGCTGAAATCCTCGGCGATGATCTTCCGCGCTTTTTTACTGGTATTGTCCTCCGTTTTAGGGCTATACGGATGGATATTCGGCATGGCCGCGCTGCTACTGCACCTGCTCAACGTGCGCTCGTTTGGCCTGCCCATCATCACCCCTTTGAGCAAGCCATCCTGGCAGCAGCTTAAAGATCTGGCCGTGCGCGCCCCTTGGTGGAATATGCGCACCCGGCCCAGCTTCCTATCCCGCAACCGCGTGCGCATGGGGCCTAGCCCCAGGGAGAAGAGCCAATGAAAAAGTTTAAAACCGCCTGCAGAATTTTTGCCGCTTTGCTGATCGCATGCACCCTGCTGCCCCTGACCGGGTGCCAGTACGCCCGGGAGATCGAATCCCTCTCGGTCGTTGCGGGCGCCGCGCTGGATAAAGGGGAGGATGGAAAGCGCTATAAGCTGACGGTAGAGGTGCTGGATACCAACTCGGACATCCAGGGGAATGAGATACGCACCGTCTACATCCAAAGCCAAGGCGATACGATTTTTGAGGCCGTGCGCAACGCGGTACCCAAGACCGCCAAGCGCCTTTACTGGAGCCATTGTGAGATCCTCATCCTGGGGGAGGAACTGGCCAAAGAGGGCATTGAACCGGTGATGGACTGGTTTTTGCGCGACCTTGAGCCCCGCTCGACCATGAAGCTGCTGGTCTCGCAGCAAGCCAGCGCCTCCGAGGTGCTGATGAGCCCTCCCATCGCGGAAGGGATTACCGCCTTTACCATCAACGACAGTCTGCGCAGCGATCTTATCAGTGCCTCCATGGCCCCGGACATCGCGCTTTACCGCGCCTATACCATGCTTGAAACCTCCCAGGCGCAGGCCCTCGCGCTGCCCGCCGTCGGGCTGGACGATTCCATCGAAGAACCCATCCCTATTTTAAGCGGCACGGCCATTTTTGAAGGCGATGCGCTGGCGGGCTACCTCTCCCCCGAGCTTTCCAAGGTCTATACGCTTTTGACCAACCAGTCCCAGGGCAGCATTCTGGCTACGCATCTTCCGCAGGTGCCTGAGGGCAATATCTCCTTTGAAGTATACGATACCCATTGCTCGCTCAATCCCCGCTTTGAGGACGGCGAACTGCATATGGGGATCGAGGTCATCCTCAACCTTTCGCTGGGTGAGATTGATAACCGCTCTGCCGAGGTGCTGGGCGAGGATGTACAGCGCCTGCGGGATATTGCCCAACAGGAAGTGGAGCAGAGCATAGACGAGCTGCTGACCCTATCACAAAAGCATTACCGCAACGACATTCTGGGCTTTGGCCGGGCGCTGGAGATCGCCTATCCGGATTACTGGAAGGCCCACGCTGCCGCCTGGCGGGAGGAGTTTGCCGCGCTGCCCTATGAGCTGACGGTGACCGTCAACCTGCGCAACGCAGGCCTATTCCAGATATAAGGGAGGTTATACCATGGCGATTGTGCTGATCCTCTTCTTTGGCGTGCTGGCATTTTTTGTGGATTTCTGGCCGCACCGCAAGGAAAAGCCCAGGCGGCTGGCAGTGGTTTACGTATGTATCCTCGCCCTATCCATGTCAGGGTTTATCCTCTATGAGATCCTTCCGGTCAACCACGGATCGGATTCGCTGACCTCATTATTTACCCCCGTCGTGGGGACCGATCACTAGGAGGCGCTTATGCACGAACAAATCCTCTCCCGCTCGCAGGCCGTCTGCCTTTTCGTGCTCTTTACACTGGGCACCGGGCTGATCCACGCAGAGGGCACGCACCTCTATCAGGATGGGTGGATCGCCACGCTGGGCGGGCTGATCATGGCCATCCCGCTGATCGTGCTGTATACGCGGCTGCTCACCCTCTTCCCCGGCAAAAACGGGGCCGAGATGCTGCGCCTGTGCTTTGGCAGGGTACTGGGCGGCTTCCTTACCATCCTTTTTTGCCTCTATGCCCTGTATACGGCGGCCCATGCGCTGCGCACCCTGTCGGACTATATCCAGATCACCTCGATCCCCGAGACGCCGCAGTACCTGATGATCTTCGCTCTGGCGATACTCAGCCTATATGGCGTGCGCAGCGGGGTACGCACCCTTGGGCAGTGGAGCATCTATATCCTTCCGCTGGTGGTGCTGGTGGTAGCGGGAACCTGTATCATCGGCATTACGGATATGGACTTCCATAATTTACTGCCCATGTTTGAGGCCCCGCCCAAGGATCTGATCCAGGGGTCGTTCAACGCGCTGGGCTCCCCTTTTGGGGAAACGGTGCTATTTCTGTTTGTGTTCGATACCTTCAAACCTAAAAAGGAACCCAACCGCGCGCTCTATATCGCCCTGGCCATCACCGCGGCGCTGTTCATGCTCAGCACCCTGCGCAATATCCTGGTCTTGGGTCCGGTGGCGATCTCCCATACCCTCTACCCGGGCTATTCCTCCGTACGTATTCTCTCGGCGGGCAACTTCCTCACCCGGTTTGAGGCCTTGGTCAGCGTCAATCTGATCCTGGCGGGGTTCATCAAAATCTGCGTTGGGGTGTTCGCCGCCAGCCGGGCGCTAAGCACACTGCTGGGCATCCCGGTATCCAGCAAGGCGCTGAATGTGCCGCTGATCTTTGCCACGGCCGCGCTGTCCCTGTGGATCTACCGTACCTCGCTGGAGGCAGAGCACATTTATGCGGTCTATCCCTACTTTGTTTTGCCCCTCCAGCTGGGCATTCCTACGCTAATGTGGCTGATTGGCGAATTCCGGTACCGGCGGCGTTCACCGCATAAACCCGGTCTTACGGGGAGGCGGAATACACAAACGCCTAAGGAATTGACGGATAGCCCTTCACAAATAACAAGCCGAACGTTATAATGACTTATGTATTCATTCGATACTTCTTTTTGTATGACCGGCGTTGAGCCATTCTTCTGCCTAAATTGCTTTTTATTGATCACCAGGCCTGTACCAGCTTTACTGGGCGCATGCCTTGTAAATATTCGTGCAGCCTTGCCCGCGCCCTACCCGCCGCTTCATGCGGCTTTGCGTTCGAGGCTGCGACCCTCCAAAGCCCGTGGCCGCTGTTTTACCCCTAAGAGCAGCATAGCCGCCGGGCGAAATCCCTAAAAAACCGGCGCTTCTTATTTAGAAGCGCCGGTTTTGCATTTCTCGCCATTCTATCTTTTATCCCGTCTAAATTCCTTTGCCCAAGGATATATATGGTAAATAAACGGTTTTGTCATCCGTGATCCGGCGGCCCTGGCAGATGGCCCATAAAGGCAGGGATAGATATTTGAAGATCAGTAAAGATTCGGTTTTTTATAATGCGCTGGTGCTCTCTTCCTCCGGGGTGGCGCTGCAGATCCTGGGCTTTGTTTACCGCATTTATTTAAGCCGTCTGGCCGGGGCCGAGGGGCTGGGGGTCTACCGGCTGGTGCTGCCGGTCTTCACCATCGTCATCTCCGCTACGCTGACGGGCGTGCGCCTGGCCGTGACCCGGCTGAGCGCGGATATGCGCACCCATAGCGACGGGCCCGCTATCCGCAGCCTGACCCGCAGCTGTATTCTGATCTTTCTATTGCTCTTTGCCGCCTGCGCCTGGCCGCTGGTGCAGTATAATCACGTGATCTCCGCCCATATCCTGGGCGACGAGCGCACCGGCCCGGCGCTGATCATCTTTATGGGCGTGATCTTTCTGGCCGGCTTTGAGGGCATTTTTGAATCTCTGTTTCTGGGCATCCGCAAGACCAAGTACACCGCCATCTCCAACCTGCTGGAGCAGGGCGTGCAGTTTGCCGCCGTGCTGGGGCTGCTTTACTGCCTACGCAACGGGGACCACACCCGTACCGCGGCGCTGATCGTCTCCGGGCTTGTGATCAGCGAGATACCGGTAGTGATCTGGCTGAGCATGGCCTACCGTCACGAGCTGTGCGGGCGCAACGCCTGCCCCCGCCCGCGCAAGGTGGGGCGCGGGCTGCTCACCCGCATCCTGGCCATCGCCTTTCCGGTATCCTGCTCCTCGGTCTTTACCAACATCCTGTCGGCCGCCAGCACGGTGCTGCTCCCCCAGCGGCTGATGTGCGCGGGGCTCTCCCGGCAGGAGGCGGTTTCGGCCCTGGGTATCGTTTCCGGCATGGCCCAGCCGCTGATCACCCTGCCCATGGTGCTGGCTACCTCGCTTGCCAACGTGCTGCTGCCCCATCTGTCCCAAAGCCTATCCCAGGGACGGCGGGAGGATGTGCGCCGCAAGATCCAAAAGGCCTTTCAGGCCACAGGGCTGATCATCCTCCCGGCTACGGCCATCATCGTACCGCTGGCGCCTTCGCTCTCCCGGCTGCTCTACGGGCAGGATTTAAGCGAGGTCTACGTGATCCTGCTGGCCGTCTCCGCCATACTGATGGACTACCAGATGATCTGCATGAGCATTTTAAACGGGCTGGGGCTGCAAAAGCAGGGCATGTTTTACATCATCATAGGCGAGGCCTGCCAGCTGGCCGTAACCTATTTTGTGGCGGCGCTGCCCCAAGTGCACATTTACGGCTACCTGGCGGGCATGGTAGTCAGCCCCCTGATCGTAGTGGCCGCCAGCCTGTGCCTGATCCGCCGCCGCTTTGGCCTTTGGCCCAGGGCAGTGGCCAGCGGACTTGTCCCCATCGTGGCGGCGGTGGTGGTGGGGCTTTGCACGCGCATCTTCCACCTGAGCCTGCTCGCCCGCAATCTGGGGGATTTTGGCGCGATCATCCTGACGCTGTTGGGCAGCGTGGGGCTCTACCTTTTCCTCTTCCCAGCGCTGGGGCTGCACCCGCTGCGGTATATCCGCACGCTGATCCCCCGCCATCAAAAGGATTTCTCCGTTCTGGCCGACAGCCAAAATCCCTAGCGCTGCTGCATGTAGGCGATATATTTTTCGCCCCATTGGGCAATGCTGTCCAGCACCGGACGGAAGGCTTGACCGATGGGCGTTAGCGAGTATTCCACCCGGGGAGGCACCTGCGGATAGACCTGCCGGCGCACCAGGCCGCTGCTTTCCAGCGCGCGCAGCTGCTTGGTCAGCGTGGCCTGGGTGAGCCCGGGCATCAGGCGCTGGAGTTGGCCAAAGCGCAGCGTCCCCCCGCTCAAGTGGTGCAGCACCACCACCGCCCACTTACCCGCTACTACCTTTTGCGCCGTCACATAAGGGCAGACCAAGTAAAGATCCTGCTTATCATGGTTTTCCATCCTCTGTTCCCTCCAATAGTATCTTAAAGGCGACCTACTATTACTTAATATCGTACTTGTTATTTACAAAGCAATCCTCTATCTTTGTAGTATAAGGATATTATTGGAAAGGGGCAAGCGTAATATGGAAGAGGTATTGCAGTTTCTAAACCAGGCGGGCGTGTATTTTCTGGCCACTGATGAGGGCGGCCAGCCCCGCGTCCGTCCCTTCGGCGCGGCCATGATCTATGAGGGCCACCTCTACTTTTGCACCAATAACCAAAAGGACGTTTATAAGCAAATGCAGCAAAATCCCCAGGTGGAATTTTGCGCCTGTATCGAGGACCGTTGGCTGCGCCTGGCCGGCCGCGCGACCGTAGACCCCCGCCGGGAGGCCCGGGCCGCTATGCTTTTGGCCTGCCCCGGCCTTAAAAACATGTATGCGCCGGATGACGGCCGCTTTGAGGTCTTTTACCTGGAAGGGGCGCAGGCTACTTTCGCCTCCATGAGCGGCGAATCCCGCAAGGTGTCGCTCTAGGCATCTGCAAAGTCAGGCTGGGAAGATTGCGCCCAGCCTGACTTTTTTGTTTATATCCTAGTAATCATATTGACAATATAAGATAAAGGCTTTATACTGCTTTTAATGAAACTACGAAAGGACGGGTGGCCATGCAATATTACTTTACCACCCTGCTGCGGGAAAACTTCCGTTTTGGGCGAATGTGCCTCGCCTCACGCCGGCAAAGCACATTTTAGACTGAAAGGAAGGTCCCTATGTCCAAAAAACAATACCGTTTTGAAACGCTGGCCCTGCACGTAGGCCAGGAAAAGCCCGACCCGGCTACCGACGCCCGGGCCGTACCTATTTATGCCACCACCTCTTATGTATTCAAGGATTCGGCCCAGGCGGCCGGCCGCTTTGCCCTGACCGAGGGCGGCAACATTTATTCGCGGCTGGGAAACCCTACCTCCGACGTATTTGAGCAGCGCATTGCGGCGCTGGAAGGGGGCGCCGCGGCCCTGGCAACGTCCTCGGGCTCGGCGGCTATCGCCTATGCCATACAGAATATCGCCGTGGCGGGCGACCATATCGTTTCCTCCTCCAGCGTATACGGCGGCACCTATAACCTGTTTGCCAATACCCTGCGGGAAAGCGGCATTACCACCACCTTTGTAGATGGCCGCGATCCCCAGAACTTTGCCGCCGCCCTGCGGCCCAACACCAAGGCCGTTTACCTGGAATCCCTGGGCAACCCCAACTCGGATATCATCGACCTGGAGGCAGTAGCCGCCATCGCGCACAGCTGGGGCGTCCCGGTGATCGTGGACAACACCTTTGCCACGCCCTATCTTTTCCGCCCGCTGGAACATGGAGCGGACATCGTCGTGCACTCGGCCACCAAGTTTATCGGCGGCCATGGCACGGTAATGGGCGGGGTGATCGTGGACGGCGGCCGGTTCGACTGGGCGCAAAACGACAAGTTCCCCGGCCTGACCCAGCCCAACCCCTCCTACCACGGGGCCGTGTTCACCCAGGCCTGCGGCCCGCTGGCCTATATTATGAAGATACGCACCACCCTTTTGCGGGATACCGGCGCCTGCCTCTCCCCCTTCAACTCGTTTTTACTGCTGCAAGGGCTGGAGACCCTGCCGCTGCGGGTAGAGCGCCACGTGCAAAACGCGCTGCAGGTGGTGGATTTTTTAGACGCCCACCCGCAGGTAGCCCGGGTACACCATCCGTCTTTGGCCGCCGGGGATGAAAAAGCCCTTTATGCGCGATACTATCCAAGGGGCGGCGGTTCGATCTTTACCTTTGAAATTAAAGGCGGAGAGGAAGCGGCCAAAAAGTTCAGCGAATCGCTGGAGTTATTCTCGCTGCTGGCCAATGTGGCGGATATGAAGTCGCTGGTCATCCATCCCGCCTCCACCACCCACTCGCAGATGAGCGGGGATGAGCTGCTCGCCGCGGGCATCCGGCCCAACACCGTGCGTCTTTCCATCGGCACCGAGCACATTGAGGATATCTTAGAGGACCTTGCACATGGTTTTGCCGCCATCGCGCAGGGCTAAAGGAGGAACATCATGTCCAGGATCTATGCTTCTGCCGATCAGCTGATCGGCAACACGCCGCTTGTGCGGCTGCAACGCATTGAAAAAGCGCATGGCCTGCAGGCAAAGCTGTTGGCTAAGCTGGAGTATTTCAACCCCGCCGGTTCGGTGAAGGACCGGATCGCCAAGGCGATGATCGACCAGGCCGAGCAAGAGGGCAAGCTGACCCGCGGCTCGGTCATCATCGAACCCACAAGCGGCAATACCGGTGTGGGCCTGGCCGCCGTGGCCGCGGCCCGGGGTTACCGCGCCATCATCGTCATGCCCGAGACCATGTCTCACGAGCGGCGCGCGCTGATGCGCGCCTACGGCGCCGAGCTGGTACTGACGGACGGGAGCCAGGGGATGAAGGGCGCCATCGCCAAGGCGCAGGAGCTGGCCGCGCAAACGCCGGGCAGTTTTATCCCCGGGCAGTTTCAAAACCCCGCCAACCCGGCTATCCACCGCCAGACCACCGGCCCGGAGATTTGGCGGGATACCGATGGGCAGGTAGACCTGTTTGTGGCCGGCGTGGGCACAGGCGGCACGGTGACCGGCGTAGGCGAGTATCTTAAGGCGCAAAACTCCCATGTTCGCGTGGTGGCGGTAGAGCCGGCAGCCTCGCCCGTACTCTCCAGCGGCCAGCCCGGGCCGCACAAGATACAGGGCATTGGCGCCGGCTTTGTGCCGGAAGTGCTCAATACCGCCATTTACGACGAGGTGGTGCGCGTGGAAAACGACGATGCCTTTGCAGCCGCACGCGAAGCGGCGCGCAGCGAGGGCGTGCTGGTGGGCATCTCCTCCGGCGCTGCTCTTTGGGCCGCTATCCTACTGGCGCAGCGGGCGGAAAATGCCGGGAAGACCCTGGTGGCGCTTTTGCCGGATACCGGAGAACGCTACCTTTCCACCCCGCTGTTTGCGCAAGGCTAGCCGCATATAAAAAAGCCGGAGCAATATTATGCTCCGGCCTTTTTTATACTTCTTAAAGCTCCTGCGCCACCCCTTCGTCACGCTGCACATAACTTAAAAAGGTATAATAATTCTTCAGCGATTTCATCCTGGAACTTTCCAGATGCTCTTTGTAAAGGCGCACTGCCTCCCCCGGCCCCTGCATCAGCGCCATAAAAAGCCCTGTATGGGCCTTTTTAAAATCCTCTGGCTCCTGGCGCACCGCCTGGGGAATATCCTCCCAGGTGACCTCACGCATCACGTCCTCAATATTGCTCCAGGCCTGGATCACGGCTTTATTGCCGCTGGCCAGAATAATGCTGCCGCGAAAGTCGCTGTTGAGCTGCTGTATCTCCTCATGGGTATTGCGCTCATCCAGCATGCGGATCTTATTGACCACCTCGAAGATGCCCTCCATGTTCTTATCCCCACGGGCAACCTCCTCTACAGCCACCGTTTCCAGATAGGCGCGCAGGTCGTGATAATTGTCCATATCCGTGCGGCTCAGGCAGGATACCGTGCGCGTGCCGTTTTTGTGGGTGACGATCAGGCCCTCTTTCTCCAATACCATCAACGCGCCCCGTACCGCTGCGCGGCTGGCGTCGTACTTATCGGCCAGCTCCAGTTCGCGTATCTGCTGGCCGTCTTTATAGCGGTAACGGATAATGTCCCGGCGCAAAGCCCTTAGTATGTGCTGTACGCTGCCGCTGCGGGATAATGCGCCATTTCTCACGATCTAATCTCTCCGATCAATATACCTCAACGGTATTATTTGCCTTATTCTATCACGGCTTGATGAATAATGTCAACAATCCAAGTGCATAGTCTTGCATCGGAGATCCGTCTGACAAATTTACCGGCCGACCTGCTGGCGGGTATGCCGCACAAAGTTGCCATAGTTGTTCAGCGCCTTATCCCTGGAACTGGCCAGGTGCGCCTCATACGCTGCCACGGCCGTCTCCGGCCCCTGCATCAGGGTCATAAACAGGTCCAGGTGCCGCTTTTTAAAGTGTTCCACGTTGGTGTTGACCGCGCCGGGCAGGTCGGGCCAGGCGACCTCGCACATCACCTGCTCGATATTGGTCCAGGCGCCGATCACGGCCTTATTGCCGCTGGCGCGGGTGATGCTGCCGTGAAAATCGCTGTCCAGCTTCTGAATATCGCTCTGGGACGCCCCCTCATCCAACATACGGATCTTGTTGACCACCTCAAAGATGCCCTCCATATCCTTATCGCCCGCGGCCACCTGCTCCACCGCCACGGTCTCCAGGTGCGCGCGCAGGTCGTGGAACTCGCTCAAGTCCTTCTCGCTCAGGCAGGCGATGTTACGCGTGCCGTTGGGGTTGGCGATAATCAGCCCCTCTTTTTCCAGGATCATCAGCGCGCCCCGCACCGCTGCCCGGCTGACGCCGTACTCCTGCGCCAGTTCGATCTCCCGTACCTGCTGACCATCCTGATAGCGGTAAAAGATGATGTCCTTACGCAGAGCCTTGAGGATCGTCTGTACACTGTTGCTACGGGATAAAGCGCCGTTTTGCATAATCACAATTCTCCAATCATATCTAGCAATAATATTTAGCAGTTAGGATATAGTCTATTCTTAGCACATCCACAACAGATTGTCAACAAACGGATTTTTTCAATTATAAAAGGCGGAGCGCAAAACTCCGCCTTCTCGCTTTTGATTTATCCCACCCGCTTGGCTTTTACCTTCGGGGCGGTGACGATCTCTCCCGCCTTTTGCAGGGTAAATTTGGAGACCGCAGGGCCGATGATCTCGTAAATAAAGGTGGCGCACAGCACCACGGCGCGGATCACCTGCGCATACTCCGGCACGGCGGACTGGGCCACCAGCGTAAGGCCGATCGCCACGCCCGCCTGGGGGATCAGCGTGGGCCCCAGGTATTTTTGTACGGCCCTTGGCGCCTTCATGATCTTCGCGCCCAGCCATGCGCCGCCCATCTTGCCCGCCACGCGCATGACCACGTAACAAATGCCCACCACGCCGATGGTGGGGATGACCGAGAGCTCCAGCTCTGCGCCCGAAACGGCAAAGAACATCATAAACAGCGGCGGGGTGACAAAATCGGTAATGCGCATGATCGCATCCCCCTCCCGGCAGACGTTGACCATAACCCCGCCCAGCGCCATACAGGTGAGCAGCGCCGAAATATCCAGCAGGTTGGATAGTGCAATGGCGATAAATACGAACCCCACGATCAGGCACAGCCGGTTGGATTCCTTTTTAAACCACCGCAGCGGCACCACAAACAGCGCCCCCAGCACCGCGCCGATGCCCAGCGATTGCACGATCTCCCACACCGGCTCCAGGATGGAGAGCAGCATATTCTCCTGCACGCCGCCATTTAAGGATTTGGCGATGGTGACCGCAAAGCCAAAGGCGATCAGCGCCACCGCGTCGTCCAGCGCCACCACGCTCATCAGCGTTTCGGTCACCGGGCCCTTGGCCTTATACTGGCGCACCACCATGATGGTGGCCGCCGGTGCCGTAGCCGCAGCGATAGAGCCGATGACCAGGGAAAACGCCAGGTCGTTGCCCAGGGCCAGCATCCCTAACGTGACCGCCACGCTGGCAATCAGCGCCTCAAAGATGGCGATGACGATGGGCGTAAAGCCCACGCGCTTAAAATAACTCATCTTAAACTCGCTGCCGATGGAAAACGCGATGAATCCTAATGCCATATCCGAGATCAGGTGGAAATTTGTCACCGCCTCTTTGGGGATGATCCCCAGCACCGAGGGGCCCAAGATCAGCCCGGCTACCAGATACCCCGTTACGTTGGGCAGTTTGCATAATTTGGCCAGCCGCCCAAAGGCCAGCGCGCAAAATACGATAACCGCAAGATAAAACAATACACCCAGTTCCAACTTTTCTTCAACCCCTCTATTTTCGCACGCCCTCGACCAGATCAATGGGCAGGGTGAATACGATGCCGGTATCCGGCTTGTTCAAGTCGCCCACTACGCCCTGGATAACGGAAACGGCAGCGTGTACCTGTTCGTCCCGCAGCACCAGCAGCAGGGTACGGTTCTCCTCCCGTCCCGGGTCCAGCAGCGCCCGCAGCGAGCCGAAAAGCGGGCTTTCCTCATCGTTGCCGTGCAGTGCCCGGGCCATGCCGGTGCTGGTCAAAATCGTGGCCCCGTGGATGCCCGCCGTGTTGAACTCCCGCAGCAAGTCCTCCAGCACCTCCACCTTGTTTAAGATGAATACCATTAGTTTCAATTTTCCTCAACCCCTCTCGTCGTTTATCCTCGGCATGAAACGGCCACAATCCTCCTTTTAAGGGATTGTGGCAGCTGCTCTTTGTTCATTGTAACTTGTAGCCCTCTAAATAGCGGCCGTTTTTATTATAGCACCCGGGATGCGTTTTGACACACTTATTTCACAACCGGTGCGCAGTGTGCTAAAATTAAAGGCGAAAATCACCTTGCCGGGCTTGACTTAGAGCGTACTCTAAGGGCTAGTCTGATGATAGTGATACATTGAAACCGCGTTCCAAATCCATTGCAAAGGATGATCGGTATGACTTATACCATTGGCCAGGTGGCTAAAAAAATGGGCATCAGCGCTTTTACCCTGCGCTATTACGATAAAGAGGGCCTGTTGCCCTTTGTACGCCGGGATGAAAATGGGGTGCGGATATTTGAGGAGTCCGACCTGGAATTTCTGCGCGTGATCGACTGTTTAAAAAAGACCGGCATGCCCATTAAGGACATACGTACCTTTATCGTCTGGACCACCCAGGGCGACGCCTCGCTTCAGCAGCGCTACGATATGTTTATGGCGCGCAAAAGGGAGGTCGACCGCCAGCTTGAACAGCTGCTTTCTTACCGCGACTGCATCGCCTATAAATGCGACTATTATGAAAAAGCCCTGCAAGCCGGTACTGAGGCCATCCACTGGCAGCAGCGGGATGGCGAGCCGGAGATGGTTCTGGGGCGGCTGGCTAAAATAAGTGAAAACGAAGCGGAGGGAATATGATGAAGATCGTTATCATCGGCGGCTATGGCCATATCGGCAGTTATCTTGCCCCTAAATTGGTGGAGGCGGGACACGAGGTGACCTGCATTTCGCGCGGGCAAAGCAAGCCCTACACGCAAGGCCCCGCCTGGCGGGAGGTCCGCCGGGTGATCCTGGATCGGGAGATGTCGCCTCAGGGCAGTTTTGAAAGGGAGATCGCCGCACTCAACGCCGATGTGGTGATCGACCTGATCAACTTCTCGCTGGAGAGCACAAAGCGCATGGCGCAGGCGCTAAAGGGCACCAACCTTTCCCACTACCTGTATTGCTCCTCCATCTGGGCGCATGGCAAGGCCACGCTTTTACCGGCGACCGAGGATCAGCCTAAGTTCCCCCTGGATGAATACGGCATCCAAAAGGCCAAAAGCGAGGCCTACCTGCACGCGCTCTACCGCCAGGAGGGCTTCCCTGAAACGGTAGTCATGCCCGGGCAGATCTCCGGGCCGGGCTGGGCGATCATCACGCCCACGGGCAATGCGGATTATACGACCTTTGGCAAGATCCAGCGCGGCGAAGAGATCTCCATTCCCAATCTGGGTATGGAAACGCTGCACCATGTGCATGCGGACGACGTGGCCCAGGTCTTTTTTAACGCCATCGTACACCGTAAGGCCGCGCTGGGCGAGAGCTTTCACGCCGTGGGGGCGGAATCGATCACGCTGCTGGGATACGCGCAGGCCATGTACCGCTTTTTCGGCCAGGAGGAAAATATCCGCCTGCTGCCCTGGGACGAGTGGTGCGCGGCCACCGGAGATGAAAAGTGGATCGAACACACTTATTACCACATCGCCCGCAGCGGGACTTACAGTATTGAAAAGGGCCGGCGCCTGATCGACTACCGCCCGCGCCATACGCTGCTGGAAACCGTGCAGCAAAGCGTTGCCTATATGGTGGAACATCACTGGTTTTAAAGCACATCAAAAAGCCGCCTGCAAAGTATGCAGGCGGCTTTTTCTCTTTTCATTTTATGATCTTTTCTAGCGCCAATCCCTATCGTTCTTAAGCAAAGGGATTCTCGTCCTTATACAGCATTCCCTTGGGCTGGTTGAAGGCCACGTCCTCCACGCCCAGCAGCTTCATGGCGCTAAACAGCGCCTTACCCACCTTGCCAAAGGCCACGCCGCCGTGGTGCGGATAGCGCCCCGCCACCAGCACGTGGCGGTAGAAGCGCCCCATCTCCGGGATGGCAAAGATACCGATGCCGCCAAAGGACTGGGTGGCCACCGGCAGCACCTCGCCCTGGGCCACATAGCTGTGCAGCGAACAATCCGCCGCGCCCTGCAGCCTAAAGAAGGTGATATCGCCCGGGCGGATGTCGCCCTCCAGCGTACCGCGGGTGATATCCGGCTCGCTATCCGGCTCCAGCGAGCGCTTCATAATCAGCTGATACTTCATCTCGGGCTTGACCAGGTGGCAGGCCGGGGTATTGCCGCAGTGGAAGCCCATAAAGGTATCCTGCAGGGTATAATCGTACTTGCCGGCGATATTGGCGTTAAACATATCGCTGGGCACGGTGTTGTTGATATCCAGCAGCGTGGGCGGGACCATGGTGGCGCAGGCGATAATGTACTCGGTCACCGCGCCGTAGATGTCCACCTCGCAGGAGACCGGCATCATCTTGGAGGCCAGGCGGCTGTTGACGTAGCAGGGCACAAAGCCGAACTTCTCCTCAAAGGCGGGCCAGCACTTGTTGGCAAAGGCCACGTACTCGCTTGCGCCCTTATGGTCTTCGGCCCAATCCAGCAGCGTCAGCTCAAACTGCGCCAACCGGGGCAGGATGCCGGGCATCTTGTTGCCCTCGCCCAGTTCCTTTTCCATATCCGCCATCACCTCGGGGATGCGCGGATCGTCCTTATGGGCCTCGTAGGCTACGAGAAGATCCAGCTCGCTGTTCTCCTCCACGGCGATCCCCAAATCAAACAGGGGCTTAATCGGCGCGTTGCAGGCCACAAAATCGTTGGGACGCGGGCCAAAGGCGATGACCTTGAGCTTGCTTAGCCCCAGAATGATGCGGGCCACGGGGATAAAGTCGTCGATCATCTTGCAGATATCCTCAGCCGTGCCCACCGGGTACTCCGGAATATAGGCGCGCACGTTGCGGATGCCCAGGTTGTACGAGCAGTTGAGCATGCCGCAGTAGGCGTCGCCCCGGTCGCTCTTGAGGATCTCGGTGAATTCCTCGGCCGCGGCCACCGGCATCACCGGCCCCGGGAACTTCTGGGCCAGCAGGGTCTCCGGCGTTTCCGGGCCAAAATTGCCTAGGAACAGCACCAGCGCGTTGCAGCCGGCCGCCTCAAGTTCGTCCAAGGCCTTCATGGCGTCGTTTTCGTTTTCAATGGTGGTCATGATCTCTACGATCTGTCCGCCCTGTTTGCGGTAAGCCTCGCACAGCGCGGCGCGCCGGCGCTCGCTCAAATCGATGGGGAAACAATCGCGGCTGACGGCCACGACGCCCAGGCGTACCTCAGGAATGTTAAACATGGTAGAACCCCCTTTAAATGATGTCTTTTTTATCCTAAGCGGAAAACTACTTCCGCTTGACCTGCCCATAATAGGCGTTTGCCCCGTGCTTGCGGTAATAATGCTTATCCAACAGCGCCTGGCTCATAGGCTGCAGGCCGCCGGTCAGCTGCTCGCTCACCCGGGCCATATCCGCCACGTATTCCATCACCGTGGCGTGATATACGGCCTCGGCCGGGTCCTTGCCCCAGGAGAAGGGGCCGTGGCTAAAGACCAACACCCCGGGATACTGGGAGGCGTCTTCACCCTTGAACCGCTCCACGATGACCAAACCGGTATTGGCCTCGTAATCGGTGGCGATCTCCGTCCCGGTCATGGGCCGGGTGCAGGGGATCTCCCCATGGCAGTAATCCGCCTGGGTGGTGCCGTAGCAGGGGATGCCCCGCCCGGCCTGCGCCCAGGCCGTAGCC
This sequence comes from Luoshenia tenuis, assembly GCF_014384745.1. Classification (NCBI taxonomy): domain Bacteria; kingdom Bacillati; phylum Bacillota; class Clostridia; order Christensenellales; family Christensenellaceae; genus Luoshenia; species Luoshenia tenuis. Next base: position 422,127 of record NZ_JACRSO010000001.1, read on the forward strand.
ATGCGGCTGTGGGTATGGGCCACGCCCCCAAGCGAAGGGAAGGCCCGGTAGAGCGCCAGATGGGTCTCCAGGTCGCTGGAAGGGTTCAGCTCCCCTTCCACCCGTTCTCCTTCAAGGGAGACCACCACCATATCCTCCGGGCGCATGGTCGCGTAATCCACCCCACTGGGCTTGATGACCACAAGGCCCTGTTCCCGGTCGATCCCGCTGACGTTGCCAAAGGTATAGATCACCAGGTTCTGGCGCACCAGCTCCAGGTTGGCTTCAAATACTTCCTCTTTTAAGGCGCGCAGGCTAGTCATGGCGGCGCACCTCCGCGCGCAGGGCCTTCATGCGCTTCATCACGTCGTTCTCCCCGCGGCCGAAGTAATCGTACAGCTTGCAGTAATCCGCGTAGATCTTCTTATAAACTTCCGCGTTTTCCGGGATGGGCTTATAGGGCTGGGGCTTGACCTTGGCCATCTTCTCGGCGGCCTCAAAGATGGTATCGTACCCGCCGGCCGCCTTGCCGGCCGCCACCGCGCCGAACATGGCGCTGCCCAGCGCCACCGCCTGGGGCGAATCGGAGATGTAGATCTCCATATTGGTCACATCCGCATAAATCTGCATCATCATCTGGTTCTTCTCGGCAATGCCGCCGCAGGCCACCAGGTGGTCGATGGGCACGCCCGAGCGGATGAACTCCTCGATGATGCGGTTGGCGCCGTAGGCCGTAGCCTCGATCAGCGCCCGGTAAACCTCCTCGGGCTTGGTCAGCAGCGTCATCCCCAGCATCATGCCGGTCAGGTCCACATCCACCAATACCGAGCGGTTGCCATTCCACCAATCCAGCGCCAGCAGGCCGCTCTCGCCCGGCTTTAAGGCGCTGGCCTTTTCGGTGAGCAGCTGATGGATGCCCATGCCGCGCTCTCTGGCTTCTTTTTCATAACTTTCGGGCACGCAGTTCTCCACGAACCACTCAAAGTGGTCGCCTACGCAGCTCTGGCCGGCCTCGTAGCCCATATAGCCGGGCTCTACGCCGTCCTCTACTACGCCGCACATGCCGGGCACCATTTTCTCCTCGTCCGCGATCAGGATATCGCAGGTGGAGGTACCCATGATCAGCAGCATGGCCCCGGGGGTGACCTCGCCCACCGCCGGCAGGCTCACATGCGCGTCCACATTGCCTACCGCCACGGCGGTATTGGTGGTCAGCCCGGTCTTTTGCGCCATCTCCTTTGTTAAATAGCCCGCCCGCGAGCCGATGGGATAGATATCCCGGCTGAGCTTTTCATCCACCACGTTCTCCATCCGCGGGTCCAATGCCTTAAAGAAATCGTTAGAAGGATACCCTTCCCGTTTGGACCAAATGGCCTTGTAGCCGGCGGTGCAGCTGTTGCGCTTTTCCTCTCCGCACAGCATCATGGTGGTCCAGTCCGCCAGTTCCATAATGCGGTCAGCTGCCTCATAAACTTCGGGCGCTTCGCGCAGGATCTGCATGATCTTGGGGAACACCCACTCCGAGGAGATCTTGCCGCCGTAGCGGCCAAGGAAGCTCTCCCCCCGCTCCCGGGCGATGGCGTTGAGCTTATCCGCATCGCTCTGGGCGGCATGGTGTTTCCACAGCTTTACATAGCTGTGGGGTTCCTCCTCCCACTGGGGCAGCATGCAAAGCGGGGTTCCGTTTTGATCCACCGGCAAAATGGTACAGCTGGTAAAATCCACTGCCATGCCGATCACATCCGCAGGCTCTACGCCGGATTCCTTCAAGACCTGCGGGATGGTCTGGTAAAACACTTCAAGATAATCCTGCGGGTGCTGCAGCGCCCAATCCGGCGGCAATACTTTGCCGCAGGGCAGCTTTTCATCCATCACACCGTGGGTGTATTCCTTTACGGCCTGGGCCACGATATTGCCCGTGCCTACCTCCACCAGTACCGAGCGGCCGGACTGCGTGCCAAAATCCACACCAAGCGTATACTTCATCTTTCAATACTCCCCTTTAACTTTGTCGTCGCCTATAGATGCACAGAAGTTGAAATTACCCCCATAAAAAGCGCGCGCGAAGCCCCCGCGTCCGGCACGCCTATTTTTATAAATTATATCATTTCGCCCGGTTCAAATGCAATCTATCCCGCTTTGTTGTACAAGATCGTCGTGCCTTTTTCCCCCATCTTTCGCCGGAATCATCCGCGAAAAATTTTTCCAGAAATAATCGACATTTTTTGCTTGACAAGCCCTACCCCGCTTGCTATAATATCGCATGTGGCACGGTTCGTGCCCGTCCCCCGTGCGGCTGCTGGTTCATCCCGGTCGCGCGGAATTATGCCTCCGTGGTCTAGAGGCCTAGGACGCCGCCCTCTCACGGCGGTAACAGGGGTTCGAATCCCCTCGGAGGTGCCAAGACAAGAAACCCGCTATTCTCAATGGATGGCGGGTTTTTCCTTTATTCATGCGGGTTTGCGGGTTTCCTCATTGTCCGACGTGTTGGGCAAATTGTGCATATCAAGGACAAAATTATGCTGTTTTGGGCGCTAATATCACACGAAATATCACACGGAGTTATGTACAAATTATGCTTAGTTCAATATATTATAACCGGCATGGGGTTATATTGGATATACGCACAATAAATTGTACACAACCCGCTTGACAATATATCATATATGGTATATTATGGCGGTAAGAGAATACACAAGAAGGGGGATAATCATGTTTGACACAAATCAAGTCTATGCTTACGGGTATATTGCTGGATTGATCGAGCGTGAGGCAGTATCGCACGGACAAACCATTGTTACCGCAAAACTATTTGAGGATGCTAGTATGCGGCCAAGCGTTGGGTTTGCGCAGATCAATAATGCCGCACGACGCAGCAAGTTATTGACCGATGATCTCGCTGCGCGAATAGCGGATATTGCTGCAACTATCGACGCACCTATAGATGATGACGCAGGTATGATGCCAAAGCCACTACCATTACCACTACAGGGGACTTGGCAACTTGGTTATTATCATGCCCTTGGCGGTAAAGAGCCTGCGTATGATCACAAAACAGGCATCCGCGCGATGCGCAAGGCCGCAGGGATGACGCAGGCACAACTAGCCGACAAGATGGGCTGCTCTCAAGAGCACATAAGCCGCTGGGAGACGGGGGCGGTTATCCCTGGTGCTGATACAATCAAGCAGATTGCTGATGCGTTAGGGTGCAGCATGGACGATCTGGTCTAGCAGGATTATTCTGTCGCCGGGAGTGCCCGGCGTGGGTTGAAATACATTGATCTAGTGGCTAACAAGAGGCCTCGGCTTATGCCGGGCCTCTTGTCTATCTTAATCTATACCAGTCAGTAAGTCATCGTATATAGATTCTGTTCCGCGGCCATCTACCGTGAGCGTCACCCGCTGCCCTACCTCATAGCCGGGCGCATAGTCCGCCACCCAGCCTGTGCCATCGTCAAGATTGATATATAGTGCTTGCTCGTCAACGTTGGTCACTGTGCCAGTGATGGTGTGCGTATCCTGTGCCGTGCAACCGGTGAGCGTTACGACCGCCAGTAAAGCAATTAATAACTTCTTCATGGTTTTCCTCCCTCGCGGAGTTATGCCGCCCCGCCCGGCTTTGGTTGTGTTACGCCTGCGCCAGCCTGTTGCTGTAGGCCACCTGCACACGCCATTTATTACGGTTTGCGCCCCAAAAAAACGGGCCTTTGGGATCTGACTCAATCTCGTATGCAAGATTACGTGCGCCATCAGGTGTAACAATTACAAGCTCGGCCATATTATTGTGGTACGTTTCCCATTCGTCCGGGATGGTTATCATTACCGGCTCGCTGATATCCTGCGCTACAGGATGGTAGATGGGGTATTTACGGCCTCGGACGTTGTAATTTGCGTACATTTTGATCTTCATGTTTTTCTCCTCCATTTTTAAGCTGCAATCGCTATTACTTGCGCGTCCTTAATGATGATCTCGCCGATGTCCTCGCCATATTCAAAATAATTGCCAGCCACAATTGCCACATGCTCTCCGTAATACTCATTTACATTCAAGCTATTAATATCGGTCGCGCATACGCCGTCTAGCTCTTCGTCGGTTTCTTCGCCGTCGATCCATACTTTAGATACATGATCCATTTCGCCAAGCTCAAAGGGCATTTCCTGGACGCGCACGCCTACTACTTCATAATCCCAGCTAGCTTCTTTTGCGATCTCCAGGGCCTTGTTAATCATTGCTTGTGTGAGCTTCATTTTTGCTTGCCGCCTTTCTTTTTTTCTGCGGCTCTGCTATAATAGCTTTGGCCGCGGTCTACGTGTGCTGCGCTCCGTGTTAGTTGGTAGCTGTCCGGAGCGCTTTTCCTTTTCCCTTTCGACATCTTTATGATACACTATTTTTTATATAATGTCAACTGTTTTTTATAAAATATTTTATATTTTTTAAATTTTTACGTTTACAAAATAAACAGAATAGTATATTATAATATTGGAGGTGTATAAAATGGATGTCAGGGAATATATAAGGCTTTGTTGTGTAAAGCGCGGCAATATCACAGAGGCGGAATTAGCGCGCAGAACAGGCCAGACCCCGCAAAATATGAATAATAAATACAAACGTAATACATTTAAAATATCCGAGCTGGAAAAGGTAGCAAATGCACTTAATGCAGACCTAAAAATTGTATTTGTTGATCGAGATACGGGAGAGCCGATAGAATAAATTATTTAGTTAGCTAACAAACAAATACACTCGACTACGCGCGACGAATAGGAGGTAAATATGCGACGGGAGATTTGCGTTAAAATTGTATACGATGATGTGGCTGAGCGCAGTCATGACATGGGCGAGGATGTTATCAAGCAGATAGCGGATACCCTTGATTGCGGTAACGTTATCCTTACCAACGAGGCGATATATGACGATTATGGGTGCGCGGTATACACCCGCGCATGTAACGTTGATGCAAACGGCGCAAAGAGACCATTGCCTCGGCCACAGGACAATTGGGATGCAAGGGTAACACGTCCTTATCTTTTTCGTGGCGCCACGAAAAAGATAAAAAATAGAGCACAATCGCAAGTAACTGCAATCGTGCTCCGCAAAAACCTTTCGGTTTTTTCCGCCGGGCGGGATATAGCGCGCATACCGCCCGTAAAATGTTGTTGCGTAACCGCAGAGCGCCTACGCCAGCGCAGTCCGTAAACATACGCCTCAATCCTCTATCTATTATAGCACAAGGCCCCGGCAAATACCAGGGCCTTGAATAATGCTTAGTCCTCATAATGTCCTTTGCACGATACAATCATAATGTCGTGATCGCCTTGGATGTAATATACCAGCCTGTTTTTTGCGTCTATACGTCTGCTCCAACAATTATCCTTGTGCCTTAGTGGCTCAGGCTTGCCTATCCCGTCAAAGCTATTGCGCTGTATATCCTTTAGCAGTTGATTTATTCGGCGCGTGGTTTTTTTGTCTTGCATTTGCCAGTCGAGATAGTCATCCCATGCGGTTGGGCCAAACGTTATATTATTCATCGGCCATCGCCTCTAGCTCATCCATGGTTTTTACTACACCGCGCCCTGCTTGTATATCTGCTATTGATCGGTCTAGTTTGCTTAGGTACTCCGCATTGCGGGCTGCCTTTTGCAGTGCGTTCCATTCGTCGAGGCTGATAATTACAACGTTCTTTTCGCCCTTGCGCGTTACAATAACGGTCTCGTTGTTGTCCGTTACTTGATCGCAATACGTTTTAAGGTTACCTCTAATCGTTGAGTAGGTTACAGCTAACATTTATTATCCCTCCTTTGCTAAATATATTGTACAATATTTTGTACAATAAGTCAAGTGTTTATGCGCAAAATAGGCAAAAAAAATAAGACCGGGATTGCTCCCGGCCTTGTGAATGGATTAGTCTTTGAGGTCTGCGAGTTTCATCCAGCGCACATCTACAATATTGTTAGCCTGCTGGCTTGTATAGCCCAGGCGCTTTAGCGCTGCCCTCTGTTTGGTCTTGCTGCTCCCTGCGTCCGTCATTGCTTGCCACGCCTTGGCCCATGCGTCACCCGTCATATCGGGGATATACTTTTTAGCTTCCTTGTACTTGAGCTGTGGGCTCTCATTCATGGCGCTCACGACAAAGCTGTCTTGAGTGCTGTAATCGCGGTTTATCCCCGCGGCATCGGCTATGGTCTGTTTGGCCGTACTATCATATGGCAGGTTATTGATATAACGCGCTACCGCAGCACTACCTCCGTTACCCGACCCGCTACCGTCACCGCTGCTCTTGATCGTGGATATGGTATCCAGTATATCCTCGTACTCGGACATATCTATTCCTTGCGATCTCAGCTGGCTATAGGCCTTTTGCTGCTTGTCATTTAGCTCGGAGTTAGTAAGCTCAAACGTCCTTGCGCTAGAGTAGTCAACATCCGTACCCACATCAAGCATGATTTCATCGAGCCGCGTTTTTTGCTCTGTGCTGAGGTCTGGCCAGTCCATAAGGATATTGCGCTTTTGCTGCTTGGTTAAGCTGTCCCCATCCTCGTTTTTATCGGCAAACGCCTGCTTGATACCGTAAAATACAGGCAAGCTAACATCGGTCTTTAACGCCTCAATAGCGGTATTGGTGTCCTTGCTCGTCGTGTATTCTGGATGCCCCATGCGCTCCAAAACAGCATCTAGGGTAAAATCGTCGATGGCCTTAAACATATCCTTGCGCACATCCTCGTCAAGCTCTATGAGGTCAACGCCATCCGGGATTAGGTTGCGGGCAAACTGCTGACGCAGTGCACGCATATCATCGGATAAGGTAACCTTGTGTTCCTCGGCATCCTCCCCCTCTCCCGTCTTGTATGTGACGATGTTAGGCAGTGCTCTAACATGCTGCTCTATGATGCCCTCATCTGTGCTAGGCTCTGCCTTTGGGTATCCATCCTCATAGTAGCGCCCACCGCCTACTGCCGTCTTGCCGCCTACAACGCCTTTAACCCAGTTCCACGGGTTTTGGTCTACCTCATACTGTAGTTCCTCGCTACCGTCGTTTTGGCGCTTGTAGGAGCCACCAGCGCCAACCGTTTGCAAGCCCTGTATTGTTTTCTTGGCTTGCCCGCCGCCAAAAGGAGCCAAAAACGCGCCTGTTTCCAGCGCCCAGGTGCCCGCATCATCCAGCAGCTTGCTAGGCGCTATATTACCTTCTAGCGTTTGGCCAATCTCGCCTAGCAGTTCAAAATCAAGCACTTTTCCGATTGTGTTTAATACTGGTACACGGCCACCACCTAACGCACTGCCCAGCACGGGTATTTGCTCGGCTACATCCATGGCGGCGTTTTGCACGGTTTCGGTTGCGCCTTTTTGCTCAACATCACGCACAACAGGTTCGCCACCTAGCATGTAAAATACATTATTCAGCTTTTTCCCGGTCGCATCGCCAACGACGTTGTTAGCCATGCCTAGCGGGTCTAGCGCAGGTCTACGGCCAAAGATAGCCTCGTATGCATCGTCAAACAGGTACATTAGCAAAGCATATTCAATAAGCTTTCCGACCGCTTTTCCATTGCTACCAGCATAGCGCTTAAGATCGCTTTTTGCAAAACCAAGCTGATTAAATGGTTCAAGCTGAAATTGCAAAAGGGCCTTGTATATGGGGTTTTTACTGCCAAATGCTGTAGGGGCTTGTGTGCGTGATCTATCGCCCATTAGATTAGCGGCAAAACCATCGGCATATTTCATAGCGGCGTCAGGCGTATCGCCCTTTGCTAAACGCTCATTATACTTGGCACGGACAATAAGCTCTGCGGTATATCTGTCAGTAAGGCCCATAATGTCCACTTTATCCATAGCCTTTTCAATGCCTGTTTTGTAGATCTTATTTTCACCAAAACGCCGCTGCAAAAACTTTGACCGTTCGACAAATCCATCATTATGCTTTAGATTCTTGGCCATATCGATATTGGCCTTGAGCATAGCTGGCTTTGACGTAAATACTACCGCTTGCGTGCTTGATATTAGGTTAGTAGCAGCAGACCCTATGTTTCCTACAACCGCGCTGCGAGATAGCTGATTGGATAACCAATTTGCTACGCTATACGCTCTACGACCAATCATGCTTTCTATCACACGATCAGGGCGCGTCTTTTTGCCCGCGATAATATTTGCGTATTCGTCAAGCCATGCCGCAAGGTTGGATAGGTGCGTATCACCGTTAGCCTTAAACTTGTCAATAGCAGCCTGCTTTTCGTCGACGGTAAGGCTCTGATCGGCCATGATCTCACGGATTTTTGCCTGTGTGCCCTCGTCCGAGTGCGCAAACCTAACCTTGTTCCCGACCGTGCGCAGTAACTGGATATGGTCGGTATATGCCACCACGTTAGCCATGCTGCGGGCGTACTGGTCAAGGCCATACAGGGCATTATAGTCCGTCTTATTCCCCGTGCGGCGTTGCATAAACCTAGACCATTGGTGCTTGGGTTTAAAGTCCTCCGTCCTGCCGTTTATCTCCGTTGGCAGTGCATTGGGCGTAACATCAAAGCCCATAGCCTTTAACGCTCTGCGCATGGGGTCTTGCGGGTCGCTGATGTGCGGGAAATAGTTTTCTATACGCCCCATTGGTTTCTGCCCGGTGCGCACAAGTTCTTCGTTTACCATTTGGTATAAGTTCTCATAAATGCCCCGGAAAACCTGCACGCCCTCTTTTACACGGCTAGCGCTTACATTGCTGGGCAATTCGGCTTCGGTTATAACGCCCTCACCTAGCATCTGGATATACTTGCTTTCTTCAGGTGTAAACTTATACGGGTTGACCTGCTCTGCAATGTCATTATAAATTTTCACCGCCCTTGTATCCGCATCACCGCCTGTGCGGATAAGCGCGTCAACTACCTTGCTCTGTTCCGCCTGGTCTTTGACGGTGTGGCGGATAACGCGCTCCGGCGTGCTAATAGCATTACTAGCAGGGATACGAACGTCCTGCCAGTTTTCCATTCCTTCCAAGATAGCATCCGCGCGCGCTTCAAGGTCGGCTTGATATTCGGAGTTATATTCGCGGATAGGCGCATGCAAAGCATCTGCGTCTGCTTTTAGCGTAGCGTACTCCATAATCCGCGCTGCACTCATATCTTTTGGGATATTACGGATGTCCATATCCCCGCTAGCCACAAGATCAGCTACTTTCTTTTCGGCAGCCGTTATGCCGCTGCGTTCGTTAAACCATTTTAGATCAGTATCAATACGCCACTCATTCCTCCGCAGCTCTAGCAAGTTTGCCGTATTCACGCTACCATCTTCATTACGGATGGGGAGTTGCTTTAAAGATTCTTTAACGCTTTCCTCAATCTGCAATTCATTAGATTTCTTTGTCTCAATCACACGGTTGCGGATGTCGGAAATCTCACGTAATTTATCTACAGAATCAGCAAACGGTATGCTATCATTTCCCAATAAATCCGGGTACTTTTGGAACAGCTCGTTATAAACAGTATCAACATCTACTCCACTATTGACGCGAACGTTTAGCCCTTTTACCTCTCCTTCAATGCCATCTATTCCGACTGGCTTTTTAATGGTTAGGTCTTTTAAATCTGCCAAAAATGCAGCGCCGTCTTTCTGTACAGCCTTATTAAACACGGATAATTCGGCAACGCTTTGTTGTACCTCGTTATATGGTGCTGTGGGCTCCACAATCGGCCCCTGCTGCGTTTGAATATCCTGCTGCACTGTTTGTATGTTCCCGTTCTCATCAAGCGGCACAACGCTTTTTAGAGGGGAATCCTGCGGGCTTAACATCTTCTGTTCTGCGGGTTTAACAAGGCTATTATCGTTTTGTGCTTGTGCATTCCTGCTTTTATTAATACGGCTGTTAATTGCGTTTGTGCCACCCTGGATAAGCGATGCAAGGGCAGCTGAATACAGGTTTTCTTCAAGCGTCGGAGATTCAAAATCATCCGTAACACCAGTAGCCCATTTTGCAGCAGCATCCGTATAATTCTGGATAATCTCAGATATGGGCTCTTCCGAAAATCGGAATGCACTTACAATACTTTGTGCTACCTTTGGGTTCTTCGACAGTTTAGATACCAACCTGTTCTTTAGCCCTGTTTTATCTAATGCTTTACCAGCCCAGCCGGTTCTACCGGATACTGCGCCACCAAAGCCCTCAAACATTTTATCCACCAATAAATCGGCTGCGGCAGAAGTAACACCATAGATCACAGCTTGATCCGCATCCCCTGTTTCCTTGTATGCAGCCTGCGCCTTAGAGCCAAAGTTATCCGCAAAGGATAAGCCATAGGCAGCAGCACTAGCGCCGCCTGGAAGATAAGATGCAGCAACAACAGGAGCCATTGAAACGACATCGCCGACAACGTCAGAGGTTTTTTCTAGCACCTCAATCGGTTTGTATTTCTCTTTAAGGTTCTCCCCATACTGTTCTGCCCAATCCAGGGATAAACCCCAGTCACGTATATTTTGCACCGGGTTATCCACTTCGCCTGTATCCACTTCCGCGATGGCATTTAGGGCCGGTGTTGCATAAGTGGCTAGAGTTGTAGCTCCGCCAAGCAAATGTTCACCCATGCCAACTAGCGGCTTTACAATTCCGTTTTGCACAAAATATTGTTTATCTTCATCATACCTTGTGTTATAGGCATTCCATAGCGCTTGTTCGTGGCTTTGCCCCTGCTTTCTGTTTTCCAGGTATAATTGATTTATCTTTTCCGCTTCTTCTTGCATCTGTTCGCCAAGCGGTCTAGTTTTAAAGTCATATTTTGCATTGACCTCTGCTGCATGCTTTTGATCCATCGCATGAGCTTCGGGGTTCATTTCTGCGCCGATCAAAGATCCAGCAATGTTGTAAGGTAGTTCTCCTCCCAACGCCAAATGCTGTTTATAAGCGTTATCTTCGCTTGATGTGTACTGATCGGACATCGACGCACCACGGCTAGCCTCTTCTTTAGTAAAAACAGGAAGGGGCGCAATAGCGCCCCCACCAACAATGTTTTCTGCCGCGGCATTTACATTAGCAGCCCCCGCTGCTACTGCACCTGCAAGTCCATTTGACCCATCAATAAACTTTGTAGCTTCTGCGCCAACATCTTCATCACCATACAGCAACTTTTGAGTGCTTTCGTCCTCATAATCAGGTTCCTTAACACCCTTTTCTGCTTCAAGCCGCCTGTTAATAATTTCATTCATAGATTTTTTGGCTTGCTTACTGATACGGCTTCCTTCTGTCTCTTCGAGCCACTTTTTTGTTTCGGCGGATTTTAGCCATTCATTATATGTTGGAGCAAGTTCAACATCAGTATATTTTTTGGTAATCTTCCTATTTAAGTAGTCAGCACCGTTTGCCATAAAAATCCTCCATTTTAAATCGATACACCAGCTTTTCTAAGGCGCTCAATCGCTCCAGCCTGCGCTTTACCAGACCCATGCTTAGCTAAATACATATCATAATCATACTGTTCTTTGTAAGTATATTGATCGTTTTTGGTAGCCGTACCAGAAGAAGCTGAATTATTATTCCCGCTGGATTTTTTACTGCCAGAAGAACTAGAACTCCTAGACCTTGCAGCCGCCGCTGCCGCCGCTGCACGCTGCCGCTCTGCTTCCTGTTCAGCCTCCCAAATCTGGCGCTGTAGTTCTGCTTCGGCTAAGCGCTCGTTATATTCCGCTTGCGCCTGTGCCATCTGTAAGGCAAAGTTATTGCGGATCGTACCCAGCGCATTATCGCCCTCTGCGCGGGCGTTTGCAATTCGCAGATTCATGTCGTTAGTGCTGCTATCCCTCTGCTTGGTTAGATCGTTCATGTTGTTGCCGTACATGGTGTTTAGCTTTAATTGAGATGTTTCCGATGCGCCGCCAGTTAAACCAAGCGCGGCCATCCGCTGGGGAAGGTCGCGCTGTTGAATCATCTTATTTACGTATGCCTGAGCCGCAGAGGATTTATACTGGTCGTTAATTTTAGGGCGTTCGGCCTCAAGGTTATTAATGGTCTGCTGCGTTTGGGCCTGCTGCTGTGCTTCCTGCGCTGCTTGCGCATCTCTATAAGATTGCAGCTGGTCGTTATACATCTTTTCTAATGCTGCGGTTTGAATACTATAAGGGTTCGTTGCCAACTATTCCACCTCCGAATCCTCGTCGCTGTCGCTCTTTGCAATCTGCTTAATGGTCTGGTTCAGCCCAACGGCAGACCAGCCCGCAACGCCGCCCATCATCAGGTAATAGGGCCAACTCTGCCCGCTTAATGCAAATGGGCCATAGCAAAGTCCCATCAGCATGCCGCAGATCAATAGCGTTAGCGGTATGCACCAATCCGGCACTTTAGGGATCGCTTTCATAGCGGCCCCAAGGCCGTACAGAAAAGCGGCCAAAACCACAAATTCTGGGATTAAAATGCTTGCAAAATCCATTGCTATTCCTCCTTATTCTTTCTCTGTCGGCAAGCTATGGAGCTTCCCGACCAATTCAGTTATCGTTCCATTTCCGCCCAGCTCGTGGTACTCTTTATAAAGGCTTTCGATATTCTCTCTGGCATAGATAGGGCAAAAGCCCTTATCGCTGTAACGGTTGTATTCCTGTACAATCTCGTTACGCAATAGGGCTTTTACGCCATTGTTTACGGCCTGCTGCTTTTTTACCTTACCGCTGATCCGGCGAAACCATACTGTAAGGCCAGAGATTGCAAGACTGAAAACAAATTCCAGCCAGTATTTTGCGATGAATTCTAGCATCCCTTCAGTAACCCCCACGTTTCCGCGCCGGGAATCCCATCTACCATGCTACAATGCGCCTTTTGGAATAGGATCACGCCCGCCTGCGTCTTAGCGCCAAAGATGCCGTCAATATCCACCGCCACCCTATGGTAGTTAAGTCGATACTGCATGTACCTTACAAACTCGCCACGGTCGCCCTTGTGCAGCGTCGGCCACGTCGGGCCTTTGCCGCCGTTTTGCAGCGCCGCCCAGGTCTTGGGGCCACAGATGCCATCCACCACTAAACCGTTGACCTCTTGGAATAGCCGCACGGAATAGTATGTCTCATCCCCGTAGTCGCCGTCCGCGCCATAACGGGGTAGCACATAACCCAGCGATAAAAGTAGCTCTTGCAGCTTTTTGACCCATGCGCCGCTACTCCCCTTGCGGATCGTGGGCGGCAGCTCCGGTTCGGGTTTCGGCTCCGGCTCCGGTGCTGGGGCCGTGGCGCTACCGTCCGGTGCGACGTATCCCACACCAAAGTAATTGCAGATACCCCTGCATTGGGCCTCGGCTACCTCCTGCACAAAGGCCGGGTCAAGCATACGCGTAGCGCTCTCCCACACATCCATAAAACCGGTCTCAAATAATACTGCGGGCATGGTGGTGTGCCGTAGCACATACAATTTACCCTGTCCATAGGATACATCCGTCACATACCCATTACTGGGCCATGGCACCACCTTAGCTTGCTCTGCACAGACCGCCGCCGCAAGGCGTTTTGTCGCCTCGCTGGCATACTGGCTATAAAATGCCACAAAGTAGCCGCCGTCCCACCACACGCCCTTGGCCGCGTTGTAATGCTCTGAGATATAGATGTCAGCCCCCGCGTTATTCGCCGTCGCTACCCGCGTCGATAGAGCAACATCATACGTATCAGGACTAACATTGACCGTATCGATGCCGCACCGGTTAAGCGCCGACATAAGCGCCTCCGCTACCGCCTTATTCCACTCCTTCTCGTGGATTTCGTCCCCAGCCCTGCGTACCGTCTGTCCGTTAATCACTAAGTCCTGCGTCAGCTTGGGCGTGCGCTTGCCCGCCGTCTCCATGCCGTGTCCACTGTCTACCGCTACCAGATATGCCATATCACTCTACCTCCGTCCAGCCGGATACACCCGGCTCCCATACATTTGCGTCTACATCACTGATCCAGTGCTTGCCGTTGTGACTGACCTTTGCCCACTTGGCGTATGCGTCATGGGCCCCTGCGGGCTGTCTCCACTGCGGCCACTCGATCGCCGGATCGTCAATACGCACCCACAGCGACGGGGCCGCATCCGGTGCCCAACTATCCTGTGACGTGTGATCTGTCAGGCATTTGTACAGCAGGTCTTCGTACCGCACCCGGTCACCGACATTGTAGGCCATGCCGCTACCGCCCCACTTCTCAAACAGACTGGGCATCTGCGCCGCCTGCTCGTCGGGCACATCCCGCGTATACAAAGTAATAGCCCGGCGCGTCTGCCGGGCTCTCTCCAGAGCATCCATATTAATCTGCACCTCCCGTTAGGATGTTGACCTGTTGCAGCAGCGAAGCCACTTGCTGGCGCAAAACCTCTACTTCGCTTGGCTGTTGCTCTGGCTTGGGCGGCTTTTCCTCTTCCGTCAGCTCCCGCATGCCGCCGGTCTCCTCGTCCCAGATATAATTGTGCCGGCCCCACTGGTCATATAGCTGGTATTGGCTTTGCACATGGACATACTCGTCCCCTTCGCCCTCTTTGAGCAGGTGGTCCGTTTCTTCTGGCGCCTCGAAAACCTCCGAGAAGATGTGCTCCACCAGTCCTGCGTCGTTGCATCTTGCATATACCTTCATCGTTTCCCCTCCTATGAATATCGCCGTGCGTCTGCCTCGTAGTGGCAATAGTAGCTATTACCGGCCACGCCACTTGAGTCAGCAAGCAAAAAGCTGTCTAGCTTCTCGTTGTTCGCTCCGATGCCATTTACGCGCTTAAATCCTGTCCTGTCGTCGTAACCCTTAACCCAAACATGGTTTGCCGTTCCCCAACCCTCATCGCCAAATTTATACCCTTCCGGGTTGCCTGGCCCGTAAATATTGCCTGGCTCATATAAGGTTACGGTTGGATCGCCGCGCATTGGCACGTTAAACCAATGGTCCAGCAGTAGGTATTGATTATCTGTAATCCTCGGCAATGTCGTCACTGTATCTTTTGGTCTCCGATAGTACCGCTGGCATCGCAATAGCTCTAGTGTGCTATCCTCCGGCACATACGGTGTGGCCGCGCCGCCAACCTCCAGCTTGACCCAGTGGATTGTATAAGCGGCGTTAGGTGTATCTGTCCCACGGAAATCAAACGCCACACATAGATCATTGATATTATCTGGTACAACGCCAGATAAGCTATATGCTTGCCTTGCACCATTGCCTGTTATTACTTTTAGCGCAAAACTAGGCGCACAGGCTGACGTGCTGACATTGCCAAAATTACTCAGGCTGTTTTTTAGGGCAAATTCCATCCTACCTGCGGCTGATATGGTTGCCTCAAAAGACACGGTGACCGTTTTCCCCGCCAACTTTTTGCTATATTCTGTCTCTGGGAAGGTCTGATGCACATACGCATGCCCAGCGTATCCATTTAACGCAACGTGCAGTCCATCCTCCACCCTTGTGATCGTTGCGGCCTCTGACCCATCACCATAACTCCAAAACATCCACTGATCCGCACAGTAACCAGCCAAGCTATTACCCTTAAATGTATAGCTCTCCAGCTCCTGCCACACATCAAACCCGCCGTTGACAAGCAGGTTGGGGTTACTCGCTCCGTTTGCCTTTGCTGCAACCGATTCCAGCGTTTCTCCGTTGCTCGTAACAACAATATCCGCTGTGGTTTTGGGGTAAAAAATAGTACCGCTATAGTCCTGTATTTCAATTTTTCTATATGCCATATTCTTACGCTCCCGCTTCTAGTGTTGCAAAGTACAGGGTATTAGGGATACGCTCCGACACCGGTATATCTTGACCCTGAGACATAAGGACATACGGCACCTTCGATGTTCCTGATTCATCCGCCGAAATCGGAAAAAAGTTAGTCCCATCGTAAGTGTACTCCATTTGGTTATATCCATTGATCCTAATTTTCTTTATTAGCTCTGAAGCAACTTTCTGGTCAAGGATAACCTTTACGGCTTCCAATTTGCCCTGTACCGTATCCCCGGATAACCCTTCTATGGGAGCACTACCAACATTGGCCGCACCGCTGCCCCCCGCCGTGCTTTGCAAATCATCCACCATGGCGTTATAGGCGGGGATAATCACGCTTCTAGGGATTTCCTCAACCTTGTTTTGCATCTCTAATGCGCTTAACCCCGGTACATCAGGTTGCCCAACAACGCCTTTCCCCGTTAAATCCGCATCCGTAATTTTTTCGATCAAACTTTATCACCTCTTATATTTTCCGGATTCCCGGTATTCAATGGCATACTCATAAATACCGAACGGTTCATTTAGTTCAGCGTTATATAGCTTAAACCGTACTTTATCCACCTTCTTAACTTTGATCTTCATGCCAATTGTTTTCGGTGTCATATCGCCAGACCACGAAAACTTAGACCATGTGAGTTGTGGCCATGAGAAATAACGCGCTTTTGTAATACTCTCGCGCAGCAATTTCCACGCGCCCTTTATCTGCCCGAACAATTTTAAAGAAGTTTGGCTGTGTGCCGCTAACCGTGTTGCAAAATAACGCACGGTTTTATTCATATAAAACTGCTCGCCGGAGAAATCCGGCGTTTCCCACCACGCTTCAATGGGTTGCCCGTTATCGTTGTAGGATGTGATGCTTTCCGGATCGGTAGCGAATTTATTGATTTTCCCGTCCGTAGTTCCAAAGCACAAGGCTCCATCTTCGCTTTCCCACAACACCCGTGCATTAAGGCCCGGCCAATAATAACATTCGTATTGATAAGTGGAATATGGCCTGCCCTTTTCATAGGTCTTTACCTGACCATCAAGGATATAGATGCCGCTGTTCATAGCCAAAAAATACATATCCTTATACACGAATCCGTAGGCATCCGCTTTATTTGGTTCATCTTCTAATGCTTTATCAATATAGAAGCTTCTGTTTTGTGAAAAACGTTCTCCGGTCGTATCCTGCGGCGTTAGGGCGAATACGCCAAGCTCAGTCAAGAATACCGGCTCAGTCCCTAAGAATGCAAAGCTATGTGGTGCGATTGCGCCGTTTCCTTGAAGCATCCCGGTTACCGGGAATGCAGCCTGTTCCGTTTCGCCATCTTGTACCATGTCACCCTTGCGCAGGATCACATTGCGCCCGTTCTCCGCGCGGTCTTTATGCGCAGCCAGCATGTCATTAACAATGGAATATCCAACGATACGGCTATCATCCTGTCCCAGCACGGAATACCATAAGTCACCAAAGAAGGTGGGATCGTTATACTGACTGTACCAATCGTAATTCTTAAAATCAGGATTGCCGGAAACAAAGATACGATCTGGCGAACCGTTTACCCCGTACAATGTGCAGATATTGCATTTGTTTACCTTGTCAGCAGATCCTTCACGCGTCTTGCTGGCGGTGATCTTCACGTTGTCCTGCCCAGCCACCGGCGGTTCCGGCGGCGCACTTGTAAAATGAACGATTCCTTTTGCGCGGTCTACAGTGAAATCCGTATTTTCCGTTTTCCCTGTCCATTCCCCGTCACTGTTCATCATCTCGACCTGAACCGCTGTACTGTCCAGCGAATCAAAAGAAAGCTGATAGTCCGTTGCCGTTCCATTGCCCCGGAACATTTCGCACCATTTAGGGCTTAATAGATTGATCGGCTCATAGTCCGTGCCGCCGCCTGTCGGCTCCCGGCTGATAACCACCGTAGGTACATAGGCAATGTCCAAAAGCTTTTTGGCCGCATTGCTTTCATCAAATTCGCCATAAACCAACGCGTTCAACCCATCGAATATATACATCTTCCCGTTGATCTGTACGCCGGATGAACGTTCGTTTTGCATACCGCTATAGACCTGTTCGCCGTCTGCAAATAACTTATCGCCTACATGCAGCAGTTCGATCCCGTTCAGATAATATCTTCCGTTGATTTTATCCGTATAGGTGGCTACCGTAGTGAAACCCATGCGCTTTCGCACCTTGCCAGGCACATCTCGAATCATGTTAGGCGCGTTCGGGCTTCTCCCAGCCGCTACGTTTGCCGGTGCGTTAGTAAGGTCGATACCCTTAAAAGAAGAAACATTCATAACCGACCTTTGCGTTTTTTGCACCGGTATTTCAACAGCCAATTAGCCCACCTCCTTAATACACATCTTCAATGGCCCTTTTGGGCACGCACTGCAATTCGCGGATAGCCTCATAATATTTGTTGTTGCAAAACGATGCCTTATTATCTTCCTCATCGTCAAGCAGCAAAATAGCTGCCAATCCAAAAGGAAGCACAGTCCGCTCTATCTCATCTTCATAACCTATCTGTTCTGCGTCTAAGCTGGTTAAAACTGGGATATTCTCCATGCGCTCTTTGCCCCGCGTTTCGCGCATTAGGTTATTCACCACAAACAAGTTTGGAAGCATGATGTTTAATTTCCCGAGGACTACATCTTCCTCATAGTCGGCTTCACTGGTCAATGGTTCGCCCATCTGTGCCAACGCAGCCCTGTAAATATCTCGTCCGTTCATTAGCCGCCTCCTATACAAAATAAAGGGCGGGAAGATAGATCGCTCAAATATCCTCCCGCCCTTCATCATGTGTTCATGCTATTCAGTTGTGCTTACGCGGTCAAAGTGGCTTCCTCCACTACAGAGGGATAGCAACCGGCTTTGTATTCATAAGCCTTAACTACAACACCTTCACCGGTCACATCGGCCTGCGTACCAACCTTTGCAGTATTGCTATACCGCGGATCAGTGCCATCCGTGGTGTACTTAACCGTAGCGCCAGTGGTGCCGACGGTAATTGCGCCAGTAGCCTCCGCGATGGAGGGGCCAGAGCAAACCGTACCCTTGCCGGAACCGGTATTAACTTCAACGTAAATACCAACGGCCTTAGGCCCGAACACGAAACAATCGTAATACTGCCGCCCTTCAAGCAGGTTGCCCGAGATTCCCGGAGGATCCTGATGCACGCGGGTATCGTTCAACTTCACGGGTGCGGTGGCGCTGTTCTTGTATACAATCATGAAGTTTACATTTGCAGGCCAACGACCAGAAGGAACCTTAACCACCTTCATGTTGTCGTATTCGCCTACCTGTCCCTTAGCAAGCGCCTTTTCACCCAGCTTATCAATACCCAGGAATTCATCCGAATGTTTGAGCAGCTTGTACGTTGCATTGGATACAAACAGCGTGCGCCCTTCCTGCGGTACCTCGCCATCATCAAGCACCTGCGTACCTTCGGAAATACGATCACAAACGGTATTTTTCGCTAGCGCGGTGGAATTGCCAACGACAGTACCGGCCAGCTGGGCAAGCTGCTCAAAAACATACTTGTCCATAGTCGGAACGGCACGTTCCGCCAGCTGCAATTTGAGCATCTTCCCGGCTGCCTTCAGTCCGTTCTGGTCAGCGTTGTTGCCCTTGTCGATGGTCAGGGCAAAGCTTTTATCTTGGGTCAGGGTCATTTCCTGAACGATGTCCTGCATCTCTACCGGGCTACCGTAGCGGTTAGCCCCGGTGCGGGTATAATCGTTCATGGGTACAGTCTGCGGGGTCATCACCTTAACGGTCTTAACGCCAGACCAATCATATTCATTGGACAGCAGACCCGAAATCAAAGACTGCGTGGTGAACATGGTAGAAATTTGTTTCGCGTACTTATCGTGCAGAGTAATTGCCATTTAAATCCTCCTATTACGACAAGAACCCGGCTAAAAAGTCATCTGCATCATCGGAAGCATTTGATTGAACGCTTCCAACTGCTCTGGCTTTATTTGCCTGGTTCTGTTTCATGGTTTCGATCTGTTTTTTTAGTTGCTGGTTCTCGTATCTTTGATAGGCAGAAACGAGAGGTTCGCCGGTATTGAAATAAACATCAAACACCTCTTTCGGAATTTTTTTCACATCCGGATAAGCACTCATAAAAGCGCGGACTTCCTTGTTCCGCTGTTCTTCGGCTGTCCATTCTGATTCCTTCCGTTTAAGCGTTTCGTTTTCTGCCCGCATCCGTTGCATTTCTCGAGCCGCTTCTTCTGGCATGCCGGCCTTAATATTCTTTTGAACCTGCTGCTCCTGCTGCTGTTTGTTATAAGCTTCAATGTACTGTGCTACAGTCATACCGCTACGTTCCGCAACAGAAGATAGTAGGCTATAAGCGGGAGTAGCCTTATCCAGTTCCTCCCGAATATGGTCGTAATTCATGCCCTTTTGCGCATAGGCCACAAGCTCGCTCGCAGGGACTTCCATCTCCTGCCCGTTAAACTTCACCTTGTACTTCTGCTCATCTTCAGCGGCAGGATTTTCTTCTTCCGCTTCCCCTGCATCGGGCCCTTCCTCCGGGGATGTTTCGGCATCGTCCGCCGTAGGTTCCGTTACGGATTCATCACCGCCTTCTTCGCTTTCCTCGCTAAAGAAATCGAAATCATCATCGACTTCTTCTGCGCCTGCGTTCATCATCATTTCTTCATCCATGGCTGTTCCTTTCTTTTGCGTGTTGGTGTCCCACGCAAAAGCCGCGCCTACACGTTGGTGTCCCGTGCAGCGCGGCTAAAATTGTATTTTAAAGCTGTTGGTGTCCCAGCTTTAATTCAGTTTTTGGGGCTTTCGAAAATCTTGTTTTCCTCTGTAAAAACCGTTTGTTTGTAGTTCTCGCAGTTACGGTTTTTGCAGGTCTTGTCTTGTTTCCGAATAACTGTCGTTGGCGTAAGCGGGCTTTGATCGCCACTTACCTCTAGGTAGGTCTTGGTGATCCTAAGCTCCGTTTGGCATTTGGGGCAAAGCTGCATCCGGCATTCCTCCAATCTGTTGTTCAGCCTGCATCTGTGCAAGCATTTCTTGTTGCATTTGCGATTGTTCCCACTTGGAAATAAGCTTCTGCTTCTTTGGGACATATCCATCAGGCATGATTTCAAGATAAGTTATCGGATCAGGTATAATCCCTTTGGTGTACAAATTATCCGCAGTCTGAACGTTCATCAGTTCCGACCAATAGGTGCTGGCTCCAACATCTACATTTAGCTGTAGCTCTAAATTTCCGATATTCGCAAAGTCAAAATCGACAAGGGACTTATTGCCGTTTTCATCATCAACGACGATTTGACGCACGCCAAAATTAACGCGCATCACATCAATCAAAATTCGCACAACATCTTCCACGAACTGGTAGAAGCTCATCCGTTGCAATTCCAGGGGCATAGCGCTGGCCTTTTGTACCGCAATGATAGCGCTTGTGTTGTCCGGCCTGATATTACCCAGCGCAGCATCGGAAGCGCCCATCGTATCCCGCGTATAATCAATAACCTTATCCAGCATCATCATTACCTGATTTGACATATCAGGCACATGGGTTGCAGACATTACCGCTACATTTGGGTCACCCTGAACCGGTATAGCCTCACCGACGCGGTTATTCCAGCCATCAGGCAGAAGCGATTGATTAAATACAACCTTCGGAAATGCGGTCTTTTTCACATGTTCCATGCCCATAGCAAAGAGCTTATTAATAAATATCTGGTTCGGGATAAGCCCCGTAATTGCTGCCTGCCCGTGGTAACTGTTTTTTACCTTTTCCCACGGCATCCACGCTACCGGGTAGAGTTTTAATCCAAGGTCAGTGTCCTCTTTTATCGTTGCTCCCTGTGTCGTTTTTACCGCGTGTATTGTACCGTTTTGCTTCCACAACTTTAAAAGCACAGTGATTTTGTTCGTATCTTCGTAGTCGCTTCCCAAAATCTGTGCATCCGTATTATCCGGTGTAATTGCATCTGTAGGAAGCCCGTTGCCCTCCGCTTCGTCCTTAACATCGTCAAGCATTTTGCGCATCGAAATAATGATATAGGGCTGCTTCTGTACATCGCATACCTGCGGATTCCCAAAAAGAATATTTGTATTGTCGATCAGCTCTATATCAATATCTCCGCCTACCCTATTCTCATCGGCCTGTTGCCCCGCCTCCGGGTCGAAATTGATATAAAAACAGCCGTCTCCATCGACGGCTGAGTTCCGAAGCATATCACGGTTTTTGGCCTTCATTTTTGTATTTTCGATCACTTGCGAGATCGTTTGCGTAATCGTGGTGCCGACTAAATCGTCGTCATTCCCCACCGTCATGCGGGCCGAAACATCGTCCGAAACGATATTGGACAAGAAGTAAGCCACAACGCGTTTTAGAATATTCACTACCGGCTTGTCAAGGTCTGGGGCATTAACGCCTTCCCATTGTTTACCGATGAAAAAGTTTTCGTTCTGCTTCACCGTTTCGTACAACTCGATGTGGTTATTGTACGTTTTAAGGTGTTCATACTCGCTCCATACTTCTGCCGGAGCGGTTCTGATCTTCCTCATTATTCCTCTCCTTCGAGATTCTTCATTTGGGGAGTACCGTCATACGAAAACAGATTTTCGTACTGCTTTAGCATCCTGATATTCTGCCGCAGATTGCTATTTTCCATTTTTAACCGTGCATTTTCTGCCTCCGCTTCGGCCAGTTTCACCCGTAGTTCGCCAATCTCTTTTCGCGCTCGTCCAAACATTTTATTTCCTCCTTTACGTTCCGAACGACAGGAAAGATTGAATATTATTCCGTGGCCTTTCCTCATCTTGAATTTTCGGTTTCGGTGTAGGCGACGGCCTGCCCGCTATGAAGTAGCGGATCGCATCCGGGCCGTGCGTGTGCTCGTGTGGCTCTGTGTCGCAGTCGTTCGGGTTGTTTTTATCGTGGATCAGTGCCGGTATATCCTCAATCAAATTGATACAGGTACTAAATATCCTAATCCCAGCTATCGTTTGTCCCAGCTCATCCTTGAAAGGATGCAGCCATTCCTTCATGGCATACCAACCTTGGACACGGTTATTACTGGCTTTAACAAGCGGAACACCATTCTCCGCGAAGGTATCAAAAACGCTCTTGCCCGTATCCTGCCTGCGATTCATTAGATCGGGTGGCGCATACGTCGCGGTTATCCGCTCGTCTTTATCCGTCATTTCACGAATCATGCGTGCGGCATCTGGGATAATAACATCCGGCTTGTGCAGTTCTTTATAAACATAAGCCCGCCCGTAAATATCAACCGCGATCCAATAGCACGCCAGCATATCAAGGCCATAGTCCAACGCCCTATATCTACGCCAGTGCGAAGGAATTTCAAACGGGGGCATAACATGGATACTGCGAGTGAATTCTCCAAAATACGCACCCTGGTTTACATCCCAATCCCCATCTTTTAACATGCGCCGATCATCTTCATTCAGATTATCTAGGCGTTGCAAGTATCCAGGGTCATTATTCATAAGAAAGATATTATCTGTTACCTTAGACGGAATAAAAATTCTCGTGCCATTATTTGTTTTAAATTCCATATTAGCGGGAGATGGATCAATGAATCGTTTTTTTACCCATGTATGACCGACCCCACCGGGGTTTGTACTGCTCTTTACCTGTTTCGGAAAATCATTCGCGCCACGTACGCGGCTAAGCAAATAGATATACATGTGCTCTGGAAAGTGGGTCAATTCGTCAAAACGGATCACATCATACTCTGCACTTTGGTATCGGTATATATCTCGTTCAGTGTCGCAATAGCCGAAGTCGAATAGCGAACCATTGAAAAATACCCCCGCGTGTCTGGCCGCGTTATAACGGTATAAATTAGACGGATAGAGCTCCCGTGATACTCGAATCAAAGACATATCAAGTTCGGGAAAGGTGCGTCGCAAGATCAGCTGCTTGCTCCCTGGATATTTCAGTGCAAACAAAAAAGCATCTATTAGCTGCCCATAGCTCTTACCGCCTCCCGCTGCGCCGCCGAACATAACCTCGTCGGCAGTGGCATTAATAAAGGCTTTCTGCTTCCTTGTAATCTTAAAATGAACAGTATCCATTGTTACGCCTCATCCACGATCTCAATCTCAACTTTGAACTTATTATCCGGCTGCCCGCCGATATTAATATCCTGCTTTTCGGAATAACCAAAATTGTTGGTAAGGGTAAATTTGGCGCCGTTCACACCTTCCCGGTCATACAGTCGTTCGTTGTTATAGGCCTCAATGTGGAGGTTGCACCACGCCCAAACGTCTTTAAATTCGGGATATTCCCTATATTTGCGGATCCCATCCTTGCTAGAAAAGCCCATATATAAGGCCATCCCCGCCTGATTGGGGGGCTTAGGGGATACTTCATAGACGATTCCAAACTTCCCTATCACCGGATTTCCGTCTGCATCCAGCATAGGCACACCGTTTTCGCAAAGGTCAAAATACTCTTGCGCTTTAGCTTTAAATTCTTCCGGTGTTTTGTACAGCTTACTCTTACCTTTTGCCATAATAACTCCTTTCCGCGTTCGCACTCCCTACCCCTGTGCCAATTTCATAAACGCGAATCCCACTAGCCCATCTTTTATACTTCTTCTGCTGTAAAAGCTATCCGCTTTCGACTGCCGTATAGCTTCAATCGTTGTATCTCTGTGCATGCAAACGGTTGGTACTCTGCTCGCTGTGCATACCCGCCATACTTGGTAAATGGAGGACACACTACCTGCCTGTAGGGTGCCAATATAACTTTGTCGTTGCGTAAATCCAGCTTGATCTTTGATCTTGGCTTATAATCTGGCGTGTGCGTGTGCCCTGAAATAATCACGTCTGCGCCATCCACACCAGCGGCCCATTTATCGTGCTTGTTTTGCGTTGCACCGTGTACGGTAACAACTCCGTACACTACAGGCTTGCTGTGGTTCTTGACCGTTTTTCCAAGTGATAGCTTCATGTAGCACGCATCTTGCCTATATAGGTGCCCTATACGCCACCAACACATCACGTCGTACAGCGGGTCATTGTCAACCTCTCTTACGTTGCGGTAACAGTGGTTACCCCCGTTTGCGCACAGGATTTTCCCAGCTTCTGCAATAGGCCGCAAGCTCTCGTAAAGATATTCCTTTTGATCTCGTGGCCGCATTACTTCTTCGTATACGTTGGTTTTACTGCTCTTGATTCCGTTGTTGAGCATATCTCCGGCCATTACCACATAGCCCAGACTATCGGATAAAACGACGCCCAGCCATGTTTTAAAAAGGCTTTCATCGAACTCTGCGCTACCGATATGAGCATCAGCTATCGGATATATATTGACATATGGAACATCCGCCGATAACCGATGAATAATCATTTTATCGCTACTGTACAACGCTTCGCCTCCCGAAAGGTACGAAAAAAGCAGCATCGTTTTTGATGCCGCTTCTTCCGTGGGATTTTCTTCTGTTGGGCTTTTTTTATTTTACCCTTGTCGCGCCCTACGACAAGATCATCTCATCCCAGCTGAGTTTTGCGAGGGGTATAATTCACGCTAAATACAAGGCCTAATTTCCGGAAAGCTCATGATAGTGAGCGCCGTACTTTGTTGGCCGGATTAACAAATTGCGGTCTGCCGGGCGGAGGGTGAGCACCCGGCATGAACCGCCTAGAGAAAGGAGAGAATCATGAAACATGACCACTTTGCCTGTTTACACTATACCACATTGCCTGTCGTTATTTGTCTATCTCTTTCTGTTTCTGCGCGAATAATTTTATCAATAACTTTTCTATCGCTATAATTACATTTTCGCGCAACTTCCTCCATAGTTAAGCACCCCATAAAATATAATCGCATGACTTTCCTGTGGTTTGGATTTTCTATGGATTCAATAAACCATTCAATCTGCGAGGCTTGTTCCTCTGCGGCTTTTACTTGCTTGCACAGCTTTTCTCTTGTGTCTACAAGCTCCGCAATTAGTCCCGCCATTTTATCGCCGCTTTTCCCGTGGCTTATAATTGCCGTATCGAGTGGAACCGGCGTAACGCGCTCCAAAGCAGCCGTGATTTCATCAATTCTACCTTTGAGATTGTTTATAGCTGCCTGTTTATCCCGATACGACATTAAGGTGTGCTTGTCCATATGTTCCCCCTAGTCAAGTCTAACTACTTATTATCCCGTGCCATCATATCGCAGATAAAAGCCATGTTACACGCCATGTGCTTGTAGTGTCGCAGCCCGCTCTCATCATCCGTGCTTGCCGGATCGGCCACAAAAGCCAGCATGTGCCGGTACAGGGCGTCGATGTACCGCTGCAACTCCAAATTGTTCCTGCCTCAGGGAAAAGGCTCGGGTAGTGCTCGTGTAAATAATTGTCTGTAAACCGCACCTTATCTCCAACCTTAAACGTGTTCATCGTTCTTGCCTCCCCCGTTCTGTATCGCGATTTTTATACAGGCTATAGCCACCCAGTGATGCCGCATCTTGGCGCCCAGCGCCGACATTTCCTCGACTGTAGCGTTTCGCGTTACGGCCTGTTTTGCGTGTTTAATGGCCTGTTCAAGTTGCTTTTTATAAAAAGCTAGGCTTTCTTCTAGGTCGTATCCTTCAAGATTGGGATTCATTTGCCTATTCCCTCCCACTCGTCGCAAGTGTCATCATGCCCCGTCCAGTCTGCACAGTTATCGCTTTTATCGTTTACGCAGACCCATCCGTCCGATATGTCCTCGTGTTTATGCCACTTGCACGTGCCGCATATTTGCTTATTCATCGCCCTGCACCTCCGCCTCGTCGATCCATCTTTCGTTGTGCCTTATCTCCACGCGGATATTTTTCATATCTGCTTCTACCTTAGCTTCGATTTCATCCATATACCCCATCTGTCTAGCTACCTCAAATCTATGCCAAGTCTTAAATAGAGGTTTTTCAACAAGACGCTCAAATGCTTTCTTCCGATTCTGTTCAAAACTTCGTTCTTCTTGACATTCCGACACAGCTCCACTTGCCTGGTGGATTATTCGACACGCGGACATGGTTTTGTTTCGCTTTTGTCCGCCTTTTCCGCTCCCCTTGAACGGCTGAACGATAAAATCCCCGTTATCTTTACTGAGAGTAAATAATAGTTCTTTACCCATTTTGTTACACCTCCATCCTCGCCCCACAGTGTGGACAGAAATCCCAACGTCCTTCTTTCCTTCTCCCACACTCTGAACATACCTTAGTGTGGGAATGTTTGCGGAAGTACGGCTGCTCAACTGCATCTACCCACCGCCCCACCGGTCGCAGGCTCTCCGGGTCGATGGTGGGTTGCCTCTCGATTACCCTTTTAACGCAGTAGATTGCACTCGCAGGAGTATTAAAACCAAGAAGTCCAAGCATTGCGCCTATCTCTTTGTGTAGAAAATCCGCATCAATCAACCTCATCTTTCTCCCCTCCGTTCTCCGTAGCTGCAATAGTCGTTTTCAAGCGGTAACATTCTTCCAACTAAAAAGTATCCGCTCTCCGCAAGAGGACACCCATGTTTGTCCCCAAACCAGATGCAATCCTTACACTGCACCACAGGCACAGCGTCAACGGAAGGTGCCGCTTTGATAATCTTTATTGCGCTGTTCCATCCGTCTGCATAAGCCGGATTTTCAAACACTTCTCGATTTGCCTCTCCTATTCCAAGCGCAGTTCTATCGATTAAATCAGCCATCTTCCGCGCCCTCCTTAATCCCGCGCCATTGCCAGTTGCTATAATTATGATTAATACACATTTTATGAAGACAATCTGGCTTGAAGCGAAACTTGCATGCTTCACATCCACAACAAATTCTTAGGTCAGTAATTGCCGCATCCCGCTCATGCTTTAGCTGCTCGATCTCGGCTTTTAGCGCATCCCGCTCATGCATTGCATCAATCGCGTAATCTATAGCATCGCTCAGATTGTATATGTCTGGGCACGTATCCCCTAGATAGTACCACCACTCGCCGTCCGTTAAAATTTTAATCGCATCTTGTTTTCTCATGCTGCCCCTCCTCCAGCCCGCGCCATTGCCAACCCTCGCGTCCTAACCAGCTGCACTGACCTTTGGGTAAACGGCATGGTTTGTTGGTCTTTGGATGCCAATACAGGCATGTGCTGCACTCGCGCGGGAGTAATCTCACCGCCGCATCCCGCTCACGCTTTAGGCGCTCGATCTTGGCCATCTGCTGCTCTATTACATCTGCGGCATCACTCATTAGGTCTCCCGCCGTATCCATATCTATCTCATCCTCAAAACGCAAAGCATTTAAGAAAGCTGTCATCGTGCTCATGTTTACCCCTCATTAGTTGGGCTTTGCAGCCAGTCGATCATCCCCGTGTGTCCTGGACGGCAAAACGGCGCTGCCTTGCACTTGTTGCACGGATGTGCGTCTGTGTCGCACGACCTAAGGTCGCACAAAAATTTCGCCAGCTCATCGTCCGTCATATCGCGTATGCGGTCTGCGTTGGTCTGTTTCTCCGGTGGCTCCGGCAGCGGCATCCAGTGGGTGACGGTAAGTACCTCCCAATAGGTGCACTCATCTACATCAAACTCAAACCATCCTTTTCTGTGTTTTCCGTTAAAATAATAAGAGTCTATGTCGCTTAATTTAGTGGCAAAGTCTATGATTTCAATATGAGGGCCACTGAAATATTCGACCACACATAGATATGCACCGTCTTTTTCCGGCAGCTGTTTATCCACGCTGATCCACTTGCTCATCGCTGGCCCTCCTGTTCCACTCATCGATTACTTTATTCATGTCATTGCCTGTTGGATATCCGCCGTCCGGCACGCCACAGTCCGGATTGCTGCATTTTGCCATATACATCCTTCCTCCGCTTGACCATGTTTCGATCATAGCTTTATGCCCGCAAAACGGGCATGGTTTCAATTTGCTCATCGCTTGTTCCCCCTCTCAAACCCCTGCATTAAAAAGCTGCGGTAGTCCCCACAGGTGCGCAAACCGCAGCCGTTCGGCGCGCAACGCCTTTTTTAAGGCCTCCGATTCCTCCGATTTTGCAACTGTTTGCATCTGCGTTCCTCCTCTACTGCTCTCTGGGCCCATATTACCCCCGGGTCTTTGTCCGTCAGCTCGCGTCCGCTTGCGCATTTAACACATTTTATAAGCCATCGTCCGTGTGATCTTTCAAAGTGACCATACCCAGGCTCCACCCATTTACCGCAGCGGTAGCAATACCCCGGATACCTATTACGCGCCATAGTTCTCCTGCCTCCTTACCCCTCGTTCAGCACTCTTGGCGCATAACGCCTTAGGTTGTGATTCTTCTCTTTGGTTCGCATCTTACCCAAAGTTCGTTCTAGCGCTTTGATGCTGGTTTCATTTTCTTCGATCCACAGCACAAGTGGTTCCAATATTTCTGCCAGATCTTTTGCCCGTCTCCTTTTTTGTCTTGCATCTCTTAGCATCAGACCTAGCTTTGCAGTTTCGTGATACGTTAGCTTTTCCAGTTCAAGCTTGTGTTCTATATCCTGTGTTAAGGCTTCTTGTTCATGCTGTTCATCTATTGCAATCCGCATTGTCGATTTACAGCTTCGTAGGTAATCCAGCACGTCGGCAAGTTTCTGGCTCTCCATCTAAATCCCCCTCTATTGCATAACCCTCTTTGCCCCAGCAATTTGAACTGATACGTGATACCCGTTATCGGTTACGCAGTCGTAGAACCGGGGATATACTTTCTCGATTGTTACAGGCACTTTTTTGTAGCTTAATGTTAAATTTTTAGTGTTTTTAGGCTGAATCGCCCACACCCTTTCCCCCACAGGTAGAACAGTTAGTTTTTTTGCTTCGTAAACGCCATCGTTCCGATACCCGCTTGTCCCCATTTGCATTCGCACATCTTTTTCTGATACGCCCAGCGCTTTTGCAATCTCGCTATTGGATTTCCCGGCTTTAGACATGGATTTCATATCACCCGCGAGTAGTTCAATCTTCCGGGTTTGCTCGACCTTGTTCTTGTCGCGCTTTTCAATGTTTAACGCCTGAATGATTTTCTTAAAATCATACGTTGTAATTCCATATTTGACGGTCATATTATCGCGCGAAACAAAGGATTCATAATCCTTTTTAAAATCTTCCGCTCGCCTTTTATCGTTTATCACGCTTGCTACTCGCGCGCGCGAACCCGTCAACTCTCTTTCACTTTCTGCTATACATAGTTTTTGGCTCGCCCACCTTCGCGCCGTATCTCCGCTAACTCCAAATTCATCTCCAATGTTGGAGAATGGCACGCCACTTTTATACATTTCTACAAACTTCTGTTTTTGCTGTTCCGTTAGTATCTCATACGTATAATTTATTCTCTTGCGCTTAACATTCATGTTTCTTAGCCAAACGCGGATTGTAGATTCTGATACATTGAAATGCTCCGCGATTCTTTTTATTGGCGTTCCAGAAATATACATTTGTTTTAGTTCAACTTTCTCGTCGTCTGGTAGTTTTTCGAACATCGGCGGAGTCCCTTGCAGCTTTGGCAAGTCGGTAAACGCTGCTTTGCGCCAGTATCTAACCCTTTTCTCGCTAACATTAAATGCTAATGCTATTTGGCTAATTGGAACATTTTCACGAAACATCTTTTCGAGTTCTGCGTGCTTATCCTCCGTCAGGATTTCCGAAATAGAACTTTTCTTTTTCGGCAAGCCTAAGTTATTCGCCCACAGCCTAACAGTGTCAGCCGATATTCCAAATTCATCCATTATCTGATGATATGTGCAATCCCCACAAAACATCTCGGCAAACTTTTCTTTCTGCGATTTATTTAGTTTGCTAAATTTATTGTTTGTTTTGCCGTTGGCTCCAATCTCTACAGCCCACCGCATCGCCGTTGATTTGCCAACGCCTAAAGATAAGGCGATTTTGCTATATGATGCTCCTGCATTAATCATATCTTCCAGTGGTTTTCTATACATCTGCGGCATCCCCATGGTTCAATTCCTCCCCTATCTCTTCTATCCTAACTTCCACACGCGGCCTTTTCTTATCCACCCGGAAATCATCACTAAACCCGTCTATGTCATTCCATCCATCGTTCTTTAAAACCCTGCTTTTCACCAACGCATCTTGTATAAACTTTTTTGCAAATGCAATATTATCCTTGTCCCGCTTCCGGTTCGGTTCATACCAGGTGTATTGAATCCTAACAGGGCTTTTTACCCTTATCCCGTGCATGCTTGACATGATAGCGTGTTGTACAACATGTTCGGCCTGCCTTTTCATGCCTGCGCCGCCGTATTTATTAGACCGCGTAGCTGTAGTGTACTCGTTCAACCCCGGGAGCTGGCCGGGAATAACCAGCAAATATTGTTTCACGATTTCACCACCCTAAAAAGGCAAAGAATCATCTTCGATGGGTCGCATCTGGCTATATTGGCTTTGCTCGTCATGCTGTGCATCTGCGTTTTTGGTATTGAGGAATTCAACCTCATCGGCCACAATCTCCGTCACGTATCGCCTGCCGCCATCCTGTGCATCATAGCTGCGCGTCTGGATGGTGCCACAAACGGCTACTTTGCTGCCCTTGTGCAGGTAGTTCCCGCACGCTTCAGCTGTACTACGCCACGTGATAACCGGGATAAAATCGGCTTCCCTTTCGCCGTTTTGATTCTTAAACCGGCGCTGAACCGCTACGGTAAAACTGCAAACGGCTGTTCCGTTTCCAGTAGTTCTTGAATCAGGCTCCTTCGTCAGGTTCCCGATAATAAACGCTTTATTCATCGTCTTTTCCTCCTTCAAGCTGCTTCATTTTCATGCCGTTAGATAGTGCCGCGAACCCTTCGCGTAAGCTTGCCGGTATCTGTAATTGCTCCTTATTTCGAGCGGCTGTTGCATCATAGGCCTTGATAAACTGTCCACGCATTACGCCAGTTGTGTTGATAGGCTCCATGCATAGTTCCTTCCACCCAAACCGCTTTACCAACTGTGCTACATCAGGCGGCATACTCGCCAAGGCTTCTGATTGCTGCATGTATCCATATCGACCAATAGCGTTCTGCACTATTCCCCATGCTTCCGCACCTGTTAGCTGCCCTTCTGTGCCGCGCGCAAGCTCTACTGCGTTTTTCCGCACCTCTGCTATTGTGGGAGGGTATGGGCTGCGTGCGATCATGCTCTTTATTGCGGCAATGATAAGCGCATCATCCATATCATCAAGCATCATGTTCCACAGCTGCACGGTTTCTTCGTCTGGCATTATCCCGCTTTTCGGGTAAGCCTTGCATAGCATCTTTAAGACCTTAGCCGTGTTCTGTAATGTCAATTATTTTCCCTCCTTCGTCATAGCCACCATAGCTTGCTATTAACCTATCCCATTCATCGCCCTTAGAGCCGGGCGGAGCGTGTGAAACCCGGTTGTAATCGCTGCCGTCGTAAACAGACAGCCAGTTCTTAGCCGTTGCCTCGTCTAGTAACGCTATTTGCCTAGCGCGATCAGGGGACAGCTTTTCAAGTTTGGCGAGCAAAAGCGTCTTTGCTCTATCGGTCATAGGCTTGCGCATCTTCTTGCGCATTTCTGCAAAGCCTGACAAAGCCTCTGCCATCTCCGCATCTCCCCCGGCAAACTCCACAAACGGATCAACCTTTTTTGACTTTCTCCCCTTAGAGGGGGTAGGGGGAGTAATAATATCCTCTACTGTTTCTGTTACTGTTACTGTATCTTCTACTGTTACTGTTACGCTTTCATTTGGTTTTTCCGAAAAGCATTTGGTTTTTTCTGCACCATCAAAAAACCGTTCGGTTTTTTCGGGCTCTTGCTTCCGTGGCCTTCCGCCGCGTCTGCCTGCTTCTATATGCGCCTGCTTTGCAGATTCCCACTTTTCTGTGTCACGGTCCATCTGTGCGCGGATAAATTCAAAGGCAATCGCGGTTGCTCCTTCTAGTGCGGGAGCAACTCCGGTTGAGGCATACGCAAACAAGGCCTTAAAAAGCTGTCCGCTCTCCGCGTCGCTTAGTTTACTAATCGGCCCTTCATAATCCAGATAGACCATAAAGCTCTTTTTGTCTGCCATTCCGTTGCTCCTTTAACTGTTCCATTCTCGGTTGATCTGGTTCTCTAAAATGGTTAGTTCGCGCTTATAAACGTTTACCGCTTCGCATGCTGAAAAATAAAGGGAATCGGCTACATCGCGCTCAAACTTTAACGCTGCTATTGACGGGGAACCCCTGCATATATCGCTTATAATCGTTACTGGCGTTCCCTTGTCCCTTTCCTTCAAATACTCAGCCCGGAGCGCAACCCTGTAATCCTTCTCCGTTTGTGCTCTTTCACGGCCTCTAATTTTAATTTGACGCAGCGCCTCGTGCATCTGTTGACGCTTTAGGTTGATCTCGTCCATCAACTCATTCATAGTTCTCAGCTTCCTCTAGCATTTCTTTGACCCTCTGGAATGCAAAAGCTGGTACATTCTTTGTGCTGTCGTATCCTGTGATGGATCTGAACAAATCTCCTGCATTGTCACCCCACTTGGCGCGGGTGATCGCGACCAGTTCTTTTGCCTGATCTTTGGTGATAAGCATTTCCTGCGGTTCAGGCTGATTAGTATTGGGAGATACTTGCGGCTTTGGGTTCTGAGCCTGTAACTCCTTTTTAGATGCATGGTAGCTATAACGGATAACTCCATCTTTATCGCATATGTGTAATTCTTTAATGCTTCTGCTGCCTCCAACTTCTTCATAGCTGATTGCAGCAACTTCAAAGTGTGCCGATGGCACGATACGCACGGCTCCATTCTTTTCCGCATATTCCTTAGGAGTTAGGTTGATCCAAATGAAAGGAGCGGTATATAGTTCCCGACCTATGCCAAAATTGGTACATGCCCGTTTGAATGCGTCGGAGGCCTGCCCTTTCTCCTTTTCTGTGTTAGATTCCGTGCCCACATCCTGCTTGGCAATCCACCGGCACTTTTCCGCATCCCATACGGAAACTGTACAAAACAGATTGCCGTTTACAACATCATGTATACGCTGCCAACCCATAGGGCCGTAGGCTTCATCCAGTAAAGCCATGTCTACACGCGCGTCTTTATATAGTAGCAGCTGTGCGCCTACGCCTTTTTGCGTTTTTTTCACTTGCTGCACACGTACATTGATTTCACTTGGTTCAAGCGCTCTGAACATGTTTCTCCACCTTCTCCTTGTAGTAATTGCAAAACTCGCATGCTACGCAGTAATCCATACACTTCTTATCTTCGCCATGGCGAATCTCCACGAAGTCCCCTTTGCCTTTTGCGATATGGTCTTGTGCGGCTTGGGCGTTGTCGAACAGGCGAACCGCCCTTTTCTTTCCCTTTTTCATCACTGCGTATTTTGTTCCGCTGTTGTAGCGTTCTTCCGGTGTACATACCGGCAGTTGATCGTCTGGTAGCTGCTCAAGGCGTGCAATCTCACTAAACCGTTCGATTAACCATACCTCGATATCGCCAAAGTCCTTTTTGCTAAACGTAAATGGGATAGCCTGACCCGGCTTGCGAGGATAGCCCTTTTCAAACTTGGCCAGTGATCGGCGGTGGTCTTTCGCAAGGGTCATTACCCTAGCCTGGTTACATTCAAAGCCGATTTTCTCAAGCATCCAGGCATATATCAGTAGTTGTTGCCGCCAGTGGTCAAAACGCTTGTTGATGATCTGCCAAACGGAACACGTTTTATAGTCCGTTAAAAGCTTTTCCCCCGCATCGTAGCTGTCGAACTTACCAGATAAGACGTAACCGCCAATTGGTATTTTTATCCGTTCCTCCCGAAACTCAAGCGGGCCAATCGGAACACGCTCCAGCAAGCTATGAACGGATGTCCCGAACAACAACCAAATCATATCGGATACATCGCGTGTGATTTCATGGCTGTGCCGCCGTTCTAATATCGCCTCTCGCGGCCCTTTTAGCAGGCTGGTAACGCGCCATTCGTTTGGTTCGAGTTCATAATCTGATTGGCACGCATCAACGAGGGCCTGCGGGTATCCTTCTTCATTGGTTATGATCATTCGTCATAAACACCCCTTGCGCATGGAACCGGGAAGTGCCCGTGTTCCAGATCATCCATGATGGCGTTTATATCCTCGCCGCGTTCCTGTTCTGCGCTGCCGCACCAATCTTCTAGGTATTTCATAACACCGCCCCCCAATACTCGTTTAGCCGTTCCGCCTCATCTTCAAGCGCTTGCGCGTCTGCCTGTTCACGTAGTTCAGCAAGCCGGGCTAACAGTTCATCACGCTCTTCGCGGGCTTGTGTTAAAAGCTCATCGCATATTTTCCCGCGTTGCTGTGTAGCCATCGTGCCCAAGAAAGACCCCTCCGTCACTTTTTCAAGCCCTTCAATTTGGCAATTTAAAATAAAAATGCAATCGTCTAGCGCTTCAATATTGTAAAATTCTGGGCCGTGTGTTATATTAATGGCGTATAGTTTCGATTCTTCGCCCATGGTCTGTGCCAGCAGCCGGGGCGATTTTTCTTTGTAGCTAGTCATTGCAGTTTATCCTCCCGCACTCGTTAACCCGATGGAATTGATTTGCAAGGCCTGCTATCGCGCGTTGCGCTGTCTTAACCTCTGGATCGTCACATATTAACCGGCAAAAGTGGTATGCGAGCTGCGCTGCTAGGCGCTTATCGACCTTAACGCCTAAACTGCCACACCATAGCGGCCACACGGAATAGTCTATGTTAGCCCCGCACATGTCGGCCCCGCGCATGTCGGCCAAGCACATGTCGGCCCAGCGCATGTCGGCCCCGCGCATGTCGGCCAAGCACATGTCGGCCCAGCGCATGTCGGCCCCGCGCATGTCGCAATCGGATAGATCAAGCCTTGCCCCGTCCGAGTCCTCTGCTAACCATTTTGCGTGGGCCGCTATCATGCTGTTTAATTGCTCTTGTGTAAGACGTTTCATCACCTTGCCTCCTTTCTCAGGTTGGTTATCCCCTGCATTTCTCTCACCGTCTGTAGTCGTGCTGGTCCTCGGTGTTGCTTTGTGTGTCTGCGCCTCGCCCTGGCGATCAGCTTGCGGGCTATGCCGTCTAGCAGCACCAGCAACGCCATACCGGCAACCCCAAAACATATGCCCGACAAAAATTCATTCATATTGCTACCCTCCTTACTTCTTTATCCTCTGTTAGTTCTTCGAGTGTTACACCCAGTTGACGCGCTACATCTATCATTTCTGCAATAATGAATCTCTCTGGCCTGTTCATGCGCTCGTCAAAGGTTGATCTGCTCATGGTGGTTAATTTAGCGCTTAACTGGCGGCGCGACCGTATCCCTGCCCGCTGCATGTAGTAAGCAATGTTGCACGGGATACGCTTTGCGTACTGCTGGCGCGCCCTCTCCTGTTCCTGCGCCTGCGTTAGTGGTTTAACCCTCGGCATCGTGATCTCTCCTTTCTATCGATTTACCCCGCCTTTAACAGCTCATCAGTTGTACAATGCAACGCTTCGGACAGAGCCAATAGGTGGTTTACTTTAGGATGGCTATCGCCTTTTTCCCACGCAACAATAGTCGGCTGGGAAACTCCAATCTTTTTAGCAAGCTGCACTTGTGTTAACCCGACCTGCTTGCGGATAGCTTTTAAGTTCATGTCATCACCTCGTTTTATCGCTTTCGAATAGCCTATAGCTATATTATACTCTATACAGCTATAATGTCAATAGCTATTTGCTATTTTTTTTAAATTGAATTTTATCAGATATAGCTATAAAATATATTTGAAAAGAGGTGAATCGCGAATGAACAAAATAAGAGCGCTACGCGAGGCAGCGAATAAACCACAAAAGGAACTGGCAATAGATATTGGGGTTAGGCAACCTACTATAAGCGATTGGGAGGCCGGGCGTAAAGATCCATCAACTAAAAATGCGCAAAAGCTAGCGTCTTACTTTGGCGTATCTGTAGATTACTTGCTGGGCCGAGATGATGAACCATTCCGCGGCGCAGCGCTGCAATCATCGAAGGGACGCTGGATACCTGTGCTTGGGGATGTTGCTGCCGGTATTCCGATTGACGCTATTGAGGATATCGTTGACTACGAGGAAATCCCCAACGAAATGGCAAAGTCCGGTGAGTTCTTCGGCCTACGCATTAAAGGCGATTCGATGCTCCCTGTCATGAAAACCGGAGATGTAGTTATTGTACGGAAACAAGATACTGTCGAAGATGGAGATATTGCCGTTGTACTGGTAAATGGTGATTCGGCTACCGTTAAAAAGGTTAAGATAGTTCAAAACGGGATTTATCTAATCCCGTTTAATACGGCTTTTGCCCCGATGCTATACTCACAAGCGGATATTGATTCTCTTCCTGTTAAGATTCTTGGCAGGGTTATGGAGCTAAGAGCTAAGTTTTAGGTAGCTACATTACAACTTTATATTGGTAGGGTGACGCATATGGTACGGTTGATGGAGAAATTGAAGGTTGGAATATTGGCTACGGAGATGCAATAGATGATTACCGCAATGGCGGTTTAGATTTTGATTATGCACATGATAATTAGTGATAGGTAGGGTTAAATATGAAAATTGCTGGAATCATTATGATTGTTTTTGATGCATTAGCTTGGATTGGCGGATACATGAAAACAGGTATCCCTCCGATGGGTCTCATTTATATTTTACTCCTGCTGGGCGGAATTGCTCTTATTGCAAATAGCGGCAAAGGGAAACAGCGGATACAGAATCACCCTAACGTTAAAACCTTAACCGTGCAGAACGAAAAGCCACATACTTTCAGGCAAGTATCAAGGTTTTGTAAGCGCTGTGGCAGCCAAATTGACACAGAAACGAAAAAATGCACTGGCTGTGGCAAGCAATACCCATACTTCAACGAAAAGCTATTTTGGCGTGTTTTTACGCCTGTTATATGCATTGTATTAGCCATTGTTATTATATTGCAATGCAGTAACAACCAGCTATGGATAAACGCATATAACGAACAGCTAGATAAGCTTGATGATTTGCAGAAAACGATTGACATACAGGCAGATAAAATATCCAGACTTAAAGAAGACGTCGACAGTAAGTCAAGTATTATATATAGCTACCAAGGGCAAGTAGAAGCACTGCAAACGAAAGCGAACGCCTTGGATTGGTATGCAGTTTTTATCGGGAAAGGGAGCAATACCTACCACAAATACGGTTGCAATCACTTAATTACTGGTGGTAGCATTCTTGTATTTAATTCTGAAAATGCAAAAGCGCAAGGATATAAACCATGCCCCTATTGCTGTAAATGAGGTGACTAATTATGGCAAAGGCTAAACAACTGCCTAGTGGCGCGTGGCGGGTACAGGTGTACAGCCATAGCGAGATTGTAGTGCAACCGGATGGTAGCACCAAAAAGGTGCCAAAATACGAATCTTTTACGGCGGATACAGCGGACGAGGCCAATTTTTTAGCGGCTCAATATAGGCTAGATCGCAAAGCGCAAAGCAAGGGTAACAAAAAGCTATCCATAGATGAGGCAGTAACGCGCTATATTGATGCAAAAACCAATATAATATCTCCTACAACGCTTGCAGGATACATCAAGGACAAAAACAATTATTTTAATACTATTAAAAGCCTTGACATTTACAAGGTAACCAACGAGGATTTGCAAATATGGATCAACGGCATATCAGCTGGTCACTCACCTAAAACAGTACGCAATGTGTTTGGCCTCCTAACCGCTACAATGGCGGTTTATAGGCCAGATTTTGCCATACGTGTAGATTTACCCAAAAAGCAAAAACAGTGGGTTACAATCCCGACAGAAGCCGAATTTAGCAGGCTGCTGCAAGATGTTGTGGGAACGGATATGGAAATACCTGTCCTGCTTGCAGGATGTGCAGGGTTAAGGAGGAGCGAGATCAGCGCTTTATCTGATATAGATCCGGCAGCGAACACTATACATATCAAACAAGCTATGGTTTTGGACAAGGATCGCAAGTGGGTTATTAAGGCCCCGAAATCATATGCTGGCGATCGAATTCTGGAGGTCCCGGGCATTGTAATGGATAGGATGGTAGCAAGGGTTAAGGACGGCAAGCCTATTGTAGACTTAACCCCGGATCAGATAACGGACAAATTCCGCTTTATCAAAAAGCGCTTGGGGCTTGGATTTACCTTCCATGGGCTGCGCCATTATTATGCCTCTGTAATGTTGGCGCTTAATATCCCTAACAAATACGCGGCAGAGCGCATGGGACATGCAACCGACTATATGCTGCAACAAGTATATCAACGCACCATGAACGCAAAATCTATACAGTTTGGGGTTCAAGTAAATAAGCACTTTGCAAGCACTATATCACACGATTTATCACACGGCAGCAACAACACCTAGTTATATCAGCGGTTTTATCGATTTTTTGATGGGTTCGAATCCCCTCGGAGGTGCCAAAACAAAACGCCCTACAAAAAGTAGGGCGTTTTGTTTTATAGTCTCGCTTAAAAATGTTATAATTATACGATATAATTCGAAAATAGATTAATGCCGTTTGTTCATCCATCAATATGAAAAGAGGCTTTTAATGAAAAGGAGACCACTATCTTTCGGTGCAGCCATTGGACTTTTAATTATTGGGGTTCTACTTGGCACTGTCGCTACATTCGGTATGCAATTTTGGAATAAACCGATCGAACGGGAGGCATGCAAATCTTTTGAAACACAGTTCGTTGCATATGATGAGGGACGGCCCAAATATCTTCCAAGTAAGAAAAAAGAAATTAGAATTGATTGCTCTAATGGCGGAAGGTATTTTATAGATATCGTATCCATAAACACAGAACTATTAAATGCCCTTTCTGAATTAAAGGTACACGAAAATATTTCGTTACTGATTCATCCAAATAGCAACACCATCGTCGAACTAGCCAATGAAACGGCCATATTATTGCGTTTTGATGAAACAATCGAAAAACTAGAACAGGAGGCGACTGGATTTCTTTTCTTCGGAATTTTCATGTACTTTTGCGCCCTTGTTGGATTATACCAAATAATTCTGCAAACGATCAGAAAAAGGAGGGCAAAGAAAGTAAAAAGGTAGAAATGCACCGCTCTTTCTCTTAATTTTGTATTTGATTATACTCTCTCTAGCCATTCTATGCGAAAACAAACGTCCTGCTTCGTCAGGGCTTTTTGGCATTTGGTTATTTCAGGTTTCTCAGTTTGTTTGCAGCGTCTAAATGCATAAAAATCCTCATCTTCTTTACTGCTACCGGCTTATAGCCCAATCGCACTTTTTACTATATACTAGTAGGATAACGAACAGATTTATCTTTTGTTTTGGAGGTATTACTATGGCGCACACCATCCCCGAACCCTCCCGCGACGTCCCCATCTCCGGAGAGTACGACGTAGTGATCGTAGGCGGCGGCATTGCAGGCATTGCAGCGGCGCTGGCCGCCCGGCGGCAGGGCGCTAAAACCCTGCTGATCGAGAAACAATTTCTGCTGGGCGGGCTGGCCACGGCGGGGCTGATCGCCATCTATCTCCCGCTTTGCGATGGGATGGGCCGCCAGGTCAGCTTCGGGCTGGCCGAGGAACTGCTGCGCCTTTCCGTGCGCCACGGCTATGAGCCAGCAGGCGACCATCACAGCCAATACTTCTGCCCTGCCTGGCTGGAAGGCGGTAGCCCTCAGGCCCGGGCTGGGGAGCGCTTTGAGGCAGAGTTCAACGCCAACCTGTTTGCCATTCTTTGCGAGCAGCAACTGCTCCAGGAGGGAGTAGCCCTGCTCTACGGCACCTCCGTGTGCGGCGCAAAGGTAGAAAACGGCCGGATCAAAGCCCTTTTCATCGAGAACAAGTCCGGCCGGTCCGCCATCCTGGCCCGTTCGTTTGTCGACGCTTCCGGCGATGCGGACCTTTGCCACCTGGCAGGCGAGCACACCGCCACCTTCGCCCAAGGCAACGTGCTGGCTTCCTGGTATTTCCAGCATACAGGTGGCCGTTTTGCCCTGCGCATGCTGGGATTTGCCGACATTCCGGATAAGTATAAGCAACCCGGTTCCGAGGCGGAAAAGGGGCGGCGCTATACCGGTCTTGACGCACAGGAACTCAGCGAGCTGACCTGCGCCTCCCACGCCAATATCCTGGCCGATTTTCTTTCAAAGGGCGGCATTAGCCCAGATCACGCCCTGGCCAACATCGCCACCACCCCGCAGGTGCGCATGACCCGCCGGTTGGACGGCGCCTATACTTTGGACGATGCGCAGATGCACACCGCCTTTGAGGACAGCATCGGCATGATCGGCGACTGGCGAAAGCCCGGGCCGGTCTACGAGCTCCCCTATCGTACATTATATGGGAACCGCATCGCCAACCTGTGCAGCGCCGGGCGCTGCATCAGCGTGACGGACGCCATGTGGGATATCTCCCGGGTGATCCCGGCCTGCGCGGTAACCGGGCAGGCCGCAGGCACTGCCGCGGCGCTGACTGGGAATTTTGCAGCGCTATCCGTGCCTGTACTGCAAGCCGCCCTGCGAAAGGCGGGCGTTCCATTGCACGAAGGCGAACTTTTCCGTTAGCCCCCGTCCCCCGGGCCAATAGACCGCGTGCAGCCCTCCCGGGAAGGTTTTTGCACTCTATTTAAAAATGTTCCTATTGACAGGGTGTTGCTCACCGATTAAACTTGGAAGCGGGGAGTTATCACTCAATTTATTAAGGAGGGGACTACACGATGGATAAGAAGATGAAGATCGGTTTCGTAGGTTATATCCAGCCTGATCAGCCCGACTTTTGGGAGAACGCCAAAATTCTGGCAGACGTAGGCTACCAGGGCATGGAGGGCGCCGGCCGTATGCTGGATGACCCCGATGGCCTTGACAAGATCAAACGCCTGCGCGACATCGGCTTAGAGCCCTTGACGGTCTCTACCGATATCGACTACCTGACCAACAACGGCATCGCCGGCCTGCCCGAGAAAGCAGCTAAGCTGGGTGTGGACAACGTCAGCGTTTATGCCTGTTCCATCCTCAACGGCCACCGCGGCCGCGATAGCCATGTGACCTTTGACGGCTTCATGAAGGATGTGGATGTGCTGGCCGAGACCAGCGCGGCGCTGAAAAAAGAGGGGTTGACCCTGCGCTACCACAACCATGCGCCCGAGTTTAAGCAGGTGTTTGACGGCCTTCCGGCCTTTGACATCCTGATGCGCAATACCGACGATTTGCAGGTGCTGCTGGACGTGGCCTGGGTGGCCTATGGCGGGGCTGACCCGGTTCGTATCATCTATGAGTGGGGCCCGCGCCTGCACGCCCTGCACCTGAAAGACTTCCAGTACGCGCCGCTGCGCACGGCCTGGAACGAGCGTTACCACAGCGCCTTTACCTCTGTGGGCAGCGGCGTGGTGGATATCCGCGGCTGCATGAAGGCGGCGCTGGAGTTTGGGCTGACCTGGGGCATTATGGAACAGGATGCCATGAACCAGCTCTCCCCCATGGATAGCCTGCGCGCTTCCTATTACAACGTTAAAGAGTACGGCCTGGCCGAATAAGCCAAGGCCCCCAAAACCCGCCCGTGGTCTCCATGGGCGGGTTTTTTCTTTTCCCTCCAGCCGCACATGCAGCCCGTCCGGAGAACCCCAAGTTGCCCGCCGGGTATTCCAATTTAAGGCAAAAGCCGGTATAATGAGATAAACAGGCGGCGTAAACCGCCATATCCTACCTAAAGGAGTCAGATGAGATGGAAGCAAACCATGGCGCGCCTTTTGTCATCACTACGGATTCCACCGCCGACCTGCCGGAGGAATTCTGCCGTGAAAACGGCATCGGCGTACTGTTTATCCCCTATACGCTGGATGGCGTAAGTTACGATCAAAACAGCGTCAACCTCCCCATTACGGAGTTTTATGCCAAGGTGCGCGCGGGCAGTATGCCCCAGACCGCGCAGATCACCCCGGTCCAGGCCACCGCAGCCTTTGAGGCGTACCTCAAGGCGGGCAAGGACGTATTGCATCTGAGCTTTTCCAGCGCCCTTAGCGGCTGCTATGCCAGCTGCTGTCTGGCTGCTGAGGAGCTTAAAGAGCGCTATCCGGAGCGTAAGATCATCGTGATCGATACCCTTTGTGCCTCTCTGGGCGAGGGACTGATGGTCTACTACGCCCGCCAACGTCAGAAATCCGGTATGGGCATTGACGAGGTAGCGCAATATGTGGAAGATACCAAGGGGCATTTGTGCCACTACTTCACGGTGGACGATTTGATGCACCTGTACCGCGGCGGCCGAGTATCCCGCACGGCAGCCATGGCCGGCTCGGTGCTCAACATCAAGCCCGTGCTGCACGTGGATGACGAGGGACGGCTGATCCCCCTTTATAAAGTACAGGGGCGCAAACGTTCGCTTAAAGAGCTGGTGAACAACATGGTCAAGCTCTCGGGCAACTGGGATAACAGCGTGGTCTTTATCAGCCATGGCGATTGCCAGCAGGATGCCGAGTATGTGCGCCAGATGGTGATGGAAAAATTCCCCGCCGCTAAGACCTTTATCGTCAACCATATCGGCGTGGCGGTCGGCACCCACTCCGGGCC
The DNA here is from genome assembly GCF_014384745.1 of Luoshenia tenuis. NCBI lineage: Bacteria > Bacillati > Bacillota > Clostridia > Christensenellales > Christensenellaceae > Luoshenia > Luoshenia tenuis. Next base: position 465,275 of record NZ_JACRSO010000001.1, read on the forward strand.
GGGCACGGTAGCCCTCTTTTTCCTGGGGGATGCGCGGTAGTACGATAAAAAAGGCAGCAAAAAAGGACGGATCATATCGATCCGTCCTTCATTTTTAGCCCTATCGCCCGGCGTCCTTTTCTAATCCCGGGTCAGTTTTTTAATCCAGTGGCCATGGTTGCATTTGATATAGGCCGGTATGCATTTAAAGAGCTGATCCGCATTTAGGCACCACACCACCACAATCGGCGGGGCCTGCACCACAAACGCCATGATCAGCGAAAGCGGGATGACGATACCCCAGATGCTGATCAGGTCCATCTTCACCACAAAGGCCGTATCCCCGCCCCCGCGAATGATGCCGCCGTTGGTGGGCATCTGGTAGCTCATCCCTACTACCACCACGCTTAAGATCAATAAGAAGTTGTTGGCCATCTCCATGGTTTCGGGCGAGAGCTCGTAAAAACTTAAGATCGGCACGCGGATGAGATACAGCAGGATGCCCGAGAATACGCCGATACCTAAAAACAGCTTTTGCATCACCTTGGCATAGCGCTTGACCAGGTCGATATTACCCTCGCCGATGGCGTTGCCGATGATGATGGTCGCCGTAGCCGAGGCGCCTACCGCCATGGATTTGACCATCAGGAAGATATTGGAGGCCACGCTGTTGGCCGCGATGGCCGCCGCCGTCATGTGCCCCAGGATCACCGTCTGCATGGCGGTATTCAGCCCCCACAGTCCGGAGCCGATCAAAAGCGGCAGGGTGGTCTTAAAATAATCCCGTCCCAGCACCTTATCAAAGTGGAAATAATCCCGCAGTTTAAGACGCAGCTGCTCGTTATGCCGCAGCACATAAAGGACCACCACAGCCGTTTCCAGGATGCGGGCCACCAGCGTGCCGATAGCCGCGCCCGCCGCCCCCATCTCCGGCGCGCCGAAATTACCGTAGATCAGCACATAGTTGATCGAGCAGTTGACCAGTAGCGTCATCACCGAGAGGTAGAAGCCGATCTTGACGATCTGCACGCTGCGCAGCGTGGCCAGCAAGATCTGCGTCACGGCGAAAAACAGATAGGTAAAGCGGATGATCGCCAGGTATTCGACGCCCTGGGCGATGATGGGCCCATCGGTCGTAAAGATGCCCACCGCCTGATGGGGGAAGAAACTGACCAGCACAAACAGCAATACGGCCAGCCCCAACCCGGCCCACATGGCGATCGAGGCGATCTTTTTCATCGGTTCGGTCTGGCGCCTGCCCCAGTATTGGCTGCAGATGATCACCAGCCCATCGCCAAAGGCCATCAGCAGCTGCTGGTAGACGAACTGGATCTGGTTGACCGCAGCGACCCCTGAAAGCGCAGCCTCGTTATAAGCGCCCAGCATCATATTATCCGCCAGGTTTACGCTCAAGGTCACGATGTTCTGTAGTACCAGTACGATAAAGATGCGGAAGAACTTACGATAAAATGGCGCGCCGATTCTCTGTTCCATGCGTTGAAATTCCCGCTTTCCAAATGAAGTTTAATAGATAGGACACCAGCGTCCATTGTACCATAAATCGCGGCTTTTTTTAAAGCTCTATTGCTTATTTAAAGCCCCGCGGTGTGAAATAGGCGTATAATATTGTCTAAGGGGGTAGCGTTTATGCTGATACGAAATGCGGAAAAAGCAGACATACCAACACTGGTGGCGTTGCGGCGCGCCTATCTGCAAGAGGATCTGGGGCCATTAACGCAGGCACAAGAGGCGGCGCTGCAGGCAACGCTGCCAGGCTATTTTGCCCGCAACCTAGGCAGTTGCCTGCACGCCTACCTGGCCGAAGATGCGGGGCAGACGGCGGCCATCGCGCTGCTGCTCGTCAGCGAGAAGCCCTACAGCCCCGCTTTCCCTACTGGATTGACCGGCACAGTACTAAACGTGTACACCCGCCCGTCTTTCCGCCGCCAGGGGCTGGCACGCGCGGTGATGCAGCACCTGCTTTTGGACGCGGCAGCCAGGGGCATTTGCCGGGTAGACCTCAAGGCTACCCCTATGGGCCTGCCACTCTACCGCGCCCTGGGCTTTACGCCGCCGGGCGGAGATTATCTGGCTCTGGAGAAGTACTTAAAGTAACGTAAGGCGGGTTCCGTAAGCTTTACGTTTGCGCTTTGCAATACGCTTCAATGCGCGTTTGGGGCGGCTGTGCCACATCAATACCCCTGCTAGTTTTTTTATTGGGCCACAGCCGCATCACACTTTTATAAAAAATAGGGCACGGCCTTGCCGCCGTGCCCTGGGTCTGCGGCCGTATCGAAGCGACCGCATGATGAGGGGGAACACGCCCTGATAGATTAAAGGGATTCTATCAGGGCCGCTTCTCTTTACTAAATATCCGTGTGGATCACCTCTCCCGTCCTTGCGGACTGGAACGCCGCGTCCAGCAGCTTCATGGTGCGCAGCACCTGTTCGGGCTTGACGATCAACTCCGCGCCGTTGTCCACCACATCCGCTAGGTTGCGATACAGCTCCACCCAGGGCGCGCTGCCTTTAGAATCGCGCTGCAGTTCGCCCTCCGGCGCGGAAGTGATCCCATCCTTGACCGCAATCACAGGCAGCGCCGCCTCGACAGGCATGCCATCCGAGTCGTTTTTTTGGGCTGCGCCGTAGTTGATCGTGGTGATCTTCCCAAGCTTGCCGCCGAAATCCTCAATCGTCGCCACGCCCAGGTCGCCATACAGCCGCCAACGCGGCAGCCAATCGGTCGCGTATCCATCCAGATTCATTTCCAAAAGCAATCCGCTGCGGGTCTGCATCTCCAGCTTGCTGAAATTATCCACATAATCTTTATGGATCTTGCGCATCTGCATATAAACCGATACGATAGGGTCTTCCGGGTACAAATTCAACAGCTGGTCGCACAGGTGCACCCCCCAGTCGTAAAACAGGCCGCCCCCGTGCTCCGGAATATCCCGCCAGCGCAGGCCCGAAAGCTTGCGGCCGGGCATCCATAATTGATAGGTAGAGCTGATGGCATGGGGTTTGCCGATAAACCCCTCACTAATGATCTTTTTGGCCGTTTGGTAATCCAAATCCCACCTGCGGTTGTGGTGCACGGTCAGCACCCTGCCCGTGCGGGATGATACCGCCATCATCTCCTCCCAGTCCCGGGCGCTCAGCGTGGCCGGCTTTTCCACCATCACGTTCTTCCCCGCCTCCATCACCGCTATCGCCAGTGGCTTGTGGAAGTCGTTGGGCGTGGCCACCAATACAAAGTTAACCTCTTCATCCTTTAAAAAATCCCCCAGGCTGTCGTACGCCCGGTACCCGTCCGCCCTGGCCGCCGCCACCCGCTCCGGGTCGATGTCGTGCACCGCCACCAGGTCCACCTCCGGCAGCTGTGTGGGGATCTTCGCGTGCCAGCCCGACGCCATCTTTCCATAACCGATGATGCCTAACTTCAAAGACATTTTACCTCTCCTTCCACCTGTCATGGGGCTTTTGCCTCTCCTGCCCTTACGGCTCGATGCGGGTGCCGTGGGATCTGCCGTTATCATTGATAAACTCGTAATGGCTGCACCCCTCGCCTGCCCAGCGGATCGCGTTCATAATCACGTCCTGCACTTCCTTTTGCTCGCGATAGATCGGGAAGGTCTCGTGTCCCGGCTGGAAGTAAAACACCTTGCCGGCGCCCCGCCTGTAGGCTATCCCGCTGCGGAACACCTCGCCGCCGGGATACCAGGTGATAAAGATCAGCTCATCGGGCGTATCGATATGGAAGGGCTCCGCATACGTCTCATCCGCCGGTACCACAAACGCCTGGGGAATCCCTTTGGTGATCGGGTGATTATGTGCGATCGTCCACACCCGCTCGTGCTCGTCGTCCTCCCGCCAGGTCAGCCCGCACCCGTGGCCACCGCCGATCAGGTACTTGGCCGCCTTGGAGGCGTGCGCGCTGTGCAGCAGGATTAGCCCCATCCCCTGGTGCACCCGCTCGGCGATCCGCAGGGCGTACTCATCGGGCACTTCCTTATGTTTTAAATGCCCCCAGTACAGCATCACGTCCGTATCGTCCAGGTCCTCCTGCTTCAGCCCGCACTCTTCCATATCCATGGTACGGATGCGGATCTCCCAGTCCTTATCTCCCCGCGCCTTTAAAAAGTTGGCGATGGCTCCGTGGATCGTCTCCGGATAAGCCGCCTTGACGTCGTCCTGGAACCGATCCTGCCAGTTTTCGTTCCAAATTGTGATCTTCATGTCCTTTTCCTCCCCGTTTGTTTGGTTCGTTTCTATTCCACCGCGGCAGGCCAAGGGACGCGACGCCTTGCCCGCCGCGTCCCTTTTCCCTCTGCTTTGGTTTAACCAGGTCTTTCAATAAGCCTGAACCTATTGATCCATATTGTCGATATTTTCTTGCAGGTCGGCCTTGATTTTCAGGCACAGCGCCTTAAAATCATCATCGCTCATGGTGTAGGCGCCCTGCAACATCTGCATGTCGATCTTCTGCCCCTCAACATAGGAGCCGGTAGGAATGCCGTGGGTGACCGGCCAAAGGAACTGATGGCCTACCGGGGCATAGGTTTTAATGACCTCGGTGCGGAAATCATCCTTAAACATATCGTTATTCTGGATACTGATCCTCGCGGGGATATTGTTGCGCTCGCCCTCCGTCCAGAGGATCTCGCTGTTCTCGTTGAACCATTTGAGAAACTCCATAGCCGTCTGCTTATTCGCAGAGGCTTCAAAAACCATTTGCCCATTGCGGCTGACGGCAGAATAACTGTTGCCGTTGGGCGCTGTCAGCGGCGGGACAACAGAGATTTGATCTTTTGTCATACCGGCGGTATAAAAATCACGCAAATGGCTATTATTGCCGATAAACATGCCCGCCTTCCCAGCGCCGAACAATTTGGAGGCGTCCTCACCTTGATAGTTCTCGATGCCTTCGGGCACAAGTTTTTCGTCCTTCAGTTTGCGCAGGAATTTTTGAATCACATAAGTGCCTTCGGTATCGACGGTAGCATTTCCATCTTTATCATACAGAATGCCGCCATAGTTGGCCCCCAGGAAGTGCATAAATACCATACCATTGCCGCTACCCGTCACACCGTGGGAGAGGCCATAAACATCGCTACCGCGTCGGTCAAAAACTTTAGCCGCTTCGTACACGTCGTCCCAGGTCTTGGGCATGGATACGCCGTCTTCCTCCATCCAGTCCTTACGGATAAACATAGTTCTAAAGTCTTTATCCGAAGGGATAGCCAGGTACTTGCCTTTCCAATTCCAGTATTCGATATCATCTTCAAGAAAATCGTCCAACGTACCTTCCTTTTTCCACTCGTCATAGATCCACTTCAGGTCGGCCGTTTCATTACTTGCCGCAAACTGGAAAGGCATGTATCCGCCGCCCGTAGCCACATCTGGCGCGCCGTTGGAAGCCACAGCGGTCGAATATGTTTCAAACCAGTTACCCCATGGCACGCTGGTGTAATTGACGGTTACGTTCGAGGCTACTTCTGTATATTTTTTGGCCAACGCTTCCGCAGCAGCAGGGTAATTGGATGAACCCCAGTTCATATCCCAAAATGCAAGGGTCACGGGCTCTGTATTCTCCTGCACGGCTGAAGACGTGTTCTCTGCCGCCGTAGATCCTGTCGGCGGACTGCTCTGTTGCGCTGTACAGGCGGTTAGCAACATCGCCGCGCTAAGCGCCAGGGCCATTGCCCCTACCATAGTCTTTTTCATTATTCTTTTCCCCCTGTATTTGTGTAATCTTAATAACGCATGGCCGCTTCGTCGCTTGCTAGCACGGGCCGCTGCATATCCGTATATCAGCCCCCTTTCCGCCGCCCGGTCACGCTTGGCCGCCATGTTATTTACGAAAATATTTTTAAAGCAGTGCTTATGTATGCGTTAGATATTTGTGTATCTATTATTAATTATGTATCTCTTATTTAAAATTGTATTCTTTTCAATTCTATTTTATGTTTATATTCTATATTTGTCAACATTATTTTAGAAATTTATCATTTTTACTTTTCCCCCAAATCATTGCCTCATGCAGCAACGTCTTGCCCGCAAATAAAAAAAGCGCCCGGGAAGTTTCCCGGGCGCATGCTGTTTACGCTTTATCCATTGGTATGGTAATAGTCCGAGCCGATCTTGAGCAGCTGGCCGGCCAGCGGCGCCGCAGCGCCCGAACCGTACCCGCCGTTTTCTACGATCACCGCCACGCACAGCGGCGCGCTTTCGTCATCCAAAAAGCCGACAAACCAGGCATGCGGGGCTACCTCTTTATTGGTGGATACCTCCGCGGTACCGGTTTTACCGCCGATAGAGAGGCCCTTGACCTGGGCGCTGCGGCCGGTGCCGTTTTGCACGGCGCCCAGCAGCATGCTCTTGAGCGTGTCCGCCACCTCCGCATTCATCGAGGTACGGTATACGTTGCTATTCAGCGCGTTTTTCTCCTCCCCGCCGTTTTCTGTGATCCCCAACACCAATTTGGGCTCCATCATCACGCCGTCGTTGGCTACGGCCCCCACCATCATGGCGGCCTGCATGGGGGTCATGGTATCCTTATTCTGGCCTACCGAGGCCCAGCCCAGCTCAAAGTCGTTCTCCGGCTCGGGCACGCGGCCCTTGTACAAAGACAGGTCGCTAAAGGTAAAATCATCCTCAAAGCCCAGATCCTCCGCCGCGGAGAGCAGGGCGCTGTAGCCCAGCTTTACGCCGGCATTGGCAAAATAGGTATTGCAGGATACCGTCATCGCCTTATTCAGATCGCAGGCGCCGTGGGCCTCCTCGCAGGTCACCGTGCCGCCGGGCAGCTGCAGGGTACCCGTGCAGGTGTGCGTCAAACCACCCATGTCGTTTTTCAGCAGTGCGCTGGCGGTGACGATCTTAAAGATCGAGCCGGGGGCGTACTTGCCCTGGGTCACCCGGTTGACGAAGATGCCGTTCGTCTCGGCATCCGCTCCCTTGGCCTCCTGGGCGGCATTGGCCGGCTCAAAGGCGGGGCTGGAGACCGAGCAGAGCACTTCCCCCGTCTTGTAGTTCAACACCACGGCGGCGCCCTTTTTGCCGCTTAAATACTCCCAGGCCGCTTTTTGCATGCTGCTCAGCAAGGTAAGCCGCATATCCGAGCCCTGGCGTTTGCCGCCCATCAGCTGCCCTAATTGTCCCGAAAGGGAGTTATTAAAGCCTAAAAGCGTATTGGCATGGTAGGTCTGCACGCCGGTGGCGCTGTAGCCGGTATGGTCCCCCAGCACGTGGGCGCTGCCCAGGCGCAGGGCCGCGTCATCCGAATAGGTGCGGTTGCCGCTTTCGTCGCTGGAGGCCAGCGTCGCGCCCGCCCGGTCCAAAATATCGCCGGGGGTGATGTTCTCCAGCTGCTTGCCCAAGCGTTGGTTGCTGGGGCTGACGAACCAGCGCCCGCCCTCGGTCATCACCTGATAGCCAAAGTAGACCAGCAAAAAGCTAAAGGCCACGGCGAATACCGTAGTGATCAGCTTGATATTTCGGTCCATCTGCCTCATTTACGGCCGCCTCCCTTCTTGCCGCGCGTTCCCGATTCTCCGCTTTGCCGGCGCTCTACCGCGTCTTCCTGCCCGTCCTGCGGATATTCGTCCTCCTGGTCGTAGGCCTGCTGCGCTTCATCATCGTCCTGGTCGTAATACTCATCCTCGTAGTCGGCGTACTCCTGGTCATACGCATCCTCATCGTAATAGGCGTCCTCGTCGATATTATAACCGGGGATCTCTACCGGGCCCATGGCGCTTTCGCGCATGGCATGGTTGCGCACAGCCACCGCCTCCAGAATGCCGATCAGCACCATATTGGTGACCAGCGAGCTGCCCCCGTAGCTGACAAAGGGCAGCGTTACGCCGGTGAGCGGGATCATCTTGATCACCCCGCCTACGATGATAAAGGTCTGCAGCGCCACCATGGCCGTACAGCCGATGGCCACCAGCTTGTAAAAGGTCTGCCCCGCATCCAGGGCGATGCGCGCCCCGCGCAGGATCAGCACCACATAAAAGAGGATAACGGCGATGCCCACCAGCACCCCGAACTCCTCGCAGATCACCGCGAAGATAAAGTCCGTATGGTAGGCCGGTATGCTCTTGGGGCTTCCCAGGCCCAGGCCCAGACCCAGCAGCCCGCCGCTGGCGATGGCGATCAACGACTGCACGATCTGATAACCGCCGCCCTCCACGTCCGCCCAGGGGTTTTGCCAGGCCGCGATGCGCACCCGCACGTGGGAGAACAGCTTATACGCGGCCACCGAGCCTACCCCCGCCGCGCCCAGGGCCGCCCCAGTCAGCAGCAGGTTGCTGGTGGCGATATAAAACACCACAATAGAGGTTGAAAAGTATAACAGCGCTGCGCCCAGATCCTTTTGCAGCACCAATAGCCCCACCGAAACGGCGGCAAATATCCCCAAGGGGATCAGCCGCCACAGGCTGCGCCGCTCCTTCATGGCGCTGGCCAGAGCGAATACCAGCAGAATCTTGCCCAACTCGGACGGCTGAAAGCTGACCGTGCCAAAGCTGAACCAGCTTTTAGCCCCGCCCTCCCGGCTGCCAAACAGCAGCGTCAGCACCAGAAAGGCCAGGGTAATGCCCATATATACATAGCTGAGCTTATCCAGCCACGTCCAATACCGCACGGCGATCAGCGCCACCACCATGCACACCACCGCCACGCCGAACCACTGCATCTGTCGGATGCACATATCCGGGTTCAGCCGGTATTGCAAGATAAAGCCCAGGGATACCAGCATGTTGGCGATGATCAGGATCCACCGGTCTAGCCCCGGGAATACCCGCACAAAAACCAGGTATTGAAACAGCAATATCGCCACCGAGAGCGCCCCCAGCATCAACGCCCCGTAATCCACGGGCTGCGCCTTTACCGCCAACAGCGCGAAGGCCAGCAGCTGGAATATCGCGATAACGAAGACCAGGCCGTTGGCACTGGGCCAATGTTCACGCATCCCGCTCCACCTCCAATCTTAAGCGAAACGTCACCTCTCCAAAGCGGATCTGGTCGCCGTTTAGCAGCTGCACCCGCTCAGGGGCGCCCACGCCGTTGATCACCGGCGGGTCTCCCTTGGAAAGGTCCAGCAAAAACACGCCGTCATCCCGGCAGGAAATCTGCGCCTGGCGCCGCTCTAATCCCTCGTCGCGGATGCGCACATCGCATCCCCGTCCAGAGCCGATCAGCGCATCCATCCCCAGGGGATAGCGCTCCAGCGCCCCCTCCGGGCCCCGGCGCTCCAAGTACCCGATCACTACGCGCTTTCCCATGTAGCGGCGCTGGAGGCGGTATTCCTTCCAGGCGCTGCGGGCGGTAACGATCAGGATCAGCCAGATCAGCAGGATGAACACATAACGCATGATCCCCGCTATAAACTGATAAAGCGTATCCTCCATATCGCCTAAAATCCTTCCATTCGATTTATCCTATTACAGATAGCCTATTATACCACACCGCGCCCGGGGGCTGCCCGGTAAGCCGGTCGGTTTACGCCTACAATTATACCATGGCGCCGCTTTAAGATGCAAAAGCGCTGTATCCGCCTTGTATGGGCGGTGTAAACTTTTGGGGGTAAACAAAAGCCGGAGCAAACGCCCCGGCCCTACAATCCCACTTTTACACCAACTTCACAAATACCATCTGCCCCGCCGCCGTTTGCAGCAGGCTTGTCACCTCTACCTGGCGCCGCATGCCGATATAAGGCCTGCCGCCCTCGATGACGATCATCGTCCCATCGTCCAGATAGGCCAGGCCCTGCTCTTTTTCCCGGCCCTCCCGCAGAATCTGCACGGTGAACTGCTCCCCGGGCAGCAGGCGCTGGCGCATGGCCCCGGCCAATTCGTTGACGTTGAGCACCCGCACCCCCTGTACCCCCGCCATTTTATTTAGATTATAATCGGTGGTAACCACGCACCCCCCCTCTTCCCGGGCGATACGGCAAAGCGCCGCGTCCACCTCTTCACCTGTCCGGCGCTCCCGGCGCACCACATGCACCCGGGCGGGCAGTTCCTGGCGGATGCTTTCGAGCATCTCCAGCCCTCGCCGGCCCCGCTGGCGGCGCAAAGGGTCCGGCGAATCGGCAATGTGGCGCAGCTCCTGCAGTACAAAATCCGGCACGGACAAGCGCCCGTCCACAAAGCCCGCCCGCACCACGTCAAAGATCCGCCCGTCGATGATCGCGCTGGTATCCAGCACCTTATCCGCCGGTGGCTTTAGCCCCTCGGCCTGGGCGGCCCGCTCCTGCTCGCGGCGGCGCAGCGCGGCAAAGTAATCCATCAGTTCGCTGCGGCGGCGCACAGCCAGGCGCATCCCCAGCAGCCCCAGCAGCATGTAGATCGACAGCTTGACCACCACGCTCAGCCAGAAGACCGGCAGATCGTTAGCCAGAAAAGAGAGCATAAAGGCCACCGCCAGCCCCACCAAAAGCCCCAGGGCGCCTGCCACCAGATCCGCAATGGGCGTGGCGCTCAGGCGCTGCTCCAACGCCCCGGCTACACGGTACACCGCGCGAAAAAGCGGCGGCGCCAGCAAAAAGGCCATCGCCCCGCCCACCGCCGCGCAGGTCAGCACCAAAATCAGATGCCCCCAAATCGGCATGTACCGGCCCAGTTCTCCCCCGCCCAGAAAGTTGAAGCCCAGCATCACGATCCCCAGGCTCCACCCGGCCAGCACGCCCACCAGCGTGACGATCCCCCGCAATACCCTGGCGATCAAATACCGCGCCCCCCTTCTATAAGCCAAAGGCCCCGCTTTTAGGGCCAGATCAACATACTTTATCCTTCATTATCATACATCATGAAGGAAAATGCCGTCAACCTGCCCATCTTGCCCTTGTGCCGCATGGGGTAAATGGCCTATAATCTTGTTAACATTCAATATTATGTAAAGGAACTGTGCGTTCCTTGTAAAGGAGGATACGGCCCACATGGTCTGGACCGACTTTTTGATCCGCATCAGTTTAGCCGCCGTACTGGGGGCGCTCATCGGCCTTGAACGGCTGATGCACCGGCATATGGCCGGCATCCGCACCAACGTGTTGGTCTGCGTTGGCGCCTGTCTTTTCGTGCTTTTTTCCCTGATCGATGAGGAAATGGGGGATCGTTCCCGCGTAGCGGCCCAGGTGGTCACCGGCATCGGCTTTCTGGGCGGCGGCGTGATCGTGCGCGATGGGTTTACCATCAAGGGGCTGACCACCGCGGCCACCTTGTGGTGCACCGCCGCCATCGGCGTATTGCTGGCCGCCGGGCACCTGATGTTTGCCTGCATGGCCACCGCGCTGGTACTGCTGACCAATATCCTGCTGCGGCCCTTTTCCAACCATATCTCTGCCAAAAACTTCAGCCAGAATACCCGCTATGGCTGCCTGTACCGCTTTGAGATCACCTGCCGCCAGAGCGACGAGTGGACCCTGCGCGGCGATTTGGCGCAAATGCTGCGCGACCAGAAAATGCAGCTGCAGGCCCTGGAGAGCAAGGACGCCAAGGACGGTTTTGTGGATTTTACGGTCTATGCCCGCCAGCGCACCCCGCAGGATGCCACCGCCGAGTATGTGGTGCACGAGCTTGCCCTGCGCGAGGGGGTGCGCCGCGCCTCCTGGTATCGGGAGGATCACGTGGGCAACGATGAAGAGGCCGGTTTTTAGGCCCACTTAAAAGATAAGGAGGAACATTCATGCGTAAAGGCGTACTGGTCACCGGCGGGAGCCGGGGTATCGGCAGCGGCATTGCCCGCTGTATGGCCCAGGACGGGTATGACGTGGCCTTTACCTACCGCGGCGCGCATAAGGAGGCGCAGGCGCTCTGCCGGGAGCTGGAAGGCTATGGCGCGCGCGCCTTTTGCCGCCAGGCCAACCTGGAAAAGGTAGAGGATTGCCGGGAAACCGTGGCCTGGGCCGCCCAGGCGCTGGGGCAGCTGGACGCGGCTGTGTGCAACGCCGGCGTCACGCTGACTTACCCGTTTCAGGATTTTCCTCTGGAGCAGATGCAAACGCTGATGGACCTGAACCTGCGGGGCTACCTGCTTACGGCGCAGGCCGCCGCCAAGGTGATGATCTCCGCGGGCAGGCCGGGCGCCATCGTAATGATCACCTCCGTGCGGGCCACGCGGGCCTTTCCGGAGGATGCGGTCTACGGCGGGATCAAGGCTGCGCTCTGCCGCGCGGCTGAGGGGATGGCCCTTGATCTGGCGCGCTACGGCATCCGGGTCAACACCGTGGCCCCGGGCTATATCCAGACCCGGGATACCCCCGAAGTGCAGGCGTTTTCAGATGGGTTCGGCGCGCGCATTCCCCTGGGCCGGGCCGGGCGGCCGGAGGATATCGGCCAGGCTGTGCGCTTTTTGTGCTCCTCTCAGGCCGCCTACATCACCGGCGCCACCTTGCGGGTGGATGGCGGATTGATCCTTCCCGGCATGCCGGAGGTACCCTTTGGCCCCGCCTGGGGCAACCCGGACTATCCGCCGGACAGAGAGATACTGGACTACCGCTTCCCCGGCGAATAAGCCCCCAAGGCATGGCCGCCGGAACCCGGTTGTGCGCGCGAAGGCTGCACGGGTTAGGAGGAAAATCACGCAACTGTTTCTCCAAAATCGTTGCCCCCTCATATAAGGCGGGCTGCATAAATCCCGTCCCTGCGGGTATGCTCAAATGGGACGGGCCCTAGACTCTTGAAAAGAAGGCTTGTCAAATGATCGTCGATTTTCACATGCACCTGTTTCCGGACGCTATTGCCCCCAAGGCACTGGCCGGGCTGGCCCGTACCTGCGGCATGGTCCCCCGCGGCGCGGGCACGGTAGCGGACACGCTGGATATTTTGGACCGCTGCGGCGTGGACGCGGGGGTGATCGAGCACATCGCCACCCGCCCCGGACAGACGGAGAGCGTAAACAAATTTGCCCAGCAGATCCAGTCGGACAGGCTGATCTGTATGGGTTCGGTCTACCCCACCGACCCCGGCGCGGCCCAGTGGGTAGGCCGTATCCGGGAAATGGGCCTGCATGGGCTCAAGCTGCACCCGGATTATCAGGATTACCGGGCCGACGACCGGGCCGCCTACCCGGTGTATGAACAGGCCCAGGCGCTAGGGCTGCCCATCGTCTTCCACGCCGGATACGATCCGCTCTCGCCCAAGCTGATCCATACCACGCCCGCCATGCTGCGGCGGATCACATCGGACTTTCCCCGCCTGCAAGTGGTCGCCGCCCATATGGGGGGGATGGAGTGCCGTTTAGAGGCGTTGGAGACCCTTTGCGGCATCCCCAACCTGTACTTTGATACCGCGCTTTGTGCCGAAGGCTTCATGGCCCCCGCCTTATTGCAGGAGATGATCGCCCGCCACGGCTACGAGCGGGTGCTGCTGGGCAGCGACTGCCCTTGGCACCTACCCGAAAACGAGATGCGCCTGATCGATTCGCTCCCCATCCCCACCAGCCAAAAAGAGGCCATACTGGGAGATAACGCGGCAAGGCTGCTGGGGCTTGACGCTTAGGCAGAATTAACCGATTATTTACACGGCCCCGGTTTCACAGGGGCGATAAATGGGTTATAATGGAAATAAGGGGTAGCTTTAATCGATAACGATTGGACGGGCCTCGTTTGAAAGGTGGTATTGAACATGGCCGTTTTCTTCTCGATTCTCACTTATCTGTTCCTTGCGGGCTTCGCCGTCATGGCAACGGTCTATATGATCCACACCGCAAAAGAGCGCAACCAAAAGACGATGGTAGAGCTGCTGATCTGCGGCGGCTTGATCCTGGCGGCGGCGGCCACTGGCGCCCTGGCCGGAAAGGCAGCCGTAGGCTACGCACTGCTGATGATACTGGCGCTGCTGCTATTTGCCGTGGTGTTTGTGATGCACGAGCAGGTGGAGTCCCCCCGGTTTCTGGCGGGGTTCTTCAGCGCGCTGGTCGCAAATGTGATCTTTTCCATGGCCTTTGCACAGGCCAGCGGCATGCACTGGCTGGATATTTTGTTCTTCATCGGCATACTGGCGCTGTTCATCCTGGTTCCCCGGATGGCGGGGCTGCGGATCGAAACGCTGAAGGTGCCGGCCGTGTTGGCCGCTATCAGCGCCACGCTGATGTTGACCAAAGCCTTTTCCCTTTTGTATGTTTTTCGCCTGCCCGCGGCCTGCGGCTGGTGGAGCGTGGCCGGTACCCTGCTGCTGCTGGGCGGACAGGCGGTAGTAGCCCTGCCGCAGTTCTCCTCCCGCTTTAGCCGCCACAGGATCCCTGCGCTGATACTGAGCTTTGCCGGGCAGATCGCCCTGGTGCTGGGGTTGATGAACGCTTCATTTTAAACATTAGAATTGGACCAACACAAAGGGGCGCATACAAGCGCCTCTTTTTTGTTCAAGGAGGTACGTATATGGATCTACAGGCTTTGGCTTCCCGCCAGCAGGCGTATTTTGACGCGGGGCACACCCGCCCGGCAGCCTTTCGCCGCGCGCAGCTGCAAAAGCTGACCGATGCCCTGCGCGCCCACGAGCCGGCGCTGGTGCGCGCATTGGCCGAAGACCTCGGCAAGTCCCCTTCGGAAAGTTATTTAAGCGAGGTGGGCATGATCTACGCCGAGGCCCGCGAGATGCAGCGGCACCTGGGGAAGTGGGCCCGCCCGCAAAGGGTCCCCACCCCGCTGGCCAATTTCCCCGGCAAGGGCAGAATCTACCCAGAGCCCTATGGCCGCTGCCTGATCCTGGCGCCCTGGAATTACCCCGCGCTGCTCAGCCTCCAGCCGCTTGTAGGCGCGCTGGCCGCCGGCAACTGCGCGGTGCTCAAGCCCTCGGAATACGCGCCGCATACGGCCCGGGTGCTGGAGGATATCCTGACGCAGGCCTTTGCCCCGGAGTACGTGGCCGTGGTGCAGGGCGGCCCGGAGGTGAGCCAGGCCCTTTGCCAGCACCCCTTTGACCTTATCTTTTACACCGGCGGCGGCCAGGTGGGCCGCAAGGTAATGGCGGCTGCGGCCCAGCATCTGACCCCGGTGATCCTGGAGCTGGGGGGCAAAAGCCCCTGTATCGTGGATCAGACTGCCGACCTTGCGCTGGCCGCGCGGCGCATCGTATGGGGCAAATTTTTAAACGCCGGGCAGACCTGTGTCGCGCCGGATTATCTGCTCGTCCATCAGGACGTATGCCAACCCTTATTGGAGAGGATGCGCGAGACCATCGCCGCGTTTTACGGCCCAGAGCCTTTGCAGAACCCGGATTATCCCAAGATCATCTCGCCCCGGCATTTTGAACGGTTGACCGGGCTTTTGGCCGGTTGCCGCGTCCTTGCCGGGGGAAAGACCGATCCTGACGCCTGCAAGATCGCCCCTACCCTGCTGGGCGATGTGGATATGGACAGCCCCATCATGCAGGAGGAGATCTTTGGCCCTCTGCTGCCGGTGCTGCCCTATGCCGGCCTTGACGAGGCCTTTGCCCAGGTGCGCAGCGGCCCTAAACCCCTGGCTGCCTATTGCTTTACCCGGGACCGGCATACCCAGCAGCGCTTTTTGCACACCCTCTCTTTTGGCGGGGGGTGTATCAACGATACGGTGATGCACCTGGCCTCGCCCGCCCTGCCCTTTGGCGGCGTGGGGGAAAGCGGGATGGGCGCTTACCACGGCCAGGCCAGCTTTGAGGCCTTCACCCACCGGAAGGGTGTGCTTAAAAAGGGCCTGTGGCCGGATATTCCCCTGCGTTACCCGCCCTATACAAAGCGAAAACAGGACATGATCCGCAAGGTGATGAAATAGCTGTATGAACAACAAAATCAAGGCGAAAAGGAGCATTCCTTTTCGCCTTGACTTTTACGTTTTAGGATTCATTTTCCTTTATTCCACGCTTTTCAGCGCCTCGATCATATCGATCTTTTGCAGCTTGCGGTGCAGTACCAGGTTGACCAGCGCGGCGAACAGCGCCGTCATCCCCGCGCCGTACAGGTAGCTCATGGGGGCGATCTCCCGGCCAAACATCACCATATCCACCTCGCAGGTCACCACCACGTACTGGTGCAAAAAGTAGCCGCCCACCAGCCCCAAAAGGATGCCCAGCACCGTCAGCAGGGCGTTTTCCCGGCAGACATAGGCCGTCACCTCGCCATCGTAAAAGCCCAGCACCTTGATGGTAGCCAGCTCCCGCGTGCGCTCTGTAATATTGATATTGGCCAGGTTATAAAGCACCACAAAGGCCAGCGCCCCCGCGGCGATGATGATGACGTAAACCACGTAATTGATGCTGCTCAGCATCTGGTTGATATCCTCCAGGCCCTTGGTGGTAAAGCGCACCTGGCGCACGGCCGCGTTGGCGGTCAGTTTCTTGGCCAGCGCATCATCCCGGGCCGCATCCTCCCCTTCCAGGCGGCAAAGGTAGGTATTGGGCTGCGCCGCCTTCCCAAAGGTCGCGGCGTACCCCTCCTGGGTCAGGTACACGTAATGGTAAACGTAGTTTTCAACGATCGCGCCCACCACCACGCTCACCGGCTCTTCCCCATTGCCCGGCGCCTTCAGGGTGAGGGCATCTCCCACGCCGATACCCAGCAGGCTGGCCAGCTTTTCGGTGATCACCGCCTCGCCGCCGGTCACCGCGGTCTCCTCCTCAGAGGCGCGGGGGTGCAGCGAGATGTAATCCCCTAAAGGCTCTCCTTCTTCTAAAGCGACGACGATGGCATCGTTGCTGCCTCCGCCCTCCGGGCCCGTGGCCTGCATGTTCTGCATGGAGACCATAAGGGTGCTGGCCGCGCCGTCCGGGCCTTTGAGCGCGGCGGCTACCGCTTCAAGGTCGCCCGCGGCGGCATCCGGGTCAACCGATACCATCAGCTGATAGTGGCTGATCCCCTCAAACTGCCTGGGCACGATGGACATGATGGAATCCCGCAGGCCAAAGCCGGTCAGCAGCAGCGCCATGCACCCGGCGATGCCCAGCACCGTCATCCAAAACCGGCGCTGGTAACGCAAAAGGTTGCGCGCGGTCACCTTGCGGATAAAAGAGAGCCGCTTCCAAAACCAGCCGATCCGCTCCAGCATCACCCGGCGCCCGGCCTTGGGCGCGCGCGGGCGCAACAGTTGGGAGGGGGCCTCCCGCAGCGTCGCCGCGCAGGCCGCGAAGGCCGATAGCGCCGTGCAGGCCACGGCCAGCAGCGTAGCCCCAATGGCATAGGACGGGATAAAGGGCGTTTGCACTGGCGGCACCGTGTATAAAATGGCGTATACCGAGGATATTACCCGCGGCAGGCCCCAAAAGCCCGCCATCATCCCCAGCGCGCAGCCCAAAAGCGTGCTAAGCAGCGCGTACGCCACATATTTAAAGGCCACCGCCCAGGGCCTGTAACCCAGGGCCTTGAGCACGCCGATATGGGTGCGCTGCTCTTCTACCATACGGGTCATCGTGGTCAGGCTGACCAGGGCCGCCACCAGGAAAAACAGCACCGGGAACACATCCGCTACCGCCGTCACCCGGGCCGCATCCTCATCGTAACCGGAAAACCCTGCGTTATCCCTGCGGTCCAGCACGTACCAGCGGCAACTGGTCACCCCGTCCAGCTGCTGCTGCGCCGTATCGATCTGCGCCTGCGCCTCATCCAGCTGCCCTTGGGTTTCGGCCTTTTGCGTTTCAAGCTCCGCCAGGCCCGCATCGTACGCCGCCTGTGCCTCGTCCAGCCGGGCGCGCGCTAAGGCGAGCGCCTGGTACCCCTCCCGGCGGCCGGTTTCCAGCGCTGTGCGCTGGCGCTCCAGCTCCTGGCGCCCCTGTTGCAGCTGGGCTTTAGCGGCATCCAGCTGGCTGCGCGCATCGGAAATCGCCGTGCGGCCGGCAGATAGCGCAGCCCTCCCCTGCTCAAGCTCGGCCGCCGCCTGGGCAAGCTGCGCATCCCATGCTTCCAGGGCCTGCTGGGTCTCCTGCGCTGCCTCCAGTTTGGGGCGCAGCGCCTCTACCGCAGGCTTTAGCGCCTCATAGCGGGCCACCAAAAGGGCATAGGTCTCATCCCCTGGCGTGGGGTAGGCCGCGATCTGCGCAGCCAGCGCATCAAAATCCGCCACCTGCTTTTCCAGCGCCTCTATCTGGGGCCGTTGTGCCTCAAAGTCCGCCTGGCCCTGCTCCAGCTGCGCCTTTCGCGCCTGGTATTCCGCCTCATTTTCCTCAAGCGCTGCCTGCTGCTCATCCAAAAGTGCGGCCTGCTGCTCCAACGCCTGTTGCTGGACTTCCAACTCCAACTGGCCCGCGTCGATCTGCGCCTGGGCTTGTTCTATGGCCTGCGCTCCGGCCTCCAGCTTTTCGGCCAGCTCCGCCTGGCTGCGGGCGTACTCCGCCTCCCCCTGCTCAATGGCCTGCGCCCCTTCATCCAGCTCCGCCTGGGCCGCCTCAAGCGCGGCGTCCCGCTCTTGCCCGGCGCTTTCCAACGCTTCCCGGGCATCGGAGAGCTTTTCTTGCGCCTGGCCGCGCACATCGCTTAACCGCTGCGCCGCGCGGCTCTCCCCCAGCGTTTCCAGCTGCTGCGCCACCGGGTCTACCACATCCCAATAGGGCTGCAAAAAGCTGTTAAGGCCGGATGCGCCGGATACGGTGAGCTGTACCTGGGTATAGACCTCGCTCTCAAAGGCGGACTGGGGCAGGTAAACAAAAGCATCCGCCTGCCCGTTGCCCAGGGTGCTGGTGCCCCGCTCCAGATCGATAAACAGCGGGCTTTCCACCGTCCCTGCGATGCGGAAGGTCTGCCTGCCAAGGTGCGGCTCATCCTGCTGGCCTTCCTGCGCGCCGCGCCCCTCATCCAGGGTAAGGGTATCCCCCACCGCAAGGCCCGCGCGCTGGCATAGCCGGGTATCGACCAGGCACTCGTCCTCGCTTTGGGGCCAGGCGCCCTCCACCAGGCTGGGCCGGCTGAGCATCTGCTCTCCCTGCGGCGGGATGGAATAAAGTTTGACCACCGTTTCCGCCGTGTCCTGCACCACCAGCGCATCTAACTGATAGCCGGGCTGCACCTGGGCAGCGCCCGTCTGGGCCTGTAAAGCCTGCACGTCCTCCTGGGTGAAGCCCAGGGTGGAGAGCAGCTCCAGGTCCATCATCTGCTGGCGGTCAAAATATCCGTCGGCGCTCTGGCGCATATCCGGCCCCGTGGCCCGCAGGCCTACAAAAAAGGCTACGCCCAGCGCCACGATCACGGTGATGGAGATAAAGCGCCCCGCCGTGCGGGCGATCTCCCGGCGCAGGTCCCGCAAAAGCATGGGGCCGCTGTTATTTCTCATGCTTGCCTCCTTAAAAATGCGAAAACCACTCTATCTTGTCAGTATATCACACTTTTTCCCGTTGCCACCACAATCCAGCGGGGTTGACAGGAACGTCTACAATATCTATTCTTAATATGTATTATGCAAATATGCCTCATTGAGAGAATGGGCAGATTTGAGAAAGAGAGAGGGAAAAAACATGAAAACCAAAACGCTGATCTGCGCACTTCTATGCGCCCTTTTAGCCGCAACGCTGATGCTGGGCGGCTGCGCCGCGCCGGCTCCCGAGGCCACCCCATCCCCCAGCGCCACGCCGGAAGCCACCGCCACCCCGCAGGCCACTGCTACGCCCCAAGCGTCCGCCTCATCTGCCGCCGGCGACGATGAAACCAGCCTGTTGCGTTATATTAACGATATGACCAGCAAAGCCAACGCCCTTTCCACCTCCATGACGGATGTTGGCAAGGCCTTCCAGAACCTGGCCGAGGCGGACGAAGCCTGGGCGCAGGATATTTTGGATAAGATCGAGACCTGTAAAAAGGACTGCGAAAACTTTAAAAACATGCAGGCGCCTTCCATCTTCCAGGAGACCCAGCAGCTCTACAGCGAGGCCGCAGAAAAATTCATCGCCGCGCTGAACCAATACCGCGATGGCATCAACGATTACATGTCCTCCAAGGATGTGAACAAGCTGGTGGACTATGTGACCCAGGCCAATGACCTGCTGCTGGATGGCAGCCAAACGATGCAGGAAGGCGCCCAGGCCATGCAGGACGCGGTAAAATAAGCTTTTGCGCGTACGCCGCATGAAAAAAAGCATAATGGCATACCTTAAGGGCGGGAAGCGCAAGCGACCCGCCCTTTTTGCCCCCTATCTTAGGCGCCCGGCCGGTTTGCTTTTCAAAGTATGGGGGTGTACAATAAGGTAAAGCTTAGCAAAGGAGGAATGGTTGGAAATGAGGACGCTTTCAAAGGTTCGCGAATTTGCCGGCGAGGCCAGCAACGCCCTGTTTAATAAGCAGCAGGCCGTTACCGTTACGCTGCGGCTGCTGGAGATGGAGGCCAACGACCCCAACAATACCCCGGAGGAGAGCCGTATTTTGAAAACGGCGATCTCCAAAGCCGAGTTCCGCTATCTGGACCTGACCCGGACCGATACGGATGCGCTGCTGGATTCCCTGGGCGTGGCCCGCTTTACCACCCAGGATATCGTATCCGCGGTGGAGGACATCATCTTTAACGCACAATAACCCTGGTAGGGTTGCGCGGCGCAGGGGATACCCCCTGCGCCGTTTGTATTTCTACCGTTTCAGGCTATGCCCGATCCATAGGTGTAAGGGCTGCCCGGGCAACCGTCACCGCCGACTCATCGGTGGAATACCGATGCTATATCAAATTGATACATGAGTCATGTTCACATAAGTTATACTTAAGGAGGACAAGTCTCATGAAATATCTGCATCGCCTTGCCCGAAACATCAAATCTCTGCGCGCCATCCATGCCCTAACGCAAGAGGACCTTTCCCTGAATACCGAGATCAGCCTCTCGGTGCTGCGCGAGCTGGAGCATGGCCGGGGCAACCCGACTTTAAGCACGCTGGAGCGCCTGGCAGACGGCTTGGATGTGGACCTGTCCAGCCTGCTGGCAGAAAATTGCAAACTGCACATCATGGATGTTTACCTGCCACTGTTCAAACAGCTCAATGGCTTCCAATCCCTCAGCCCTGAAAATCAGGCCGCGGCCATACAATCCTTCAGCGATTTTATTAAGATCGTCTTTAAAACACAGCAACATTGACCTTGCGGATATAGAATGGCCCGCTGTCTAGGAGAACCAGCGGGCCGCAGGTGGTTTTGGTGGGACCTGCGTTATTAGGATAGCGCGCCCCGGCCGCAAACACAATCCTTCCTATGCGCGGCAGGGCGCCGTTATAGCAGCGGCCGCGCATAGCCCTTACAGCGCCGGGCGGCAGGCGGCCTCCAATACCCGGCGCACCTTTTCCATATCCGGCACGCCCTCGTGCAGCTTTTGCCCGCCCACATAGAAGGTAGGCACGTAATAATAATCGTACCGGTCCGCCAACTCCTTTTGCGCACGCTCGTCGATCACCCGCAGCGGGATCTTGCTATACTCCGGGTTCTCTCGGCAGAGCTGGTCGATCAGCCTTTTCGCCTCATGGCAATAAGGGCAATCGGGCAGAATAAACATCAGTATCTCCTGCATTTTGCTTCTCCCTTCATCAATCATCATTCATTAGTCTGGCCCAGCGTCAGGGGCCATATCCCCATAATCAGAATTCGTCAGATAGGGCGCCGCCCAGCAAAGCGCCCTTTGCCAGCGCGCCGGGATGCCGGTAAAATGCCCGCCCCGGTTCCACTGGAGGGTAACGCGTCCCGGCCCCAACCGCCCGGATAAAAGCGCGTAGCTGCTGCGCGTAGCCTCCCCCACGGCGCGCATACGCGCAGGGCCGCCATGCTCCTCCGCGCGCCCCAGGGAAAGGTAGATGCGGCCGGCCTGCAGCGGGGTATCCTGCAGGTATCTTAGCCACCCATCGTACCATAGCGAGCCGGACAGCGAGGCGACCAGCCCAAACGCCCCGCATTGCCCCGCGGCCCATAGCGCAAACAGGCCGCCCAGCGAGTAACCCGCCAGCAGCCTGCGGCAGGGCCGCTCCTCCACCGGCGCCCGCAGCGCCAGCGCCGGCAGCGCCTGTCCGGTCAAAAAATCCAAAAAATCCTGCGCCTGCCCGGTAAAGGGCCTGTCCGCCTGCAGCGGCGGGGCAGCCCAGGGGGTGTAATCCCGCATGCCATCAGCCTGTACGGCCATCAGCACCATATCCGGCAGGTTCTGGGCCAGGGCAGGCAGCTGCTCTGGTTCCAGCCCGCAAAGCAGCGCGCAGCCATAAGGCCCTTTTCCCCGGGGCGCCAAAACCGCGCACACTCGCCCGGACAGGTCAAATTTTTCCAAATTTCCCTGCATGGCCGCCCTCCTTTATGGCAAAACAACCTATTAATGCTCTCCGTCAAAATACACGTCCCGGTCGCTTAAAAGCGGCGGGCGGCGGCGCACCCACAGCGCCAGCACCAGCGCCGCGATGTTCGCCGCGTAGATCCAGTACACCCCCACAGGCCCCAGCCCAAACTGCACCAGGCACAGCGTAAGGCCAACCAGCATGGGGATGGCTACCAGCCGGCCGCACAGCTTCTGGTGCATCTCCGGCCCGGCAAACAGGGATTTGCGCCGTTCAAAATAGATCAGGTTGGGCAGCGCGAAGGCCGCCAGCAGCAAAAGCATCTGCCAGGGCATATAAAGCGGCAGCAAGGGGGCTACCGCCAAAAAAATGCGGTTGCCCCGGAAGCCCGCCGCCCGCCGCCGGGCCAGCGGAACGACCAGGTACGCCGCCAGCGCCGCCGGGCTCAGCGAGGCTGCCGCAATCAGCAGCGCCATGCCCTGCATCCCCATCTCCCAGGCGGGCAGCACCAAAGCGGGCAGCGTTAAAAACGCAAAATACGCCACAGCAGCCAGCGCGTAAACCGGCAGGCAGCCATAAATATAGTAGGGCAGCCACCGGCAGCTAAAAGATGGCGTGGACGCGCATGGGCCCTGCGCGGCAAGCGGCGCGCCCTTGCCCTTACTTTTTTTCTTTTTTCGGTTTTTATGGTTGGGCATGCCCGTTCCTCCAAATCGCTTTTATGTCTAAGCGCCGCCCAATGCGGCCGCGTTAGAATCGGTTATTTTTATTATACCTCCTGAGCCGTTGGCGGGCAAATCCGCCTTCTAGGCAAAATTTTAAGCTAGGAATTGCCAGCTTGTTTTCGCCCACGCCGGGGAAAGCTAGGGTTAACCCAAAACAAAGGAGGTATGTTAAGCATGAGTGATTGCATGGGCCGTCAGGCCATCCACTGCGATGTGACCAAGTGCGCGTTCAACGAGGACAGTTGCCGCTGCGGGCTGGACGCCATCGACGTTTGCAACTGCCGCGACGATGGGACCGGGCGCAAAGAAGACCAGAGCATGTGCGCCAGCTTCCAGCAGCGCTAGCCTAAAGGAGGCGCAAGAATGAGACCGAGTTTACGTTGCCTGGCTACCAGTTGCGCGTATAACAACAACTACCGGTGCGGCGCTGGGGATATCGAAGTGGTGGACGACCACGCCCCCGTCGTGCGCTGCTCCACCTACAGCTACCGTCTGGGCGAGGAGGATACGCCCAACAAGCCCACCGAGGGTATGTCCACCTTTGGTTTTATCGAGGTGGATTTTGCGGGCGTTGGCATTGCCTCCCCCATCACCGGCGCGTCCGTACGGATGGAGGACCATAACCCGGCGGTGCTGTGTACGGCCAGGGAGTGCCTGTACAATGCAGACCTGCAATGTACGGCAGGGCAGCTGAAGATCGGCATGCCCTCCCAGCAGCCCACCCAAGAGGCGGCCTGCGAAACCTACCGGCCCCAGGGACGGGAATAGGCACATCCAAGCAAAAGGCGCGGGATTATTTCCCGCGCTTTTTTGTTTATAAGCTTTCCTTAAATTCTTATGGCAACTATGCTATAATCTAAATGAACAGCGCCCCGGCAACGGCGCTAAAAGAGAAAAGCCAAAGATAAAAAGGAGGGCTTGCTATGCAAAGTTCAAAATCGTTTTATTTGCAGGCGCCAAAGGACCCCCGCGCCGCCTACCTCACGCCGGAGAACTTCCCCGTGCGCGGCGACGGCGTAAATGACGATACGTTGGGTATACAGGCAGCCATCAACCAGGTAAAAGAGGAGATGGGCTACGGCGTCGTCTTGATCCCGGAGGGGACTTACCGGATCACCCGCACCCTTTACGTACCCAAAGCCGTGCGGCTGATCGGTTACGGGCAAAACCGCCCCACCTTTGTGCTGGAGGATAACGCCCCCGGTTTTGACCAAGATGACCCGGAGGATAAGGGGCAAAGCAAATACCTACTTTGGTATGTGGACCGGGTGCCTAAGCTGGGCGAGGCAGTGCGGGACGCCAACGCCGGCACCTTTTACAGCGCCCTGGTCAATGTGGACCTGCGCTTAGGCAAGGGTAACCCCAGCGCGGTGGCGCTGCGCACCCATTTTGCCCAGCACAGCTTTATCGCCCACGTGGATATCCACATTGAAAGCGGCCGGGCCGGGATGTTTGACGCGGGCAATGAGATGGAGGACGTGCGCTTTTTCGGCGGGGATTACGGCATCATCTCCACCCGTACCTCCCCCAGCTGGCCCTTTGTGATGGTGGATACCGCCTTTTACGGCCAGCGCAAAGCCGCCCTTTGCACCCAGGAGGTGGGGTTGACCGCCATCCGCACCCATGTAAAGGATACCCCGGTGTTTGCCCAAACGCCGGATGGCTTTTACGAAAAGCTGTACGTGGAGGACAGCGTGCTGGAGAACATCACCGATACCGCCCTTGTCATCAGCTTGGAGGATAACAGCGTGGGCCAGATCAACCTGCGCAATGTCGCCTGCCATAACGTGCCTACCCTGGCCCGCTTCCGGGCGAGCGGCAAGGTCTGCGCCGGGCGGGAGGGCGATTATCTCATAACCCGCTTTACCCATGGCCTGGTGCAGGAGGGCTTGGGCGCGCACGAAGAGATGCGCACCCTTTGCGAGGTTTCCGCCCTATCTGCGCCGCCGGTCATGCCGGAGAGCGACATTCCGGCCCTGCCGCCGGTTTCGGCCTGGGTCAACCTCAAGGACCTGGGCGCCAAGGGCGATAACTGCACCGACGATACCGACGTACTGGAGGCCGCGCTGCAAAAGTACGATTGCTTGTATCTGCCCCAGGGCTGGTACATCGTCACCCGTCCGCTGAAGATGCGCCCGGGCACGAGGCTTATCGGCTTAAACCCCATCTCTACCCAACTGGTGGTGCCGGATAACTGCGAGGCTTTTGGCGACGTGGGCGCGCCGCTGCCGCTGTTGGAGGTGGCCCCGGGCGGGCAGAACATCCTCTTTGGCATCGGTCTAAATGCCGGGGCCAATAACCCCCGCATCGTGGGGTGCAAGTGGTGCGCGGGCGCCGGTAGCTATATGAACGATGTCAAGTTCGTGGGCGGCCACGGCACCATGGGCTGGGACGGGCAAAACCAGCCCAGCTATAACGCCAACCGCACGGCGGACCCGGATATCGACCGGGTGTGGGATTACCAGTATTGGTCGCTTTGGGTCGCGGGCGGCGGCGGTGTCTTTAAGGATGTCTGGACCGCCTCTACCTTTGCGGCGGCGGGCTTTTACGCCTCGGATACCCATATCCCCTCCCGCATCTATGCCATGAGCATCGAGCACCATTGCCGCAACGAGGTCAAGTTCAAAAACGTGCGCAACTGGAAGGTGTACGGCTTGCAGACCGAGGAGGAGGTGGCCGAGAGCCGCCATTGCCAGCCGCTGGAGCTGCGGGACTGCGCTAATCTGCTGTTCGCCAACACTTACCTTTTCCGGGTGATCTGGCTGTACAATCCCTATCCTTACGCCATTACCACGCAAGGGTGCCGGGATATCGAATTTGCGGGTGTGCATAACTTTACCCAGGTCAAGTACACCATGGATAACCTGCTGTTCGACCGGACCAGCGGCCTTGAGGTGCGCCCCTGGCAGCTTAGCAGCCTCATCCTCGGCGAAAAGGCCGAAAAGCGGCCTCCCGTCACCTGCCCGGCGGTGTTAAACGGCCTGCCGCAGAAATTGGCCGGCGGCTTTGAGTTCCCCGACGCCATCACGACGGATCAAAAGGGCAACGTGTACTTTAGCGAATCCCGCATGCGCCGCATCTACCGTTGGGACGCGGCGGCCCAAACGCTGAAGCTGATCTGGGATGCGCCCTTTAAGCCCTTGGGCCTGGCGGTGGATACCCTTGGCAACCTGCTTGTGGCCTGCGAGTTCATCATCCCCAAGGGGGCGACCCAGGGCGGCCGGCCCGTGGTGGGGGATAAGCCCAACGAGCCCACCTCGTATGGTACCTGGTACCGCGCGGACGCGGTGGTGCGCATGTACGCCATCGATCCGGAGAACCCCGAGGAGAGCGTGCGGCCCCTGCCCCTGCAGGATATGCAGGGCGTAGCTAAGGTCGCCCGGGCTTATTACCCCGGCAACCGCTGGCGGGATTCCAATGACTACCTGCAAAAGGCCGTGGAGCCCTGTGAAAAGTGCTTTGTCGCGCCGGATGGGGTGACCATCATCCCCTACTGCTACGATCTGATCCGCATGTCCACCCTCTCCCCCGCCACGCCGGGCGCGCCCTTCTATGCGGTGGATGAGTATCTAAAGCGCACCGTGCGCTTTGACGTGGATGCAAAGGGCGCCCTGTCCAACCCCCAGGTGGTGGCCGAGCGGGGCGAGTACAGCGTGGCGCAGGATGCCTGCGGCCGCCTGTTTGTGCCCAACGGCCAGCTTTACGTGTACGCGGCGGACGGCGCTCCCCTTGGATGGGTGGACTGTCCGGACCGGCCCAGCTGCGTAGCCTTTGGCGGCGCGGATGGAAAGACGCTGTACATGACCACCCGCAGCGGATTTTACGCCGTCGCGCTGGCCTGATAGCGGATTGCCCGCTTAATTCTGTTAAAAAGACCAAAGCCCCCGGCTTACGCCGGGGGCTTTTGCTATTCCCTATTCCCGCCCAAGGTCAATGATCCTTCGATAACCCCGCCACTGCGCTTCCATCTCCTCCAGGGGGATGAAGCGCTGCGGCAGCGCCGGGTGGGCGGCCAAATGCTTTTCCATCCAGATCATATCATACCAGGTGCCAAACTTATATCCGCACTTTGCAAAGCGCCCCACCAGATGGTAGCCCATGCGCTGGTGAAAAGGCACGCTTCCCACGGGCAGATGCCGGTCCTCCCCCTGGCAGGTAGCGATGCAGGCATTGCAGTTGAGCACGCGCTGCGCGAGCAAAATCTCTTCCAGGGCAGCGTACAGCGCCCGCCCCAATCCCTTTCCCCGGGCTTCCGGCGCCAGGTAGATGGAGGTCTCCACCGCCCAATCGTAGGCCTGCCGGCCGTTAAAGCGGCCCGCGTAGGCATAGCCCAGGGGCGCGCCCTCCCGCAGGGCCACCAGGTACGGGTAGCGCGCCAGGGTATTTTGGATGCGCCCGGCAAATTCCTGCTCTGTGGGCAGGGCGTACTCAAAGGTTATGGCCGTGCGGCGCACATAGGGCGCATAAATCGCCCGCAGCGCCGCCGCATCCGCCGCTGTAGCCATACGGATCTCGATCCTGTCCGGCATCTCCATTCCTCCTTTTAGCCTTTTATGCCGGCCTTTTTGGCCGCGCGCCTTTTGCTGCGGGCCGCCTTTTTCTGGCGGCGCCTGCGCTTTTTCTCCTTTTTTTCCCTGCGCAGCTGATCTTTCTTTCGCTTTTCCAGATCCTTGCCGCCGTTTTTTACGTAGATACGCCGCCCGCGCACCGGGCTCTCCTCCCGCGCCAGCTCCCCTTCAAAAAAGCGGTAGCACGCGCCAGGTGTAATGGTATCCCCCGGCGCGATGCGCCGAAAGCCCATGGCCCCCAGCAGCTGGTCCACCATCCGCACGCAGTTGGTCGAAAGGGTGGAAAAACGCCGGAAGGGGGATTTGACCACCCGGTAAAACCTGGCGCCGGTGTACTTTTGCATCTTAAAAAGATAGTCCAGCCGCTTATCCCCCCGCACCGGCTTCCAGCGCTGCCAGTCGCCATACAGCTCGTCCAGTTTTTCCCGCACGGCGGCAAACTGCTGTGCCGTGGCGGAAATGGTGTAGCCCAGCAGCACCTTATTCTCTTTTTCAATACAATAATAGATGTAGTCCTCCCGGGGCGCCACGGCCACCACGCCCCGGCTGAATAATCCCCAGAGCAGGTGCCCGCCCGGGTCGTAATTGCCATAGGAGATCACCGTATCCCCAATGGCGATATCCAGGTGGCCAAATGAACTCATAAAGGGCTCGGCCAGGTGGATGTACACCTCGATATCCGCGCTTTCCCCGCCGATCTCATAGGCCTTGGTAAAGCTTTCGGCCCCCTGTTTCCGGATCGCCCGGCGGATCTTCCGCAGCAGATGCGAGGGGTAGAAAGCCTCTATAAAGATAGGCAGCGAGATGCTCAGCCGCCGCTTGACGCTCTGGGGCAGGGGTTTGCGCAATACCCCCCGCTGCTCCAATACCCGGTAGATGTTGCGCAGCCCAAACAGCAGCAGGTACACTCCTAACACCAGCGAGTAAAACAGCTCCGCCACCTGACCTACGGCAAACAGCGTGCCGGCAAAAGCCCATGAGAGCAGCGCCAAAGCCAGCCGGGTCCACCCTCCCGGCTCACCGTCCAGCCAGAGCTGCAGGCCGACCAGCGCGTCGATCATCCCCTGCCCTGCGATCCACAGCCCCAGCACGACCTGCACCACCGGCTCAAAGTCCCCGGGATGCAGCTGCAAGGTCACGCCCAGCGCCAGCGTCAGGGCAGCCTGCGCCCAAAGGGCAGGGTTTTTATAGCCCTTTTCGCTTTTTTGCGCCCCGCTGATCAGGTGGGCGACTGCCAGTCCGATCAGCACCAGGCCAATAACGTACACCGTCCAGCGCCAGCTCTCCCCCAGCTTGACCAGGGCCGCCAGCCCCAGTGCGATGTAGGCCAGCCCCAGCCCCAGGGAAAGCGCCTGGCGCACCCAGCTTTTCAGCATCCCTTATCCTCCTTTTTGGATGGCTGCAGCGTAATGCACAAGATCTCGGGCGGGTTCCAAAAGCGAAACGGCATCCGGCTGGAGGCCCCAAGCCCCCGGCTGAGCGCCAGCGCGCTTCCTCCCTCCCGGTACAAGCCGCCCACATATTGGGGCAGCAACCCCTGCCCGGGGGCAAAAAGCGCGGGCAGCCCCGGCAGGCGGATCTGCCCGCCATGCGCATGGCCCGCCAGCATCAAATCAAAGCCGATGTCCGCGATATCCGGGTATATCTCGGGCTTATGGCATAAAAACAGGTGGAAGGCCTCGCCCTTAAAGCGCAGCCTGCGCGCCCGTGCGATCAGCGCCGCATCCTTGTCGTCGTCATCCGAAAGCGCGCTGATGCCGATAGAAGTCCTGCCGATGTGTACCACCCGCTCGGTCCTTCCCGGCGCCTCCCCACCGCCCGCGCGCACTTGCACCGCGCCAAACAGCCGGTTTTTGCGCTTATTTACATAGGTATCGTGGTTACCGGATACGTAGTAAAGCGGGGCGATAGCGGCCAGTACCCGGGCAGTTTCGCGCACAAAGCGCGCGTTTTTCCGGCGCCGGTCGGCCATGTCCCCGGTCATACAGATCAGGTCAGGCGCAAGCGCGGCGACCTTTTGTTGCAGCCGCCGGTTGCCCCGCCCGAAAGAGCGCGTGTGCAGGTCGCTCAAGTGGCAGATGCGTACAGGCGCGGCGATCTTGGGGTGTTCTAAAGCGATGTGCGTCACCTTCAGCGCGCTGAAATCATAGATCAGCCGCGCCAAAACCAGCAGGGCCGCCAGCGCCAGCGCGATCCATAAGCCCGCCATGGCCCGCCCCCTTTCCATTCGTTCTTTACAAGTTATATTTTAACACGTTTCCCATCTTTATGGCTGCTAATTGCGCAGCAAAACCGTTTGCACGTCACCGTTTGCCAAAATCTTCCGCATTTTTGCAGGTGTGCGGGGCGGTTGCGTTATAATTGCATCAAGAAGTGTTAAAGAATTCACAAATTGGCTTGTCATTTGGGGGCAGGTGGAGTAAAATAATAGAAGCATAAATTGGCTAAGGAGGAAAAATCATGGTAAAAATTGGTATCAATGGTTTTGGTCGTATCGGCCGCTTGGTTTTCCGCGCGGCTGCCGCCAATCCTGAAGTGCAGGTCGTCGGCATCAACGATCCTTTCATCGACGTTGAGTACATGAAATACATGCTCACGTACGATACCGTACATGGCCGTTTTGACGGTGAGGTGTGCGTGAAGGGCGACAAGCTGGTGGTCAACGGCAACGAAGTGGCCGTGTATTCCTGCATGAACCCCGAGGAGATTCCGTGGAAAGATTGCGGCGCTGAGTACATCGCCGAGGCTACCGGCGTGTTCTGCACCGAAGAGAAGGCTTCCAAGCACTTTGTGGGCGGCGCTAAGAAGGTCGTCATCACCGCCCCCGCGAAGGATAAGAGCCCCATGTTCGTTATGGGCGTAAACCAGAATACCTACACCAAGGATATGAAGGTTGTTTCCAACGCCAGCTGCACCACCAACTGCCTGGCTCCTCTGGCCAGCGTCATCAACGATAAGTTCGGCATCGTCGAGGGTCTGATGACCACCGTCCATGCTACCACCGCTACCCAGAAGACCGTTGACGGCCCCTCCAAGAAGGATTGGCGCGGCGGCCGCGGCGCGGCGTTCAACATCATCCCCTCCTCCACTGGCGCGGCCAAGGCTGTGGGTGTTGTTATCCCCGAGCTCAACGGCAAGCTGACCGGTATGGCCTTCCGCGTGCCCACGGCTGACGTGTCCGTTGTGGACCTGACCTGCCGCCTGGCCAAAGAGACCACCTATGACGAGATCAAAGCCGCGATGAAGGAAGCCAGCGAGTCTGATCGCTTCAAGGGCATCATCGGCTACACCGAGGATGCTGTGGTTTCCAGCGACTTCACCACCGATCCGCGCACGTCCATCTTCGATGCGACCGCCGGCATCATGCTCTCGCCCACCTTTGTAAAGCTCGTTGCCTGGTATGACAATGAGTGGGGCTATTCCAACAAGGTCGTCAACCTGATCCAGCACATGGCCAAGGTCGACGCCGAATAAGCTTTTACCCTTTGGAATGAGCATTTAAAGAAAAGGCCCTTTTCATTCATTGTGAATGAAAAGGGCCTTTTTATTGCAAAATTGCCAAATCTGTATTGTAATTTTCCCTGGTTTCTGTATAATGGTAAGTGGTGAAGGTTGGGGCATTTTTAATTCCCCTAAAGACCGGCGCCAAAGGCAGTTTGCAATGCATTAAAAATACAAAGAAAAGAGGTAGAGAGCAGAATATGGCAGACATCAATTTGACCAAGTATGGCATCACCGGAACGACGGAGATCGTGCACAATCCTTCTTTTGACGATTTATTTAAGGCGGAGACCGATCCGAGCCTGGAAGGTTACGAAAAGGGCCAGGTCAGCGAGCTGGGCGCCGTGAATGTTATGACCGGCATCTACACCGGCCGTTCTCCCAAGGATAAGTTCATCGTGATGGACGAGAATTCCAAAGACACCGTGTGGTGGACTTCCGACGAGTATAAGAACGACAACCACCCCGCCTCCAAGGAGACCTGGGATGTGGTGAAGAAGATCGCCCAGGAAGAGCTCTCGAACAAAAAGCTTTACGTTGTGGATGCCTTCTGCGGCACCAATGCCGATACGCGCATGGCTATCCGCTTCATCATGGAAGTGGCCTGGCAGGCCCACTTTGTAAAGAACATGTTCATCCAGCCCACCGAGGAAGAGCTCAAGAACTTTGAGCCGGATTTCGTCGTTTACAACGCCTCCAAGGCCAAGGTTGAGAATTATAAAGAGCTGGGCCTGAACTCGGAGACCGCCGTGGTCTTCAACATCACCAGCCGCGAGCAGGTCATCATCAACACCTGGTACGGCGGCGAGATGAAAAAGGGCATGTTCTCCATGATGAACTACTACCTGCCGCTCAAGGGCGTGGCTTCCATGCACTGCTCTGCCAATACGGATATGAACGGCGAGAACACGGCCATCTTCTTCGGCCTGTCCGGCACCGGCAAGACCACGCTGTCCACCGATCCTAAGCGTCTTTTGATCGGCGATGACGAGCACGGTTGGGACGATAACGGCATCTTTAACTTTGAGGGTGGCTGCTATGCCAAGGTCATCAACCTGGATAAAGAGTCCGAGCCCGACATCTACAAGGCCATCAAGCGCAACGCGCTGCTGGAAAACGTAACGCTGGATGAGAACGGCAAGATCGACTTTGACGATAAGTCCGTAACGGAGAATACCCGCGTTTCTTATCCGATCGATCATATCGATAACATCGTGCGCCCGGTCTCCGCTGCGCCCGCGGCCAAAGAGGTCATCTTCCTCTCGGCGGACGCTTTCGGCGTGCTGCCTCCGGTTTCCATCCTGGATCCCGAGCAGACCCAGTACTACTTCCTGTCCGGCTTTACGGCCAAGCTGGCCGGTACCGAGCGCGGCATTACCGAGCCCACGCCCACCTTCTCGGCTTGCTTTGGTCAGGCCTTCCTGGAGCTGCATCCCACCAAGTACGCTGAGGAGCTGGTCAAGCGTATGAAGAAGAGCGGCGCCAAGGCCTACCTGGTCAACACCGGTTGGAACGGCACCGGCAAGCGTATCTCCATCCGCGATACCCGCGGCATCATCGATGCGATCCTGAGCGGCGACATCCTCAATGCGCCCACCAAGAAGATCCCCTACTTCAACTTTGAAGTACCCACGGAGCTTCCGGGCGTGGATCCCAAGATCCTGGATCCCCGCGATACGTACGCCAACGTTTCCGAGTGGGAAGAAAAGGCCAAAGATCTGGCTGGCCGGTTCATCAAGAACTTTGCCAAGTACGAGGGCAACGAGGCCGGCAAGGCGCTGGTTTCCGCTGGCCCCCAGAAATAAGCGCTTTACCGCTTAAAAGCGTACAAAACGGGTGTGGCAAATGCCACACCCGTTTTTTCTTTGCCCTGCGGCGCCTCTTTGCTCTGCCCGCCCGCAATATAAGCGCGCCTGTTCGGCCAGCGCCCCTAAAAATCAGGC
This sequence comes from Luoshenia tenuis, assembly GCF_014384745.1. Lineage (NCBI taxonomy): Bacteria > Bacillati > Bacillota > Clostridia > Christensenellales > Christensenellaceae > Luoshenia > Luoshenia tenuis. The sequence goes on from NZ_JACRSO010000001.1 coordinate 498,176, forward strand.
GTTCCTGTAAAAACCGTCCGGCTTTAAAGGGCGTTTTATATTTTCTGCTTAACGCCTGCAAGGCCACTGCCCGCGCCGCACTTTGGCAGCGCCTTACCGTGACGCGGCTGTGACGCTTTGGTGACGCGTCACCGTGACGCAACCGTGACGCAGCTGTGACGCGGTGTGACGCACCTACCGAACCTAACCGAACCGTACCCAACCGAACCTAACCGAACCCAACCCCCTCGGGGGGATTCCTCCGCGGGAGGCGCGTCCCCTGCGGGACGCGAGCAAGCCTCCCCAGAGGGGCGTGTACTCTGTCCTTCTTAAGCGCCCCTCTCCCATTCGCCCGCCAGCGCAAATGCGAACCCTGACACGAAACGCCATGCTATAATAAACCTGCGCCCGTCCCCGCCTCAGCATAAAACTAAACCGCCCCTATACAGAAGCGGTTCATTATATTCAAGGTTTGAAAGTGGATAGGAAATTGAATGATGATGCCCCTATGCTTAAACTTTGGCGCATATACGCGCCATTCCCCTTAAGTACTGCATTTTTTACCCATCAAAATGCATAGCCTGATAAAACGATCATCAAAGTCTTTTATTCCTTTTTGGGCTTCTGGCTTTCGGACAGCTTTCCGTTTTCGTCCAGCATACCCATGCGCTTCATCTGTTCGACGATCAGCTCATCCACTTTGCGGCTCTGCGCCAGCAGATCCTCATCCACCTGTAAAGAGAGATATCCGGCTTCGTCCTCACCCAGCCGTTCCTCTGTCATCTTTTCAAGTTTTTCCCGCTCTGCGGCCAACTCTGGCATATCCTGCTCCCATAGGTCATAAAATATCTGCTTGTTGACGAGCGGCTTGACCTGCTCTTTCCCCGCGCCCTCGTCTTTCAAATGATCCTTTCCATTTGCCATGAATGAAATCCCTCCTAGTTACAACTATCCCTAAGCCACCAAAACCATTTTGCAGTTTTCCTGCTATATATCTTTCATTTTCCCCTAATTTTGTAGGTTTTTCCCCTGGGCTTTACCATTATAGCATAGCGTTTCGCTCAGGAAAAGAACGTATACATCCCTGGATAGCATAGCCCGTTTTGTCCCCCCTCATCCCGCAATGCCTCAAAAAGCCAGCCACATTTTTGGCCCTACCCTAAAAACGTGCCCAAAGGCATTTCAATGCAGTCCCCACTGCGCAACAGGTAAAGGTACCCCTTGGATACGGGCTTACCCGTCAGCGTGCCAAGCGCCCGGGCATACACGTCCAGCTGCGGGCCATAGCGCCGCTTAAAGGCTGCCATTTCGCCAAATGGCAGGTAATCGGTCTTATAGTCGAGCAAAATCCAACTTCCATTTTCCAAAAAACACGCGTCGATGATCCCCTGTACCACGACCCCCTCTCCATGTTCGGTTTCTTCAAACAATTCCCGCGCCGGGATCGATAAGCTAAATGGGATCTCCCGGTGCAAAACCTGGGCCGCAGCCATGCGGCGGCCGATATCGCTTTGCAAAAACCGCCAAATCCACGGCAGGGAGATCGCCCCCGCTTCCTCTTTGGAAAAGAACCTGCGCGCCACAAAGTCCTGCAGCTGCGCTTCCAGGTCCTTTAAGCTATGGGCGCGCTTTAAGTCCATCAACTGGCACATGCGGTGGGTCAGCGTACCCCGTTGCAGCGGGGTGATCTGCCGCTCCCCTTCCATAAAGCGGGGCTGGGGCGCAAAGCGTACCTCGCCCGCCCCCTCCTTAAAGCGCACCTGGCTGACCGTCAGCTTGCTGGGTGTGCCCGTAGCCTGCGCGTATGGATAGCGCCAGGACAGCTGGCGCAGCACCTGCTTTGCGGCCGCATCCGCCTCCGGTTCTTCATAAAGCGGGCTTTGGGCCACGGCGGGGACCTCAAAACCCTCCATTTCCCGGTGGCAGGTCACCGCAAAGGCGGCCTCTCCCTCCGGAGAAAGGGCTACCGGGCCAACCATATCCAGCAGGCTTTTGGCCTGGCGGGCTTGGGCCGCATAATCCCCTGCGCTGCGCCAGCGCGAAAGCGTCTCCTCCATCCCTCCGGTAGAGCCAAAGAGAAGCAGCCTTTCCCGCGCGCGCGTCATGGCTACGTACAGCACGCGCATTTCCTCGCGCACCGCCTCGCGCCCGGTACGGCTGGCGATGGCCCTGCGGATCACCGTGGGGCCGAACAGCCGCTTTTGCGCATCGTAATCCCGCAGTCCAAAGCCCAAAGCCCGGTCCATCAACAGCGGCGCGGTGGTATCCCTGCGGTTCATTCGCCGCCCCAGCCCTGCCACAATGGCCACGGGGAACTCCAGGCCTTTGGATTTGTGGATGCTCATCACCCGCACCACCTGCTCGCCCTGGGGCAGCAGCACGGCCCCCGCGCTCTCCCCGCCCGTGCGCAGGTTCTCACAGGTGGCGAGAAATCCATCCAGGTGGTTGCCCATATGCGCGCCATAGCTGCGGGCCTGCCCGGCGATCTGGCGCAGGTTTTGCAGCCTGCGCGCCCCGTCCTGCAACGTGAGCGTGCCCGCCATAAAGCCGGAATCCTCGATCAGGTAATCCATAAAGTCGCCTAAACCCATGGTATGCAGCCGGGCCCGCCAGCCATCCAGCCGGGCAAAAAACTCCCGCATTTTCTGCCCTTCTTCCCCGCTTTCGGCATCATTTGCAGCCTCCAGGCAGGCTTCAAAAAAGTAGCGGGTACCCGGATAGCGCAGCCGCAGCGCGCACAGCGCCTCCAACTCAAAGCCGCCTGCCGGCCCGCGCAGGGCGCTTAGCAGCGGCACATCCTGGCGGCGGTTGTCAATGCATTTGAGCAGCGCCAAAAAGGCGGATACCTCCGGCGCCTCAAATAAGCCCGCCCCCCCTTCTGACCAGGCGGGGACGCCTGCCTCGGAGAGCGCATCCAAAAACTCCTTTTCCTGGTTGTGCACCGTGCGCAGCAAAATGGCGATATCCCCCGGGCAGATCCTGCGCGTTCCGCCCGCGCCATCGGGCATTTCCTCACCCAACAGCGCCGCCACGCGGGCGGCCACCGCCCTGGCCTCTATTTGCACCTGGCGCGCCTCGGCCAAGGCCTCGGGCTCGCCCTCCATCTCCTTGCGCGGGGAGAGCAGGTGCAGTTCCGCCCTTATCGGGGGCTGCACCGCCTCCCGGCCGGGGTATAGCCGCTCGGCCGCGCCGTAGTTCAGGCCCCCCGGCCCCTCCTGCATGATCCGCTCAAATACCGTGTTAACGGCTTCCAGCACTTCGGGACGGGAGCGGAAGTTTCGGTTGAGGTCGATGCGCATCTGATGGGGACCTCCCTCGGCATAACGCCGGTATTTTTCGAGAAACAGCCCCGGTTCCGCCAGGCGGAAGCGATAAATGCTCTGCTTAACGTCGCCTACGTAAAAGCAATTGTCCTCCCGCGCAAAGGTGGACAGCAGCGTCTCTTGCAGCAGGTTGGAGTCCTGATACTCATCCACAAAGATATAGGCGTACTGTCGGGCACATTCCTGCGCCGCGCCCGCGCGCAGGCAGCGCAGCGCCTCGTGCTCCAGATCGGAAAAGTCCAGCACGCCCCGCTCCTGCTTGGCCTGCGCATAGCGTGCGGCAAAGCTTTGGGTCAGGTAGACCAGCTCGTAAGCCAGCTCCCCAGCCCGCTCAAGCCCGGCGGTATAGCCGCCCTCGGGCGGGGTCAGCTGTTTTTGCGCCTGGGCCAGCAACTTTTGCGCCGCGCCCCGCCGTTTTTTAATGGCCTCGCACAGCGCCTCGTCGTCCCCCTTGCGCCGGGCGGGCAGCCGGCCAAAACCAAGGCCAGCCAAAAGCGCCGCGCCCTGCGCCATATCCAGCTGCTCCAACTGCTCTGCCGTCTGGACAAACAAGGTATAATGCGTCTCAAAATAGGCCGCGTACTTCTCGGGCGCACCGGGGGCTTTGCTCATCTCCACGCAGGGCCAAAGCGCGCTGCAAGCGCCGCGCAGCATCTCCACCGCCGCGCTTTTCAGCTCGCTACCAAAGGGTGACGCGGCAAAATCCGCCTCCTTGAGGCTGTAGTTCTCCAGCGCCCGCTGCAGGTACCCCTGTGGGTCCGGGTCGCTGCGGGCAAACCGGTACAGCCGCAGCACCGCCTCCCGTGCCGGCGCGTCATCTCCGGTGGCGGAAAAGGAATCCAACAGGTTATAAAACCGGGTGGTGGCCTGCTCATACTCTTCCTCAAAGGCGGCCTCTACGGCCTCGCCCGCCATCAGGTCAGCCTCCGGCTGCTCTAAAATGCGAAAGCCCGGGTCAATACCCACCAGGTGGAAATAACGCCGCAACAGCTCGCCGCAAAAGCGGTGGATGGTCGAGATATCCGCCCGGCCAATGGCCTCCAGCTGGGCGAGCAGATGCGCATTTTCCCCCTCCTCGCGCAGGGCGCGCTCCAGCCCATCCCGGACGCGCTCGCGCATCTCGCTGGCGGCGGCGTTGGTAAAGGTCACCACCAGCATGTGCTCTAAGTCCTCTCCTTCGCGGATCAGAGAAATGATGCGCTCTACCAGCACGGCGGTCTTTCCGCTGCCCGCAGCGGCGGAGACCAGCAGGCTTTTCCCCCGGTCGTAGATCGCGGTATGCTGGTGCGGCGTCCAGTTTGGCATCATTTTCCCTCCTTCCATTCCCGCTCCATGGCCGCCAGGGCCTCGGCCTGGGTACCGTCGGGCAGGGTACGGGTACGGCAGCGGGCATCCCGTGGGTCAAACCCGCAGATGGCCCCGTAATCGCAATGCATGCAGGCCGTATAGGCCCCGCTGCGCACCGGATAGGCCCGGCAATCCCCCTCCAGGATGCCTTTAGCCCAGGTGCCCGCCATGCGCAGGGCGCGCCTGAGCACAGATTCGAACTGCTCGGCCGTGACCAGCGCGCTGCCGCTGGCATCCCCGTCTTTTTTCAGCCGCACCGGATAAATGGCGGATTCGCCCATCCCCTCCAGGGCATGATCCGCCGCGCGCAGCAGCTCCGGGTCGTTTAGCGCCAGCCCCTGCAGCCGTCCTGCGGCCAGCGTCTGGCGCTCCAGGCTGTCCTCTGCCTCCAAGCTGAGCTGCGGATCCCGCAAGGCAAAGTAAAACATGCCCGCCGGGCGCTTGTGCGCCCCCGGCAGTCCGTTCAGCGCCGCGTTTAAGTAGGTGGGCAGCTGGATGCGCAGGCCAAAGTACACATCCCGCAAGCTAAAGGCGGCCTGCCCGCTCTTGTAATCGATCACCCGCAGGCTGTCCCCCTGCGGCCCATGCAGCACGTCGATCCGGTCGATCCGGCCAAAGAGCCACACCTCGCCCCCGCCGGGCAGCGGCACTTTCAGGGCGGGCAGCTGGCTCTCCCCGCCAAAATCCAACTCCACATGTTGAAGCTCAAATCCGCTCTCCCGCATTTGCCGGGCCAGAAGGCCGGCGCTGCGGCGCAGCGTTTTTTTAAACCGGTCGCTTAGGTACCGGCCCCGGCCGCTTTCCCCCAGCTTGCCGGCAAAGTAGCGGGGCAAAATGGTATCGGCCAGCGCATCGCTGCGCGCCTCCAGCTCATCTGTCTCCAGGCGGTCAAAATCCCACCCGCCCATTAGCGCGGCACGGCTGAGCTGCTCAATCCCCTCGTGCAGCAGCAAGCCCGTACCAGGCGCGTCTACCCGGGCTTCCTCCCGGGGCCGGGCGCCCAGGCCAAAGCGCACCAGGTGCTTAAAGGGGCACTGGGCAAATTGCTCCAAGCGGGTCACGCTCATCCTATAGGGCGCGCGCCCCATTACCCCCAGGGCTTTACCGCTCAACATCTGGGGGAAGGCCCGCCGCCCGGCCAGCGCCTGCGCGCGCATCAGGCGGCCGCGCCACGCCTCCTGGCTTTGCAGGTATTCCTCTGCCGCGCGGTATTCAGCTCCCATCCCGGCGCCCCGGGCTTCTTCGCCCAGCTTTGGCAGCAGCTGGTAAAGCGCCTCCCCCGGGGCCGAAAGCAACTGTGCCGGCGAGAGCGGATGAATGTCGCTCTGGGTCTTGAGTCCGGGCAGGGCTTCTTGCAGCCCGGCGATCAAAAACGCCGGGCGGCGGGGGCGGCCGGCGCTGTCGCTCATGGCGTAGCTGCAGCTTAAATGGCGCAGTGGCCGGGCCGTTACCTGGTATAGGGCAAAGCGCTGCTGGCCAAAACGCAGGGCGCTGGTGCGCGCTACCACCGTACCCTGTGCGGCCAAAAGGTCGGCCTCTCCCCGGTGCAGCAGCCCCTCTTCCCGCAGCCGGTCCTGCCCGCCTTCATCGTTTAGCCCCAGCAGGAACAGGGCTTTCAGCTCCGGGCTGCGGCTGCGCGTCAGGCTGCCCACCAGCACCTGATCCTGCGCGGTGGGGATCACGCCGATATCCGCGCCATCCATGGCGCTCTCCAGCATTTTAAGCAGCTCCCGCGGGCTCTGGCGCTCTGGGCCCATCAGGGTCACCGCCTGGTCCAGCACGTCCAGGATCAGCGCCCACACCTGGGCGTGGGCGGCGGCAAAGGCCGCGTCCTGCCCCGCATCGGCCGCCTCCTCTTCCAGCGCCTGTCGTAGCCCGATCTGCTCGAGGTACTGGAACAGCGCGCGGCACTGTTGCTCTACATTTCGGGCCGCCCGCAGGCCCTGGTGCAGGGCCTCCAGCGGTTCGACCAGCTTCAGGCGCCAGACCTCCAGCACGCTTAAGTCAAAGCGCTCTTCCCCATAGTGCAAAGGCTTTAACCAGGCGCTGCCCTGCAACCCGGCAAAAAGGGCGTAATTCTCCAGCACCTCGGCCTGCTCGCCCGTTAGCCCTGCATAGCCCCCCTTGGCCAGGCGCATCAGCTCCAAAGTGCGGTAGCGCCCATCCGCCGCGCGCAGCGCCTGCAACACCGTCTCGGCCGCGGCATCATCCCGGGCGGGGCGCTTGCGGTCGATAAAGCAGGGCACGCCCACCCGCTCAAGCGCCGTTTTAAGCAGGGGCGCGTATGCCTCCAGGTCGCAGCACACCACCGCCATCTCCCGGTAGCGCATCCCCTCATCCCGCGCCAGGCGCAGGATCTCCCGGGCGGCATCCTCCGCCTCCGCCTGCGGGCCCGTGCCCGAAAACAGGCGCACAGCGCCGGTATCCGCTCCCGCGTACCCGCGGCGCGGGAAGGCGTAAAGCTCCTTTTCTAAGTGGATCAGCTCGGGCGCCTTGCGCGCGCGCAGCGCCCCGGCCTCCGGCCGTACCTCCACCGTGACCACCTTGCACCCTACGCGCATGGCCGCCTCCCGCAGGCGGCTTTCGTAATACCGGTCTACGGCAAAAAGCCCCTCGTCCCGGCAGGGGCGTTCATGGTCCACCGCCAGCGTGGCCGTCACCCTGGCGCATACCCGCATCAGCGCCTCCACCACGCTCTCGATCAGCGGGGTAAACGAGTCCAGCCCGTCGATAAACACATAAGCGTCTTTTAAAAATTCGCAGTCCGGTATCTGCCTGCAAAGGGCCGCCAGCCTTCCCTCCGGGTCGATATACCTCCCCGCAAGAAAACCCTCAAAATCCTCCAGGATCAGCGCGCAGTCCTCCAGCTTGGCCGCCAGCAGCGCCTCTCCACAGTCGCTAGCCCTGGCGCGCAGCACCTCCGGGGTCATGCCATATTGGTGCATCTCCCGCACCATCTCGCCGCAGCGGCCCGCAAAGCCGCTTTGCCCCGCGGCGGCGCGAAAGGCCTTCAATTCGTCCTTTCTCCGTGTCAGGATGGTCCGCAGCACCATCAGCCGTCCGGTCTCATCCAAAAACACCTCGTCCTGCCCGCCGGTAACGCCGAAAACCTTGTGGGCCAGCCGCTCAAAGCTGAGCACCTCTATGCCCATCAGCCCCTTCAGGCCCAGGATCTCCATCAGGTCCCGCTCGGCCTGAAAGGTAAATTGCTGGGGAACCACAAAATAGGCAGGCCGCCCCGCTGCGGCTACCTGCCCGATCTCCTGTAATATTCTTCTACTTTTGCCGCTGCCCTCCCGGCCGCAGAGCAAGCGTAGTTCCATTTGCGTCCCACCAACCGGGCGCCCGCCTGCCAGGCGGTGCGCCATCAATTTATCTGCCCTCATCAGGGCACTTTTATTATATCTCCCCGAAAGATTATTAGCAATTCAAAACCGAACCCGCGCCGGCTTCAATCTTCCAGGCATCCTATCCACGTTTTTCGGACATGCTAATGGCGATGCGCTTTGCAGCGTATCTCATATTCCAAATATTACTACTAAAAATCTGCCCTACATTTGGATATATCCCAGAACGTGCAACCCCAAACTTTTTATGATGAATGTATGTACTCAAGGAAAGCGGTGCTACCATGAACACGAAAGAGGCTGTCGCACGGCGCATCATCGAGCTGTGCATTGAAAAACAGCTGGCTATAAACGCCTTAGGCTACCTAGCAGGTATGCCGCCATCAACCATATACAGCATGCTCGGCCGCAAGAGCCAGAACCCTGGCATCGTCACCATCAAAAAGATTTGCGACGGGCTGGACATCAGCCTGCGCTTCTTTTTTGATTCGCCCCTGTTTGAAAACCTGGAGCAGGAGATCCGTTAAACCTCAACCATCGGCCGCGCACCATACACTTGCCTTCACTTCTTAAAGGCGCGGCCCCCATTCATGCGGCACGCGTCCTTTTTTTTACGCCCCTTTGCCCTTTTCATTGCAAATTTAGTGAAAATACTTGCAGTACATCCTTCAAAATTTCGCAAGTGTTGAATACCGTTAACCAATATTTTCATTATAACACTTTAAAATCTTGTAATGATTAACAGTATATACCACCTATCTTAGCTTATTGAGGACCTGTCCATGTTCAAGTTAAAGGCGCCGGATGGCACAAACAATTTGATCGGGCGAAATCTGCGGCGGCTGCGTCTGGCGCATAACCCTCCCTATTCTCAGCGCAGGCTAGCCCTGCGCCTGCAGGTGATGGGCTATGACGTGGACAATCACTTTATCCGCCGCATTGAAAACGGCCAACGGTTTGTGACGGATATCGAACTGGTTCTCCTGGCGCGGGCGCTGGATACCACGATAGCCGCGCTGCTGGATGGGTTTGATACCGACCCTTCTCCCGGCGGTATTACCCGAATATAGGTTATTATAGCAGACGAAACTGTGAGTGCTTACCCGAATACGGGTAAGCTATTGTTTTTTTCTTGATACCCTTTAGATAAATTTTGTTAAGTGGGGGATTTGCCTTGACCTACTCTGAAATCATCATCAAACGGATCACCGCACTATGCAAGGAGCGCCAGATCGCCTTTAATAAGTTGGCTACCATGTGCGGTCTCAACCAATCCACCATCGACAACATTGTGCGCGGCATTACCAAAGACCCACGCATCACCACCCTGCACCACATTGCTCTGGGCCTGAATATGACCCTGGCGGAATTTTTGGATTTTAAGGATCTGAACGAGTACTCGTTTGACGACGACAACCTGCAGGATGTTTAAAAAACAGCCCCCTGCACAAGACAGAGATTCCCGCGCCCTCATGCTACTCTATGGTGGCATTCGGGCTTTTTTTATGCAAAAAAGCCGATTTTTGATGAAAAATCGACCCATTATATAATGTAATAGTCTATGCCCTTTTGGCGCAAACTTTCTAGTATCGAAATTATCTTAAACCAATACTAGGAGAATGCGATATGCTGAAACTGAATATCCTCTCTCTGCTGGAGAAGAAGGGGCATACCAAGTACTGGCTCTATAAACAGATGGGTATGAGCTACCAGAATTTCAACAAAATGGTCAACGGCCAGACCAAATCCATCCGGTACGAAAATATCGAGACGCTTTGCCTGCTGCTGGAATGCACGCCCAACGATCTATTTACCCTGACCACTGAGGAATAATCCTTCCCCGCCCGCTTTTTTGCAAAGCGCCGTTTTTCTTATCTGATATGACTGATCTTATCAGGCGCTTATTCTACTGTTTCACCCACACCCGACTCGCTATTTAGATTCGTCCGCAGCGCGCAAGCAACGCTTTTTACGCCTGTGCTGCCGCGTAGGCGATGCCCAGCGCCCCCGGCCCGAAGTGCACAGCGTAGACCGGGCTGGCTTCTTCAACGCCGCACTGCGCCCCTTCCACGCGCGAGAGCACCAACGCCTGCAGGCGCGCGGCGCCCTCGGGGTCGCCCACATGCAGCACGCGGATAAAGCGCGCCCCTGCGGGCAGCGCGGAAAGCATCATCTCCATGGCCCTTTTTTCGCCCCGGGCCTTGCCCAGCGTTTGCAGCGCACCCTGCAGGCGCACCACCGGGCGGATGTTCAACGCCGAGCCCAGCATGGCTGCAATTCCGCCGATGCGCCCGCTGCGGCGCAGGTGATCCAGGGATTTGGGGGCGATCAGCACCGCCGATGCGCCTTTGCGCGCCTCAAGGCTGGAGACGATCTGTTCGCGCGCGTGCCCTTCCTCTACCATTTTTTGCGCCTCTAAGGCCAAAAAGCGCAGGGCGCTGGCGCCCACGCCTGAATCCACCACCGAGATGCGCCCGCTGTCCACCATGCGCGCAGCCAGCTGGCAGCACGAATAGGTGCCGCTCACCTGAGCGCCAAGCAGAATGCAGATCACCTCATAGCCCTGGCGCAGCGCCGTTTGGAAGCGTTCAGCCACCTGCCCCACCGCCGGCTGGGAGGTGGTGGCTTGCTGGGCCTGCGGTGTGGCCAGCGCCGCTAGCAATGCGTCATTTTCCCCGCGTGGACGCTCATAATACGTTGTAGCGCCGATCAAAAGCGGCAGCTCGATCACGCCGATGCCGGTGTCCGCCATCTCCTGGCGGCTGAGCATGGCGGTTGAATCCACCATGATCTTGATTTTATTGGGTATTAAATTCATATCGATTGGGCCTCCATCGCCGTACCGTTCTTACGGGATAGTGTGCGCCGTAAGCCCAATGCTTAATCCACAAAGGGTATAAATCTCGTCTCCCAGGTCCGGAGGCGAATGCTTCTTCCACGGCACATGATGCGTTGCGTTTATTTTTTTGTCCTTGCCCCTCGGCGGGCATAGCGCCGCCGGGCCGGCGCCTTGCGCGGCGGGGCCGGCTCCATGCCGGGTTTGAGCGCAAAATCCAGCCCGCCCTCCGGGGAAACCAGGGAGACCGTGCCCCGGGTGAGGGTGACTTTTTGGCCGCACAGCAGCTTTTTCATCATCAGCGGGGTGATGGTGCGCACGCCCTCCCCGCCCAGCGCGTTTTTCCAGATGGTGAACTTGCAGCCCTTTTCCTTCCAGTTGGTGCAGTAGTAGGCCTTAGAGTTCTCCAAGATCTCTCCCTCCCCGCAAAGGGTGCACTTGCCCAAGGGTTCTTTGGGGGCCTTGCGCTTTTCCGCCGCCGCCTTTTCCTTGGGGCTCTTTTCCTTTTTGGGGAACTGCATCTTTACCGGGTGGGCGATCATATCCTCCACCACGGCGCGCACATAGTCCTCAATGCCGGCCATAAAGCCCTCCGGCGCGGCCTCGCCCCGGGCCATGCGGCTGAGCTCTTTTTCCCACCGGCCGGTGACCTCGGGCGAGGTCAGCTCCGCCGGGGCGATCTCGATCAGTTTTTTGCCCTTTTCAGTGGGGTTAAGCGCCCGGCCCTTGCGGGTAACGTACTCCACGGCGATCAGCCGCTCGATGATGGCGGCGCGGGTGGCCGGGGTGCCCAGGCCGCTGTCTTTCATCTGCTCGCGCAGCCCTTCATCCGCAAGCTCCCGGCCCGCGTTCTCCATGGCCGAGAGCAGGCTGTCCTCGGTGTGGGGCTGGGGCGGCTGGGTGGCCTTTTGCAGCACCTGCGCGCCTTCTACCTGCCGCGCCTCCCCGGCCTGTACCCGCGGCAGCTCCGCAGTCTCCCCCTCGCGCTTGCGGAGCGGCTCCAGGGCGCGCCAACCCCGGTCGAGGGTGCGGCGGCCCTTGGTCAAAAAATCGTATTCTCCCGCCGCCCGGGTCAAAATCTCGGTGGTCTCATAGCGCTCCGGCGGCATAAAGGCCATGATAAAGCGCCGCACGATCAAATCGTACACCTTGGCCGCATCCCCCTCCAGCCGCTCGGGGTGGGGCGTGGTATCGGTGGGGATGATGGCGTGGTGGTCGTGCACCCGCTTGTCGTTGACCAGCCTTCCGGTGATGGGCAGCTTAGGGAGCGCCAGCGCCTGACGGGCAAAGGGCTCGTATGCGCCAAAGGTCAGCCGGGCCAGGGTGCCGGGCAGTTTGGGGATCATGGCCCGGTTCAAATACCGGCTGTCGGTACGGGGATAGGTGATCATCTTATACCGCTCGTAAAGCGCCTGGGCGGCCCGCAGCGTGCGCGCGGCGGAAAAGCCAAAGCGCCGGTTGCAGTCCCGCTGCAGGTCGGTCAAATCGTAAAGCAGGGGGGCGGCGCGGCTGCCCTCTTTATAATCCGCCCGAAGGATAAGGGCCGCTTTGCCGTCTACCGCATCCCGCACCTTTTGGGCCAGCCCTTCTTCAAACAGGCGGCTCTCCCCCTGCGGGGTCTGATAGGTGCCCTTGTAGTCCCCAAAGTCCGCCTCTACCTCCCAGTAATCCTGGCTGACGAATGCGTCGATCTCCCTTTGCCGCCTGACCAGGATGGCCAGCGTGGGGGTCTGCACCCGCCCTACCGATAAAAGCGAGCGATAGCGCACGGTGTAGGCGCGGGTAAAGTTCATGCCCACCAGGTAATCCGCCTGGGCGCGGCAGCGGGCGGACTGGTAGAGCGCGTCGTATTCGTGGCCCTCGCGCAGGTTTTTCAGCCCCTCGCGCAGGGCGGCATCCGTCATGGCCGAGACCCAGAGGCGCCTAAAGGGCTTGCGGCAGCCGGCCTGGTGGTAGATCAGCCGGAAGATCAGCTCCCCCTCCCGTCCGGAGTCGGTGGCGCAGATCAGGTCGGTGACCTCGTCGCTTAGCATCAGCTTTTTGATGGCGCTGTACTGCTTGCGTGTTTTGGGCAGCACCTTGCAGGGGATCTCTCCGGGCAGGATGGGCAGGGCCTTGAGCGACCAGTGGGCCCAGCGCTCGTCGATCTCCTCAGGCTCTTTCAGGCCCACCAGGTGCCCCAGCGCCCAGGTGACGATATAATCCTCCCCCACCAGGCACCCCTCGCCGGACTTGCGGCACTTAAGCACCCGCGCCAGCTCTTTGGCAACGGAGGGCTTCTCCGCCACCACCAAGGTCTTCCCCATTTCGTTACTCCCCCAATTCGTTTTCCATGGGCGTACGGATATGGCGCCCCTCCATTTACTATCGTTTTCCCCCGGCCTGCCGCAGGGGGCGGCCCAGAACCCGCTTGTTCTCCCCGTCATTCCGAGCATCGCGAGGCATCTCATGGAGAGTGCCGGGTATTGCTTGCCCACGCCCCGCCGGTAAAGCCCTGCCCTCGTGCCAATGCCGGAGATTCTTCGCTGCGGCTGCGCCTGCGCTCTGAATGACGCTTTATAAAGGTACGCTGGGGCCTCCTGTGCGGATGGGCGCAGGGCCTCTACGCCCTTGCTATCCGCCACCATTATACCATGCCCTGAATGCTCCCCGCAAACGCGCCTGCTCTCCCCATTTTTCGCCTTGCCCTGCCCGGGGATACCCCCTATAATAGGAGATAGGGCGCCGGATGCTGTGCGCCCCAAAACCATGTGAAGATAAAGGCCTGCGGGCCTTATGAGGGGGAGAAAAAATGGCAAAAGATCTGGAAAATATCGCAGTGCTTTCCGCCGGGCGGCTGCCCTCCCGCGCCACGATGTACCCGTATGCCCGGGAGGAGGCGGCGCTGACCTTCCAGCGGGAGCTATCGCCCTATTTTAAGCTGCTCAGCGGCGTGTGGGCCTTCCGCTACGCGGAAAACGCCGGGGGTTTTTCTCCGGCGGAGGTGCTGGATACCTCGGCGGTAGAGACCTTGAAATGGGATGAAACGCCCGTGCCCTCCTGTTGGCAGATGCAGGGCTATGGCCGCAACCAGTACACCAATATCCGCTATCCTTTCCCGGTGGACCCGCCCTATGTGCCGGACCAGAACCCGGTGGGCTTTTACCGGCGCGCTTTCCGCCTGCCGGCGGCCTTTGCCGGGCGGCGGGTGCACCTGCACTTTGACGGGGTGGCCGGCTTTTTCTACGTATATTTAAATGGCTCCCGCGTGGGCTTTAGCCAGGGGGCGCACCTGCCCAGCGAGTTTGACATCACCGCCTTTTTGCGCGAGGGGGATAACTACCTGGACGTGGTGGTGTTTCAGTGGTCCTTCGCCAGCTATTTAGAGGATCAGGATATGTGGCGGATGAACGGCATCTTCCGTGACGTGTACCTGACCGCCCAAGGGCCGGTGTACTTAGCGGACGTCTATACCCGCACCGCTTTTGAGGGGCGCGACGGGGTGCTGCGCATTACCCCGGCCATGGCCGGAAATAAGGATACCACCGGCTATACCCTCTCCGCCAAACTGTACGGGCCCCGGGGCCAGCTGGCTGCCAGCGGCAGCTTTGCCTCCCTGCAGGAGGAGATGACCCTGCGCGTGCCGGACGTGACGCCCTGGAACTGCGAAGTGCCCGCCCTATACACTTTGGTGCTGGCGCTGGAAGGCCCGGGCGGCCTGCAGCAGATCAGCCCGCTGCGCATCGGCTTTAAAGAGGTGGCCGTACATGATGGGCAGCTGTGGGTCAATGGGGTATCCGTTAAGCTCAAGGGCGTGAACCGGCACGACTTTTCGCCCGACCGGGGCTACGCCGTCACCTTTGAGGAGATGGAGCGGGATGTGCGGCTGATGAAGCAGTACAACATCAACACGGTCCGCACTTCCCACTATCCCAACGATCCCCGCTTTTTAGACCTTTGCGACCGGTACGGCCTGTTCGTCATCGATGAGTGCGATATTGAGACCCACGGCATGGAAGAGGTGGGCAACGTATCGGCCATATCGGACGATGCGGCCTGGCAGCAGGCCTATCTGGAGCGGGCCCACCGCATGGTCCTGCGGGACCGCAACCATCCCAGCGTGATCATCTGGTCGCTGGGCAACGAATCCGGCCACGGGCAAAACCACGTGGCCATGGCTCAGGCCATCCGTTCCTTAGACCCCACCCGCCCCATCCACTATGAGGGGGGCTACGACTCGGCAGAGCTGGACATCGTCAGCCGCATGTACGCAACGCTGGAGGAGTGCATCCGCCAGGGCGCTCAGGTTCAGGACGAGCGGCCCTTCTTCCAGTGCGAGTACGCCCACGCCATGGGCAACGGCCCCGGGCACCTGAAGGATTACTGGGACGCCTTTTACCGCTATCCCCGGCTGATCGGCGGATGCGTATGGGAGTGGGCGGATCACGGCATCCGCGTACAGGATGAAGGAGGCGCCAGCCACTTTGCCTATGGCGGCGACTTTGGCGAGTACCCTCACGATAGCAATTTCTGCATCGATGGGCTGTGCAACCCGGACCGGGTGCCTCATGAGAGCCTGAAGGCCTACAAGTGGATCATCCAGCCGGTGCACATCACCGCCGCGCACCCGGAGCAGGGGCGCATCACGGTGGAAAACCGCCACTTTTTCCGGGACCTGGGGTACCTGACCCCCAGCTGGTCTTTGCGGGTGGATGGGCGCGCCGTGGCCAGCGGCGCGCTGGCGCCGCTGTACATCGGCCCCGGGGAGAGCCGGGAGCTGGAGCTGCCCTTCCCCCAGCGGCTGCCCATACCCGGCGTCTGGTCGCTGCAGGTATCCTTTGCCCTGGCGCAGGATACCCTGTGGGCCCATGCCGGCCACCGGGTGGCTTTCCAGCAGTTCCTGTTGCCGGACACCGCCGCAGCGCCCCAACTGCCCTTAGCCGCGCTGCCCAGTATGCAGACCCAGTCTGACGGGCGCGTCCTCACCGTGACGGGCACGGATTTTACCGCCCGTTTTGACCTGACCCAGGGCAACCTGTGCGCCCTTGGCTATCAGGGCCTGGAGCTGATCGCCAAGGGCCCGCAGCCTAACTTCTGGCGCGCCCCTACGGATAACGATGCCCACGCCATCGAAGAAGTGTGGCGCAAGGCGGGGCTTCATCGCTTACAGACCCGCAAGCGGGATTGCTCCTGGCATTATAATAAAGACGGTACCCTTACGGTGTGCGCCTGCGCCAGGCTGGCCGCGGCGGCCTGCCCGCCGGTGGCGGACATCATCTCCACCTATACGGTATACGGCAACGGAGATATCGACCTGAAGGTGGACTTCCGCCCGCAGGATTACCTGCCCTACCTCCCCCGCATGGGCGTGACGCTGGCCCTGGACCCGGCGCTGGAGAACCTGACCTATCTGGGCCTTGGCCCCGGGCAGACCTATTGCGACCTGAAGGAGAACGCCTCCTTTGGCCTATGGCGCTCCACCGTGTCCCAGCAGTATGTGGATTATATCCGCCCGCAGGAGTACGGCAACCATTACGATACCCGCATGCTGGCCCTTTTAAGCCCCCATGGCCTGGGCCTGGCGGTGATCGCCCGGCAGCCCTTTGAGTTCTCCGCCCGGCACCATACCGATGCGCAGCTGGAAAAGGCCACGCATGACGTTTCTTTGGCGCGTACCGAGCAGGTCATCCTTTCGCTGGATGCGGCCCAGGGGGGCCTTGGCTCCAACAGCTGCGGCCCCGAGCCGCTGCCCCAGCACCGGCTTTACCCCAAGCGCAGGCAGCTGCACGTACTATTGCGGCCGGTGCACCTGTCCCACGGAGACCTGCCGGCCTTTTGCCGCGCCCTGCCGCCCGAGCGGGATACGCTTTAAAGCAGAACCAAAAAGGCAGAGGAAAATGCTCCTCTGCCTTTTGCTTATCCGGCGCTACAGTCGTTTTTCATAGGCCACGCGGGGTGCGCCGTCCGCCAGCGTGATCTGCCCACAAGGCACAAAACCCTGCTTTTCCAGCAAATGGCGCATGGGAGTGTTAGCCCTATGGGTATCGACGCGCAAAGCCTCCACGGCCCCTTTTTGTGCCAATGCGGCGGCCTCTGCCAAAAGGGAGGCACCCAGCCCCTGTCCGCGCCGCCGCGTATCCGCTACCACGCGGTGCAGGGTGCAGTAAGGGCCCTGCTGCAGCCAGGCCCCTTCGATCTGGCGGTAAGTGGGCTCCTCCCCAGGCAGGATCGCCACATAGCCCGCCACGCCGGCGCGTTCCAGCACATACCCTGCGCCTTGACCAATATCCTCCAGGATCGCCTCCCGGCCCGGATAGGGGCCCTGCCACTGATCTATGCCCAGGCGGCGCAAGTGCTCCCGGGCAAGCGCGATCAGATGCAGGATCGCTTCCACATCCGCCGGGGTAGCCGTCCGCAGGTCCATGGGCACGCCTCCCCTCAAAAGCAGGACAAATCGCTTCCTATTAATATTACAGATGTATGTACGTATATAATAGGCAAAAAGTGCTGCCGGCCGTCTGTCAGGCTTTAGGGTGACCCGGCAGATAATCCGGCAGGCGCAGCAGCACGTACAACCCCGCGGCAATGGCGCAAAAGAACATCCAGCACTCCGCCGGCCAGATGTTACCCGAGAACACCGAGCTTAGCACCACCGCAAAAAAGTTGACGATGCCGTGCAGCGCCACCGCGCCCCAGACCTTGCGCCTGCGGTTGTGGATCACCGCGGAGAAGACTAAGAAAGTCAGCCCCACGTGGATAAAATAGCTCAGTGCCCGCTCCATCCCGGCGATGGCGATATCCGCCGGCGCACTCTGGGAGAGGGTTAGCTGCCCTAGCGGCGTGCACAGCAACACCAGGTAGCTGGCCCCCACCAGCACCAGCGCCTCGCAGCTGGCATGGCCCAAGCCAAAGGCCAGCGCGTCGTAACCATCCAGTTGTTCCCTGCGGGAAAGCAGTTTAAGAAAGAAGAACCGGCCCCATTCCTCAAACAGCCCGGCTGAAAAGGAGATTGCCGCCACATATGCGGCATACCCTACCGAGAGCTGCGCGGCAGGGGCTGTAAACCAGCTGCCCACCAGCGCCAGCAGGGGCAGGCGCAGTACCAGCTGGGAGACGGCAAAGGCCAGCGCGCCAAAGCCAAAGGGCAAAAGATTGGCCCGGTCCCGTATCAGCCCAAAGGCCACCAGCGCCAGGGGCACCAGTACCGTAATTACCAAAACAAAGCCCACCGGCATGCCATAGCTTGCCCAAAATGTCATGGAGATCCCTCCCTCATTTGCGGGGATCATCTCCCCCGTCATTTAAGTTTATGCGAAAGGCAGCCTTTCGTCAATACGGGCATCGCCCGAGCCATTAGGAGGAACCGCTTTGAACAACCGCTTGCGTTACCTGCTCGCCTTTATCCTGATCCTCGCCCTGGAGGTGGGGATCGCCCTGTACGTGCACGATGGATTTATCCGCCCTTATCTTGGGGATATGCTGGCCGTATGGGGCCTGTACTGCCTGGTACGCGCCTGTGCCGGGCGGGATATCCCGCTTTTGCCCCTCTATGTTTTTCTATTTGCCGCGGCGGTGGAATGTGCCCAGTATTTGGGCCTGGCCCGGCTGCTGGGGTTATCTCAAGTGCCGGTGCTGGGCGCGCTGCTGGGGGCCACCTTTGACGTGCAGGATCTTTTGATGTATTTTACCGGCTGCGCGCTGCTGGCGCTGGGGCGGTGGGGCCTGCGCCGGCACGGCGCCAGGCGGTAGCCTGGGGCTTACGGCGCACTGTTACCTGTGCAAAAAACCATCCTTCCGCATGCGTGGAGGGATGGTTTTTTAGTTCAAATATCATTTAGAACCCCAATGCGCTAATGGACCGGCACGATCCCCAGCGGATCGATCTTTTGCATTTGCTCCTGATAGTAATCCGCCATCTGATCACAGGCCAGAATAACCCACCCGGCATCCGCGCAATACAGCGGATAATCCCGCCGGGGCAAAATATTGCTGTTGTAATACGCCATGTAGTTGTGTACGCGCGGCCCGTCCTGCATCAACGCGCCCGCATAGGCGCTTAGCCCCCAGTAAAAGCTGGCATTATCCGTTTCATAGTGCGCCATATCCTCCCAGGCATATGCGGCACAAAACTGCTGGTAGAGCGCTTGCGCCCGCTCGTCCTCCGGCTGGAGCACCCCAAAGAGGATGGGAAACACCTGGGCCGTCGCGTCCGGGTAAAACTCGTGCCAGCCCTGAAAGCGCAAAGGCTCGCCCTTGTCGTCCAGCCCGATCTCATAGCGGTTTTCCTGTTGGTTCCAAAGCAGATTTTCCAGGCTGCCCTCCATGGCGGCCACCCGGCCGTTGATCCGCTCCAGTATCTGGGGTGAGCCCTCCAGCGGATATTTTTGCAGCAGTGCCGCGGTACTTTTGAGCGCCGCATAGACTTCCGCATTATCCATTAGATATTTTACCGGGTAGCTGGGCTTTGTTACCGCCAGGCCGTCGCGGTCGATGGTGCTCTCCATCGCCTCCAATACGGCCAGAAACTCCTGTGCATGCTGCATCAGGAAGTCCTGATCGCCTGTGCTTTGGACGTAGTCGCAGACCAGCTTCAAAAAAGTGGCGGCATATGAATCCACCGAGTCGTAGCTCTGGTCCGTCTGCTCGCGCGTCACAACGCCGCCGGTTACCTCGACCTCATAATTATAGATCGTGCCCGCAATGCCGTTTTTATCTTCCTGGGCCGTATTGAGGTGGGCAAAATGCCATTGCATATAGGCCTTTACCGCGTCATATTCCCCCGCTTTTAGCAGCCCCCAGGCCGCGATATCCGAAAAATACGGCGTTATGCTAGCCGTGCCGTCCGTTTGGCCGCGAAAGGGCAGCGCCCCGTTTTCCAGCTGTATCTCGCAAAGCCAGGCGGCCTCGCTGTGCACAAGGGCGCTGTAGTATTGCTGCTTGGCGTACAGCTCCGCCTTGCGCGCCCCGGCCAGGTGGAAGTATACCGCCGCGGCGATCATCAACACCAGCAGCACAGCGGCTACGACGCCTGTCAAAATACGGCTGCGCCTTTTCCTATATCGGTTCATGCGCTCCTTTTTCCTTACTGTATTTTGCGTCCCTCCAGCACATCGGCTATGCGCCGGCAGGCGTATCCATCGCCATAGGGGTTAGATGCCCGGCTCATCTGCCGGTAGGCCTCCGGATCGTTTAATAGCAGCGTGCAGGCATCGTAGATGGGCTGCTCCCGGACCCCTACCAGTTTGAGCGTACCGGCCGCGATACCCTCTGGCCTTTCGGTCTCCTCCCGCATCACCAGCACGGGCTTGCCCAGGGCCGGGGCCTCCTCCTGTATGCCGCCGCTGTCCGTCAATATCAGGTAGCTTCTGGCCATGATATTGTGGAAATCCAAAACATCCAACGGCTCAATGATATGGATATTCTCGCACCCGCCCAAAATATGCTGGGCCGTTTGACGCACCTTCGGGTTCATATGGATCGGATAAAGGGCCTTCACATCCGGGTTTTCCTCAATACAGCGCCGGATCGCGCGGAACATCTGCTCCATCGGCTCCCCCATATTCTCCCTGCGGTGGGCCGTGATCAGGATCAACCTGCTGCCCGCGGCCCACTCAAGCTCCGAGTGGGTATAATCTTCCCGCACGGTGTCCTTAAGCGCGTCGATGGCCGTATTCCCCGTCACAAAGATCTGCCCGGGGTCCTTCCCCTCCCGCAGCAG
This sequence comes from Luoshenia tenuis, assembly GCF_014384745.1. NCBI lineage: Bacteria > Bacillati > Bacillota > Clostridia > Christensenellales > Christensenellaceae > Luoshenia > Luoshenia tenuis. Next base: position 518,705 of record NZ_JACRSO010000001.1, read on the forward strand.
GTTGTCCCGCGCGGTTTCAGTGGGCGCAAAATGATAGCCGGCCACAAGCCCTATGGCCTGGCGGTTAAACTCCTCCGGAAAGGGCGAATAGATCTTATACGTCCTTAACCCCGCCTCCACGTGTCCAACGGCGATTTGGCAGTAATAGCAGCAAAGCGCCGTGCCAAATGCGGTCGTCGTATCGCCATGCACCAGCACCACATCCGGCTTTTCGGCGTCCAGTACCGCCTGCATGCTGGAAAGGATGCGCTGCGTCACGTCAAACAGGCTCTGGTTATCCTGCATGATATTCAGGTCGTACTCCGGCACAATGCCAAACGCCCCCAGCACCTGGTCCAGCATCTGCCGGTGCTGCCCGGTGACGCACACTACGACCTCCAGCGACGGCCTGCGGCGCAGTTCTGTGACCAGCGGGCACATTTTGATGGCCTCCGGCCTCGTCCCGAAGATAAGCAATACTTTTTTCTTTGGCATCGTGTCCTCCTTATTCATCCACGCAGTAGGTGTACAGCTGGTCGATATTCGCATCCAGAAAGGCGGTACGCTCCTGCAGGCATGCTTTAAGATCGCTCACCGCATCTTCAAAGCTTTCAGGGTCCCGGCTGTTGCCCTGCTCGTCTTTTGAGAGCAGGTCTTCCTCAAACGTATAGCCCCACACCTCAAAATTGCGCTGGGGCGCGTCGCCAAGGGCTTCCACATATCCATCGATCCTGGCAAGCAGTTCTTCATCGGACCACTGGCCCTGGCGCAGCTCCCGGTAGCGCGCCACGATCTTATCTACAAAAGCGCGGTCCTGCAGCAAGCGGTCGTACCAGTTGCCATCCGCCACAAAAAAGCGGTCCGTATCATAATCCGTCCAGGGGTAATTGTCAAACCCGTTGTTAAAATCCCACACGGCTAACTTGAGCTTTCCGCCAATGTTCTTGTAGATGTAGGTGGAAAGGTGGGTCGCGTCTGGGATCATGGCCAGCTCGTTGATCAGGTAATAATCCACAAACGAATCCACGTCGATATAAGCAGCATAGCCCCTGGCAGCGTCCTTAAATCCATCGGAATACAAATTTTGTTCAAAGGTGCTGATATCTTTTTCGATCCAGCTCATCTGGTTCTGCGTCAATTTGGACGCGGAAGGGTAGACCACGCTCAGTTCGTTATCGGTCTTACCCTCTCTGGTTCCGTAATCGTCGATCACGTTCTCCTCAGTACCGCTCCTGTCCCGCTTGAGCACATAGGCCGTTTCGCCAGTGAGCAGCCCAAACTCGTAGAGATTCAGCCGCGCCTTCCCATTGGTCACCGGCTCTACAGCCAGGTAAACGCCCTGGTACTCGCCGTTGACATATACCTCGCAATACCGCGAATCCGGCGCCCAGTCCATCATCTCCCGTGACAGGTCGTAGACCAGCTTGTTGCGCACCAGCGAGCGATCCAAAAAGGGGCCGTAAAGCACCCACTCGCTGTGTTCACCCATCCCGAAAAGGCCGTAATCCCGGTCATTGGTCTGGCTTTTATAAAGCTTGAGCCGGTACTGGCGCTTATCAAAGATGTAGTAAGAAGAATTCCCGCGGAGCTTGACCGTGGCCAGCGTTTCAAACGCGTTTTTCCCGCCGCTTTGCTCCTCAATACTGACATCGGCCCAGGTGGTGCTCTCCTTATAAATGCGCTCGCCCTGGGTATCGATACGCAATACCGGCAGCTCGCCGGGCTGGCGCTGCTCCTGCGCAGTGCTCTGCGCATTTTGTGCCGCGCTAACGGAGGATTGCCCCGGCTCAGACAGCAGATTCGCCGCCGTGACCGCTCCCATCAGGGCAACGCACGCCAACAGGCCGCACATTATCTTTTTCAATGGTATTACTCCTATCCGCTATCGGCTGATATCGTCCGCCTGTTCCACCAGGTTCACGTTCTGCACGCCCTCGATCTTCATCATCCTTTGTACGATGTCGATCTGCGCGCGCTCGTCCGCCTTTTTGATGGCATTGGTCCCCACCTCATAGATCAGCTCGCAATGCTCCTTGGAGGCGTTTTTCATCCTCCGGCGCACAGCCTTGCCAAAGTGTTGGAGCACCATCGCCTCGGCCCGGTTCTGGGCGGCAATATCGCAGCGCACGATCAAAAGCATCTTTCCATCCGGCCCGATCTGGCGAAAGACGATCAAAAACAGCAGGATCACCACCGAGCTGGCCGCCGCCAGAATATACTGGGATACGCCGCAGCAGATGCCCACCGCAATGCTCCAGAAAATATACGCCGCATCCCGCACGTCTTTGACCGCGGTACGGAACCGGATGATGGACAGCGCGCCCACCATACCTAAAGAAAGCGCCACGTTGTTGCTGATCACGCTCATGATCAGCGTGGTGATGATGCTGATCATCCCCAGGGTAATATTGTACTTACGGCTGTAGGCCACCCCCGTGTAGGTGATGCGGTAGGTGAACATGATAAACAGGGCGATGATAATGGTCACGCCATTGTTCAGCAGAATCGTGCTCAGGTCCAGCGCGCCCGTATTGCTAAGGCTCTCCAAGATCAAATCTTTCATCTTTCTTATCCTCTCCGTAATTTTGTTAGGCCATTATTTTTATTGCCGGGCAGGTTTGCAGCGCAAACCGCTGGCGGTGTGGCAAAAAATATTCCCGCGCCCGCTGGCGCTTTTGTTTTACAACAATCTGGATTGGGCGTACTTGCTGTTGGAGGTCTGCAACCGGTCCAGCCGCGCCACCAGCTCTTTCAATACGCCGGGCAAAAAGTCGTTATACTTTACCTCCAGCACGCCCGTATCCAGGGGCAGCAGGGGGATCAGGCTGGGCTGCGCATCCAAAAAACTGCCCGGCACGTTGGAGGCCGCTACCTGCGTATCAAAGGTGATGCGCACATCGCTTACCGGATACAGGTAGGCCTTGCGCCAGTACTGCACCACGCTTTTGGGGGTATAGGCGCCCGTGCAAAGGCGGATATATAATTGGCGCGCCAGGGGCTGGTCCATCCCGGCCAAAAACCCGTAGTTGCCCGCCATCATATCCTGGGCCTGCTCCCGGGAGAGGGTCAGCGTCTTTTTGACCCCGTCCGTATTGGACTTGCACTTGTACTCCAGCTTGACCTGCCGGGCCTGCGCATCGTATACCCGCAGCCGGATCTTGCGCTTTTCCATGCAGCCGTCCAGGGTATCGTACAGGTCCTGATCGTTGATCGAATCAAAATACAGGGAGCGCACCATATATCCTTCCGGGCCGCCATGCGCATCCGGCTGTAAAAAGCAGGCCAGCTTTTTCTGGATCAGCAGGTAATCCTGCACGGAGATCAGGTATTTAATCTCCTTTCTAAATACGGTATTGCCCATAGCCCCCTCCTATCCCTGCGGCTTTTTCTTCCGGTTCCACCTGGCCCAAAGCGCCCGGGCATCGGCCTGGCCGGCCAGGGCCAACCGGTTGGTTTTATACTGTACAAAGGCGCCCAGCCCGGTCAAGGCCAGGGCAAGCACCCATTGCAGCGCCGCGCCTGCGGGGTAGCCCAAATAGGCCAGGCCGCCGGCGCTCAGCGTAAAGGCGCCCCAAAACGCCGTAGCCCCCACGATCAGCCAGCCGGAAAGGGGGATGGTAGCACAGGCCAGCACCGCGCCCGCCAGTAACCGCACCCACCACAGCGGGGTCAGCGCCCCGGCCAGGCCGTAGCCGATCACCCCACACACCAGAAACGCGCTGGCTTTGGGCCACTGAAAGGCCAGAAAGGCCATCACCAGCCCTACGATGGCAAAGGCCGTAACGATCGTTCCCTGATCCGCCACGCTTTGCATCAGCGCCGTCAGGCCGATCGCCGTGAGCAAAAACGCCGCTACCGCGCTCCAGACCCGGAACAGCTTATACCCGAAAAAGCAGGTCAACAGCGCGATAAGCAGCATCGCTCCCTCCAGCAGGGCCGCCCCCTGCTGGATGTACCCGCCGACCCCCATCTGTCCGCCCAGGTACACCAACATCTCATATAAGATATTGCCGCTCTCCATCGCTTATCTCCCCCCTCCCAAGCGCGCCAGGCGCTGGTTCAGCGCCGTATCCCCAAACTTGTCGGCGCTTTCGATCAGGATACAGTCGCTCACCTGATACGTTTCAAAGATCTTCGCAAAGCCTTCCTGGCCACCCTGATAGCGCTCTGCATTGACCAGATAGACCGTGTCGTAATACGGGGTGAACCACGGGGCAAAGAACTTGGCATCCGAGTTGCCCACTATCAGCAGCGTTTTCCCGTTGCCGCCATCCCCTTGAAGGATCGAATGGGAATAGTACCCGCCTATAAAAATATCCGTACCCCGGCGGGAGAGCGCCACCGCAGGGGATTCATGCTCCGAATATTGATCCGGCCCCTCTCTGACCGTCACCGTCTGCCAGTTTGCCGCGCCCTTGCGCAGGTAATAGGCCACATAATCCGTGCAGTCCTCGTCGATCTGCGCCTGATCCAGCGCGTCCAGCACGCCCTTGAAGGACTCGAACCGGTATTCTTCATAATCGCTCAGCTGCAGCATATTAAGCCCCAGCTTTTCCCCCAGCAACTGCGCCCCATAGTAGCCGCCCAGCGCCGTGATGCAATCATCCGTGCGGAAGTAGATGTACTCCTCCCGGTGCTGGTACAGGCGGTCCGTCGCATCCAGCACGGCCACATCCTCGGGCAGCCCAGCGGCGATCTGCTCCATCGCCGGGGCCACGTCGTCGGTATACTGTGCGTACTCCGTTTCCATATGGATCCGCATCGGGAAGAGCAGCACCGTTTTGTTCACGCCCTCAGGTACGGCCCCGAAAAAGGTGGCGATGCTCTGCGCGGTGCGCTGGTTGCCTTGTTCATCGTTGTAAAACCGCTCCAGCACCCGGTCAGAAAAATACACGTTCGCATCATCCACCGCCAATATCTCCTGGGACAGCGCCCTGCCATAGGGCAGGCCCTGCACCCCATAGAGCGGCTGTACCGATGCTACCGCCGGCGCGACCTGATCCACCATGTGGTTTTTCAGCGCGGCGGCGCCCACGCTGATCCCCACAACCCCCAGCAGCAGCAACAGGCTCAGCAGCGTTGCCTTTGTTCTATTCACCATCCATCCTCCTTCGGCCCAGCGGCAAAATTAGCCGGCCGCCGTTTCGCTTTCCGCCGCCAGGACCCGTACGCCTTCCGGCAGGCCTTTTTTCGCCCTTTCGTCCAGCTGCGCCAGCTCGCCTTGCAGTACGATCTGCCGCAAAGCCTCGCAGCCGCTAAAGGCGAACGCCTCAATGTGGCTGACGCTGCGCGGCAGGACCATCTCGCGCAGGGCCTTGCAGCCCTTAAACGCGCTGATGCCGATTTCGTCGATCCCCTCCGGCAGGGCGGCCGCCTTTAACGCAGCACAATCCAGAAATACATGGCCCTGCAACTGCGTTAGGTGCGTATGCTCCAGATTCTGGACGGCGCCAAGCGCGCCGCACCCCGAAAAGGCAGCCGCGCCCAGCTGTGCAAGGCTGCCCGGAAGCGCCACAGCCTTTAGGGCCGCGCAGCCCTCAAAGGCCGACTCGCCGATCCGCCGCAGCTGCCCGCAGGCGGACAGGTCGATCTTGCTCAGCCGCTTGCAGCCATAAAACGCAAAGTCTTCGATCTCCTTCAGGCTATTAGGCAGCACGACCTTTTCCAGATTCTCGCAGCCGAAGAAAAATCCCCGGCGGATCACCTGCACGCCCTCCGGGATCACCGTTTCTTTCAAATACCGGTTTTTGCGGAAGACCTCCGTGCTCATTTCGTCAAACTCCGCGGCATCCTTAAACACCGCCTTTTCCATCACCGGCAATACGGCCGTCCTGCGCAGGTTGCCCCGCCATTTTTGCCGCAGCTCTTCCTCTTCCTCGGGGGTGAGGTACACCATATCCGCATCCGGGCAGCACCGGCCCCGGGTCTCGCTGCTCACATAGCCGTAAACCTTGCAGTCCGCGCCGAAAATGATCTCGTCCCGGGCGATGACTGACTTGATCTCGCCAAACTGCCCAATCTGCACGCCGCGCTGGGTGATGACCTTCTGTTGGGTAAAGATATTGCCGTACACCTTTACGTTCTCACCCAGGTAAATATCGCCCTCGGCAAAGAGGTTGCCGTACACCACGGCGCCGTCATACAGGGTAATGGACTTGTGCGAGCGGATGTGGCCGCGCACCGTCAACCCTTCCAGCACCGTAACGGCATGCTTGCTGATCACCGTGGCCGCCAGCTCTCCATTTTCATCCGTCTGGTCGTCATCCACGTATTGTATATTGCGCACCACCGTATCGCTTAAAGCCACGGCCACCATCGCCGCGGCGCTTTCCGGTTCCGCCTGGCCCTGCTCTGCGGGCCAGCCCAGGCTGATCGAAGGGGCATACAACCGGCGAAAGCTGCAATCCCGCCCCACGGTCAGCTGGGTAGCGCTGCTGGCGCTGATGCCCAGGTCAGCGTGCTCCTCTACGCGTAAGGGGCCCAGTGCGTCCGCCCATCGGGTCAGCACGGTGCCCGCGCCCAGCGTCACCGCCTTTTTCCCATAGATGGCGCGCACTTCGTAGATCCCATCCAGATAGGCATCCTGGCAGGTATAGATCTCTTTATGGAAAACCGTGCCCGCTGGCGGGCGAAACTCCTTTTCCTTTGCGTAAACGATGCTCTCACATTCTATGGGCAGGGCCTCCAGCTTATCCGCCTCTATCAGCGCTTCCTCTTTGGACATTCGGATCTTTCCGCCGCCATCATACCCCGCCAGCGCCTTTTCCATCAGCGCCGCAAAAGAGATGCCGAAATAGCGGGGATTGCGCACCCGGTCGTTATTGATTTTAAGCGCCTCGGCCTTCTCCCCTTTCAGCGAGCGCGCGCTCATCACCAGCGGGAAAAGCAGCATGGCGATAAACAGCACGATGGCGCACACGATCACCGCAGTCATGATACCGCGCCCTCCTTATCCTTTTTTTGTTTGGCAAAGCGCTCCGTCTTGGCCCACTTGACCTTTCTATGCGTCAACAGGTCCGCAATGGCATCCAGAAAACCCAGCCCGATATTCCACATATAGAAGTAGAAGTTAAAGGTCAGCAGCGGCATCAGTTTTACATCCAGCTCCACCCCGTCGATCATCAGCGCGGTGGCGATCTCATAAAACGGCGCGAAATTGCCGTAGCTATTGTAGGCGCCTACAAAAAATACCGCCCACCAGCCCGCAAACACATTCATCTCCCCCAGGAAGAACAGCGCTACCGAATCGATCAGCGCCAGGGCCAGCAAAAACGGCACCGCGTATACCAACAGCAGCAGCATGCCATCCAGCTTCTCCCGCGCGCTCATGTATTTGGAGACCAACACCCGGAAAAAGTAGCGGAACATCACATTGTTATGCCCGCTGGACCATCTGCGCACCTGCCTGCCGCGCACTTCCCAGGTCTCGGGCACCTCCTCATAGCACTCGGCGCTGTTGGCGTAGATCACCTTCCACCCATGGGTATAAAGCCGGTAAGTCAGCTCCGTATCCTCGGCCAGCACGCGGGTATTAAAGCCGCCGGTCTCCAGCAAAAAGGCCTTGCGGAACCCGCCTACCGTGCCGCCGTACTGGGGGACGGTACGCAGATTGTACCGGGCCTGCTGATCGGCCTGGTAGCCGCCCGAGCGCTCCACGTTCAAAAGCCGGGTCAGCGTATTGGTATCCACATTATAGGGGATGACCCGGCCCATCACCGCGCCTACCTCGGGGTCCTGAAACGCCAGTGCCAGGGAGGTGAGCAGGTCTTTGCCCGGCCTGTAGTCCGCATCAAACACGATGATAACATCGCCCCGCGCCAGGCGCATGGCTTCGTTCAGCCCGGCCGGCTTTCCCCGCTCCCCCTCAAAACGGTGCAGCGGCCGGATAAAGGGGTAGCGGCTATGGTATTCTTCCAGCATCTCGGCCGTCCGGTCGGAGGAGTTATCGTTGATGGGGATGATCTCCAGCCGGTCCCGGTCATAATTGCAGGCCAGCAGGGCATCCAGCACATAAGTAAGCACCTTTTCCTCATTGTGCATGGGGATCAATACGGTGATCGAAGGCATATCGCTGTCAAAAATATCGCTGTAATACATGCGCTGGCGGCCAAACATCCGGTTGTAGGAGAAGATCGCGTGGCGCACGGCATAAACCATCATCAAAATAACGGTGCAGACAAAATACACCTTTAAGATCGTTAAAACCATTTCCAAACCGATCTCCTTTCCCCCGTGTTCACCCGGTGCACCACGTACTTGATAAATACACCGTAAAAGAAAACGAGATACAAAAAGTCAAAGAACGGCCCCAGCGAAAAGAACATCACCGGCATATATAATGAAGAAGCCGTATATATAATGTACAAAAACGTTAGATAACGCACGCTGCCAAATACCAGGGAGTACAGCATGATGCCGAAAAACGTCAGGCAGCGGGCCGGTATCGTACCGTTATTCATAAACCCGGTCACAAAGCCGGCAATCACGGTAAACGAGAGCCATATCCCCACCTGCTGTTTCATATACAGCTCGGAATACGCGCTGGCACTGTAGGGGAAATAATCCGCCGCAAAGGAAAAATAGATGCAGGCGATCAGGTGTATCAACAGCATAATCGAAAAAAAGATCGCAAGGGGCTTGCCCTTGCGCTTTGCAGAGAAACAAAACCAAAGCATTCCGCAGGTGACCAGCAAATTGGCCACGCAAAAAGGAAACGTAGGGGCCACAGAGGGCAGCTCTACATACGAAACCCCGCCCAGCAGCGGAATGTATTCCGACGTTTGAACGCCAAGCAGCGGCGCGGGGATCACCTCGGATAAGCAATAGCTAACCGCCCGGCTGAGCAGCTCGGTCATTTGAGGATAGAACGCCAGCAGCAGTATAAGAGTAGGTACTGCACAGAGCAAAATGAACAGCCACTGGTTCTTGTAGTCCTCCTTAAACCGCCGGTATGTTCGGGGATAATAGATCTGGGCCTTTTGTACGCGCTGCATCTTTAACCATCCAAATTCATAAATTTATTATACATGACATAAATATACAGTTTTTTCAACATCAATATGTAAAAGAATAGCGAGAAAACTACTTTTCGTCAATGTTTTTTTGCAAGAATTATATGGAATCTTTACGCAATTTAGTGGCGACCTAATGACCGACCCGCCATAGTCGCAAGTATTATATTAAAATATTTAAAAAATCAACTTATGCGACTTTTTTGTTCAAAAACCAAGCAAATGCTACGCATGATGAAAATTTATAAAAATCAAATACTATTTGAATAAGCTACCATAGCCGCATTGTGAGGCTTATCGCATCCAACCATGACGGGATCTATTTGATGAGCACAGGCCGGCAAACGCTGCGGTTTAAACCATCCCCTGGGCGCATCGGGGCAAAAAAAGATGGACGGGTTCTAACCCGTCCATCCTAAAATGTGTTGTTGAATTATTCGGCTTTAAATTCCTTTACCAGCAGTTCGCTGCCATCGGCATTGAGGTATTCCACTACGACCACCGGATCGCTGACTTTGGCTTCCGTCTCGATGGACTTCGCCACATTCTGGAAGGTAGATTCCTGAGAGCTGAGCGCATCTTCCAGTGCCTCTTTGATGGCATCCGAAGCGTCGATCTGCTCGTCAAAGGTATAGGTATAGATCAGCTTATTGCCCTCGCCGGTCACCTCGATATCCATGCCAGAGCCCTTCAGAGAATCGATCATGGAATCGATTTGGGTCTTGACCTCAGGCTTGGCCAGATAATCCTGCACGGTGGCAGGCTTGCTAGAGCACGCAGCCAGGGACAGCATCATCACCAGGGCCAGAACTACTGTTGCAACTCGTTTCATCGTACACTACTCCTTTAATCTGTGCTTATTTACAGGCTGCTCTCGCACCCTATAGCCGGAAGTATCAGCTCTCTTGTAGGATAAACGCATCGCGAAACGACAGCCTACAGTTATTGAAGAAAAAGCAGGGGGATCGCTGCAACATCGCATTTATCGGTCAAAGCACCGAGAAATATTATACGATAATCAGCCTAAAAAATAAACACCTGTTTTACTTTTTTGTCGAATTGGGAAGTTCATACAGGTTATTTGCTCGCGACAAAGGTAAATAGCATAAACTAATCATATTCTCTGCACTAAAAACGTCATAAAGCCAAAGCCGTCGTGAGCGCGTTTACAAGCGAACAGGCGCCGCGAGCGCGACCTTTTGCGGAAAAGGAGGAGCAAGGAAGCAGAGCGCATGGCTTTTTTACACATAAAAAAGCCGGAGCAAAGCGGACTTTGCTCCGACGTGGCGGAGAAAGGGAGATTTGAAGGCTACGCCCCAGCTTGCGGTACCCGAAAAAATCATCGGGCTGGCGCTTTCCTCGATTTTTTCGACCGCTGCGCCAACCCCTGCTCGCTTCATCGTCCCAGGCGCGCTCGCAGGCATTGGCCCGCCGGTACCCGGCGCGTCCGTTCAAGCGCTGCTTTTCCATTAAAGCCAAAGCGCATCCCCCTTTGGGAATGCGCTTTAACTTTGGAAGGGTACTTCGAAAAGATGCAGCTGCCCTGCGTCCCCGCAAAAGGTTGGTAGTGAGCCAAAGCCATCGTGAGCGCGTTTACAAGCGAACAGGCGCCGCGAGCGCGACCTTTTGCGGAAAAGGAGGAGCAAGGAAGCGGAGCGCATGGCTTTTTTACACATAAAAAAGCCGGAGCAAAGCGAACTTTGCTCCGACGTGGCGGAGAAGGGGAGATTTGAAGGCTACGCCCCAGCTTGCGGTACCCGAAAAAATCCTCGGGCTGGCGCTCTCCTCGATTTTTTCGACCGCTGCGCCAACCCCTGCTCGCTTCATCGCCCCAGGCGCGCTCGCTGCCCGTTGCCCCGCTTACCCGGCGCGTCCGTTCAAGCTCTGCTTTTCCATTAAAGCCAAAGCGCATCCCCCCTTTGGGAATGCGCTTTGGCTTTGGCGGAGAAGGGGAGATTTGAACTCCCGCGCCGGTTTCCCGACCTACACCCTTAGCAGGGGCGCCTCTTCAGCCGTACTTGAGTACTTCTCCACGCTGAAATTTAAATGATGCACCAGGCATGTTTATAAGATTGGCGGAGAGAGAGGGATTCGAACCCCCGGTGCCCAAAGGCATCACTGGTTTTCAAGACCAGCGCCATCAACCGCTCGGCCATCTCTCCAAAATCAAGCAACCAGCAATCGAAATTATAGCATGCGTAAGGCCGCCTCGTCAAGTAGCTATGCGGTATTTCCCGCCGGTCAAACGCAAAAAAATATGCCCGGTACGCATTCCTTTTAAGGGATAATAAACCCGCCCCGAAACCGGGGCGGGTCCATCCACAACTGCGGCTATTTCTGCCCGTAGTTCAGCTGGAGCTTGCAGTAGAAATCCTCCAGCGTCATGCGGGAATCCACGCTCTTAAACACCCGGATCGGCCGGTTGTTCTGATGGTGGACATAATACATATCTTTGCTGACCAACGGAGCCGGCCACCATTCCCACTCGCACTCATGCGCCTCCAGCAGGACCGATACCGTGGGCTGATCCCCCAGGTTCCAGCTCTCGCCCTGAGGCCAATGCTGCTGCCAGGCATAATCGTCGTTATATTGCACCAGCTGCTCGAAGAGATATTGCCCGATCTTCCCGTGCGGGGCCACGCGGCACTGCAACTCAGCCAAGGTCACGCGCAGCATCTTGTACACGTTTTTGGGGATCTGCCAAAAGTCGATCTCCGAACCCAGCACGATGTTGGAAGCCTGAATATCCTGATACATGTTGAACTCGAACTCGCCCGCCGGGTACTCGCCCCCGCCGATCCACACCGCCGTCAAGCGCCCGGCAATGCGCGGCTCCATCAGGTAAGCGCTGGCCAAGTCCGTAATGGCGCCCAGGAAGACCACGAACAGCGGCCGGTCATCCTCCCGCATCGCCTCATCCACGATGAACTGCGCCCCTTCCGAAACCACCGGCTGCGGCTGCTCCATCAGCGGAATCTCCGGCCCCTCGTTATAGCGGATCGCCTTAGCCGGGTCATAGGGCAGCGGCCCTGGCGCGCCCTTGAGCACTGGATACTGCCCCGTCAGGTCCATCAGCTCCAGCACTTTAAGGATCTCGTCGTAGCTCTTTTGCATGGACTCGCCCTTGCCCTCATCGGCCTTGGCCTCAAAGTGAGCGGCAATAATGCCGCGCACGTCAAACTTAGGCGTCATCAGGTGATGGGCCAGGGCGAACTGGTCGTCCGCCTCGTTCTTACAATCCGTATTGACGATAACGCGGAAACGTTTGTTCTCCGGCACGGTAAACTTATACGCATCAAAAGCCATCGTTGGTACCCCCTTTTTCATTCTTTCTCATTATAACAAACCCGGTGCAGCCGGGCCTATAACAAAGCTGCTTTGATAGGGCTAAATTTCTCCACATTACTTCTCAATAATTGGTGTTGATGGATATGATACGGTACAGCGGCATCTCATCGCCATCGTTGCGGTGCAGTGTGATATTTCCCTGCCGCCAGAGCTGCTGCTCATCCCCAGAATATCCGCTCATAAAGCTGCCGCTGATCAGATAGTCCCCCGCTTCGCTGACGCTGTAACTGATCGGGCTAAAGGAAGTGACGTAATTGATCCGATTCATGGGGGCCAGCGTATAGCCCTGCTCGGTCTGCGCTACCGCGCCGCTCGCCCTCAGCGAGCTTGGTACCTTGGGCAGTTTGCCAGAACCAAAACACCGGTTGTACAGCGCCGTCATTTCCTCATGGGTCAGGTAAACCCGCCCCTCCTCCTTGGGGTAGATCTCAAACCCGCTGAGCACCTGGGCATACTCCGCCAGCACCAGCCAAACCAGGTCGCTATCCGGCTGGCTGCCTCTTGGATACGCGCGAAACTCCGTATCGCACACGCCGCCCGCGGCAAAGTTCATGATCATGCTCATTTCCTGCAGCGCGTCCTGATCCTCCGGCGGAGCTTCGTCCACCGGCGTTTCGGGTGAGCTGTTACCCCAGCCGATCCGCGAATCCTCAATCACCTCGACCGAGCTGATCCAAAAGGTCACCAGATCCGCATAATCGCTGTATTCTTTGGCCGGCACAGCCACGTGAAAGCGAAAATCCCAGTTTTCCGCCTGCAGATAAAGGTCGGTATTGCGGTAGCTCATCCCGTCCTTATTCGTGAGATACACCATGCGGAAACAATCCAGCCCGGTGCGGTCGCTGGCCTCGTCATCCCGGGTCAGCTCCATATCCAGGCATTCTCCCTCCAGCTTTTCAATAGCCCCGTGCAGCCCGCCAAGTCCCGGGTCAGCCTTTTGCAGCCGGTCCTCCACCAAGTATATCTCACCGCTGAGCACGGTCTCGCGCTGATAGGTCCGGTCGCTATAAAGCACGTTCTCCCCCGGTTCTACGTCTTCCGTGGGCATATCGCCCACTACCAGCACCGGCCCATCCAGTTCAAAATCGCCTCGCTGCGCCACCCGCTTTTTTACCGGTGTGGGCGCGGGCGTGCTCTGCGCCGCGCTGGGCGTATTCGTCGGCGCAGCTGTGGGAAGCGCACCTTCCTGCCCGGTACAGCCGGTAAGCGCCAGCAGCGCTGCCAGCAGCCCGCAAGCCGCCTTTTTCATGCGTCCACCCCGCTTTCCCGTACAGCCTGGCGCAGGTTCAACACTGCGCCCGTTAAATAGAGCGCAGGCAGGATGAGCGCAAGCAGCCCAAAAGGGTTAAAAAGGCCATAGGCAATGCCCTGCGCCAGCACGACCCCCGTATAGGACGCGCCCAGCCAGCAGCAGACCGCGGCGGCGCGGGGCTTCTTGCCGCATACGATGCCTACGATCCCGCAGGTCATTTGCAACAGCGCGCTGCAGCCAAGGGTAATCAGCAGCTCCCAAACCAGGTTCGTGGCAATGATATAATCCAGGCTTTGTACCAATTCCGGCTCTATCGCCCCCATCATCCCGCAAAGTATGCCCATCATCGGAAGATAGAGCATGCATAATATGATGACCAACCCGGAAAAAATCACCATTATAATACCCGTGACCAGCAAAAACATGCGCCCCGGTGCCTTTCGCCTTTCCTGCGCCATCGCCCATGCCTCCTTTGCTCAAGCCGTCATCTTTTTTACTCTCTACTATTATAATCGAACTTGCGCCAAGGCGCCAGCCCTTCTTCTCCTTCGGGCGATTCTTGCTCATCCCGCCGCGCCTGACGTAAGCGCCTGCACACAGATAAAAAGACGCACCGCCCACCTTTTGGGGCGATGCGCCTTGCAGTTGTGTCTGAAAAGGCCCTTTAGGCAAACCAGCGCAGAAGATCCTGCTCCATCTCCTCTTTTTTGCAGCTGCCCTCATGGCGCACCGGCATCTCGCGCAGCGCGGCGATCTGCTCCGGGCAGCGCCAGCCAGTGGCCTGGGCCAGCTTTTGTGCCAGGTCCAGCTCATCCCCCTGGGCTTGCGCGGGGCCAAAGAGGCTGGCCATCACATCCCGGGAGAACTTGAAGGGGCTGGCCGTAGAGACCAATACGGTATGGGTCTCGTCCCCGGTTTGGCGCAGATAATCCCGATAGACGGAATAGCCCACCGCCGTATGGGTATCCATCACGTAGCCGGTATGCTGGAATACGGCGGCCATAGCGTGGGCGGTATCCTCCTCGCTGGCGCAGCCGGCCCAGAACTCCTGGCGCAGCTTTTGCGCCTGCTCCGGGGCGATCTGATAGACGCCCTCTCCCTGCAACTGCGCCATCCAGGCGCTGACCTGCGCCTCATCCTTATCGCAGATGGCGTAGAGCAGCCGCTCCAAGTTGCTGGAGATCAAAATATCCATCGAGGGGGACATGGTCTTGTAGAAAGGCCGCGTCCGGTCATACCGGCCGGTATCGAAAAAGTCCGTCAGCACGTTATTGCGGTTGGAGGCGCACACCAGTTTGTTGACCGGCAGGCCCATGTGCTTGGCGTAATAACCTGCCAGGATATTGCCAAAGTTGCCCGTAGGCACCACGAAATTCACCTTTTTGCCCACGGTGATGTCCCCGCGGCGGCACAGGTCCGCATAGGCGGAGAAGTAGTATACGATCTGCGGCACCAGCCGCCCCCAGTTGATGGAGTTGGCGGAGCTTAGTGCCCATCCTTTTTGCGAGAGCGCACCGTTAAACGCATCATCGGCAAAGATCTTTTTAACGCCGGTCTGCGCATCGTCAAAGTTCCCCTTAACGGCGCATACATGTACGTTGTCCCCTTCCTGGGTCACCATTTGCAGTTTTTGCGCCAGGGCCACCCCCTCCTCAGGGTAGAACACCGCTATGCGGGTGCCCGCCACGTCGCGGAAGCCCTCCAGCGCCGCCTTGCCGGTATCCCCGGAGGTAGCCACCAGGATCAGCACCTGCTTGCCGTCCCCGGCCTTTTCCATGGCCAGCGGCATCAGCCGCGGCAGCAGCTGCAGCGCCATATCCTTAAAGGCCAACGTGGGTCCGTGCCACAGCTCCAAAACGGAAAGCGCCCCGTCCAGGGCCGTCACCGGCGCCACATCCGCGTGGTCAAACCTGCCGGACGCGTACGCCCCATCTACCGCGGCGGATATCTCAGCCTCAGTATAATCCGTCAAAAACAGGCTCAAAATCCTTTTGGCCCGGCCCATATAATCCATCCCGCACAGCGCCGCGATATCCTCCTGGGTCAGCTGCGGCAGCGTTTCAGGCACAAAAAGGCCGCCATCGGTAGAGATCCCCTGTAAAATGGCCTGGGCCGCAGGGACGGAAAGGGCGCTTTGGCGCGTGCTTTGGTAATGCATATTCTTCCTCCAAGTTTTTCTAAAGTGAAGGCCCTTGCCCTCTTTTAATAAGAGCAAGGGCCCGCATATCTCCCAACTTTAAGGCCTAATCCTTCAACAGATATTCATCCAAGAAGGCGGGCCGGTCCTCCTCCGAACCGCTGACGCTCATGATTACGCGCACATTATGCTGCTCGGAAGCCTTGCTCAGCTGTGCAAAAAAATCGGCCAGGTCTTTGAGCTGCGCGTTGACGATACGCAGGAAGCCATCCACAAACAGAAGCTCCAAATCAAAGTCCTTAGCCATCATCCCGATTAAGAAACCTAAAAACATCTTGGGGTCCTCGATATTGTATTCCCCCGCATTGACAAACCTGACCTGGTATTTTAGATCATACATATAGCGCTGATCGTCGTCGATAAAAACCGTGTTCCCCTTCACCTGAGCGGCCAGTGTGTTGGCCAAGTCGAGAATCTTTTTGGTTTTCCCAGAGCCCTTCTTGCCATAGATCACCTGGATCATGTCCATCACGCTCCTTTTCTTTTTTTCATTATAGCGCATAATGGGCCAATCTGCCAACCTATAAAAATGGAAATTCGTGTGATAAATTTTGCGGCCGGGGAAAAACCCGGCCGCAATTACATAATCGCTAAAATTATATCCTCTTTTTCTTACTGGACCGGCACCCCATCCCGCGCCGGCCGGCGCGCGAAAAGGTTCAGGCACGCGCCGATGGTGTAGAGAATGGGCAGCACCAGCCCCAGCAATCCACTCCAGGCAAAGCCGCTCAGCGCCAGAGAGAGCACACCGCCAGATAGCAGGATCAGCCCAAAGAGCAGGCAGACCACCGCCGGCCCGCCCGGCTTGTTGCAAAGCGCCGTGCCCACGATGCCGGAGATCAAATTCAACACGATCATGATCATCCCCAGCCCCAGGGCCAGCACTTCACGGTGAACCGTAGGATTGTCCAGCATCACCTGCGCACCATCCATCAATTCCTCCATCGCTTCGGCCATATCCACATCTGCCAGGCCGGCCATGGCGCCCACCGAACCTAATACAGTGGCGCCCAAAAGCAGGATCAAAATCAGGATGCTTGAAAAAACGATCATCAAAATGCCCGGTACCTGTAAAAAGCCCTTGCCAGGCGCTTTGTACTTTACTGGCATGGCATGCGCCTCCTTTAACATACAAGGGGGGCCGGTCTCTGTTCAGCCGCCCCCCTTTTTAATCTCTATTCAGGCGATTACGCCACAGCGCCACGGTTCTTGACCGCGCCGATCAGGTAAAGGATCGGCAACACCAGGGCGATCAGGCTGGTCCACTGGAAACCACCCGCGATGATATTGATCACCACCATCACCAGCATCAGGATGGCGAAAACCAGACAGACGTTAGCCTTTTCCGGCTTGTTGGCAAAGGCGATACCAATAATGCCGCCCACAAACTCCAGGATAGGGGCAATAAAGCCGATGATCAGCGCGCCCATGCCCAGCGCTGCTACACCGGCCACTGCGCCGCCGCCCATCGCGCCCAGCGCGCCTAACGCAGCCAGGCTGATCAGCAGCAGGATAATCGCGATCGCGCTGAAGATCACCATCAGGATACCCGTAACCTTCAACCAGGTCTTGCCCGGCGCCTTTACATTCTCATTCATTGCAAATCTCCTCTCTCTTAGGCGCAGCGCGCCTTTTGTACTCTTTTATTATAGCGTATTCCTCTCGCCTCATCTACCCCTTTTAGCAGCTCCCCATCAGCCGCACGTAAAACTGGGCGGTGCGCACGATCTTCTCCAGCGGGATGCGCTCGTTATTGCCGTGGATCATGCCGCGCTCTTCCTTGGTCAGCGCCATGGCGCTGAAGCGGTACACATCCTCGCTGATGCGGCAATAATGCCGCGAATCGCTGCAGGCCACCATCAGGTACGGTGAGATCAGCGCCTCCGGCCAGGTCTGGTTGATGGCTTTTTTCAATTTCTCCCATCCCTCGCCCTGCGTGCGGCTGTAAGGCGAGGGGTTCATCCCGTGCACCCTGGTAAAGGTAATGGCGGGATTATCCACCACGCCTTTGAGGTAATCCATAGCGCTGTCCAGCGTATCCGCCCCGCAAAGGCGCATGTTGGCCCCCACGCTGGCGGAAGGGGGGATCACGTTATCCGCCGGGCTGCCCTGCATCTGGGTAAAGGCACAGGTGGTGCGCATCAGGGCGTTGAGCTCGCCGCCGCTTTTTTTGCAGATGGCATTGAGTACCGGTTTAAAGCACCACAGGTTGGCAAAGATCATCCGGTAAACAAAGGTGGAATGCCGCCCCAGGGTATCGAACATCTCCCGGGCGGGCTTGGTCAGCTGGAAGCGGAAGGGATGATTCTCGATATCCACCACTGCCTTGGCCAGCACCCCCACGGGCGTGTGCGCCGGCGGCGCGCTGGCATGGCCCCCCTGCCCCTCTAAGGACAGGCGCAGGTTCATCATGCCCTTTTCCCCGATGCCGATCAATGCGCAGGGCTGATTTACGCCCGGAAACACGTTTTCCACCACCGCGCCGCCCTCGTCTACCACAAGGGCGGGATGGATACCCCGCTTTTCCAGCTCGTCGACCATGGCCGGCGCGGTAGGCCCGGCGATCTCCTCATCCCCGGCAAAGGCCAGGTAGATGTCGTTCTCCGGCACATAGCCCTGGCCCAGCAGGGTCTCGGCCCCCTCCATCACGCCACAAAGCGTGCCTTTGGTATCGAGCGTGCCCCGTCCCCAGAGCACGCCATCCTCGATCACGCCCGCAAAGGGCGGTTTATCCCAGGCCGCCTCGTTGGCGGGCACCACGTCGTAATGGGCCATAAACACCGAAGGCGCGCCTTTTCCCCGCCCCTTCCAGTGGTAGAGCAGGCCGCTGCGGCCGATGCGCTCCAGGCTCATCGCCTCATGCACCCGGGGGTACAGCTCGCGCAGCAGCGCGCGGAACTTGTCAAATTCGGCCCTATCTTCCTTTTCCTGCTCCCGGAAAGATACGGTCTTGCACTGGATCATCCTTTGCAGGTCGCCCACCGCTTTCTCCTCATCCACCTGTGCCGGCGCGGGCGCCGCGGCCGCCTGCGCTTTGGGCTTAAAGGCCGCCGTGCGGATCAGGATCACGGCCAGGAATATCAAAATGACCGCCACTAAAATCAGCCATCCCATTATTTTTCGCCTACCTTTAATCGTATTTTAGAGTACGCCCTTTTTGTACAAAATGCGGGCCACGCCAATGGCCAGCAGCGCCCCTACCGGCACCAGCACGCCTACCGAGCTGGCCAGCGAGGGCACGCAGATGAACAGCACCACCATAAAGATCAGCGGCGCCAGGGCGATCTTCCAATTTTTGGATACGTACACCACCGCCAGCCCGCCGAACAGCGCGGGCAGGATGTTGTCAAAGGCCGGCTGCATGACCGGGGACTCCAAAAACGGCCGGATCTGCGCCAGCAAAATCACACCCAGGGCGATGATTACCGTGGTCACGATAGCCGAGACCGCGATAGCGATGGTGGAGATCACCTCGCCCTCCTCGCTGCCCGGTTCCACCTTGGCCGCCTCCATGGCGTTTAAGGCGCAGGGCACCTTCAGGTTGCTCAAATTCCCCGTGACAAAGCCCAGATAGCTGCCCCCGGTGCCCAGCATGGGCACGTAGGTGATCACCTCGATCACCCCCACCGTCCAGAAGATGGGGGCCACGCCCACAAAACCTTTGAGCACCGCGGTAAACTCCGGCCAGGCGTTATAGTAAATGCAGATGGCCGCGGGCACCATCAGCATCATTAAAAGCGCCCCGAAGGACCAGATGCGCCCGGCAAAGTGCACAGAATCCCGATAATCCCTTATGGTATTCATCTTGCTTTCCCTCCTTTAACCGGCAATGGCCGTCACCAAATTGGTGATGGGCAGGCTCAGCGCCATGGCGCCCAGCATGCTGATGGGCAGCGCGTAGTCCTCCAGCCACTTCCATTTGAACAGCTTGCGCAAAAGCCCGCAGATCAGCATGATGATGGCCGAGGCGATCATCACAAACACCGGTATCCAGCCCACTAGCCCCTGACCGATGGTGGCAAAGATCACACCTAAAAAGGCGGAGATCATCCCCAGGAAAAGGCCGGTGAGGAAGATATCTCCCCACTTTTGATCCTTGGATTTGATGCGGGTCAGCCCCTTTTCGATCTTTTTGCTGAATACCGGCACCAGCACTAGCCCTGGGATGATGCCCAGCGTCATCACCCAGGCAATCGCGGCAAATACCTGCGGATCGGTGATCAGGTTGCCCAGGGTGACCCCCTGCGCCGCGGCGGCCGTGGCGGCGGCCGTGGTCTCATAGGTCAGCGCGCCGATGACGCTTAAGCGCAGCCAGGGCAGCGGAAAGCCCAGCGCCTTGCTCAGCGCGATCACCCCCAGCAAGATCGCCACCGCCGGGGCGATGGTAAAGATCGCGGAGGATACCACAGTGTTTTGCAGCAGTTTTTTGTCCATCTTAAGCGCCTCGGCCCTCCGCCAGGCCTTGACCAGGAAAAAGACCGATTCGATGATCACAAACAGGATCACGATGGTTACGATGACATATAGAAAGCCATCGTTTGGGTTAAACATACGCCTCTCCCCTTCCCTCTCTTTTCGCGGCCGCGAATTTTCACCCTTTTTGCGGGCCGCGGTATGGGTTTATTATACCATAATTTCGCCACATTCCCGAAAAAAGGCGGGCAAAGCCCGCCTTTTTCATTCGCTCAATTCAAGGGTCCATTAGCAATCATTTTTCGCCCTGTATGCAAAGCCCGGCATTTAACATTGACGTAGAGGTAAAGAGAAATTTCTGTGCGAAGGCCGGCAGGCTTTCGATGGTATTGTCAGGATAGCAAAAGGCAAAAACGTTGAGGATATGTTCTTCCCCGCCAACCGGCAGTTCCCATTCAGGATATAAAATGACGGGGCGATCAACGGGTATCTGGCAGCTATACTTTTGTGGTAACAGAACGCCATCATAATAACCCACCAGTACCACCGGGACGGTTTGGCCCGCTATCGGCGCGGAATCGACCCCCTGTTCTTCCAGGTATTGGTCCAGTGCTACAAGGATGGGCTGGTTCAATTCACGCAACGTCGTATGCGCCACCTTACCTGCCGGTACTTCAAACCCATTTTCAAGCCCGATTTTCACTCCGCCTGCTGGAATGTCACCAATATATGGAACGGCCTTTAGCGCTGTAATATGAGGCAAATCCGTTATATTTTCACCTTGATAGATGACTGTTGTGCGCGTCGCCATTGCATTGGTGGCCTGCTGCCTTTTTTGCTGGATCGATCCTTCGGGTTTATCAAGCAGCACCAGCGCGTACCTTCCCGCGCCCATTTGTGGTGTGATGTCTAAATAATAAGCGGCAGGATGGACTGCCCCATTCCTTTCTTCGGCAGCTTCTATTGTAAAATCACTTGGGCAATCTTCACCCGATTCATTGTACCAAGGCAGGGGAATCTCCTCAAAATCCTTGAGCAGCCGATAGGAAATTTCTCGCTTATAGCTTCCTGCATTGTGTAAAAATAAAATCGTTTCCAGCGGCTCCTCTCCCAAAACAGCCGTCTGCTCTAGCATCGAGCCTTCGACCGAGCCCGTTGCATCACTCCAAAAAAGGAAGGAATCTTGAACCATATCATTCACCTCATACTTGAAACCGTTAAAGCATATAAGTATGATACAGAAAAGCAAAGATAAAGTCACGACTATGCTTTTTTTATTTTTCATAGAGTACTCCCTATAAAAATGTTAGGTGGGAGTATTGCATCCCACCCAACATAAATATTGTATCTTAGTATGTACGGCTTTCTGTTTTAGGTTGCTTATATGTCATAGATAGTGCAGATAACCAACCAGAAAATTGACCATAGCAAGTGTAAGGACCCCGTGATGTAAAATGTTTCCCATCTTTCCAAAAAAAGTTCGTGCAATACATCATAGTTGCAGAGCCACCAGAAACAATACTTCCATTCGGCTGTTGCATTGTTTGTGAACACCACATTTTAAAATAAGTAGTAGCAGGTGATGTAAATTGCTGCATATCAGCACGAATCCAACCAGAGGATGACACCGTCCAAAGTATATCGAATGTTACAGTATGATCATTTACGAAAAGTCCACGCGTAATAGGTTGTCCTTCCGTTTCAATCAGAATCGTCTTTGAAGGTTCACCCGTATCTGTATATAACTCCTCTGCCGCAAACACTGTCGTACACCAAAATGCGGTAAACACTATAGTGGTTAGACACATTACAAACAATCTTTTCATATGAAAATTCTCCTACTCATATTTAGATCTATTTTGTAACTTTTAACTAAATCAACGGAATCACCTTCTTAGAATATGTTTAAAGAGAAAAGTAATGAAGTATTAATAGAAATTGAAAAGTAAGAAGTCTAAGAAAGCAGATAAAACAAATATATATTTGGATCATATATCAAAAACATATATTATGTCAACATTAGATTTTCGTCTTATTACGAATTAATCCATCATGCTTGCTGTAAACTTCAACACAAGCTAAAATAGAGTTATATCAATAAAGGAGGACGCGCACTTTGAAGAGCTTAACGGATACCTATACGCTGGCAAACGGCGTGGAGATTCCCTGCATCGGCTTTGGCACCTGGCAGACGCCGGATGGGGATACGGCCATATCCGCCACGCTGGCGGCTTTGGAGGCGGGGTACCGCCACATCGATACTGCGGCGGCTTATGGCAATGAGGGCAGCGTGGGCGAGGCCATTAGGCGCAGCGGCGTCAAGCGCGAGGAGCTGTTTATCACCACCAAGCTCAACAACCCCGATCATGGCTATGAAGCCACCCTGGCCGCCTTTGAAAAGAGCATGGCGCTTTTAGGGCTCCAGTATCTGGATTTATACCTGATCCACTGGCCCAATCCCATCAAATTCCGGGATCATTGGGAGCAGGCCAACGCCGGCACCTGGAAAGCTATGGAAGAACTGTACGCCGCCGGGCGCATCCGCGCCATCGGCGTGAGCAACTTTATGCCCCATCACCTGGAGGCCCTGGCCAAGACCGCCAAAGTCGCGCCCATGGTCAACCAGGTTCGCCTTTGCCCCGGCGAGGTGCAGCCCCTGGCCGCGCCCTACTGCAAGGCGCATAACATTTTGCTGGAGGCCTACAGCCCCTTGGGCACGGGCAAGATCTTTGACGTGCCCCAGATGCAGCAGATCGCCCAAAAGTACGGCAAATCCATCGCCCAGGTCTGCATCCGCTGGAGCCTGCAGATGGGCTTTTTGCCGCTGCCCAAGTCCGTTACCCCCGCGCGCATTCAGGAAAACGCGCAGGTGTTCGACTTTGCGCTTTCCAATGAGGACGTGGAAATCATCGCCAACCTGACCGATTGCTGCGGCCCATCCAGGGACCCGGACAATATCCCGTTCTAAGGTTTTAAGCAGTCAAAAGGGAGGGGCTATTGTGCCCCTCCCTTTTTGGTTGCGCTATACACCGGACGCGCGGCCGTGGTACACTGGGGATGGCGCCGGCCTCTGGCCGCCCTCAAAAAAGCGAGGTGTTTATCGTTATGTGGGTCGTATTGGCTTTTGGTTCCGCCTTTTTTGCCGGTATTACCGCCGTTTTGGCCAAGTGCGGCATCCGCAATACCGATTCCAACCTGGCTACGGCGCTGCGCACCGTCGTGGTGCTGGCCTTTTCCTGGCTAATGGTCTTTGTGTCCGGCGCACAGGCCTCCTTATCCACCGTAGCGCCGCACACCTGGGTTTTTCTCATCCTGTCCGGGCTGTCCACGGGCGCGTCCTGGCTGTGTTACTTCCGGGCGCTTGCGCTGGGGGATATCAATAAGGTGACCCCTATCGATAAATCCAGTACGGTGCTGACCATGCTGCTGGCCATGCTTTTTCTGGGCGAGGGCGTTACCTGGCTCAAGGTTCTGGCCATGGCGATGATCGGCGCGGGCACCTATCTGATGATCCAGAAAAAGCAGCCCGCCGCCCAGCCCACCAAGGGCCATGGCTGGCTGTTTTACGCGGTTGGCGCAGCGGTTTTTGCCAGCCTGACCGCTATCCTGGGCAAGATCGGCATCGAAAACGTAGATTCGCACCTGGGCACGGCCATCCGCACCGGGGTGGTTCTAATCATGGCCTGGGTGGTGGTTCTGGTCAGCGGCAAGGCGCATACGATAAAGAAGATCGACCCCAAAAGTTGGCTCTTCTTGGGCCTTTCAGGCGTGGCGACGGGCGCGTCCTGGCTATGCTATTTCCGGGCGCTCCAGCTGGGGCCGGCCAGCGTGGTGGTCCCCATCGACAAGCTCAGCATTCTGGTGAGCATCGGGTTTTCCGCCCTGGTCTTTAAAGAAAAGCTCACCCCCGCCGCCGCGCTGGGGCTGGGGTTGATCGTAGCGGGCACGCTGGTATTGCTGCTTTAGCCCTAATTAATAAGATTTTCTTAATTCTGGCTCTTTGGCCGCTAGGATGCTTGACAAACGCGCCGGCATGACCCTATAATACCCCGTATTTAACGCATAGATTCTAAACATGGAGATAGAAAGGGGCCCTTTATGGCCAGGACCAAACGCAACTTTAAGCCCTATCTGTACGTGCTGTATATCGCCTTCATCCTGGGCGTAGTCGCCTTTATCCTGCTGGGGGACCCGCAGATGCCCACGCTGGGAGACGCGCTGCGGAAAGTGCGCCTGCCCTGGCTGATCCCCGCGGTCATCGGCATCATGGGCTTTTGGTTTTTCGATGCTTGCACCATCCACCGGCTGCTGATCTTTGTGGGCCGGCGCATTCGCTGGGCGTCCGCGCTCAAGGTATCGCTGATCGGCCATTTTTACGCAGCTATCACCCCCTGTTCCACCGGCTCGCAGCCCGCGCAGATCGTCTACCTGCGCCGCTGGGGCGTGATGGCGGCGGATTCCACCCCCGTACTGGTCGGTAAATTTCTGCTTTGGCAGGTGGTAGAAGGGCTACTGGCCACCATCGCCATCCCCTTTTGCTGGAACCGGCTAAACGACGGATTGTTGGCCGTGGCCCTGTTGGGATATGTGCTTAACGCCATGGCGGCCGCAGGCGGCATCCTGGCGGTGGTCAAACCCGGCTGGGTCCAGGGCATCTGCCGCTTTTTCATTCGCATGGGGCTTAAATTGCACATCCTGAAGGATGAAAAACGCTGGCTGGATATGGTCGACGCCTTTATCGCCCAGTACCGGGTCAGCATCCGCGCCCTGTTTGATCAGCGCAAAAAAGCGGTGCAGGCTTTCTTTCTGGGGGCCGGGCAGATCCTGAGTTATTTTCTCATCACCTATTTTATCTACCTGGCCTGCACCGGGGCCGCGTTTACCCTGGGCTCGCTGATGGAGATCTTGCTGATGCAGTCGGTACTGACCATGTCGGTCACCTTCATCCCCGTACCGGGGGCCAGCGGCACCAGTGAAGGCGGCTTTTACCTGTTCTTTGGCCAGGTATTCCCGGCGGATATGATGCTGGCGGCCATGCTGCTGTGGCGCACCGTCACCTATTACTTCAACCTCTTCGGCGGGCTTGCCGTGGTGGTGGCCGATACCGTGCAGACCGGCATAGCCAGGCGCAAAGGCAAGGCGCCCGCGACCCCGCCCGAGCAGCCCTGACCCGCGGGCGGTATATCCTATTCTAATCACAATTTAGCCCTGCGAAATTTCGCAGGGCTTTTTACTCATTCTTTTGTACTGATAGCAGCCCTTGATGGCACAAACTTGTTAAGTATTTGTCAAAGTTTTGGAATGAATGGTAAAGATATGCAGTATCAAAAAAAACGAAATTATGTTATAAATCATACAAGAATAATCTTATCCATATTTGTTGATTATAGGTTAAATATTTTTACTTCGCACAAATTTATACTCATTTTTTGATTATCTAATGCAAATATAAGTGTTTTTAATGCCACCCTTTCCTACTGTATACCGTCGCGCCGCATATATGATTCAGCAAAACGAAGCGGTTATAAACTAAATCTATATAAACAAAAACTGAAAAGAGATGTGTTTTTATGAAACGAGCACAAACACGTCGCCTTGCCGGGCTATTAGCCTTGATAGCCGTCTGCGCGCTGCTTTTCGGCTGCACGGGGTATGAGCTGGCGCCGGTGGTGGAAGGAGGAGAAGCATCTGCCAGTGCCTCGGTATACACCTCCAGGCTGAACGTCCTAGCGCTTACCCCTTACAATATATGGGGCGAAGGGCTCAAAGTCTTTCAAAAAGAGTATCCGCAGGTGGAAGTGGTTGTAACCCAGGCTTTTCAAATATCCAACGAACGGGACGCAGCCCAAACCCTTAAGCTCAATGAAGAGGCCCTGGCCCAAGCCGACCTGGTACTGCTGCCTACCTTTAGCTATAACTATCCTAAAGACCGGCAGATGCTGCCCGACGTTTACAAGCTAATGGAAAAAGGAGCCTTCCTCGACCTGAGCGGGCGATGGAATTTGGACAAGGATGAAGGGCTGAACCAGGCAGTGCTCAATGCTGGCGTCTATCGCGGGCAGCGCTACCTTGTACCGTTGACCTATAATATCCCCGTCCTTTTGGGCGGCGAAAAGTTGCTGGCTAATCTGGACATCGATCCCGCCAAGGGCAAGGATATCGCAGGACTTTTTGCCCAGCTATCCGCTTGCATACCCACGGCAAAATCAGCAGGTTATGAAGAATGCCTGTTGCATAACGGTCACGCGCATGCGCACTTCCCTTATTCTGGAGAATTCGGCCTGTATGACCGCCAGCAGCACGCGCTTGCCGACAGGGAAACCGTGCGCGCCCTATGCCAGGCCTACCAGCCCTACGCCCTGACCGACGGCATACAATCTCCTTACGACTTGGCCGGTTTCCACGTAAAGGATGAAAATCTGGCCGCCGATTATTACGGTGCGCTGGCGATGGGCAAGACCGCCTTTTACCTTGATACGCTTTCGCCTTACCTCATGTTTGAATACCTGCCGCTCAAAACCATCGATCGCCCGGTGCTGCTGCCCTTGAGCGACCTGGCGGGCAACCCTCAGGCCCAGGTCACCTACGCAATGGCCATCCCCGCTGCCAGCAGCAACCCGGACGGAGCCTATCAATTGATCCGCACCCTGCTCTCGGACGAGGCGCAAAAACAGATGCAATTGAATTACCAGGGTGCCGGTACCTGGGTCAATAACCGGGTCACTGAGGAAGCGCTACGCAGTTCGCTCAGCGAGGAGCAGCTGAAAAGCTACGACGCCTCGCCCTATTTTAAAAGCGGTGCTGACCGGCAGAGTCAGCCTTTGTCCCAAGAGGATGTGGACGCCTATATGGAGATCGTCCGCTCGGCCCAGCCTACCTTAAGCGATCCCTTTATTGCCGACCTATTCTATGAAAGCATGCAGCCTTACTTTGAGGGCACAGCAGACTTTGACATTTGTTACGATAATCTGGAAAAGGCGATAACGGCCTATATGGAGCAATAGCACCCTGCGATATACATTGAAAGGAGAATAGAGATGATGCTGCGAAAAAAGAGATGGAGCAAGACGGTATTGGCTGCTTTTGCAGCCTGCGCGCTGCTTTTCGGCTGCACGGGGTATGAGCTGCCGCCGGCGGTGGAGCAGCAAGCTTCCGGCACGGCCTCCCAGAGCGACCCGAGCTATACCTCGCAACTTTATATCGACATCGGCATGATCGATATTGAACCCACGGTACTGGATATGATCATCAAAGTTTATCAGGAAAAGTACCCGGAAGTCGAAGTGATCACCCACAAATTATCAGAACAAGAGATGGCGCAGGGGCGCGACCCTTCCTATCCCGCGCCGGATATCCTCTACGTCAATGGGCTTAATCCCAGCGCCTATCCGGGCGGTCCGGCCGACATTTACGCCGAGATGGAAAAGGGCACCTATCTGGATTTGAGCGCCATGTGGGATGTACAGCCTGGCGACGGTTTAAACGGCGCTATGCTGGACGCAGGTCTTTACAAAGGGAAACGTTATATCGTGCCCATCAGTTTTCAGGTACCGGCGCTGCTGACCAGCCAGGAGATCATGCAAGATCTGGCCTTTGACCCTAAAGCCTGTACCGATCTTAGCGGGTTCTTCGGACAGGTCTCCTCCGCGCAAGGCCGGCTGGGCAATGAAAAGGCGGTCGCCCTGACACAGCCGGGCGCTTTTCAGATGTTCCCCTATTCCGGCCCGGGCGGGATCTATGACCGGGAGCAGGGCGCCATTATGGACAGGGCGGCTTTTCAGCAGTTTTGCGAAAGCTATAAACCCTACGCCGCGGCAGACGGCCTGACTCAACGGGATCAGTTAAAGTACAATACCGACGCGTTAACCTCCTTTTTGCGTACAGGCAGCGCGGACGCCGTGGCCTTTTACCTGGAAGATATGGGGTTTACCATCATGGAGGGTTATCTGCAGTTAAAGGCTGACGGGCAAACGTCTGTGATCCTCCCCCTGCCGGACTTTAACGGCGGCGCACAGGCCCAGATGACGGCTGGGCTGGCCATCGCATCGGACAGCCCCAATAAGGAAAACGCCTATAAATTCATTAAGACCATGCTCTCTAGCGATGTGCAGCGCGAGATCCATCTGGGCTTCCATAAGGCGCCGGTCTACACCGCCGTGGTGGAGGACAACCTGCGCGGCGTACTGGGGCAGGGCTCTGCAACCGCTAAAAGCAGCCAGCCACTGACCGATGAGGATGCGCAGGCCTACATGGATGTATTCTCCAGCATCACCACCTGCACGCTTCCGGACACGGCGGTGGCGGATATCTTCTATGCCTGCATGTCTCCCTATTTTGAGGGCAAGACGGATTTTGACACCTGTTACGACCAGATGACCAGCCAGCTGCGCACCCGCCTTTCCTAACCCGAGACCGGACAGCCCGCCGCGTTAAACGGCGGGCTGCATTTTTATTAAAATGCCGGCTAAAATTGCCAAAAAATCCCTTGCATTATCCAGGGATTTGCGCCTATAATAATCGTGTAATCGCCAAACGAAATGGCGGCGAAGTTATTCCTCGTTAGCTCAGTTGGTAGAGCATGCGGCTGTTAACCGCAGGGTCGTTGGTTCGAGTCCAACACGGGGAGCCAAAAACAAGAGATACCTTTACAGGTATCTCTTGTTTTTTTCTTCTGTATTTGATTCATAACGATCCTGCGGTTCCGCAGGGGGCAGAGCCGAGCGCCGCCAGTGGCGGAATAAGCGAGGCGGCAGCCCTGTGAGTAAAGGAGCGGCGGGCATGTTACACATGACCGCTGCGATTCTTACGAACAGAGGACCGTTGGGTTCTCAGTCCAACACGGGGAGCCACGTCGGAGCAAAGGTAAGCTTTGCTCCGTTTTCTTTTGCAAAGGAAACCTCCGCCCGCTGCCTTGCTCCTCCTTCTCCACAAAAAGTCGCGCTTGCTTCGCCTGCTCGCTTGCAAGCGCGCTCGCCGCGTCTCCGCTTCGCTACCAACTTTTTGTGGGTTGCAGCTCAAACAGTCTTTTCTTCCGTTTTGTTTTAGTTATCGTTGCTGGACTTGAGCAGCATCTGCGGTTACAGATGCGCGGCGTTAACCAAAGGGAATCCGCAGCGAGCGCCGGCAGTGCCGGATGCAGCGAGCGCAGGATTCTGTGAGCGTAACGTGAGCCCGAGCACAAAATGTGCGAAAGGCGAGCGCTCAGCGAACAGAGGACCGTTGGGTTCCCGGTCCAACATGGCGTTACCACTTTTCCGCCTCGCTACCAACTTATAACAGACCTGCCGCCGGCCCCAGCTTTTTTCTTCACTTATCTTCGTTACCCGATTCGAGCGGAGTATTTGCTGTATAACGGCTCTACATCCCCCTCCCTTTTCTTGCGGAAAACCCCAAAATAGGGTATGATAGACCATATCATGACCACAAGGCCTGGTGGATTAAATTCTGTCATTTGTCTGTTACGCCCACCGGTCGCTCCATTATAAACGGCACCCCTGCGATGGGGTAGGTAAGGAGGTGACAGCATGCCCACCAGTGGAACGGATCTACATCAAATCGTCAACCATATACCCGGCGGCGTGCTGCGCTGTCTGGGCGATAAAGATTACACCATACTCCATTACAACCAAAGTTTTCTGGATATATTCGGCTACACTCCCGAGGAAATTCAACGCATTTTTCACAACCATTATATCGAGATGATCGTTCCGGAGGACCGGAAAGCGGTGCAGGACCATGTGCGCGCCAGCAGGGTGCGCAGCGGCGTGCTGGAGATCGAGTACCGGATCATCTGCAAAGATGGCGCCCCCCGCTGGGTGCTGGAGCAATGCAGCCCCGTTCAGGAAGACGGCGCGCTTTGTTACTATTGCGTCATGATGGATATTACCGAGCAGCGCCATACGCGCGAGGAACTGCGCCTGAGCCTGGAGCGCCACCAGATCATCATGGATCAGACCACCGATATCATATTTGAATGGGATATTCCCGCCGACCAGCTGCACTATTCGGGCAACTGGCTCAAGAAATTTGGTTATGCGCCGGTTAAGCAGGATGCCTCCAAACGCATCCCCGCCACGGGGCACATCCACCCGGAAGATCTGCCGGCGTTTATGGCGCTGATGCAATCTGCCAGAGCCGGTACGCCCTATAATACGGCGGAGTTTCGCATTTTGAACGGCGAGGGGCGCTATATCTGGTGCCATGTGCGCGCCACGGACCAATTTAATGATAAAGGCGAGCCGGTTAAGGCCGTAGGCGTGATCAGCGATATCGACGAGCAGATCCGTATGATCGAGCATCTGCGTAAAAAGGCGGAGCGGGATGCGCTGACCGGGCTGTATAACCGGGAGGAGACCGAGCGGCAGATCGAAAAATACCTGCACGACTGCCCGGAGGACGAGGCCGGCGCGCTGCTGATGATCGATACGGACAACTTTAAAAACATTAACGATACCCACGGGCACCTGTTTGGCGACGTGGTGCTTACCGAGCTTGCCAGCGCCATGAAAAAGCAGCTGCGCTCAAGCGACGTGGTGGGGCGCGTAGGCGGGGACGAATTCGCCGTATATCTTAAGGATCTGCCCCGTGCGGAACTCGCCCAGCAAAAAGCCGCCCAGCTGCTAGCCCTATTCCGCACGCTGTTTGCGGGTACCGATAAGCTGGACCTGCAGGTAACCGGGTCCATCGGCATCGCCCTTTTCCCCGCCCACGCCAGAAGCTTCCATTCGCTGTACCGCTGTGCGGACCAGGCGCTGTACCAAGCCAAGACCGCAGGCAA
The DNA here is from genome assembly GCF_014384745.1 of Luoshenia tenuis. Taxonomy (NCBI): domain Bacteria; kingdom Bacillati; phylum Bacillota; class Clostridia; order Christensenellales; family Christensenellaceae; genus Luoshenia; species Luoshenia tenuis. The sequence goes on from NZ_JACRSO010000001.1 coordinate 549,682, forward strand.
AAACCAGTACGCCCTTTACGACCCGCAGCGCGAGTCTCTCCCTTACGCCGCCGGCACCTCCGCTCTAGGTGCGGATATCGACAGCAACCAGGAGACCCTAGGCGTGTCGGGCGGTCTGGTCAATTATATCTTCCGTATCTTGTATGAAACAGAGGATCTGCGCGATGCCATCCACAAGCTTATGGAGATCCTGGGCAAGCGCTTTGACGTAAGCCGGGTGTATATTTTTGAGAACTCGCTGGACGGGCGCACCACCAGCAACACCTTTGAGTGGTGCAACGAGGGGATCACCCCTGAAAAAGAGCTTTTGCAGGAGCTAAACTATGCAGAGCTGGAGAATTATGGGGATAACTTTGCCGCCAACGGCATTTTCTACTGTAAGGATATAAGGGAGCTGCCCGCCTCTCAGCGTAAGCTTCTGGCTAGCCAGGGCATCCACGCCATCTTGCAGTGCGCCATCCGCGAAAAGGGCGTGATGCGCGGCTTTATCGGCTTTGACGAGTGCACGGGCAATCGGGTCTGGACGCAGGACGAGGTTTCTACCCTCTCGCTGATCGCCCAGATGCTAAGCACCTTTTTGCTCAAACAGCGCGCCCACGAGCAGGATCTGGCCGCTACCCGGCGGATGAACAGCATCTTGGACAGCCAAAACGCCTATATCTATGTCGTGGACGGTGATTATACCCTTTTGTACCTCAACCGCAAGACGTTAGAGCTGGACCCCCGCGCCGCCGAGGGGCAAAAGTGCCACCAGGCCTTTTACGGCCGCGAGGCGCCCTGTTCCCACTGCCCCTTGCGCAGCAGCACCGGCCCGCAGCAATACTATAACCCGCAGTACGGCATCTGGACGATGGCCTACGCCGCTCCCCTGCAGTGGGAAGAGCAGGATGCGTATTTGATCACCTGCTTTGAGGTGACCGAGTTTATGCGCGGACATGACCAAAAGCCACACTAACCCGCGGGCGGGCGCTGGCCTTGCTGCCGGGAGTTTAGAGCTTAAGTTAAGCGATTACGCTGCGCGTTCAGTTCATTTGTACTTTCTCAAGATTCTTGACCGAACTATGGGCGAAAAAGCCCTTTTTGCAAATGTGAAAGGAGAATTTCCGCATGTCCCAACCCGCTAACGCGGCCTTGATCCTCATCGATATGGAGATGGGCTTTCTCTCGCCGCAATCCGCCCACTGCATCCCCAGCGCCGCAAAAACCGTGCCCAACTGCCAGCGCGCCATCGCATCTGCGCGCAAGCGGGGGATCCCCATCTTTTTTGTGATCCGCCAATACCGTCCCGATGGCAGCGATGTAGAGATCACCCGCTACCCGGAGTGGGCGGCAGGCGGGCGCGCCATGGCGCCGGGCAGCTGCGGGCCGCTCTCGTGCCAGATGCCGCCGGAACTTGCGCCCCAAGCGGGGGATTTTATCATCGTCAAACCCCGCTGGTCGGCCTTTTTCCAAACGCAGCTGGACCTGATGCTGCGCAGGCTGGATATTGAAACCGTGGTGCTGGCCGGTACCACCACCCCCAACTGCGTGCGCACCACCTGTTATGATGCCAATGCGCTGGATTACAACGTCGTGGTGCTGGAGGATTGCACCAGCTCCAAGACCGATGAGATCCAGCGGGTCAATATCGAGGATATGGCGCGGATGGGCGCAACCATTATCGACAGCGCCGCCTTTGAAGCCCGGGGCGTGGAGGGAATGGAAAACCTGCGCCGCCAGGTGCACGCCAAGGCCTGCGAAAGCTGTGTCCCCAGGGGTTGAACCCTTGCCTGCGGCGGGGATATAGGCTTATAATGAAAAATAAGGCCAACGCGCTTTTTCCCGCGCGGGCCCGCTTTAAAAATCAAAGGAGGCTAAAAAATGCATCCCTATCATAACACCAAGATCGCCCTGCTGGGCGTGGGCTTTCTGCTGGAGTATCTGTTCCCCTGCGTCCGCCATCTGGTGGGCGAGGAGAACCTGTATGACTGCGTGATCGGCACCACTGCACAGGAAGATGCGATCCCGGGGAAAGAGGCGCGCATGGGCATCCGCGTGTGGTACAAGCGCAACGATGAGATGCTGCGCACCTTGAGGCCCGATATCATTCTGTTCGCCCCCCAGCCCTACCTGGCCCCGGAGGTAGCGCGCACGGTACTGAAGCCCTATTACGACGAGCTGCGGGCCCAATCCGCCCCCCTGCCCGATCTGTACGCCGCCCCGCCCAGCCCTGTAGGCCAATTCTACCGGGATCTGCTGGGGCAGGATATCCACGTGGTCAACCTGCTGCCCAATATGCTGACCGAGATCAGCGGAATGGACGTGGCCACCCAGGGCGTGACCGAGATCACCTTCCCCGAGGGGGATGTGTGGCCCCAAGATCACGAAGCCCGGCTGCGGGAGTTCTTTTCTCCCTTTGGCGCCTGCGTGAACACGCCGCCGCATTTGGTCATGGCCTACCTTGGCGGGCAGTGCACGCTGCACACGGTCAGCGAGTATGTATATACCATCCGCACGGCCTGCAACAAACGCGGCTATAACTTGACCGATGCGCAGGTGGCCAGCGCGCTGCGCGCCGCCTTCCAGCGCTATACCCATTACCACTACGAGCCCACCCGCCCCTGCAGCGAAGAGGATGTGCCCCAGGCTCTGCGCCCGGCCATCGACCAGGTGATCCGCTCCCTGTACGATGGGGTGACCGACGCCTGCCTGGCGTTGGGGATGGACCGCCAGCTGATCGACGACCTGTTCCTCAACTATGTGGACCTGCACCTGCACACCCTGCAGGTGGAAACGCGGGAGCAGGTGGTGAAAACCGCCTTCCAGCACGCCACCAAGGGCGGCGTGACGGAGATGGCCCTACGGGTGTTCTATCAAAGGATGGAGTACCCCCTCGCCCGCGCCTTTGCCGCGCTGGAGGGACAGATCGACGAGAAGGCCATCGCCACCCTGCGGGAAGCCGCAGCCGATTGCACCCGCATCGTGACCGACCATGGCTACCGTTTGGGCGATCCGCTGCCGCCGGTGCTGGGCGTGGAGCACCATGCGGTGCTGTACGGGCTGCTGGTGCGCGCCTTTAAGGCCCATCTGGGGGATGCGGCGGACCAGGCCGTGCACGAGGCCACGGTGACCTACGGCCGCCAGCGGGGCCGGCGCATGGCCCTGCGGGCGCAAAAGTTGGGCCTGCCGCTGGATATGGTCTCTTACATGGCGCTCAAGGAGTGGAAACCCTCCAGCCCTACCGATTTTGACAGTGTGAGCCTGCGCCAGACGCCCTACGCCGTCAGCCAGGAGCGGCTGTGCCCCTGGAACCAGGCCTGGAAGACCTTTGACATGGGGAAAGAGGCCAACTTCTATTGCCGGGATATCGATAAAGCGGTGCTGGAAGGCTTCAGCCCCGCGCTGCGCCTTACGATGCCCAGCTGCCTGACGACCGGGGATGCCCAGTGCGAGTTCCACTTCCTGGACGCGCAGATGGACGCGGCCGCGCTGGAGCGGCTGGCCGCGCTCAAAGCCCAGTTGGGCGAGAGCGTCATCCTCCCCTTCCCCTATCACGTAGCGCATCTGCTGGCCGCCTTTACCGGCACGGCGCTGGCCAAATATGGCGAAAAGGGGCAGGCCGCCATTGACGAGGCCATCGAGGGCTTTAAGGCCCAGTACGGCCAGAGCGCCTGGGAGATGGTCGCTACCGAACTGAAAAAGGATTTTAACAGCATCGATTAAACCGCTTGGTATAGAAAACCGCCTGCTGATTGCAGGCGGTTTCTTTATTGTCCCAGTACTTTTACGGGTTTTTTGTTCGTTATGGCCGCAGCGCCACCTTGATCCCGCCCTGGGCGGCGATCCGGAAAGCTTCTTCAAAATCCTCCAGTTGCAGGATATGGGTGACCACGCCCGCTGTGGGAAGGCTGCCGTCGGCGATCCCGGCGATGGTTTTGGGGAAGCACTCCGGGCTGAGGGAGGAACCGTACAGGTCCAGCTCCTTGGCGTCTCCGATCAGGGACCAGTCGCAGGTGGTCTTCTCCCCAAAGACGCTAAACTCCACAAACCGCCCCTTTTTCCGGATCAGCTGCAGACCCTGCAACACGCTTTGGGGGTGCCCTGCCACCTCGATATACACGTCGCACCCGCAACCCTGGCTCAGCGCCATCACCTGGGCAGATACGTCATCCTGGGCCGGGTTCAGGGCCAGGTCCGCGCCCTGACGCCGTGCCAGCGCCAAGCGCTCCTCCTTTAGATCCAAAGCGATGATCTTTGCGGGGGCAAACCTGCGCGCGTAGGGGATCATCCCCAGCCCCAGGGTCCCGGCGCCGGAGATCACCACCACATCCCCTTTTTCAATGCGGGCCCGGTCCACTCCGTGCATGGCGCAGGCAAAGGGCTCGATCAGCAGGGCATCCTCCAGCGCCATTTGCTCCGGCACCGCAAAGACCCGCGCCTGCCTGGGAAAGATCATATACTCGGCAAAACCGCCGTTTAAGTAATGTTTAAAGCCGTATACGTTGTGGGGCTCGCACATCCAGTAAAGCCCGCGTTTGCAATAGGCGCACGTCCCGCAGGGCACGATCTGCTCGCTGGTCACCCGGTCGCCCACCTGAAAGGGGCCGTCGTATCCCGCCCCCACCTGGGCTACCCTGCCGATGAACTCGTGCCCCGGGATACAGGGCGGCTCCACATAAGGCGCAAATTCGCTGCCGCCCCAGAACCGTTCGCCCCCCATAAAGGCCTTCAGGTCTCCGGCGCAGATACCGCAGGCCTCCACCTGCACCAGCAGCTCCCCCGGCCCCGGTTGCAGCACCGGCACCTGCTCCAACCTGTAATCGTGGATGCCGTGGGTTACCACGGCGCGCATGGTCTTTTCCATTTAAACATCCCCCCAAATTTTTTATCTGTTTTTATACGCCGCGCTTTAAAACCAGCGGCGTTTTTTAAAGTGGATAAAGCAGAGCACCACCACGATGATGCTGAGCAGGATGACCAGCGGATAGCCAAAGGCCCACCCGTACTCGGGCATCTTAAGGTTCATGCCGTACCAGCCGGCGATCAGCGTCAGCGGCAAAAAGATGGTGGTGATAACGGTAAAAAACTTCATGATCTGGTTTAAATTGATATCCACCTGCGCCTGATAGGCTTCGCGCACCTGGGTCACGTAATCCCGCAGGTTGAGCACCGCGGCGCATAACCGGCTGACCCTGCCCGTCATCATCCTGAAATAGCGCAGGGATTTTTGGGGCAGCAGGCCATTTTCGTTCTCCTCCAGCGCCTCGCAGATGGCCAGCAGCTGCTCATAATAGCGTTTCAAACGCATCAACCTGCGGCGCAGCGTGATGATCTCCCGGATGCAGTTTTCCTTTTCTCCGGTGATCAGCGCCTCTTCCAGCTCCTCTATCTGCTGCTCGATAACCTCCAGCTTGCCGGCATCCTCCCCCGTGAGGGATTGGAAAAAGTGGAAAAGCAGGTGTTCTAGCGTAAGGCGGCCGGACTCGATGGCCTGAAAGGGGGCCAGCACCGCCTGGGCTACCTGGGGCGTGCCGCATAAAAAGGCCAGCACACCCTCGCGCAGGTAGATGCAGATGCGCCGGGGCGGTTCCCCTTCGTCCTGGCCGGGGATGTTAAGCGTCATAAAATCAAAGCCCGGATGGCTCTCAAACTTGGTCACCCGTTCGTTTAAGCATACCTGGGCCAGGCCGGCGGCAAGCCCCAACTCCTCCTGCGCCCGCTCCAGTTCTTCAAATGAATAGATGGCCAGCGCCTTTTCTCCTCTCGCTGCGGGCAGCGCCGCTATGGGCGCTAAGCCATCCGCCTGTAAACGATAGATCAAGCCGATTTCCTCCCTTTTTAACCGCCCGCGCCTACCCCACCGCGCGGGTGCGCACATCGTAGATCAGGGTACCCTGCCCATCGTCGTACACCACAGGGAAGCTGCGCGCGTAAAAATCCTCCTCCACGGCATAGCCGCCCCTTTCGTAGGCGCCGATGAGCACGTAATCGATCCCCCATTGCTCTAACAGCTCGTTTGTGGGCTGCTCATAAAGCTGGCGCAGGGCCGCATGCGCCTCCGCGTAATCCACCCCGTGAAAGTAGAGGTAGCTGCCGCTGCCGCACAAAATATCCCGCCCCGCCAGGGAGGCAATGGCGTTATTATGGTTATCCGCCGTAAGAAACCGGGCCTGGGGCGGAGTGCTTTCCCGCGCAAATGCCGCCGCTTTTACCGATGCGGACGAGAACAGCTCGTAATCGCTCACCGCCTCGCGCCCCAGGGTCAGTACCCCCGACAGGCAGAGCGCCGTCAGCGTCAGAGCGGCGATATACACCCGTCCGCGGATGCCCCGCAGGCGGTCGTACACGTCCACCAGCAGGATACCGACGATGCCGCAGCCCAAAAGGTGCCAAACGTAAAGCAGCTTATTGTTATCATAGGTATTGGGCTGGAAGACCACAAATTCGCAAAGAATCAGGATGGGCAGGCCCGCCAGATAAAACCAGCGGTTGCGCGCATCCGCATGCAAAAACGCAGGAATCAGCAGTAAAAAGGTCAGCCCGATATTTTTGATGTAGAACCAGAGGTATTCATCCTGGGTATTGGCCCAGTTGAGGTGCAGCCGTAAAAATCCCTCGGCCGAGGATTGACGAAAGGTAAAGGCGAAAAGCTGGGGCAGCGCCAGGCAGAGGGCCAGCGCGCCGTACGCCAGATAGGGTTTTAGCGCCCCCCACCGGCACCGGCCCTTTGCCGCCGCCCGCAAAAAGAGCACGAGGCTGATGATCCCCAACGCTAAAAAGGAGTGGGTATGGATCAGCGGCAGGCAGCCCGCCAGCAGCCCCAGCGGCAAAAAGTAACGTCTTTGCCCCTCAAAGGCCGCCCGGTAGAGCAGGTACAGGCAGGCAAAGAGCACCGCCCACCCGAACAGCGTGGCCCGCTGAGGGATCATAAGGTCGCAGATCGGGTTGACCCAGAGCACGTTGTGGCTGGTATAGTTGGTGGGCGTTTCATAAAAAGCGGTAAAGATGCGGGTAAAGTTCCCCGGATCCGAGCGCAGCAGATCTAAAAAATAAGCAAAGCCAAACCCGCCGCCCACGAAAAACAGCAGCGTGCAAAGCACGGCCTTGCGCGCATCTCCCCGGGCCATACGGCGGAAAAGCAGATACGCGCCCAGAAAGACGCAGCCCATGGCCAGCAGCATGGGCAAGATATAGCTAAAGCGCAGGTCCATCCCCAGCGCGTACAGCCCGGCCGAATTGGTCTCGCATAAAAAAGGATAGCCGATGGGTACTTCCCCCGCCAACAGCGGATAGACCGGCGGAAAGCGGCCCGTTTCGGCTAAAGAGGTGATAAAGGCCAGGTGCATGGCCATATCGCCATAGGTGCTCTGGCCGCTGTGCAGCGCGCCGGCCGCATCGGGCCGCAGCACATGGGTAAAGGTGAGGGTAAAGGCCACCGCGCAGAGCAGGCCCACGGTCATCAGCAGCGGCACTTCCCGCCGGCTGAGCCTCCAAAACCGCGGCAGGCCGCGCGCCCGCCCAAAGCGCCCCCAGGGCAGGCAGGCCGCCCCTAAGACCAGTGCCGTTCCCGCGGCGCACAGGTTGGCCTGGGCCGTAAAGCCCCATAAAAACGCCCAGAGCGCGGGCAGCACAGCGCAAAAAACCGTAGCCCATACGCCGCCCAAAAGCAGCCGGGCCGCGCGCCCTTCGCCCTTAAAAAAGCGAAACGAAAGCGCCAGGCCGCCAAACAGGTACGCCGCGCACGCCAATCCCGCCATCTGCGCCTCCTTTCCCCGGGCCATGCACGATGTAGGCCGGGTCTGCTTATTTTGCAAAAGCTACAGTTTATTATACCGTTTTCCACGGCGCAGCCGCAAGATGCCCTCAAAAGAATAGTAAAGCGCAAGACTGGCCATCTTATCCTTGATTCATATAATAAAGGAGGCCTTGGCATGGGTTCGATCTGGGAGCGGGATGTGCTGCAAAAAGAATTGCCCGCGCTGCAAGAGGATAAGCAATGCGACGTGGCGGTCGTCGGCGCTGGGATGGCCGGCCTTTTGGCCGCCTTTTACCTGCAACAGGCGGGGCTGAAGGTTATCGTACTGGAGGCGGACAAGGTGGCCCGGGGGCAAACAGCCGGCACCACCGCTAAGATCACCGCCCAACACGGAAAATTTTACGCTAATTTGGAAAAAACGCTGGGGCCCCGCGCCGCGGCTACCTACGCCCAGGCTAACCTGTGGGCTATAAGCCAGTACCAAACGCTGATCGAGCAGCGGCACATCGACTGCGGCTTTTCCCGCCGCACGGCCTACCTTTATACCCGTGGTACGGATCTGGAGCCGCTGGAAAGGGAGCTTGCCGCCGCGCGCCGCGCAGGGATCAACGCCCAGATCGCCCACCCGCAGGAGCTGCCCTTTGCCATCGGCGGGGCGTTGGCCTTTCCGAATCAGGCCCAGTTCCATCCCCTGCGCTTTTTGCAGGCGCTATGCGCCACCCTTGAGATCTATGAGCACAGCCCCGTGACGGTCGAGGGCACGCATGTGCTCCGAACCCCCGGCGGCCGGGTGCGCGCCGGGCAGGTGATCTTTACCTGCCACTTCCCTTTTGTCAATTACCCCGGGCTGTTTTTCGCCCGCATGCACGTGCAGCGCAGCTATGTTCTGGCGCTTTCAGGCGCGCCGGCGTTACAGGGGATGTATTTAGATGAGCAGGAGGACGGCCTGTCCCTACGCAGCGCGGGCGACTATCTGCTGCTGGGCGGCTGCGGCCACCGCACAGGCGAGATGGGGCCGGCTAACGGCTACGCCCCGCTGCGGGCCGCGGCCAAGGCGCTGTACCCCCAGGCGCGAGAGGTTGCCGCCTGGGCGGCGCAGGACGGCATCCCCGCCGATGGGCTGCCCTATATCGGCCGCTATTCGCCCCGCAAAAGCGACTGGTTCGTGGCCTGCGGCTTTAAAAAGTGGGGGATGTCCACCTCTATGGTGGCCGCCTCCATCCTTTCGGACCTGATCCTGGAGCGGGAAAATCCCTGGGCCTGGCTGTTTGACCCCCACCGGTTGCACCTGCGCGCCGGGGCAAAAAATCTGGTAAAAGATGGCGGCAAGAGCGTGCGCTATCTGTTTTCTGGCGCCTTTCCCCGCGCCAGCTGTACGCCTCGGCAGGTGCAGCCGGGGGCGGCGGGCATCGTACGGGCGCGGGGCGGCCACTACGGCCTGTACCGGGACGAGGCGGGCAGGGCGCATTATGTTTCCATCCGCTGCCCGCACCTGGGGTGCCACCTGCAATGGAACGGGCAGGATAAAAGCTGGGACTGCCCCTGCCACGGTTCGCGCTTTGATATTGACGGAAAACTCATAAACAATCCGGCTCAGCAGGGGCTTTTAGCCTGGCAGGAGGATAGCTGAGCTGCTTTTTATGATCGATTTTTTGGCGGTTCACCCACACTTTGGCACGGGTAGTTTGCCCGCCCCGCAGCCATAATAGAGGTAGAGCAGCAAGGCCCCGGGCGGCAGGTTGCCCGGGGCTTATTTTATATCGTAGGAGAGGATAAACGTGGAGGTGGCGAGGATTCAAAGTCAATTTGTCATGCGCGCCGCAGGGCCGCTGCACGGCAAAGTTCAGATCGATTCGGCAAAAAACGCGGTATTGCCCCTGATGGCCGCGGCCCTTTTGGCCCAGGGGCCGGTGATCCTGGAGGAGGTGCCGGATATCCGCGACGTGCGGAACATGGCCCAGGTGCTGCGCTGTTATGGCGCAACTGTACAGCGGGAGGGCCGCGCCCTGCGCATCGAAACCCAAAAGCCCTGCAGCGGCTGTGAAGAAGTGGAAAAATGGAGCCGCGAGCTGCGCGCCTCCTTTCTGGTTGCCGGGCCGGCGCTGGCCCGCTGCGGCAGCGTCCGGGTATCCATGCCCGGCGGGTGCAATATCGGTTCCCGGCCGGTGGACCTGCATTTAAAAGGTTTGGCGGAGCTGGGCGCTTCAGTCGAGCAGCGCCACGGCATCGTGACCCTTACGGCGGAAAAGCTGACCGGCGCGGAGATTCACCTGGACTACCCCAGCGTGGGCGCGACCGAGAATATCCTGATGGCCGCCGTGCTGGCCCAGGGGCAGACGGTGATCGTCAACGCCGCCACCGAGCCGGAGGTAGAAGATCTGGCGGCGTTTTTGCGCACCATGGGCGCTAAGATCGACGGTTTGGGGCAGGACACCCTGACCATTACCGGCGTAGAAGCCTTAAACGGCGTGCGCTATACCCCTATCCCCGACCGGATCGAGGCCGGTACGCTGATGATCGCCACGGCTGTAGCGGGCGGGGATGTGACCTTGCAGCGGGTCATCCCCGAGCACTTGAGCCCGGTCACCGCCAAACTGCAGCAGGCCGGCGCGCAGATCGACCAGCAGCCCGGTTCCCTTCGGGTGGTGATGCAGGGGCGGCCTAAGGCGGTGGATATCAAGGCCATGCCTCATCCCGGCTTCCCCACCGATCTGCAGGCGCTGATCTGCGCCATGGACGCAGTGGCTGAAGGGACGGGCGTGGTCACCGAGACGGTGTTTGAAAACCGCTTTACGCACCTGGGCGAGCTGCTGCGCATGGGCGCCCAGGTCCAGTTGGAGGATCGCAGCGCCGTAATCACCGGCACCTGGCCGCTGAGCGGCACGCGGGTGACCGCGCCCGATCTGCGGGGCGGGGCGGCGCTGGTGCTGGCCGGCCTGGTCGCCCAGGGCGAAACCGTGGTAGACGGGGCCGAGCTCATCGACCGGGGCTATCAGGGCCTGGAGCTATCGCTGGCCGCGCTGGGGGCGGATATCCACCGCGAGGCGCTACCCCAGGGTACTGATGGCGATGCCGGTGTAATAATGCAGTAAGATCTCCTTGTAGTCAGAGCCATTTTTAGCCATGGCATCCGCGCCTACCTGGCTCATGCCCACGCCATGGCCGTAACCATGGGTCAGGATGGTGACCTGATCGCCCGAAAAACTGATCTCAAAATTGGTGGAATCCAGCCCCAGCAAGGATCTAAAGGTGGTCCCGCTCATGGTGGCGCCGCCCAGACGCAGTTGCAGGACCCGTCCGCTGCCCGAGCGGTTGCTGGCATCCACCTGTTCTTGTAACGCGTCCGCCTTTAGGCCCGCTTTGGGCAGGGCGGCGTTTACTTTTTGGGCAAAAGCCTGCGCCGAAAGGGTGACGCTGCGCTGGTAATGGGGCGCTCCCTCCTCCCCCGCGCTCTCCACCGCCTTAAGGTAGGGCAGATCCTGGGTAAAGACCAAAGCGCAGTCCTCGGTCATTCCCCCGCTGGTGGAGTGGAAAAATGCCTGGATCAGCTCCCCATTATAGGTGGCCACCTGCCCGCGGGTCTGCTCCACGGCGGAGCGTATCTTTTCCTCATTGGCCTGGGCCTGTGCGCCCCAGTTACTTTGGCGTTTTTCCGGGGAGATATAGGCCTGGCAATGGGCGTAATTGGTGCAGGCATCCGCCCCCTGGGGGCAGCCGGCGCTCTGCCCACCAAATGCAGGCAGGTGGCGGCAGACAAAGGTGCGCGCGGCCACTGCCTGGGCCTTTAGCGCCTCTATCTCAAAGCTGGCCGGCATTTCGGCGGCGACAACGCCGCAGATATATTCTTCAAGATCCAGCTCAATCATGCTATTGCTCTGTGTATTATACACTTTCAGCGTGGGATTGGGTGCATCGGCCTGCCCCTGGCCCACGGAGACCTCGATAGGGCTGCGGCCAGTGGCGGCCGCGTGCGTGAAAAGGTTGACGCTGCCGCGGTCCCCGGCAAAAAGTAGGGGCGGCAGCAGTATAAACAAAAGCGCGATGAGCAATAATAGTAAAAGCTTTCCACCCAGGGTCACCTTACGGCGGCCCTGCACACGGCGGCGCTGGACGCTGGGGCGCATACGCCCCTGGCGGATGGGAACGGTTGAACGCATGGGCGACGGCCTCCTTTGGCTTATTTTTTCAGCTGCGCGCTCGCTTTCCATTGTATGCGCAATAAACGGCGCGCCATGCCGGCAGGGTGGAAGTTTTACAACTTAACTACACCCCATGGGGTATGAAAAGGCTATCCCGGGGAAAAAATGCTCTTATAGGAGGTGCGATAAGACCCATGAATGAGAACAAAGATCCAAAAGAAAACCGCTCTAAAGCCCTGCGGTTTATCGACCGATACGGCTTTATGGTGCTCCTGGGGGTATGCGTCGTCGCCATCGGCGCGGCGGCCATCTGGTCCAGTGACCTTTGGAGCCCCAGCGACACCGCCCAGTTGCCTCCCACCCAGGAGACCGCCGGGCAGTTGAGCCAGCTGGACCCCACGCCCGCCCCTACAGCGGAGCCTACAGCCCAGCCCAGCAGCCAGGCGCAGGTGCCCCCGGCCGACGAATCGGAAAGCGCACAGGCCGTACAGGCCGAGCCCACCAAGGCGCCCCAGCCGACGCCTGCCCCTACGCCCAAGCCTTCTGAGCCGAAGAACACCGCGACCAATGCCGATGCCAAGCTGGCCAAGCAGATGCAGGTGCCCGTCAAGGGCGAGATCATCCGCAACTTTGCCGACAGCGAGCTGGTCTTTTCCGAAACGCTGCAGCAGTGGATGACCCACTCCGGCCTGGATATGGCTGCGGCTGAAGGTACCAACGTGGTGGCCGCGCTGGACGGCGAAGTGGTCAGCGTGACGCAGGATGCCATGATGGGCACGGTCGTGACCCTGAAGCACGCCGGCGATGTGCAGACCGTGTACGCCTCCCTGGCGCCCGATGGCGTGATCGAGGCCGGCGCCACCGTCAAGGCGGGCGATGTGATCGGCCAGGTCGGCACATCCGCCACCAGCGAGGTGGCCGATGGCGCGCACGTGCACTTTGAGGTCATCAAAAGCGGCACCCGTGTAGACCCGGCAGATTATCTGCTCTCCAGCGACGAATAACTTGGCGTAAAAAACCATCTTCCCCCTAAGTATAAACGCGGGCAGCATAAGCTGCCCGCGTTTTATTTACTTCTAAATCCCTTTGCTAAACTTTGATCAGCTTCCAGCTGCCCTTTTTAAAGTGGCGGCGCACCAGGTACTGGCGCAGCAGCTGGTCGCAGAACACCGCGCTCCAGGCCCCATACAGGCCCCAGCCGCAAAGGTTCATAAAGATCAGCGCCATCAGCGGGCGGATGCACACCATGGTAACAAAGATGATGCGCGCGGTGCTTTTGGTATCCCCCGCCCCGCGCAGCGCGCCGGTCAGCACCAGCTGGGAGGATTGGAAGGGCTGAATGATGGCGATGATCTTCATCACGTTGGCCCCGGTCTGCAAGATCTGCGGGTCATCGGTATACAGCCCCACCAAAAACTCGCCAAAGAAGAAAAAGCTCAGTGCGATGGCCGCGGAGATGATCATACCCCATCTCGAGGTGCGCAGCGCATAGGCCTGGCCCACGTCCGGCTCCCTGCGCCCCAGGGACTGGCCCACCAGCGTGGTGGCCGCAATGCCGAAGGCCTGCCCGTTCATCAGGGTCAGCTGTAAAATATTCTGACAGATGTTATGGGTGGCAAAGCCGATGGTGCCAAGCGAGGAGACCTGTTTGGTGAAGGTGATCATCCCCACCCGCATCACCAGCTGCTCAAACATGGCGGGCAGCCCGATCTTGACAATGCGCCGGATATTCCCCCAGTCGGGCATAAAGCTGTCTCCCCAGCGCAGGCGCACGTATTGTTTGCCGCGCAGCAGGGTGAAAAGTGCCATGCCGCTGGCCGCGGCCGAGCCCAGAATGGTGGCCAGAGAAGCGCCGGCCACCTCCATCCGCGGGCAGCCGAAATTGCCGTAGATCAGGCAATAGTTTAAGATGACGTTGAGCACGTTAGCCGTCAGATTATAGCGCATGGAGGCGCGGGTGTTGCCTGCCCCGCGCAGCGCGGCGGTGATGGCCAAAGAGAGGGTAGTGGCCAGTAGGCCGTAGCACTGCACGCGGAAGTAATCCGTCCCCGGGCCGATGGTATCGGCCTGCGCGCCCATGAACCAGATAATGGGCTCGGCAAAGGCCAGGCCCAGCGCGGCGATGACCACGCTCATCCCCACCGTCAGCATCATGGCCTGGCGCATGGTCTTATTGGCCAGCTCCCGATCCCCCGCGCCCTTGGAGCGGGCGATCAACGCCGTGGCGCCGGTATTCATCGCCACAAAAATGGCCAGCAGCAAAAACCGCGGCTGGGTATTCAGGCCCACGGCGCTCAGCGCCCAGGGGCCCAGCTGCCCCACCATGATCATATCCACCATGCCGCTGAGCGATGTCAAAACCAACTCGGCTACCGAGGGCCAGGCCAGACGCAGGATCTCCTTATCCATGGTGCGCCCATCCAATCCATTGGGCAGCTGTTTTTTGGGTTTAGGCTGTTTTTGCGCGTTTGGTTCGATGGTCTCTTCCGGCAATTCCTGTGCCAATGCAGATTTGGACAAGGGAAGGACTCCTTTCATGGGATAAGGATCAGTCTGTAAAGTGCGGCTTATAAGAACGGGCGCTTTAAGAAACAGCGCGTAAAGAATTTACCCGAGTTAAATCGTTTTAGCGAAGGGGCAAAAGAAAAAGCCGCTTTTTTAGTGTTACAAAAAAAGAAGCCAGGCGTCTGCGCGCTTTCGCGCGCAGGCCACCTGACACCATTATAGCATAAAAAATGCGAATTGATAACCTGAATTAGAATTTAACCGGCTCGCCGGTCTCGGCCGATTGATAGATAGCCTCCAGAATCTGGGTGACCACCAGCGCCTGCTCGGGCTTGACCAGCAGGGGTTTGCTGTCGTCCAGCACGTGGTCGATCCACATCTGCGCCTCCAAGTCCGCAGCCTCTGGCACCTCGCCATCGTAGAAGGCCGCGCCCCCGGCTGCCAGCTCCGGCTCCGTCGTATAGGTATGGCTGTATTTTTCGCCGTTGATGCGCAGCCCGTCGTCTTTGCCCAACATATCGGCCCCGCCCTTGGTGCCGCAAAGGATGGTCTTGGCCTCGTCCACCAGCAGGGTGTTCAGTGCCCAGGCGGCCTCTAAGTAGATGGTGGCGCCGTTTTTCATGCGGATAAAGCCAAAGGCGCTATCCTCCACCGTAAACTTTTTGGGATCCCAGGGGCCCCAGGCGTTGGCCGCGTTTTCCGTATCCGCCAGCTTGCGGTACTTGGTGCCCACCACCAGTTCCGGCTCATAATTATCCATCATCCACAGCGTCAGGTCCAGCGCGTGGGTGCCGATATCGATAAGCGGGCCGCCGCCCTGCTTTTCCTCATCCAGGAATACGCCCCAGGTCGGCACCGCGCGCCGGCGGATGGCCAAACCCCGCGCATAGTAGATATCGCCCAGCTCCCCGTTTTCGCATACCTTTTTCAGATAGAGCGAATCCGGCCGGAAGCGGTTTTGGTAGCCAATGGTCAGCTTTTTGCCGGTGCGTTTGGCCGCCGCCAGCATAGCCTTGGCCTCCTCGGAGTTTTTGGCCATGGGCTTTTCGCACATCACGTGTTTGCCAGCCTCCAGCGCCGCGATGGTGATGGGCGCATGGGCATTGTTGGGGGTGAGCACGTGCACCACGTCGATCTCCGGGCAGGCCAGCAGGTCGTGATAATCCTCAAACACCTTGGCGCCCTCCACCCCGTATTCCTTGGCGGCCTTTTCCGCCCGCTCGGGGATGATGTCGCAAAACGCCACCATCTCCGCCTCACGCACCTTGCTCAGCGATGGCATGTGTTTGCCGTTGGCAATGCCCCCGCATCCGATGATTCCGATCTTTACTTTGCCCATATCCATGTCCTCCCTTTTTCTTTTTCTATTATGTTTGCATGGTAAAAAATGGGTGATCAATACTCCTTTATTGTAGCCTATCCCCCCTGCGCGCGCAATGCCTGCGCGCCTTAAAATTGCATGAAAACGCTTTGCCCCGGGAAGCGGTTGTGCTATGATGAAAAAGGTATTTTATACAAGCGCGATTTTAGGATTAAGGGAAGGAGTTATGCCCTATGGATTTGACGCAATTGAGCATTGATGCGCTATGCGGGCAGGATTTTGCCTGTACTTGCGGGCGCACCCACAAGGTAGCCACCCGCCGGATACTGATCGAAAGGGGGGCCGTCGCCAAAAGCGCCCAGGTATTGGATGAGCTGGGCCAGGAGGGCGAGGCGCTGGTGGTCTGCGATGAGCATACCTACGCCGTAGCTGGGGAACAGGTTATATCCATCCTACGGGACGCCGGGCGCAAGGTGCGCGTATTAAAGCTGCGCCACCAGCCCCTGCACGCGGATGGCGCGGCCCTGGGGGACGTGTTGCTGGCGATGGGGGACGATACAAAGGTGCTGGTGGCCGTGGGCAGCGGCACCATTAACGATACCACTCGCATGGCGGCCTTCCGGCTGAACCTCCCCTACATCATTGTGGGCACCGCCCCCTCGATGGACGGATACGCCTCCTCGGTCTCTCCCATGATCTATGATGGGTATAAGATCACCTACGAGGCGGTAGCGCCCATGGCCATCATCGGGGATACGGACGTGCTGTGCGCCGCGCCCGAGCAGATGATCGCCGCGGGCTTTGGCGATATGCTGGGCAAGCTGACCGCGCGCCTTGACTGGGTACTGGCCCGCGAGGTGATCGGCGAGCACTACTGCCCCACTGTGGCGGCCATGATGGCCCGGGCGGTGGACAAGTGCCTTGCCCAGGCGGAGGGGCTTTCCCGCCGGGAGCCGGAAGCCATCGTGGGGCTGATGGAGGGGCTGATCCTCTCGGGCATCGCCATGCAAATGCTGGGCTACAGCCGCCCGGCCTCCGGCGCTGAGCACCACATCGCCCATTATTTTGAGATGAAGGCCATGCGCGAGGGCAGCGCAGGCTCTCTGCACGGGGACAAGGTGGGCGTGGCGGCGCTTTTGATCATGGATATCTATGCGCACCTGTTCTCCGAGGGTATCCCCGCCCAGGGGCCTGGGATGAACCAGGCAAAGTGGGAAAGCGAGATCCGCCGGGTCTACGGCGATGCATCCGAGGCCATCCTGGCGGAAAACGCCCGGATGCACCCCGACAAGGCGGAGTGGGAGGCCCAAAAGGCGCGGGCATTGGCCCTGTGGCCCGAGTACCAAAAGCAGACGGCGGATTTCCCCGCCCTGATCGAAAAAGGACGCAGCTGGCTGCGCGCCATCGGCGGGCCGGCCCTGCCCCAGGATATGGGCTACACCCGCGCGGAAATGCGGGACGCGCTGCTCTACTCCAAGGAGGTGCGCACCCGCTTTACGGTGATGCGGCTGCTGGAGCGCTGGGGCGTACTGGAACATTATGTGGACGAGGTGCTAAACGATGTATACTGAGAATACCCCGGAAAAGCTGCAGGCCCTGCAAAACATCCGCTGCTTTGTGCTGGATATGGACGGCACCTTCTACCTGGGCGAGCAGCTGCTGCCCGGCTCGATGGACTTTATCCAAAAGGTAAATGAGAGCGGACGGCGCTATTTGTTTATGACCAATAACTCCTCCAAAAATGCGCCCTGTTATGTGCAAAAGCTGCACCGGATGGGGCTGAATGAGGCCGGAGACGGGCATATTTACACCTCCGGCCAGGCCACGGGGCAATATTTAAACGCCCACTTCCCCGGCAAGCGCATCTTCCTTTTGGGTAATACGTTTTTAGCCCAGGAACTGGCGGATTTTGGCGTTACCATCGACGATGCCGATCCAGAGGTCGTGGTAGTCGGTTTTGATACTACGCTGGATTTTGATAAAATGACTCGGGTGTGCGATTTTGTGCGTGCGGGCCTGCCCTACATCGCCACCCATCCGGATTTCAACTGCCCGGTGGAGAACGGTTTTATCCCGGATTGCGGCGCCATCCAGGCCTTTATTGAGGCGTCTACCGGCCGCAAGCCGGATGCGGTGGTGGGCAAACCCAACCGTCCGGTGGTGGATGGGCTGCTGGAGCGCACGGGGCTTGGCAAAGACCAGATCGCCATCGTGGGGGACCGGTTGTATACCGATGTACGCACCGGGGTGGATCACGGCCTGCTGGGCATCCTGGTGCTAAGTGGGGAGACCCAGCGGGAGGACATCCCCGCCTCACCCACCCAGCCGGATCTGGTATTTGGAGGCCTAAGCGATATCATCCCCTACCTGTAAGCGGCATGAACCAGGCCCGCCGGGAAATTTCCCGGCGGGCCTTTATTTTCGGAAAATCCATGTTTCTCTTTTTAGGCGGATATTTCTCCTTAACTTCAAAATAAGTATGGGTTTTCGTTCGTTTAATTGTCATTCCGAAGCGCCAGCGAGGAATCTTTTTACGCCCTGTTGGCCGCGCCTGCGCCACGCAGCACAAGTCAAGCGTCGCTCCTTTGCCAACGCATCAGATTCTTCGCTCGGCCTTGCGGCCTCCCTCTGAATGACAGGGCTATCGCCCTTTTAGCCGCTCCTAATTTCCTATGTTTCCCCTATTCTCTCGCCCGTCACGCGCGTTATGCCTGCCCCAAACCGTCCTGTGTTCCGAATGACAATGGAGCGAGTACTAAAGTATGGGTTTTTGTTCAGGGGCATCTCTCCCTCCGGCGCACCTAAAGGTGCGCCACCTCCCTCGTCAGAGGGAGGCAAGTGTGGATTGATCCAAACGGCAGAGCATAAGCGAAACGGCTGGAGGACATGTCTTATTATCTGCATAGGAGAGCTTGAGAAACCTCCGTCCCCACCACGGAGTGGCCGTTTGGGGGGATTAGGGATTGTTAAGGGGGTAAAGGGGGAAATCGGAATCCCCCTTCCCCCTTAACATATAAAACTCGTTCCCTAACTTTTCTCCCTGCCTCGCGTTAAGTTCTGCTTCTTCTCTGAGCGAAAACCCATACTTTTCCACGCAGCTGGGTTAAGTTCCCCTCATGCGCCCCTGCAGCCGGGCCTTCCAAGCTTTCAGCCTCCGGTAACCCTTTGGCGGCAGCGCGCCGATGAGCAGCATACATAGGCCAAAACCCAAAAGCAATCCCGACAAGAATTCAGGCAGCAGCCAAAACTGCTTTGCAGTCAATGTCAGCGCAAAGACCAGTAGACCCATCTTCAGTTCCCCTCTCACGGCCATGCTCCCTTCTCTGCTATTACGCTCCCGGTTCCTCGTCCATCCGCAGGAAGTTTTGCATCTGACGCTCGGCAGTTTTCCACTGCACCTGGCTGAGCTTGGCGTATAGACCGCCCTGGCGCACCAGTTCCTCATGCTTGCCCCGCTCTACCACGCGGCCGTTCTCCAGCACCAAGATCTGGTCAGCCCGCATCACGGTGGAGAGCCGGTGGGCGATGACCACGATGGTGCGGCTGCCCGCCAGCGCCTCGATGGCGTCCTGAATTTCTGCCTCGGTCTCGGTATCCACGGCGCTGGTCGCCTCGTCCAGGATCAGGATGGGCGAATTGCGCAGCACCGCTCGGGCGATGGCGATACGCTGCTTCTGCCCGCCGGAAAGGCGCACGCCCCGCTCGCCCACGATGGTCTCGTATCCCTTGGGCATCTGCATGATAAAATCGTCCGCGTGGGCGATGCGCGCCGCCTGGCGGATCTCCTCCAGGGAGGCTTCGCGCACGCCGTAGGCGATATTTTCGGCAATGGTCCCGTTAAAGAGGAACACATCCTGCAATACGATGGAGATCTGCTCGCGCAAAGAGGCTACGGTCAAGCCCTTAATGTCCTGCCCATCCAGGCAGACGCGGCCCTGAACCGGGTCGTAGAACCGTTCGATCAGGGAAACGATGGTGCTCTTGCCCACGCCCGTGGGGCCTACCAGGGCGATCATCTCGCCGGGCATGGCGGTAAAGCAAATATCGCTGAGCACCGGCTCCTCCTTGGCATAATGGAAGGATACGTTTTCAAAATCGATGCGCCCCTTGGCGTTTTTGATGGCCTTGGCTCCGGGCAGATCCTTGATCTCGCTTTCGGCGTCCAGCACCTCAAAGACCCGGATCGCGCCGGCATAGGTCACCTGCACATCCTCCACCAGCCGGGCCAGCGTAGCCAGCGGCGTATAAAACAGGCTCAAATACATCAAAAAGCCCACGATATCCGAGATCGCCATCTGCCCCTGCATGGCCATTAAGCCGCCCAGGCCCACCACGATCACCGTACCCAACGAGGTAAGGAACTCCACCCCCGGATGGAACAGGCCGCTGGCAAAGTTGGCCTTGATGTTGCAGGCGGCGTATTTTTCCCGGTATCCGTCCATCTTCTGGTGCTCCCGCTCTTCCTGGCCAAAAGCCTGTATCTCCTTCATACCGGAAAGGTTATCCTGCGTTACGCCGTTAAGCTCGCCCAGCACCTGCTGGTTGATGCGGAACAGTGGCGCCACCTTTTTAGAAAACAGCGAGCCCACGACCACCACAAAGGGCACCGGGATCAGCGTAAACAGCGCCAGCATCGGGTTGATCACAAACAGCATGATTGCAACGCCCACGATCACCAGGGCGTTTGAGATCAGATCCGGCAGCGCATGGGCCACCAGCAGCTCGATCTGCCGGGTGTCGTTGATCATCCGGCTCATCAGCTGGCCGGTCTGCTTATCCTGGAAAAAGCGCAGCGACAGGGTCTGCAGCTTATCGTAGATGGTCAGCGTCAGCTCGGATACAAAGCGCCAGGCCGCCAGGTGGCTGACGTATACCGAGATAAAGCGGCAGCCCATCCGCAGCAGGTACGCGCCCACCAGAATCGCGGCGAAGACCCACAGCATCGAAACGGTCATCTCGCCGTTTTCCAGCCGCGCGGTCAGCATCCGCACCATCTCGGGCGTGACCAGGTTGAGCACGGCCGCCCCCACCAGCCCAGCCGCGGCGATGGCCAGCGTGCCCCAGTGTTTGCGCGCCAGCAGCAGCAGGCGTTTGGTCATATTCATTTTTACACCCCTCCAAACTTTAAACAGAGCCCCGCTCCGTTACTCACCCCACTTGTACGATTATAGCAAAAACAGCGCTGCGATATGCGCTAAGCCTCCGTGGCCGGCGCCGCTTTGGGCTTACGCGCATAATCCCCCAAAAAGATGGCGGAGAGCACCATGCCCACCAGGCCAAATCCGCTCATCATCAGATATCCTACGGTCAGCCCTGCGCCATCGCCTACCGCACCTACCAGCACCGGCCCCAAAAACATGCCGATGGAATAGACAGCCTGATAAAAGCCCATGGCCGTGGCGCGCTTTGCAGGTTCCACGGTCTTGATGGACAGGCCCATCTGCAGCGTAGCCAGCGCCGAACGGAAGGCCCCGCAGAGAAATTGCAGGATATACAGCGCCATCAGGCTGCCTGCAAAGGGGAACAGCGCGCAGCACACCGCGATAGCCGCAAAGCAGACCACGATACAGGCCTTTTCCCCAAAGCGGCGGGCCAAAAGGCTGCCCGCCAAAAGATTGGTCACAATACCCGGCAGCGTAGCCACCATGGAGAGCACGCCCAGCTCCCCGCCGGTGGCCCCCAGCTCTTTAGCCAGCACCGGCGCAAAAGAGATGGCCGCGCCAAAAGAGATCAGCTGGGCGATGATCGCCAGCACCGATACGCACACCAGCGCCGGAGTCCTGGCCACCTTTGCCAGCTCCCGCAGCTTGATCGGCTCCCGCTTTTTGGCACTGTCCCGCTTTTCCACCACGAAAAAGCTGAGCACCAGGCCCAGGATGGCCGCGATAAAGCCCAGATAAAAGGGCGCCGCGTCCCCATAAAGCTGGCTGGAGAGCCCGCCTAAATAGTTGGCCAGCGTCTGCCCGGCCAGGTTGACGGCGTTGATCACGCCGATGGCCGCCACGGATTTCTCCGGCGGGAAATAGCCGGAATACAGTACCGTATACCCTACCCACATGCTGGCCGCCACGCCTGAGAGCCCGCGGAAGATCAGCAGCAGCCAGGGGTTGGGAAACAACGCCATCCCCAGCGTGGAAACGGCGCAAAACACCATGCCCAGTATCACATAAAGTTTGCGCTGGTTGTACTTGTCCGAAAGGATGCCGATGGGCAGCCGGCAGATCAGCTGCAACAGCCCGTAGGAGCCGCTGATCACCCCCACCATGGAGAGCGAGGCCCCGATAGAAACGGCGTAGGGCGACAATGTGGGCACGTAGCTGTACAGGGCGAACCAAAACAGCGCCGTCACCACCAGAAACAGTGGGATGCGGTTGCCTTTAGCACTCATGAAGTAAAAGAAGCCCCCTCCAAGTGATTTAACTTTATTAACGAAGTGTTAAAACCATATAAAGACCTTAGCACATTTACCCTGCCAATGCAAGGGGGCTTTTATAATTGTAGACAATTTTTGTTTTGCATTTGACTCCCTGCGGCTCGTTCAAAATCCAGTTGCAGCAGGGCCTTTCCGTTAGGAAGGGAGCTCAGCCCTATTGATGGGCGCTGTAAAAGGCCTTAAGCTCCGCCTTGGTCTGCGCGTCCAAATCGTGCCAGCGGATGCCCTGCAGCGCCCCTTCCAGCGCGCATAGCCGCATATAGCAGGCCGAGGGGTCCTGTGCCCTGATGCGCAGCCAGGCCTGGCGGCTGCCTGCCTCGGCCAGCTGCAAAGGGTCCTTGATCCCCACATCCAAAAGCTGCCTGGCCAGCTTTTCCCCAATATTGGGCATATCCTGCAAGCGCTTTGCCATATGTATCCTGCTCCCTCCGTTTGTTCCCCCAATTATAGGCCCAAGCACGCTTAGCGTCAAGCCGCTTCCTTAGCCGGCGGCGATGTGGTATAGTATACGAGAAAAACCGGGGGCCCAGCGTCCCTTTTCGCATAAGGAGCGTTATTTTATTATGAAGATCGAACGCATCGCCGCGCTGTATACCCCCTGGCTCCCCCGCATGCAATGCCCCCTGTGCCATAGATCACTGGCGCTGGACGCTCCGGGACACAGCCTGATGTGTGAAGACGGGCACTGCTTTGATCTCTCGGCCAAGGGATACGTCAACTTTGTCCCCAATCAAGCCCAGCGCCAGACCAAATACGATAAGGCGCTCTTTGAGAGCCGGGGCCATATTCTCGCGCAAGGGTTCTATGCGCCTGTGGCCGATGCGCTGCGCACCCTGGCCGCCCAATACGCGCCGGGACCTTTGCTGCTGGACGCGGGCTGCGGTGAAGGGTACTATACCCGTTTTTTATCCCAGGGCGGCGCTTTTGAACCAGCCGGGATGGATCTTGAAAAAGAGGCGGTAGCCCTGGCCTGCCGCGGCGGGGCCGCAACGCCCTTTTTGGCTGCGGACATCAACCGCCTACCCTTCAAGGGCCACAGCTTGCACGCGGTGCTCAACATCCTCACGCCGGCCTGCTATCCTGAATTCCAACGGGTGCTGGCGCCGGGCGGCGTAGTGCTAAAAGTCATCCCCGGGGAGGATTACCTGCGGGAGATCCGCGCGGGGCTGGGCGGCGCAGCCGGTTATTCCAACGCCCGGGTGGCCGCCCATTTTGAGGAAAACCTGCGCCTGGCAAAGCGCGTGCGCATCCGCTATACCCGTCCCCTTTCGGCCCTGCAAGCCGCCGATTTTCTCCGAATGACGCCGCTCTCTTTTTCGGGCTCCGCGCAGCGCATCGCTCCGGAAGCGCTGGACGAAATCACCATCGATCTGGAATTGCTGGTGGGAACGACTTTATAACGTATAAAACACCCCCAGCGGCGGATCGATCCGCCGCTGGGGGTGTTATCGCTTCAGAAAGACTTTTTTCAAGCTGATTCACACGCGGTCTCGGCTGCAACGCCGCCAAACATTTAAGCGTACAGCCTCTTTTTAAAACGCCTGCCGCCTATTCCCAATCCACCAGGTCGTTCTCCTGCAAAAAGGCGTCGTTAAAATCCATATACAGTTCTACCGCCTCGGCCACGTCCAATTCCGCGCCCTCGTCGGCGTCCAGCGCCTCTACCACCTGGTCTACAATGTACTCAAAGGCGTCGTCCTCATCGTAGTATTCTCCATCCAGCACGCCGCTTTGCGCCATAAAGGCCTGGTCGGCCCCAATAGCTGCACCCACCAGCTTTTCCACAAAGGGCAGCTCCTCATCCCGGTACCGGCCGGATTCCTTCATTTTCCCCACGATAAAGGCCTGGGCCTTTGTCGCATCATAACCTTCCATCATCGCCAAGGTAACCTCCTTTATTGCCCCTTTTCCCAAGGCTAAGTTCAGAGCAGGGCCTCCAACTCCTCTAAAGTATGGCTGAAATACTCCAGGCAGCGGGCCACCGGCTCCGGGCCGGTCAAATCCACCCCGGCGTTTTGCAGCAGGCGGATGGGGTAATCGCTGCCGCCCGAGCGCAGGAAGGCCCGGTAGCGCCGCACCGCCTCGCCGTCGCCGCTTAAGATATCCTCGGCCAGCTTCACGGCGCTGGAATAGCCCGTGGCATACTGATAAACATAAAACGCATCGTAAAAATGGGGGATGCGCGCCCACTCGGTGGATATGCGCTCATCGGTCTCCATCCGCGGGCCGTAATACTGCCGGTTCAGCCCGCCGTACTGCTGGCCCAGGCTCTCGGCGGTCAGCGGCTGGCCCGCCTGCGCCATGCGGTGGGTCTCCCGCTCAAACTCGGCGAACATCACCTGCCGGTAGACCGTGCCGCGCACCTGCTCTAAGGCATAGTTGAGCAGGTAAGCCCGCTTGGCCTTGTCCCGCGTACGCCGCAAAAATTCGTGCAGCAACAGCTGTTCGTTGACGGTGGAGGCCACCTCGGCCACCATGATGGAGTAGCCCGCGTCCACATAGGGCAGCGCCTCGTTGGAATAATGGCTGTGCATGGCGTGCCCCAGCTCGTGCGCCAGGGTGAACACGTGGTCCACCGTGCCCTGGAAATTCATCAGCACAAAGGGATGGCTGCCGTATACCCCCCAGGAATAAGCGCCGCTGGTCTTGCCCCGGTTCTCGTACACATCCACCCAGCGCCCATCCAGCGCCTTTTGCACCATGGCGGCGTAATCCGCGCCCAGCACGCTCAGCGCCTCGATAACGATCTGCTTGGCCTCCTCCCAGGTAAAGCGCATATCGGCCTCCGGCACGATAGGCACGTAAACATCGTACATTTTCAGGTCCCGGACGCCCAACACCCGGGCGCGCAGGTCCATATACCGGTGCAGCCCGTCCAGATGATTGTGGATGGCGTCCACCAGCGCGTCATACACCCTGACCGGCACCGCGTTTGCATCCAGCGCCGCTTCCAGCGCGGAGGCATAGCCCCTTGCCCCAGCAAAAAAGTTGTCCTTTTTAACGCTGCCCGCATAGGTGGCCGCCAGGGTGTTGATCTGCTTGCCATAGGTATCGTACAGCGCTTCATAAGCGGCTTTTCGCACCTCCCGGTCAGGCGATTCCATCAACTGCCCGTAGCGGCCATGGGTCAGCTCTACCTCGCCGCCGCTGCCATCGGGCACATTTGGAAAGCGGATGTCCGCGTTGTTGATCATGGTAAAGATGTTATCGCAGGCGCCTGCCATATCCCCCGCCATGGCCAGCAGCCTTTCCTCCCCCGCCGGCAGGGTATGCGCCTTGACCCGCAGGATATTGCGCAGATACTGCCGGTAGAGGCCAAGGCCGGCCTCGTCCTTTTCCACGGCCTGCTCGACCCAGGGGATATTCAACACCTCCGGGGTAAAATAGGCGCTGTCCGCATCCAGCTGCACCGCCAGCTGCGCCGCCCGGTCGGCCATGGCCTGGTAAAGCTCCTGGGTATTGTCCTCATCCCGGCGCATGCGGGCGTAAACATACAGCCGCTCGGTCAGCAGGTTGGCCTCCATCAGCTTATCCAGGCCCATCCGCAAAAACTCCGCGTTCTCGCCCAGCTTGCCCGCAAACCCGGCCACCTCCGGCAGCAGGGCCTTGAGCTTTTCAAAATCCGCCTCCCAGGCCGCATTGTCGGCATAGATATCCTCCAGCTGCCACTGGGTGTTTTTGGGCATATCCGCCCGGAAGGGCAGCGCGCCCTCTTTATTCTTGCTCATCTTCGTCCTCCATCGCCAGGCGGCAAGGCGGGTCATCCACCTGCGCGCCCGGGTAAAGTACCGGTTCTCCTCCATATCCTATCCCATTAGTTGCGCAAACTATGCAGCGGTGCGGGAATTCGTCCGCCCCGGGCGATAAAATCCACCGCGCCGTAGGGGTTTACCGGCATCACCGGCGCGCTGCCCAGCAGGCCGCCAAACTCTACCATATCCCCCACCTTTTTGCCCACCGCCGGGATGATGCGCACCGCCGTGGTCTTTTGGTTGACCATGCCGATGGCCATCTCGTCGGCGATAATGCCGCTTAGCGTCTGGGCCGGCGTATCGCCCGGCACGGCGATCATGTCCAGCCCTACCGAGCATACGCAGGTCATCGCCTCCAGCTTTTCAATGCTCAGCGCGCCCTTCTGGGCCGCGGCGATCATCCCCTCGTCCTCGCTGACCGGGATAAACGCGCCCGAGAGCCCGCCCACATGAGAGGAGGCCATCACGCCGCCTTTTTTCACCGCATCGTTGAGCAGGGCCAGCGCCGCCGTGGTGCCGGGCGCGCCGGTCACCTCCAGGCCCATCTCCTCTAAAATGCGGGCTACCGAATCCCCCACCGCCGGGGTAGGCGCAAGCGACAGATCCACCACGCCGAACTGGGCGTCCAGGCGCCCCGCCGCCTCCCGGGCGATGAGCTGACCCACCCGCGTGATCTTAAAGGCCGTGCGCTTAATGGTCTCGGCCACCTCGTCAAAAGGCTGGCCGCGCACGCCCTCCAGCGCGCATTTGACCACGCCCGGGCCGGAGACGCCCACGTTGATCACGCAGTCCGCCTCGCCCTCGCCATGGAAGGCGCCGGCCATAAAGGGATTGTCCTCCACGGCGTTGGCAAAAACCACCAGCTTGGCGCAGGCCATGCCGCCCGCCTCTTTTGTCAGCTCGGCCGCCTGTTTGATGACCCGCCCCATCTGCGCCACCGCATCCATGTTGATGCCCGCGCGGGTGGAGGCCAGGTTGACCGAGGCGCATACCCGCTCGGTCTGGGCCAGCGCCTGGGGCAGCGAGGCGATCAGCACCTCGTCGCTGGGGGTGCAGCCCTTATGCACCAGGGCCGTAAAGCCGCCGATAAAGTTGATGCCCACGTTGGCCGCCGCCGCGTCCAGCGCCTTGGCAAAGGGCAGATAATCCTTTTCCCCCGTGCAGGCGGCAATGCCCGAGATGGGCGTGACCGCCACGCGGGTGTTGACCACCGGCACCCCGTATTCCAGCGCCAGCGCCTCGCCTACCTCCACCAGATGCTCGGCCCGGTAGGAGATCTTATCGTAGATCCTGCGGCAGGCCTCTTTGATGTCGGGGTGCGCGCAGTCTTTGAGCGAAAGGCCCATGGTGATGGTGCGGATATCCAGATTCTGCTGATCCACCATGCGGATGGTCTGTAATATTTCCTGATGGCTGTATAATGGCATGTCCTTAAAGCCTCCCTATATGCGGTGCATGGCGTTGAAGATGTCCTCGTGCTGCATGTGCACCACCACGTTTTTATCCGCGCCGCAGGCCTGCAGCCGCTGCTCGATCTTGGCAAAGGGCTCGCTGGCGCCGGACAGGTCCACCAGCATCATCATGGCAAAGTACTCCTGCAAGGTGGTCTGGCTGATATCCAGAATGTTGGCCCCGCAGGCGGCCAGCTCCGCGCTGACGGCGGAGATGATGCCTACAGTATCGTTGCCGATAACGGTGATGATCGCTCGCATAATAATTGAACTCCCTTTCTGCCTTTTGGCTTGCCCGCGGCTTACAAAAGCCCACGGGTATTGTATACATAGGTTTTGTTGATATTCTGCACGGCGGCGGGCTTTTCCTGCCCGGCGGGGCGGATTTCATATTTGCTTCTCAGCAAATCCTCCATCCTGCGCCAAGGCCACCGCCCCGCAGCCGTTAAAGCGGGCCAGGCGCTCCAGGCAGGCTTCTACCGCCCGGTGCGGGATGCGCGCGGCGGGCAGGTCCTTTTCATACCACAGCCCCAGCACATGCAGTATCCCGTTTTTCGCGTCCCGCCGCAATTCCGCCCGGCCGATCAGCCGCTCGCCGTGCAGCAGGGGCAGCACGTAATAGCCATAGCGCCGCTCCCGCACCGGGGTGTACACCTCCCACTTGTAATCAAAGTCAAAAATCCGGCGTATCAGTTCCCTGTCCCACAGCAGGTTGTCCAGCGGCGCCAGCAGTTCTGTGCGGGGACGCAAACGCCCCTCCTCCCGGGCTGCGTGCAGCGCGGGCAGCTGTGCAGCAGGCAGGTAAAGGGGCTCCTCGATGCCCTCCACCTGAACCGGACAGATACGCCCCTGCGCCGTCAGCGCATCAAAGATCAGGCGCCGCCGCTCCCCCCGCAGGCCATGGATGCCCAAAAACGCGTCGCTCGGCCGGGCCCACAGCAGCCCCACCGCGCCAATGCGCCGCTCCACCCGCCAGCATTCAAAGGCAAAATCATCCGGGAAGGGATCGGCCTGGCCTAAGATTTCCTCGGGCAGCATTTTTTCGGCCAGCGCGTAGTACTTTACGGCGTTCTTTTTGTGGTGGATCACCAGCTTTCCCCGCGTGTACAGGGTCTCCAGCGCAGCCCGGGAGAGCGCAGTCGCCTGCCAGGACCAGTCCACCTTCTCCGTAAAGGGCAGGTCTTTGGAGCAGGCATACGCCGCCTTTTCCAAATGGGCCAGCACCCGTTTTTCCACCGCCTCCACCGCCTGGGCGCTGTGCATCCGCGCGCCCCGTTCCGCGCGCAGACGGGCAAAGCGTGGCCAATCCTCCAGCGGAATAATGGACATGTTCTTATCGTACTCGTCCATCAACTGCCGGTCTTTGTACAGCGCCGCGTCCAGCTGCGGCTTTTCAAAGCCTTTGACCCGCGCCTGCAAGACCAGCTCGGCGTTTTTGCCGCACACATCCAGCGGGTCGTACTGGATGCAGCCCGCCTGGCGCGCATAGCGCAAGATTCCCTCGCTCCCCTTAAAAATATATGGCCCCAAAAGGCCCTGGTGGCATAATAAAAAGCGCCGCGCTTGGACCTTGGTCAGCTTTTCCATGTTCCTCCCCCCTACGCTTTTTTATCATCATAGCATAAAACAGCCTTTGGGGACCCGGGGAATGAATAAATCATTTTCTTTGCGCGGCCTTCACAAAAAATTTACACCCCTCAGCGCATTTTATGCCGGTTTTGCCCCGATCCGCGGCCCAACTGTAAGAATAACCTTTGCTTTCGACAGCATTTTCATATAGAATATAAGGAAGGTGCAGATTTTGTCATCTGCCTTTTTGTGTTGCCTTTTGGCGCAGATGATGGGCCAGGCCCAGTTTTGGAGGGATACCGGTGCAAACCGTTAAAATTACTTATTTATATAATAGCGGCTTTGCCGTGGAGCTCAGCGAGCATTTTCTGGTCTTTGACTATTACATGGATCACGTGGATACCGGCCGGCGCGGCATGGCCGGCGGCGTGCTGACCGCGCGGGACTTCCCCGCGGACAAGCAGGTGCTGGTCTTTGTCAGCCATCGCCATGCGGACCATTATAATTCGGTGATCTTTAAATGGCGCAGGTTTTTGGGAGACCGGGTGCACTACATCCTCTCCAGCGATGTGCCGGTGCGTGAAAAGGCCCTGCGGCTGGAGCCCTATCAGGCCCAGCAGGTGGCGGGCGCCATGGTCTCCACCTTCGGCAGTACGGACGAAGGGGTCAGCTTCTTTGTGGAGGTAGAGGGCGTGCGCATCTTCCACGCGGGGGATTTTAACCTGTGGCACTGGCAGGAGGAATCCACCGTGGCCGAGGTCAACGCAGCCAAGCGCGCCTTTTTGCAGGAGATGGAAAAGATCAAATCCAGCATCAGCGCGCTGGATATCGCCTTTTTCCCGGTAGACCCCCGGCAGGGCCGCGGCTTTGAGGCCGGCGCCCGCCACTTTATGCGGGTCATGCAGCCCAAGGTGCTGGTGCCCATGCACTTTGGCGAGCAGGTGGATGCCGTGCAGCGTTTTGTTGCCGCAGCGCCCGCCGCGCATACCCGGATCTTCCGCATCGGCGCGCGGGGCGATGAATTACAGGTCAATTTGTAAGCGAAGGTTTATTGAAAATAGGAGGCTTGAAGTATGGAATTTGTATTTGATCACTTTAATATTAACGTTAAAGACTTGGACGCGGCGCTGAGTTTTTACGATGAGGCGCTGGGCCTGAAAGAGGCGCGCCGCAAAACCGCGCTGGACGGCAGCTTTATCATCGTCTACCTGGCCGATAAGGCGGGCACCCCCTTCCGGCTGGAGCTGACATGGCTGCGGGACAAGACCGATGGGTACGAGCTGGGGGACAACGAGAGCCACCTGGCCATGGTTGTGGACGATTACAGTGCCGCCCATAAAAAACATAAAGAGATGGGCTGCATCTGTTATGAGAACCCCGGCATGGGCATCTACTTTATCGAGGATGCGGATGGATACTGGATCGAGATTATCCCCGCCGAACACCGCAAGTAGCTTAAAAGCAGCATACCGGTATGGCCGCCCGCTTACAGCGCAAGGCTTAAGCGGGCCTTTTTATGCCCGCAGCCGCCGCTGGATGGCAGGATTTGCAGGCTGCGTTTGTTAATTTTTTATGAATTAGCCGAAAACCTCGCGGGCGCATGGTATAATAGCAACAGTTAAGCGCAATGAAACAATGGCATATTGGGTGTAAAAAGCCCATAAAGCAATAAGGGGGAGCAATCCATGTATAGCCAGGGGGACTTGGATACCGTAGGACAGCAGATCAAGCGCATGCGGCTGATCACCGTTTTATGCTGTCTGCCCTTTTTTATCGGCATGGTCGTGGCGATCATTCTGCAAAGCGAACTGTGGTCCATCGTGCTGGGGTTGATCGGCGCGTTCATCGCCGTGTTCTTAGATGGGGCCAAAGTAGGCCCGCTCAAGGTGTACCGCCGTTTTATCCGGGATATGATCAAGGGGCTGCACTCTACCGTGGAGGCCCGCTTCGTCTCCAACGAGGGCGTGGTGCTATACGAGCGGCTGCTGATGCATAAGCTCACCGTGCAGCGGGACTCTGGTATGTGGACTTATTATTTTGACGCGCAAAAGGATATCCCCGCTTGGGCGGATGGAGACGTACTGCAGCTGGAGATCTCGGGAGACCACGTGATCGCCTATCAGTAATTGCGCGCCTGTGCCCGGCCTTTGAGGGGCACAGCCGATCTGTTTTATACCTAAGGCAAGGAGTGTCAAAATGTCAAATCGGGTTTTGGTGTGCGTGACCAAGCAAAAAACCTGCGAGCGGTTGATCAAAACCGGCGCGCGGCTGGCCAAAGAGGCCGGGGATGCAGAACTTCTGGTGGTACACGTTTTGCACCGGGATGATAATATTCTAGGCAATATGATGCAGGGCGACGCGCTGGAGTTCCTCTTCCAGATCAGCAAGCAGGTGGGGGCGGATATGACGGTGCTGCGCAGCGAAAAGGTGATCGAGACCCTGATAGAATACGCGAAAAAGAACGAGGTCTCCACCATCGTGGTGGGCGAAGCGCCCAAAAACGCCAAGCGGGACTTGGGCATCATCACCCATCTGCAGCAGGAGCTGCCTACGGCCACGGTGATGGTCATCCCCTCCAAAGGGTAGGCCGTCTCTCCCGTCGTTTTTCGCAGGGCTGGACGCATCAATGGACAACGCTAAAAGGGCTGCGGCATCAATACCTATGCCGCAGCCCTTTTTTAAGCTATTTTAATCCAAAGCGCCATAAATAACGTTTCGCAGCCGGGGATGGCAGTACCCCTCCCTGTTATTGGGCATCAGCTGGTGCATGTAGACGATGGAAAGCTGCTCGGATGGATCCACCAGCAAAAGCGTACCGGCCGCGCCCGCCCAGCTGAACTCGCCCAGCGAACCTGCACAGTTGGACCCGGCCAGATCCATCAGGGTCTTTACACCCAGCCCATAACCGTAGCCCGCCATAAAGGGCCAGCCGTATTGGTGCGTCTGGCGGAAGGCCTCAAGCGCCTGGGGCTCCAGGTGGTTCTGGCGCATCAGCTCGATGGTCTTTCTCCCCAAAATGCGCTGGCCATCCAGCCTGCCGCCCAGGGCCAGCATCTTGGTAAATCGGGTCATATCATGGAGGGATGAGACCAGCCCGCCGCCGCCACACTCAAAGCGATAGGCCGCTTCGTACTTAAAATCCTCGCTGTCGTTTATCTTTAGGCAGCCGTCCTCGTCATAATAGTACATGGTGGCCAAGCGCTTTTGTCCCTGCCCGTCCAGGAAAAACCCGGTGTCCTCCATGCCCAGCGGCGAAAAAATCTCCTCCCGCAAAAATTGGTAAAAGCTGCTGCCGCTCACCTCTTCGATAAACGCGCCCAGCACGTCCAGATTGATGCCGTAATTCCAGCTGGTGCCCGGCTCAAACTTTAGGGGCAGCTTTGCGACGATGCGGCTGAACTCGCGTGTGGTGCACCCGCCCTTTTCATCGATCCCGGAAAGCGCGCGGCCAATGCGGGCATGCGTGGCGCTAAGCTCGCCGCCATAGGTCAGCCCGGA
Organism: Luoshenia tenuis; assembly: GCF_014384745.1. Classification (NCBI taxonomy): domain Bacteria; kingdom Bacillati; phylum Bacillota; class Clostridia; order Christensenellales; family Christensenellaceae; genus Luoshenia; species Luoshenia tenuis. The sequence continues at coordinate 582,085 of NZ_JACRSO010000001.1, forward strand.
GGTCATCGTGAGAAAATGCTTGATGGTCAGCGCGCGCACCGGCAGCAGGGTCTCCATATTGTTTCCCGTGCAGATGGCATACCTGGCGTCCGCAAATTCCGGCAGATATTGGGCGATCGGGTCGTCCAGCTGGTATAATCCCCGCTCCAGCAGGATCATCATTGCCACCGCCGTTACCACTTTGGAGCAGGAGTACATCCGGTACAGCGTTTCCTCCCCGATGGGCCGCTGCGCCTGCGCATCGGCATAGCCGCTGTAGCCCGTGTATATGGTCTTGCCCGCCTTGGTCACGGAAAGCGCGCATCCCACTGGCCCGCGCTCCATGGTGGTAAATTGTTTTAACAGCGCGTCGATAGGTTTGGTATTCATCTTTTTTGGCCCCCCCTGTTTTTTGAATTGCGCTCACTTGATTGAAGGCGCAAATCTTTTTAAATCATATAGGCTCCGCACCCCCGCACAGATCACCATTGCATTTAGACTGCGGCTCAATCCAGGTCCTTTTCCATGATGTAATCGTCCATTACAAAGCCGCCCCCAATGTCGGCCGCCTGTTCGCGGGCCTTATAAAAACCCATCCTTTCGTAGATGGCGATGGTGCGCTCATTATGGCGGTTGACCGTAAGCCAAAGTTTACGAAAGCCCTTTTCCCGGCAAAGCCCTTCGGCAAAATTCAAGGCCTTGCGGGAAAGCCCGCGGCCGCGGTAAGGCTTTTCCACGTAGAGTTTGGAGATAAAGAGCCGGTCATCATCCATGCGCAGAGCGGTGTAGCCCCGAACCTGCTCCCCCTCGCGGATAAAGTAATACTGGTAGCCCTCCTGCGCCATCTGCCGGCGCATTGCCGGGGGCGATTGAAATTTTTCCACCATATAATCTACCTGTGCCTGGCCGATGATGGGCACAAAATGCTCGTTCCAGATGCGTTTGGCCAGGTCTCCCAGCAGCGCGGTCTGCTCGGGCGAGCATACCCGTTCAAAATTTACGTCACTCATTTGCCTATACGCCTCCGTTTCCGTCTTCCTCCCTCATTTTACCCCCGCCGCGCAGGCGCTGTAAAGCAGGAAATCAGGCAGGCTATCCGCATGAATACGCCGTTTTGGTTGAATTTATGGGTGAATCCCGCTATAATCTGGATATAATGTAAGTAGGCCCGCGGATACCGCGGGTACGCTAAAGAAAAGAAGGAAATATGAGTAAACAAGATAAACGCAACTTCGCCGTCTTTATCGACATGGAAAATGCGGGCGGCAAAGTCGCCATGTTAAACAGCATCATCGAAAAGGTCAAGATCCGGGGAGATATATTGCTTGGCAAGTGCTACGGCTACTCCGAGCGGTACGAAAACCTCAAGGAGGTATTGCTGAGCAACACCTTCCAGGCCGTGCCCTCTTTAAAGCACGGCGTCAGCCAGAAGAACAGCCTGGATATCCAGCTGGTGATCGACGCCCTGGAGGTGGCCTTTTCCAACCCCCTGATCGACAGCTTTTGCATCGTCAGCGGGGACAGCGATTTTACCCCCCTGGTAGGTAAGCTCAAATCCATGGGCAAGTTCGTCATGGGCATCTCCCGTTCGGAGGTGGCCTCGCAGATCTTCATCAACGCTTGCAACGAGTTTGTTTTTCTGGAGGCGGCGGTCAGCGCCGAGCCGGAGGGCAAACGCGCGCGCTCTACCCCTAAGGCCAAGGCCGAGCAGGCCATCGAGCATCTGGGCGGCATCGACGAGCTGCAGCGGATCATCGACCGCATCTTAAGCGAGCAGGCCGATGAGAACGGGCTGCTGTATGCCAGCACGCTAAAGGATACGCTGCTGCGCCTGCGGCCGGATTTTAGCGAGAAAAACTACGGGCAGACCTCCTTTGGCAAGCTGCTGCACCACCTGGAAAAGCGCTTTGGCCATATCAAAACGGTGTCTGACGAGTATTCGCTGCTGGTGCGCGCCGCGACCAGCGAGGCCGACGAGGCCGGACAGGTGGAGACCATCAACAAAGAGAATTTTGTGCAGGTCTTTTCCGAGATCTTCCGCCGGTATAAAGACGAGGGCTTTGAGCGGGTGAACCCCTCCATCGTCAAGGCGGCCATACAAAGCGCGTATCCCGATTTTGACGAAAAGCAGATCGGCTTTCGCCGGTTCAGCGATGTGATCAAGCGCCTGGAAAAAGAGGGCGTGGTCGAGGTGGAGTTTAACGAAGCGATGACCATGCTCATCAAGATATTATAGGAAAGAGGAGCCCTTATGTGTGAAGAAAACGGCACCCCAAAAGAGAGTTTGAATTTTATTGAGGAAATCATCGCCCAGGACTTGGAGACGGGCAAGCATGAGCACATCCTCACCCGCTTTCCGCCCGAGCCCAACGGCTATCTGCATATCGGCCATGCCAAGGCGGTCTGCATCAACTTTGGGATGAAGGATAAGTTTGGCGGCCGCACCTTTTTGCGCTTTGACGATACCAACCCTTCCAAAGAGGATACCGAGTATGTGGATTCCATCATGGAGGATATCCGCTGGCTGGGCTTTGAATGGGACGAGCTGCGCTATGCCTCGGACTATTTTGAGCGCATGTATGAGGCTGCCGAAAAACTGATAACCGAAGGAAAGGCCTATGTCTGCGACTTGACCCCAGAGCAGATGCGCGAGTACCGCGGCACCTTAACGGCGCCCGGCCGCCCCAGCCCCTACCGGGACCGGAGCGTAGAAGAGAACCTGGAGCTGTTCCGCGGCATGCGGGCGGGCCAATACCCCGATGGCTCCCGGGTGCTGCGCGCCAAGATCGATATGGCCTCCCCCAACATCAATATGCGCGACCCGGTGCTCTACCGCATCGTGCGCGCCCATCACCACCGCACAGGGGACAAGTGGTGCATCTATCCGATGTACGACTTTGCCCATCCGCTGGAGGACGCCATCGAAGGGGTCACCCACTCGCTGTGCTCGCTGGAGTTTGAGGATCACCGCCCGCTGTACGATTGGGTGGTGCGGGAGGTAGGCTTCCCCCATCCCCCGCGGCAGATCGAGTTTGCCCGGCTGAACCTGACCCGCACGCTGATGAGCAAGCGCTACCTGCGCGCGCTGGTGGAATCCGGCACCGTTGAGGGCTGGGACGACCCGCGCATGCCGACCTTGAGCGGCCTGCGGCGCCGGGGCTATCCGCCCCAGGCGATAAGGGAGTTCTGCGCCCGGGTGGGCGTGGCCAAGGCCAACTCGCTGGTGGACGCCGCCATGCTGGAAAGCTGCGTGCGCGACAGTTTGAACGATACCGCTCCCCGGGCCATGGCTGTGCTGCGGCCGCTGAAAGTCGTGCTGACCAACTATCCCGAGGGAGAAAGAGAAACGGTGCAGGTAGAAAATCACCCTGCGCACCCCGAGATGGGCACGCGGGCGATCCCCTTCTCCCGGGAGCTGTATATCGAGCAGGAGGACTTCATGATGGACCCGCCCAAGAAGTTCTTCCGCCTGGCGCCGGGGCGCGAGGTGCGCCTGAAGGACGCTTACATCATCAAATGCGAGGAAGCGGTGACCGACGCGGCCGGCAACGTGATCGAGCTGCGCTGCACTTACGACCCGGAATCCCGCAGCGGCCTGCCTGGCAGCGCCCGCAAGGTCAAAGGCACGCTGCACTGGGTGGATGCCGCCACCTGCCGCGAAGCCACTGTGCGGTTATATGATTACCTGCTGGGCGAGCAGACCCAGGATGAGAACGGCAACGAGCTGACCCCCGAGCAGCGGATGAATCCGGATTCCATTCAGGTGCTGACCGGCTGCAAGGTAGAGCCCCGTTTGGCCCAGGCCAGCGCGGGCGAGACCTTCCAGTTCATGCGCCAGGGGTATTTTACCGCCGACAGCAAGCTCTATACCCCCGAGGCTCCGGTGTTCAACGCCACCGTAGGCTTAAAGGACAGCTATAAAAAGGCTGTAAAAAAATAGGAGGCGCGCCATGACAAACGACGTAAGCCAGCTGCGCGAGCAGCGCCTGCCTGAAACGTTGGAGGTGCTTTTTACCGGGCGCATCCTGCGGTTAGAGCGCTACAGCGTGCGCCAGGCAAGCGGCCGCATCGCCAAGCGCGAGGTGGTGCGCCACCCCGGCGGCGCCTGCGTGGTGGCCGTAGATGAGGATATGTGCGTTACGCTGGTTCGTCAGTGGCGCACCCCCATGGATGAGGTGACGTTGGAGATCCCCGCGGGCAAGCTGGACGAGGGCGAGGGGGACCCGCTAGCCTGCGCTAGGCGCGAGCTGCGCGAGGAAACCGGGCTGCGCGCGGCGAACTTTGAGCTGCTCACCCAAATGTACACCTCTCCCGGTTACAGCGATGAACGGCTGTATATCTACCTGGCCACGGATTTAAGCCAGGGGGAGGACGACCCGGACGAGGGCGAGATGATCGCCCCGCAGCGCATGCCCCTAAGGGAAGCTGCCAGCATGGTCATGCGCGGCCAGCTGCCCGACTCCAAGACGGCGTTGGGGCTGATGATGGCTGCGGCCAAGCTGGGCCAGCTTTAGTTGAGAAAGATAAAACCATCGAATCGAAAGGAAAGAAAAACATGCAGGTACGCACGCGATTCGCACCCAGCCCCACGGGCTATATGCATATTGGCAATCTGCGCTCGGCGCTATATACCTATTTGTTCGCCAAAAAGAACGGCGGCAAGTTTATCCTGCGCATTGAAGATACCGACCAGGAGCGCGAGGTAGAAGGCGCGGTGGAGCTGATCTACTCCACCCTCAAAAAGGTGGGGTTGAACTACGACGAAGGCCCGGATGTGGGCGGGGATTACGGCCCTTACATCCAGAGCCAGCGCCGGGGGATCTATAAAGGCTATGCCGAGGAACTGGTGAAAAAAGGCGCGGCCTACTACTGCTTTTGCACGGCCGAGGAGCTGGAGGCCGCCCACAAGGCTGCCCAGGCCAAGGGTGAAACCTATAAGTACGATAAGCACTGTCTGCACCTGAGCCCTGAAGAGGTGGATAAAAAACTGAAAAGCGGCGCGCCTTACGTGATCCGCTTTAACGCCCCTACCCAAGGGGAAACCAGTTTTACCGATGCGGTGTATGGCGAGATCACCGTGGAGAATGCCACGCTGGACGACATCGTGCTGCTCAAGAGCGACGGGCTGCCCACCTATAACTTTGCCAACGTGGTGGACGATCACCTCATGGGCATCACCCACGTATTGCGGGGCAACGAGTACCTCTCCTCCACCCCCAAGTATAATCTGATCTACGATGCCTTTGGCTGGGAAAAGCCGGCCTATGTGCACCTGCCCCCGGTGATGAAGGATGAGAAGCGCAAGCTCTCCAAGCGCCATGGCGACCCCTCCTTTGAGGATCTGCTTGCCGAGGGCTTTTTAAAGGACGCCATCGTCAACTACATCGCGCTGCTGGGCTGGAACCCCGGTACCAACCAGGAGATGTTCTCGCTTGCGGAGCTGGAGCAGGCTTTTGACTGGACGGGTTTAAGCAAATCTCCCGCCATCTTCGATATGGCCAAGCTGACCTGGTTCAATGCCGAGTACATGCGCCGCCTGCCGCCCGAGGAATACGCGGCCCTGGCCCGGCCCTGGCTGCAAAAAGCGCTGGATCCGGAAAAGTTTGACTTTGATTACCTCTATCCCCTGCTGCAGGGCCGCACCGAAGTGCTGAGGGATATCCCCGGCATGGTGGACTTTTTAAACGAACTGCCGGATTACGACAACGCGCTATACGTCCATAAGAAGATGAAGACCACGGTGGAGAGCGCCCATACGGTGCTCAAAGAGTTGATGCCCCTGCTGATGGCGGTAGAACCTTGGAACGAGGATACCGTGCAGCAGGCCTGCAAGGAGCTGGTGGAGCGGACCGGCCGCAAAAACGGCCAGGTGCTCTGGCCGCTGCGCATCGCCCTTTCCGGCAAGATGGCCACGCCCTGCGGCGCCTACGAGCTGTGCGTTCTGCTGGGCAAGGAGGAGAGCCTGCGGCGGATCGCCGCCGGCATCGGCCAGACCGGCGAACAGGCAGAATAGGTTTGCACATAAAAGCCCCTTTGGCAGTTGTCAAAGGGGCTTTTTTATATTGCTTTGGCGCGCCTATTTCAAACCGGTTTCCCACGCTAAAGCAATGCCTTCGCGCGTAAAAAAGTATGGGGTTTCGTTCAGGGAAGAACCAGAACTTAACGCGAGGCAGGGAGAAAAGTTAGGGAACGAATTTTATATGTTAAGGGGGAAGGGGGATTCCGATTTCCCCCTTTACCCCCTTAACAATCCCTAATCCCCCCAAACGGCCACTCCGTGGAGGGGACGGAGGTTGTTCAAGCTCTCCGATGCTGATAAACCAATCAAGTTTCCAGCTGTTTCGCTTATGCTTTGCACTTCGATGTAATCCACACTCGCCTCCCTCTGATGAGGGAGGTGGCGCGCCTTTAGGTGCGCCGGAGGGAGAGATATATCTGAACAAACCTATACTTTAACGTTCGTTTCATTGTCATTCAGAGAGAGGCCGTAAGGCCGAGCGAAGAATCTCGTGCATGGACGGGAAAGCGGTGCTTGGCCTACGCCACGTGGTACAGGCGAGGCCAACAGGGCGTAAGGAGATTCCTCGCTTGCGCTCGGAATGACAGAATTGGAAACGATAACCTGGGCGGGAAAGTATATTTTTATACACACCTACATCGTTACCTGCCATTCCAAAGCGTTAACGAGGCATCTCCTGGCAGCCGCAATTGAGGTTCTCAGCCGTTCTGCCCCGCGCAGATGGGCAGCCACTGGCAGCCCGCGCAAACCGTCTCTAGTTTACCCGCCGTCAGAATATGCCGCTTTACCGCCTCTGACAGCTCCAAAAAAGGGATGACCTCTCCCTCCCGCAGCCCGCAGACCGCGAGCACGCGCCGGTCATACAGGCCGGGCTTAGGCGAGCTGCAACCCGTCCCCGCCCGCTCCGGGCAGGCAGCGCACAGCAAATCCGCCCCGCAGTGCAGCCGCACAAGCTGGGATGGATCGCCCTTCAGACTGGCATGGACGTGCACCATATTGCGGGTAAAGGCCGCGTCATATCCCTTGCCCGCGAAAAAATGCAGGCACAACCCGTGGTGGGGGCGCAGCGGCCAGGGCTCAGCCATGGCGCAGCACCAACTCCCGCCGCAGCCGGGGCGAAAGCATAGCCGCCACGGCGATCTTGACCGCGTCTCCGATCAGGAAGGGCACCACGCAGGTCATCAGCGCCGCGCCCAAGGCGCTGCCGGTAACGACCATGAACCAGGCCGTGCCCAGCGCATAGCAAGCGGCCAGCCCCGCCACCATGCCCAGCGCCAGTGGCAGCGGGCTGCACCACTTTTGCACCGTCAACCCCGTGATCAAAGCGGCCACCACATAGCCTGCGATGTAGCCCCCCGTAGGCCCTACGATAATGCCCAAGCCTCCGGTGAATTGAGAGAATACCGGTAGCCCTATCGCGCCCAGCAATACGTAGACCACCTGGCTAAGCGCCCCTACCCAAGGCCCCAATACGCCCCCGGCGATGAATACGGCCAGCATGGCCAGGTTGATGGGCACCATGGGCAGCGGAATAGCGATCTGCGAGAATACCGCGGTCAGCGCCGCAAAAATAGCGCATAGGATCAGGGTACGGGTGGATAATTTCTTCATCTCGGCCTCCTATTGTAAACTATAATTGATTTATAAGTTTACAATAATCCTAACAGAAAGCTCTCCTTTCGTCAAGATAGAATCTCTTTTTGCATACGGTGATAAAGTATGCAAAAATTTCTTTCAAATCGGTTGACAGACGCCCCTTTCCCTGATAATATAACAAATTAATAAGTTGCCCAAAAAGCTACATGTAGTATTTTGCGGCAGCCCATTTTAACAGGATTTTGATTGTGTGTACACAGCCTATCTTTTAGGCTGTGTACTGGTTTAACGCCCAACGCTTTGTAAAAGGAGAGAGAAAGATGGCTTATTATTTCGATGAACCCTCCCACACTTTCGGCGAATATCTGCTGGTTCCCGGCTATTCTTCCACCGATTGTGTACCCACGAACGTCAATCTCCAAACGCCGCTTGTCAAATTTAAAAAAGGTGAGCAATCCCCCATCCGCCTGAACATCCCGCTGGTATCTGCCATCATGCAGGCCGTATCGGACGATAAAATGGCTATCGCCCTGGCGCGGGAAGGCGGCCTTTCTTTTATCTACGGTTCCCAGTCCATTGCGGACGAGGCGGCCATGGTCGCCCGGGTCAAAAGCTATAAAGCCGGCTTTGTGACCAGCGATTCCAATATCAAGCCCGACCAGACCCTGGAGGACGTGTTGGCCCTTACCCAGCGTACCGGGCACTCCACCATCGCCGTCACCGAGGACGGCAGCGCCAATGGCAAGCTGCTGGGCATCGTCACCTCTCGGGATTACCGGGTCAGCCGCATGCCGCTGGATTTAAAGGTCTCCGAGTTTATGACCAAGTTTGAGGACCTGATCTGCGCGGACGAAACCACCTCGCTCAAGACCGCCAACGACATCATCTGGGAGCACAAGCTCAACTCTCTCCCGTTGGTGGATAAGCAGGGGCACCTGAAGTACATGGTCTTCCGCAAGGACTATGCCTCCCATAAAGAAAATGAGAACGAGCTGCTGGACAGCCATAAGCGCTACATGGTGGGCGCAGGCATCAATACCCGTGACTTTGCCGAGCGCGTGCCCGCCCTGGTCGAGGCCGGTGCGGATGTGCTGTGCATCGATTCTTCCGAAGGGTTTACTGAGTGGCAGAAGATCACCATCGATTTTATCCGCCAAAAGTACGGCGATACCGTCAAGGTAGGCGCGGGCAACGTGGTGGATAAAGAGGGCTTCCTCTTCCTGGCCAAGGCCGGGGCGGATTTCGTCAAAGTGGGCATCGGCGGCGGTTCCATCTGCATCACCCGCGAGCAAAAGGGCATTGGCCGCGGCCAGGCCACGGCGCTGATCGAGGTGGTCAAGGCCCGGGACGAGTATTTTGAGGAAACCGGCGTGTACGTCCCCGTCTGCTCGGACGGCGGCATCGTTTACGACTATCACATGACCCTGGCGCTGGCCATGGGTGCGGACTTTATCATGCTGGGCCGCTACTTCTCCCGGTTTGACGAGAGCCCCACCAACCGCGTGATGGTCAATGGCACGTATATGAAGGAGTATTGGGGCGAAGGCTCCAACCGCGCCCGCAACTGGCAGCGCTACGATATGGGCGGGGATAAAAAGCTCTCCTTTGAAGAGGGCGTAGATTCCTATGTGCCCTATGCCGGCAGCCTGAAGGATAACGTCACCCTGTCGCTGAACAAGGTGCGCTCCACCATGTGCAACTGCGGTGTGCTCAGCATCCCCGAGTTGCAGCGCAACGCCCGCATCACCCTGGTATCGGCCACCAGCATCGTCGAGGGCGGCAGCCACGATGTGGTGCTTAAGGACAGCAACATCTCCGGGTATTCGTATAAATAAGCCGTTTTCTTACATTCTCTTTCTCGTTCTAAGCGCCCCGCTTGCGGGGCGCTTTTTATTTCCATCGCGGGGAGGGATAGTAGCAGAGCAGGTGGCGCGTATCCGCACAGCACCATTTCCGGGGTTTGGAAACCGTCCGCTCGCGCGTTCGCAACAAAGGATGCGTTACAACTATTTATATTTACTATCCTGGCCTATTTATATTCAGTTAGCTGCCGCGCCCGTCCCCCTCTCCCGTTGCCCCAGTTCTACAAGTATGTTATAATATTTTTATCAAAAACGTTTTAGCGCTCTTTTCTCCGCGCAGCGCATCTCACCTATTTAAAATTACGGGGCGTTGTGGCGCCCTTTTCCTGTGCCGTTTTTCGCACCCAGCAAGATAAACAAAAGGAGGCTATCTTCAGCCATGCCCACCGTTATCAGCCGGTTATTCTCGGTCGAGTCCCTGATCAAGCCCGACCGGCGCTTAGGTCCCCTGCCGGGCACCAAAGACGCCTATCGAGAGCTGCTGCATATTGCCCTGCCCAGCGTGGCGGAGATGCTGATGGTCTCTCTGGTAGGCTCAATCGACACCATGATGGTGGGCCGTCTGGGCCCGGAGGCCATCGCCGCGGTAGGGTTGACCACCCAGCCGCGCATGCTGCTTTTGGCTGTATTTATGGCCCTCAACACCGGGGTCACCGCCATCGTAGCCCGCCGCAAGGGCGAGGGACGCCGGGAGCAGGCGCAGTTGACCCTGCGCAACGCCAGCGTGCTGATCCTGATCATCGCCGCTATCCTGATGATCCCCTCGATCTGGGCGGCCCAGCCTCTGATGCTGCTGGCCGGCGCCCAGGCCGATACCCTGGCCGACGCTACCGTCTACTTTCAGATTTTGGCCCTTGTCCTGCCCATCAACGCCCTGACTATGGCGATCTGCGCGGCCCAGCGCGGCATCGGCAATACCCGCATCACCATGGTCGTCAACATCGTGGCCAACCTGGTCAACGTGGTATTCAACTTTTTCCTGATCGAGGGCAACTGGGGTTTCCCCCGGCTGGGTGTGGCCGGCGCGGCTATCGCCACAGCCATTGGCTTTACGGTTGGGTTGGTTTTAAGCATCCTCTCCATCGCCCACCGGGACAGTTTTTTGCACCTAAAGCTGCGCGCCAGCTGGCGGTTGCATCCGGATATCCTGCGCTCCATCGTCAACGTGGGGGGCAACGCCGCGTTGGAGCAGGTGGCCATGCGCATCGGCTTTTTCGTGTTCGCCCGCATCGTGGCGGACCTGGGCACCATCGCCTTTGCCACGCACCAGATCTGCATGCAGTTTCTCAATATCACCTTTACCTTTGCCGATGGCATCGGCGTGGCCGGCACCTCGCTGGTAGGCCAATATTTGGGCAAAAAGCGGCCCGATCTGTCCGTAGTCTTTGGCAAAATCAGTCAGCGCATCGCCATGATCGTTTCTCTGGCGCTGCTAAGCGTGCTCATCATCCTGCGCGAGCCGCTGGTGGCCATCTTTAATACCGATCCTGAGATTCTCGCCCTGGGCTCGCAGATCATGATCGTGGTGGCGCTGTTCCAGCCCTTTCAGACCTCCTCTGTCGTCATCTCGGGCTGCCTGCGCGGCGCGGGGGATACGCGGTATGTGGCCCGCATCATGCTGATGTGCGTTACCGGCATCCGGCCGCTTGCATCGGTGTTGATGGTCTACGTCTTCCACGCGGGGCTGCTGGGCGCCTGGCTTAGTTCACTGCTGGATATGTCCATCCGCGTGGTATGCGTATATACCCGGTTTGCCAGCTGCAAATGGTTTGATATCGAGGTTTAACCCCTTCTTTTTCGTTTTCAACCGATGGTTGAGCGTATTTGCAACCCCTAGTTGGGCAGACTAAGGCTTATTCAACCACAAAGCCCTTCATTTGCTTTGGCTGATCCCGTACAATGAGGGCAACAAAGCAAAGGAGACGAGTATATGGATCATTTTTCGATGGGTAAGCATATTGCAGCGCTGCGCAAGGCCAAGGGCCTGACGCAGGACGAGTTAGCCGAGCGGCTGGGGGTATCGCCGCAGGCCGTTTCTAAATGGGAGAATGACCTATCCTGTCCGGACATTATGCTTTTGCCCCGGCTGGCCAAGATCTTTGGCGTCACAGTGGATGAGCTGCTGGGGGCCGCGCCCCCCAAAACCGTTGCACTGGTGCCGGAGGGCGAGCGCAAAAATCTGGACGATCTGATGCTGCGCATCGTGGTCAATTCCGCCAAGGGCGATAAGGTGCGGGTCAACCTGCCCATGCAGCTGGTCAAGATGGGGCTGGAGATCGGCATGAGCTTCCCGGAATTTGCCGGAAACGATTCCTTTAAGGGCAGCGAGGTGCTTAAAAATATCGATCTGGACAAGATCCTCTTAATGGTGGAAAAGGGCGCTATCGGCCGCCTGGTAGAGGTGGAGAGCGCCCAAGGGGATATCGTGGAAGTCGTGGTGGAATAAATGCGCGTCTACGTCAAATCCCCCGGTTCCATCACGCTGTACCTGGCCCTGCCCACACGCCTGGTGGTCAACCGCGTAACGCTTGGCATCCTGCAGCGCGCCCTGGGGCGCGCGGACCAGACCGGCGTCAAAATCTCGCCAGAGCAGGCAAAGCGCCTGCTCGCAGTAGTCCGTCAGGCAAAAAAGCGGTATCCGCGCTTAGAGCTGGTGGATATCAATACCGCCCAGGGGGAGATCGTAAAAATCCGTTTATAGCAATCAAAAGGCCGCCGTTACAGGCGGCCTTTTGATGTTCCAGTCCTTATTTTTCCCTTGATATCCTCGAGTTTTTCTATATAGATATTTTAAGCTGTTTACAGCACCTGAGAGGCCTGTCGTTTCACGTCCCGCATGCGTCAATCACTCACGTGTGTGTGCGTTGTTATTTGTCGAAAATTCCTGTATCTTAAATAAAAAGGCATGTATTTCAATATAGAAAATGGGAGGGGTATGATGTTGAAAAAAGCAATGCCGTTTATAGCCGTGCTCCTTATGGCGGCCCTATGTCTGTCCGGGTGCCAGCACCAGCACGATTGGACGCAGGCCACCTGCACCGAGGCCGCCGTCTGTAAAGAATGTGGCGAGACGCAGGGCGAGCCTTTGGGGCACGATTGGGCACAGGCCACCTGCACCGAACCTAAAACCTGCACCCGTTGCGGCAAAACCACCGGCTCACCTGCCGGTCATCAGGTCACAGAATGGATAACCGAGACCGAAGCTAGCTGTACGGCTGCTGGCGTTGAAAAGGGCGTATGCACCGCGTGTGGAGAGACCCTTTCTCAAGAAATTCCCCAGGCTCCCCATACGGAGGGCGAGTGGATCGTAACGCAGGAGGCCACCTTTGAGGCAGATGGCGAGCGCGCGCTGACCTGCTCGGTCTGCGGCGGGGTGATCCGTACCGAGAAGATCGCGCTGACAGCTGAGGAGAAAAAGGCAGCCTTTACCGGCGCCTGCCAGCGTTTTTCCTATGATGAGATCGCGCGGAATCCCGATGGCTATAAACAGCAAAAGGCCGTGTTCCAGGGCGAGGTCGTCCAGGTCATGGAGAGTGGCAACACCGTAGTGCTGCGCGTAAACGTGACCAAGGGTAAGTACTCCATCTGGGAGGATACCGTTTATGTTACCTACCAGCGCACGGCGAATGAGGGCCGTATTTTGGAGGATGATATTATCACCATGTATGGGTACTTGACCGGGTCCAAGACCTATGAGACCATCTTTGGAGGCTCGGTCACCATCCCGTCGATGACCGCGCTGTATATCGACGTGAATTAGGCTTTGAATATGGACTTTGGGGGGCTTTGCCAAAAGTGGCCGTACCCCTGGCAGAACATCATTTATTCAAGCGGTATGGCTGATTGCCATGCCGCTTTTGCATTGCTTTGCTTTTTAACCACGCGAACTCGTTTTTGTCCGCTCGCCGCTTTCCCCTCTTGCGCTAGAGATTTCGCCTAGTTATGCCTCTATGAAAAACTTCGCTGTTATATATTGAGATAGCTTCTCTCGCCTCATTATGTTAGAATACTCTTATCGAAAATTATCTTTTGGAGCATTTCTATATGGTCGAAATCACAACGCAACTGGTCAAAAAGTTAATTGATGCGCAATTCCCCAAATGGCGTGCGCTGGAAGTTTGCCCAGTGGCGCACGGCGGGCACGATAACAGGACCTTTCATCTAGGCGATGAAATGGCTGTCCGCCTGCCCAGTGGGCCCGCATATGTCGTGCAGGTAGAAAAAGAGGCTCGGTGGCTCCCCTTCTTGGCGCGGCACCTGTCTTTGCCTATTTCCAGCCCGGTGGCCATGGGCGTTCCCACGGATGAGTATCCGTTTCCCTGGTCCATCAACCGCTATATTGCAGGCGAAACCGCCAATGCGCACAATATTACCGATGCTAAAGGCTTTGCGATGGAGCTTGCGTCATTTTTGCAAGAGCTGCAAAGCATAGATACGACCGGCGCGCCCGCTGCGGGTGAACATAATTTCTTCCGCGGCGCAAGCCCATCTGTTTATAGCAGCCAGGTTGAAGAGGCCCTGCAGGCGCAACGGGACATTTGGCCGGTTGAAAAGTTAAGCGCGCTGTGGGCGCGCGCCGTCGCCACAACCTGGGAGCATCCTCCCGTATGGTTCCACGGCGATGTGGCCCCGGGTAATCTTTTAGTACAAAATGGCAGGCTCTGCGGCGTGATTGATTTTGGGATCATGGGCATTGGCGACCCGGCCTGCGATTATGCCATGGCCTGGACCTTTTTTGACGAACGCAGCAGAAAATACCTTTTGCGCGGGCTGGATACGGGGACTGTTGATCGGGCGCGCGGATGGGCCTTATGGAAGGCGCTCATCACCGTTAACGCCTCAAACGCGTTGGTCGCGGAGCAGGCGAAACATACATTAAATGCGATCACCGAAGAATAGGGGGAATAACGCATGAACACGCCTACGCTGGAAACAGAGCGCCTGATTCTCCGAAAGTTTACGCGGGAGGACTTCCCCGCATTATTTGCGATCTACAGCGATGAAGAGGTGAACACTTATCTGCCGTGGTATCCGCTAAAATCAATAGATGAGGCAGCCGCATTTTTTGAGGAGAGATACGCCCCGGACTATGCGCAGCCCACGGGATATCGGTATGCCATCTGCCTTAACAGCGACAATATCCCGATCGGCTATATCCATGTCAGCACGCAGGATCATCATGACCTCGGTTATGGCTTGCGCAAAGAATTTTGGCATCAGGGCATCGTAAGCGAGGCGGGCAAAGCCGTGGTCCAACGGGTGAAAAAAGACGGCCTACCCTATATCACGGCGACGCACGACGTTAACAATCCCCGCAGCGGCAGCGTGATGAAGGCACTGGGCATGCGCTATCAATATACCTACGAGGAGCTGTGGCAGCCTAAAAATTTTCTCGTGACGTTTAGAATGTATCAGCTGAATTTCGATGGCAACGATACATTTGTATATAAAAAGTATTGGGACATGTATGCCAATCATTTTATCGAGACCCTGTCATAACGATAAAAACAGAGCCCTTTGCCAAAAGCAAAGGGCTTTTTGTATGATGGTCTTGCCCGCTCATCCAAGTATAGATAGGAATAAGCTCGCTTTCAGGTTCAGGCATCCCGCCGCTCCACCGCCGTGCCCGCCGGCAATGGGTAGCCAATGCGGGTGCAGCTTTTATACAGCAGCTTCTCCTCCAGCCCTTCTCCGGTAGACGGGTCCAGCCGGGCGCGGTACACGTCCGCCCGCTCGTAGACCTTTATCCTTTGCTGTATCGTTTTTAACGTTGCTAAAAAGTAGAAACGTGTAGAATCCATTTTTCTTGACAATCGCCGGCATTTTTTATACTCTAATAAAGAAAATGCTGCTTTGAGAGTATTATTACCGCTCAAAAGGGGTTGGAGCAGAGCTGTGATCTACAACGTTTCTTTCGATATTTGTGCAACAATCATCAGTGCTTTCTCATTATACCTAATACTCTCAAAAAAGGATATTCGTAGATCCTCTAATCGATTGTTAATGTATATCATCATCGCCGAATTGATTTCGGCTATTTTTGATATTTGGAGTTCTGTAGCCAATTCCTACGTTATGGATTACAGCTATCTTTTCCGTGATATTTTGAATTACATATTTCTTTTTGCCCATACCAGCACAGCTTGTCTGTTCGCCTGGTATATGATTATGCTATTGGGGCTGCAGCATCGAATCGGAAAAGTGTTGTTGGCTATATTTCTGCTCCCGGAAATTTTAGGCGTTGTGCTCCCACTAGCCCTTAATCCTGTTTTAAACTGGGTATTCTACTACGATAGCAGCCGCATTTATTCCCACGGCATCATGATCTATGCGCTTTATGGCGCCGGATATTTCTATATCTTATTCGCCACAGGGCTTGCGGTCCGCTTTCGTGGGACGCTACGCAAAGTGCAGCGGCAGGCAGCCATTTTGTTTTTGATCTTCAGCATCATTCCTATTTTCATCCAACAGGTTTTCATGCCCCATCAACTGCTTGAACTATTTTTTCAATCGATTGGTATTTTCGGCTTCCTCACGACAGTAGAGAATTTAAACGAAATCTACAACCCCATCACCAATGTTTATAACCGTATTATCTTTTTGCAGGATGTCGCCCTAGCAATCAAAAGTGAAAACCGTTTTGCGGTTGTTACGATCAAACTTTCGCGTTCCGAGTATTTACAGGCCATGCTGATGGGCACTGACTACTCTAACGGATTGTTTGCCAGCATTGCTGAACAGCTAAAAGAATTATTCTCGAATGATAACGTATACGATTGTGAGCGGGGCCATTTTGCAATATTGACCGATTACAATAGCCCTGATGCTACAAAAATGCTGATGCAAAACATTGCGCAGCGATTTACAGCCGGTTGGAGTTATCGCAATCATATCATGCAACTTCCCGCTCAGCTTTGCATCATTAATATCCCTGAGGATGTGCAAACGGCAGAACTATTAATGCAGCTGGTGGATTTAACCTATAATGGCATTGACGCCGCGCCACAAATCGCCACCGCCAGCTTGTTGCAAAAAGAGCTTCAGCAGCGGCAGACACCGATGTCCGCATCGGATCCGCTTTCCAAAGAACTCCTGGAGATGATGGATCAATTTGTCGCTGGTACCACTACGCTGACCCCAGCAGAGCGCCACATCATGCGTTTTTATATCGACGGGCATGAAATAGCCGAAATCCCTGAGTTAGCTTTTATCTCCATCAACACCGTACGTAAACATAATAAGAATATTTACAGAAAATTGGGTGTCGGTACCAAAGAAGAGTTAATGCTTTATATCGATCTGCTTCGCCGTAGCAATCGTTTAGATGAGCTTAATACCATACAATAGATAATCATACTACTTTTAGCGTGTTCAAGCGGCAAGGTATCCAATGGATACCTGCCGTTTTTATGCACTATCCGACAAAGTTCTCTAAAAAGTACCCGATGGGTACTATGCTTTCTTGCCGCTCCTTTGCTAAAATTTTCATGAAGCAGGCCTGCTGGCATCTTTTTATTTGATATTTTAAAGGAAAAAATACGCAAAAAGGGGTTCCATATTATATGAAAAAAGGTTTCGTTATACTGTCAGTTTTAATGTTGGTCACCGTCATTTTTGCTGGCTGTACCGCAGCACCTGCTTCAAACGGAGGCTCGGGGACGGCGCAAACCTCAGGGGAGACATTTGATGCTGGTAACGTTAACGCACTTGTTCCTAACGGTTGGAAGGCTTTTACTGTGTCCGATCTTTTTGATGATTACGAAGGGGATACCAATCCAAACAGCTTTTCCATCTACAAGGGAGCGCAAGATGAATTCGACCAGTTGACCAAGCCTGGTCTGCAGATCACCTATTACGGCAAAGATACGACTATGATGGAGCCTTGGAAAGATCTGTATGAGAATACCGAGGATATTTCTCCTTTTACCCTGGGGGCTTACACCTGGGAGGGCTTTACCGGCAAAAGCAACGATTATCCGGTAGCGATACTCTGGGCCGAAGATGGAGATGAGCAATTCCAGGTCAATATTTGGTTGGAAAACGGTGGTCAAAAACTAACCTTGGAAGATGCTGATGTTCAAGCGATTCTGACAAGTATTTCGCCTACGAAATAGCTTTCTAAACAATTTCATGTGTAGGTAACAGCACTTGCTGTCTATCTTAATATTTAATGTGGAGGGGTTTACAATGGAACAAACGGTAGCAAAAGGTTCTGGTTTTCTGAAAGTGACGGGAATTTTAATGATCATCGGTGGAGCGATTGCGTTGATCATGGCGATCATTGCCATTCTTGGCATCGCCGCGCTCGCCTATATTTCCGATGGGATGATCTCTTCTGGACTGCTGTATGCAGCGGGTATCCTGAGCCTGGTCAGCGCTGTAGCCGAGTTGGTAGCGGGTATTATCGGCGTAAAAAATTGCAAACGTACCGAAAAAGCGAACACCTGCATTGCCTGGGGC